>CAKSAM010000001.1 GCA_934436245.1 uncultured Acetatifactor sp.
GACAGAGCGCAAGCGTGTCGCGTTTCTTATACCCTGCCAAGGGCTACGGGGATTAGATATAATTTTCTTAACTAACTTTCAAGTTAACGAAACTTACCCTCACAAAAATCGTTTTATAGTATAGATTATCCTAACATTTTACGATTTTTTAGGGGGTATATTTTATGAAGAAAAAAATTTTACTATTATCACTGACCACTTTGCTGGCATTGTCTATGGCAGGCTGTGAGGCTTCCGAAAGGTTCGGGATGCAGGATCCCACTGCTCCCGGACCAGTGGCGCCGGTCATCGCAGAAAGTATCGATCCCACGGAATGTCCGGAGACCGGTCCTGCCGACGATCTGGCGATCTCCATAGGGAATGAAGCCCTCTGTGATCTTGGATCAGTGCAATTTTCCCTATCCCTTCCGGAGACCTGGAACTATGAGATCCGCAGTGTGAATGTCAATGAGACTATCACCGATACCATCGTTTTCTGGAATATTGCATATCCCGATGACACCTTTACTCTTTCCTATTCACCCATGCTTGGGATCTGTGGTACGGGTGTCACCAGTGAGGAGATCACTCTGCCCTACGGAAATCTCAGTGGCTGGAAAAATACTGAGGTCTACCAGACGGAACAAAAATATTGGGTCTACATTACATTATCCAATCCCGACATCCCCTTGCAGGGAAATACTCTGCAACTGGAAGCCTCCATTCCATTGACGGACTGGTATACTCTGGAATCTGATTTTAATCGCATTCTTGAGACGATCCAACTCCACTATACAAATTTTGAAACACCTGTAACGCAGGATACCCTGATCTTACCGGAAGAAACGCAGCCGGACTGATCCTGCCAAATCCTACGACAAAACTCCGGTAGATTGTAGAAACAGTACCAGTATCATCACCGGTGCCACATACCGGATCATCACTGTGTACAGCTTTTTCCGGCACAGCATTCAGAAATTAACTGGACCAATAACGGGGATTGGATATTGGTCTGGTTATTTGTAGAACGATGTACTATGTTCGACTTCATAACCGTACCGTGTGCTGAAGTACATGGTATCAGTGCGACCGGCACTAAGCTTAAAGGTTGCTGGAAACAATTCGTTGAATCTGCACCTACTCTACGTTATAATAACTACCGCAATAGGGGCATTTTCCGGTATATCCTGCTGCTGCCTGGTAGGAAGCACCACAGTTCGAACACTGCACGGCTTTCATGCGAAGTTTGGAGGTATCCACCGGTTTATCATCCATCAGTTCCTGTTCTCCCGGTAGTATTTCATCCCGGACAGACTGGGAATCCCATCCGTATTTCCCCTGATATTCGTAGATATCCATAGTCATGCCAATGGGATAAGCTCCGGCTCCTTTTTCAAACGCCGTAGGAATCACAGCCTCCCGTCTGACCTGGTTTCTGTCAAAAAATCGTACGACCACGTTCACTGGAAATCTCCCGTTTACTGTATAGGCAGTATTTTCCGTATAGCTATAGATCTTGGCAGCATATCTGGTTCCCTTTTTTACAATGACTGACTTTTTATGCATCCCGGTAAGCACTGCCGCAATAAAGCAAACTCCTAATACTATGAAAAACAACGGTAGTACCAGAAATACTCCCATTTCCTGGAATGCCATGCCGATGCCTGCAAATACAAATACTACCGCCACCATTGCACCGACTGCAGCAAATACTATCCCTATGATCAATAAAATCTTTTGTGCCATATTCATACTGATTACGCTCCCTTTCTTTTATATTTATACTGTTTTTTTGCAATTCCTTGCTGCTCCCTGTCATCTTATACCATCTGTACCACCCAGACATTGCTCTTCACCATGCAGTATCCGATGATCACTTTAATCATCTCCGTACCCTGCACCAGGAAATAGATACCTACGATCCCCAGCCCGGTAAAGTGTGCCAGCAGATAAGCCGCAGGTACCACGATCACCCAGGTAAATACGGAATCAAACAAAAATGTTACCACCGTCTTGCCGCCGGAACGCAGAGTAAAATAGGATGCATGGCTGAATGCACAGAACGGCATGATGATCGCAGAGACTGCGATGAACTGCGTAGCCAGTCCCTTGATCTCTTCCGAAGTGTTATAAATACCGGGGAAAAATCCTCCCACCACGAACATCAATGCTGCCATGATCACACAGCAGAAGACACTGAATACGATCATCTTATTGTCCGCATCCTTCGCCTCTTCCAGCTTTCCGGCGCCCAGATACTGTCCTACCACAATGCTGATACAGGAACCTAACTGCAGATATACAATATTGAACAGATTCGTAATGGTGGATGCGATATTCAGTCCTGCCACTACATCCAGTCCTCTGATGGAATAACACTGGGTCACGGTGGTCATACCCGCTGCCCACATTACTTCATTCATCATCAGGGGGAAGCCCTTGACGAGAATTGCTTTCAGTTCCGCAAAAGGAATACCGAAGCCGGTATAGGCTCCTTCCAGATAGCGGTTCTTCGCCCTGTGCATGTGTGCCCAGATGATCACGATCAATGCCTCAATGTAACGGGCGATCACCGTAGCCAGTGCCGCACCCGCTACACCCATACGGGGAAAAGGTCCGATGCCGAAGATCATCAGATAATCTAACAACGCATTGGTTCCCACCGCCACGAAGCTGGCTAACATGGGAATAAAAGTCTGCCCGGTCTCTTTGATATTCGTAGCATAAGACTGGTTCACCGCAAAAGGGATCAGACCTACCATCATGATCGCCAGATACTCCTGACCGTATTTCAGTGCCACATCCGTAGCTCCGTTCCCCACCGTATCCGTCAGATACAGGGAGATCAGCGCAGATCCCTTCGTCAAAAACAGCAGAATCGCTCCTCCGGTCACCAGCAGGGTCGCATATAATTTAAAACGGAACGAATACATATGCCCCTTATGATTGCCCTTGCCAAAATACTGGGCACCGAAGATACTGGCTGCGGATACGGCTCCAAAGATCGCCAGATTGTATACAAAGATCAGCTGGTTCACGATAGCGACACCGGACATCTGCTCCGTTCCCAGCTGTCCTACCATAATATTATCTAAAAAACTTACCAGATTGGTAATGGCGTTCTGCAGGATCATGGGGATCGCAAGCAGCAGATATCTGCGGTAGAAATCCCAGTCTCCGATATATTTTTTCTTGAATTTAGTTAGCATAGTATCCCTCAATTCTTTCACTGTCTGTGCCTTGCGGTCACGAGTCTTCCACACTCTGCAGCCGCCTGTCTTATGTTCTTATGCTTCTTCCTGTGGCATGGTACTGTGTACTTTTTTCCTTACAAAATAGAAGCACACTGCCTGCAGCAGTATCGTCACGGTCCAGGATGCCGGATAGGATAAAAACAGTACCATTAGTGACCGGTGCATGGGGAACACCCCATAGATCCAGAAAATCCTCGTACCTACCGTTCCGATAATAGATAAGATCATAGGGACCGCCGAATGTCCCATTCCACGCAGTGCTCCCGGGATCAGATCCATGATTCCGCATAAAAAATAAGTCAATGTCGTATACAGTAAGATTTCCGTACCGCAGGCGATCACATCCGCCTCCGTAGTATAGATATGAAGCAGTTGGGAGCCAAAGAGATTGGCACCGCCACCCAGTGTCAGTGCCACGATCACCGACAGGATCATGCAGTCGACAAGTACCCGGTCCATACGCTTTTTCTTCCCGGCTCCGTAGTTCTGACTGGTGAAGCTCATGCACGCCTGCGTGATGGAATTGACCGATACGAACAGGAATCCGAAGATGTTGTTCGCCGCCGTGTATCCCGCCATAGCAATGGATCCGAAGGAATTCACCGAAGACTGCAGCAATACGTTAGAAAAATTGATCACCACACTCTGAATTCCGGCAGGCACTCCCACCTGGAAGATCTGCACCAGATACTCCCATTTGATTCCCAGCTTTGTGATCTGCAGGCGGTAACAGCTGTCCGTGCCAAGCAGACATCCCAACACCAGCACGCAGGAGATGATCTGCGAGAACACCGTAGCGATGGCCACGCCTGCCACTCCCATGGAAAAGACAATGACCAGAAACAGATTTAACGCAGCGTTGACAGCTCCCGAAATGATCAGGAACAGAAGCGGTCTCTTCGTATCGCCCACTGCCCGAAGAATGGCGGCTCCGTAATTGTACAGCATAAAAAAGGGCATTCCGCAAAAATAGATTTTCATATATAGGGCTGCCTGATCGATCACATCTGCCGGAGTATCCATCAGCTCCAGTGCCCCACGGGCACAGAACAGTCCCACAAATACCATGACGATGCCGCTGATCAGTGCAAACGTTATCGCCGTATGTACCGTCTCGCTCATCTCCCGCTCCTTGCCTGCCGCATAGAATCTGGCAGACAATACATTGGCTCCCAGCGAGACCCCGATGAACAGATTCACAAACATATTGATCAGTGCCGTGTTGGATCCCACCGCCGCCAGTGCCTGACTTCCGGTGAATCTCCCGACCACAATAATATCCACTGCATTAAATAGCAGCTGCAAAATACTCGACACCATCAGCGGCAGAGCAAAGGATATTAATTTATCCATGATCGTGCCGTTGCACATATCTATCTCATATTTATTTTTCTTCTGTACTGCTTCCATTTCAGATACCCTTCCATCCATTTCCGGACAAGCCTATGACTTATGATTCTATCACATATTTTGCTATATTTCCATTCCCCTTTTTTACTAAAAATATGGTATACTATATTTTGATGCTAGGGTCAAAAGGTCTAAGCCCACATGAGCTTGCTCATAAGTGGGTGAAAGACCTTAGGACCCGCCCCGATATGAGCATAAAAGTGGGATGATAATCCCACGATATGCGAATAGAGGGTAGGGTGCTATGTGCCAGTGGCACATGTTTAGCACGGACCGAAGCGGAGCGGAGAAGTGAGAGTGCGTAGCACGGAACAATCCGTAGGCATCAGAGTCGGGGGCTTTTGACCCCGACATCATATTTTAGATGTTTTTGGAATTTACAGAAGTGAAAAAAGAACACTATGAAAGGAACCATTCCCTATGAAATATGACATCATTATTATCGGTGCAGGCCCCGGCGGTATCTTCTCCGCTTACGAGCTGGTACAGCAGAATCCCGACCTGAAGATCGCCGTCTTCGAAGCCGGTCATCCCCTGGAGAAGCGTCACTGCCCCATCGACGGAGATAAGATCAAGAGCTGCATTAACTGCAAGAGCTGTTCAATTATGAGCGGTTTCGGCGGTGCAGGTGCTTTTTCCGATGGAAAATACAACATCACCAACGCTTTCGGCGGTACGTTGTATGAATACATCGGCAAAAATCAAGCCATCGATCTCATGAAATACGTGGATGACATCAATATGAAATTCGGTGGAGAGGGCACCAAACTGTATTCTACCGCAGGTACCTCTTTTAAAAAGCTCTGCATGCAGAACAAGCTGACCCTCTTAGACGCTTCCGTGCGTCACCTAGGTACCGATATCAATTTTATCGTGCTGGAGAACCTGTACGCAGAACTCAAGGATAAAGTGACTTTCTATTTCGATACTCCGGTAAAAACTGTGGAAGCACTGGATCACGGTTATCGTATCAGTTGCGAGGACGCCTCCTACGAGTGTGACCAATGCATCATCTCCGTAGGCCGCAGCGGCAGTAAATGGATGGAACAGATCTGTAAGGATCTGGATATCAACACCAAGTCCAACCGTGTGGATATCGGTGTCCGCGTGGAGCTTCCCGCTGTCATCTTCTCTCATCTGACTGATGAGCTGTATGAGAGCAAGATCGTATACCGAACCGAGAAATTCGAAGACGCCGTGCGTACCTTCTGTATGAATCCGCATGGTATCGTAGTAAATGAGAATACCAACGGCATCGTCACCGTCAACGGCCACAGCTACGAAGGTGCCGACAAACAGACTGAGAATACCAACTTTGCACTGTTAGTCGCCAAGCATTTCTCCGAACCCTTCAAGGACAGTAACGGCTACGGCGAAAGCATCGCCCGTCTCTCCAATATGCTGGGCGGTGGTGTCATCGTGCAGCGCTTCGGTGATCTGGTAAGAGGACGCCGCAGTAACGCAAAACGTATTGCCGAAGGCATGGTAGAACCGACCCTGTCCGCTACTCCCGGTGACTTAAGCCTGGTACTGCCCAAGCGTATCTTAGACGGCATCATTGAAATGATCTACGCTTTGGACAAGATCGCACCCGGTACCGCCAATGACGACACCTTGCTCTACGGTGTGGAGGTGAAATTCTACAACATGGAAGTGGAACTGGACGAGCACCTGGAAAGCTGTCATAAGGGATTATATATCATCGGCGACGGCAGCGGCGTGACCCATTCCCTGTCCCATGCATCTGCCAGCGGCGTCTATGTAGCAAGACAGATCGTCAAAGGCAATGAATCTTGAAAAATAAAGAAAGCTGAAACGTAAAAAAAAGGAAGGTATATTCTATGGCACAGACAGTTAAGATCATCTCTGACAGTACCTGCGATCTGTCAAAAGATTTATTAGAAAAATATGACATTGCCATCCTGCCCCTGCACATCCTGTTAGGTGAGACAGAGTATCGTGATGGTGTGGACATTACCCCGGAAGAGATCTTCCGATGGTCTGATGAAAACAAGACCACACCGAAGACCTCTGCACCTTCCATGACCGAGGCCATGGAAGTGATGAAGCCCTTCCTGGATGAAGGCCGTGAGATCATCTGTTTCTCCATTTCCGACAGCATGTCCACCTCTGGCAATGTCATGCGTCTGGCTGCGGAAGAACTGGAAGTTTCCGATAAAGTAACCGTGATCAATTCTGCCAATCTGTCTACCGGTATCGGCCTGCAGGTAATACAGGCTGCCATTTTATCTGCAGAAGGGAAAACCAGAGCCCAGATCACCGCTGCCATCGAAGAGATCCGCCCCAGAGTACGTGCCAGCTTCACTGTAGATACTCTGACCTACCTCTACCGTGGAGGAAGATGTAATGCTGTCGCAGCTCTGGCAGGCACCATGTTAAAGCTTCACCCCAGGATCGTAGTCGAAGACGGTGCCATGGATGCCTCCAAAAAATACCGTGGTAAGCTGGGATCTGTCATCCTGTCCTATACAAAAGATATGGAAGAAGACCTGAAAAATGCGGTTCCCGACAGAGTCTTCATCACGCACTCCGGCTGTGACCGTGAAATTGTAGAGTCGGTCCGTTCCTATCTGGAGAGCCTCGGCATTTTCAACGAAATACTGGAGACCAGGGCCGGCGGTGTCGTATCCAGCCACTGCGGTCCCGGTACACTGGGCGTTTTATTTATCGAGAAATGATATTGTTAGAGCAAATGCATTAGAAAGAGGTATTTATGATCCGTTTTATATTGGTCGTATTATTTGTTGTATTATTCCTGATCCTGTCCACTCCGCTTATGCTGGTGGAATGGATCATTGGCAAGTTCAATCCGGGGCTGAAGGACCGAAGTTCCCTGGCCATTGTCAACTGGGCATTCCGTCAGGTAATCCGCCTGGCTGGCACCAAAGTGATCGCCATCGGCGAGGAAAATATCCCTACAGATACCGCAGTACTGTATGTGGGCAATCACCGCAGCTTTTTCGACGTAGTACTGACCTATGTCCGTGTTCCCAGACCTACGGGTTACATTGCGAAAAAGGAAATGCTGAAATGGCCGCTGTTAAATATCTGGATGAAGGATCTGCACTGCCTCTTCCTGGACCGCCAGGATATCAAGGCCGGGCTGAAAACGATTCTGACCGCCATTGATAAAGTAAAAAACGGTATTTCCATCTGTATTTTCCCCGAAGGCACCCGGAATAAGACTAAGGATACTTTCCTCCCCTTCCATGAAGGCAGCTTCAAGATCGCCGAAAAAGGCAATGTTCCCATCATTCCCATGACCATTGTGAACTCTGCCGCTATTTTCGAAGACCATTTTCCCAAAATAAAAAAGGCCACCGTAGTCATTGAATACGGTAAGCCCATTTATATGAAGGATCTGGACAAGGAGACCCGCAAGAGTATGGGCACTTATGTCCAAAACATCATCTCCGAAACTTATTTCAAAAATAAAGAGCTGATCTGATCAACGTTTTCCGGTAAGGGAAACCTGCTGTGCTACCAGAAGCAGATAATCCGCAGGTTTTCCTTCTCCGGGATAATAGCTGACAGAATCTCTGTTTCGTCCCATCAGGTAATGCAAAAAATCTTCTAAAATTCCTGTATACTGATAACTGTATAGAACATAGTTGGCACAGGATAATTCTTCTGCTTTTTTCAGCAGGTCTTCTGTTCCGTTATTCACAAAAGTCACCGCATCGGTCATACTATGTGATCGTTTCGCCAGCTCCTCTCCCCTGTCTCTGATACTTTCCATAAACATGGTGCACAGCTCCACATCCACCGGCTGTCTGGTGGACAGATACGTCATGGAACCGTACAGATACTCTGTTTCCTCCAGATAACTCGTATTGTCCTCGAAAAAATCTTTATACTCCAGTATCTGATTCCTATAAACAAAAAGTCCCGCTGCTCGATACAGTTCCGTCAATGCCATAAATTTTCCCGCATCTCTCACAGAAGCAGAGCTGAGTTTTGTATACACTGCCGATGCATGCTGCAGACACTGCGTTGCATATTGTACATCATATTTCTGATACAGATAGCTGAATTTTGCCATGACCGCTACATAACACATAGTCTCCGGTTCCTGCTTTTCTGTATCATTTGTCGTTTTTTCCAGCCAGTCCGCAATATATTCCAATAAGTCCGGAATCTCATTGTCGTTGTCATCAGAAAAGACCTCCGGATACCATTCGCACGCCTCCAGCAATGTCATAATCTCACTTTCCGTAATGCTGCGGTCCTGGCAGCTGTCATATACTGTATCACATAGTGTTGTCAGTAATTCCTGATAATAATCATCCTTTAACGGAAACACATAGGACTGCCCCACTCTGTCACATTCCAGATAAAACCTGCCCTCCTGCGAATAATCGGTGAAATCCGCTTTCCCAATATACAGTCCCAATTCTTCATTATAATCTGTCTGTTCTATGGTTCCTTCATACACTACCGCACCGTTTTCCTGTCTGACCAGACGGAAAGTTTCCACCGGCTCACGGCTTTTAATAATTGCCTGTTTTTCACCGGTTGCTGCATACCCCTCCCTGTCTACCAGTACATTAGGGGTGATCATGGGCAGTGTATAATTGATAACCGGCGTACTTTCCATACCGGTAACACCATAACTTACGTAACTCGTCTCCTCCGCAGTTCTGCCGCAGGCAGACATCCCTATGATATTAAACAGTAACAGCAGAGAAAGCAACCCTGCATATTTTCTTCTGTATCTCAAAATATTCCTCCGGTCAATCTCCGGGTACATTACAATACACAATTTCCCCGTTGATCATAGTATAAAGGGTTCGTGTAAAAAATTCCATAGAATTTCCATCGAAAATTGCAATAGACTCTAAATTTCTTTGTGATCCTGATTGCAATAAAAGCTTCCTACGATATACATCAGCGGAACAATGTCTCCCCGTTTACCGGCTCTCCATTGTGAGTCAGCGCAAAATACACATTACTTCCCTCTGCACTGTAGTATTTTGTGGGAGATGCGACACTGCCGATAGTCTCACCGGGATTCACATAGGAATTTTCTTTCACTGAAATCTCTGTCAGCTGTCCATAAGTGGCCTCATAGCCATCCCCCAGATCCAGTGTCACCGCCTTACCAATCTCTTCATCCTCAAAAACAGAGGTTACTTTTCCTTGTGCACAGGCAGTCACTGCCGTACCTTCCTCTGCAGAAAAAATGGTGGCCGGATTGTATTTGTACTGATCCAGTGTGGCAAAATAAATGCTCTTATCCATGGAGTAATGCATCAAGATATCGCTCTGTACCGGCTGTTTTAATCCATTACTTTCCACAAAATGAAGTGTTTTCTCTACAACTACATCCCCTGCCGTTGCCTGCTTTTGTCCACTCTCCTCCTTCTGTGTGTCGGAATCCTGCTCTTTCTGTGCTGCCTCCAGCAAAGTCTCCTGATCCGTCAGACCCGGAATCTCCACATGACCGGAACCCACCTCCTGGGGCATATAGTCCAGATCATCCTCAGTAACGGGGGCTCCCACGATTTCGTTTCCGGCTGTGTTATTTGCCGTCAATCCAGGGATATTCTCATCCTCCTTCAACAGATGTTCTTCCTGATTCTGGTTTTCTGTAATCTCCTGCAGCTTATCGTCTGCATTGTTTTCCAAAGCAGTGAAGTCCAAGGTATAACCATCATCCCTGGACTCCACATTCTGCCCCTTCATATAGACCCCTGTCATGGTCAACGCTGCCAGTACAAAGGCCGAAGAGGCTAACATTATAATACGTTCTTTGTTAATACCACTCTTTTTATTTCTTCTCATAACTTATCCGCATCCTTCCTGTTCCCTGAGTCAACTGCCTGCTATACAATCGTTTCAACCATTTTCTCTGGTTTATCCTATAGTCTTGCCCGATTCATAGGTTTTATTCAGAATGCATTTGATATGAAATTTACATATATTGGAACTCTTTATAGAGCGAAGCAGCTCCATTTGCAAAAGGAAAGCTCTGAAAGAGCGATTTCATAAATGGAGTATTCTATGCCTGTGCGGCATAAGCAGCCATATCCACATGTTGCACTGTACCCACATTTCCATTTTCATATAAGAAAATACCAGTCTTGCGGATCACTGCATTGGTCGCATTAGCATTGGTGTTGCCGTCCTGTCCTTTCCGGTCTCCCTGCACAGTAAAATCTGTGGAAACATTTTGCAGGCAGATAGCACCGACACCCTTGTCAGAAAGTTTGTACAGCACATCATTGCCGTTTTCATCTTTGCACCAGATTTTTAATTTTGACCAGATGGCATCATTTTCGTCGATCCAGCCATTGCCATCCTCATCATACTGCGCCAGATCTGCAAATCCGTCCCCGTTCCCGGTTCCAAACAGCTCACTGCCGTTATTGATGATGCCGTCACCGTTTTTATCCAGTGCCAGATAGCCGCTGCCCTTTAACATGGAAATCTCTTCTTCCCTGCCATCGGCATCCAGATCAAAATAGAAGGTCTGATCTGACAGTTCTGTCGCATCTGTATCCAGATTGATCACCAGTGGATCATGGAGGGTGAATTGTGCTACATTGAGTTCCTCTCTGTAGTATTCCTCACATCTGCGGCTCATATTTACATTGATATTAAAATTGATTTCTCTGCCGTCCTTGGTCCGTACGGTTCCCACGGTAGAGAAGCTGGTGTCTTCCTGTTCCATGCTCCAGCTCTCACCCACGTAGTTCAGTACCTTCATGCGGGATGTAACCAGGTTGAACACTCCTGACTCAGATGTTATGGTTCCCTGGGTGCTGCCGGTGCCCGTCTGGGTATTATCGCCTGCACTCCAGCTATTCCCGGTCTGGTTACTGCTGCTCCATCCGTTTTCCTGCATCCAGTCACGCAACGTGCTGTTTCTGGACGGGAATAACAGGTCAAAAATATATCGTACCGTATATTCCCGGATGGTGGACAGTGTCTGTTCACTGGCACTGCTCCGCATATCCCATCTGGCAGAAGATACCAGAAATCTGCTCTGCCAGTCTTTGGCAGTCAGTTTGGTATTCTCTGCAGCGTTCTCCTGCTCCTCCGTATTCTGTGCCGTATCCTCACCGTTCGGTGTCTTCTGTCCTTTAGTGGATACATCTGTCAGACCTGCCTGATAATCCGTTATCTCAAATCGTCTGACGCTTGTCTTAGAAGCGTGATAGCTTCTGGCGGAATCCATTCCTATACTTGCGGAATCAATTCTCAAATCTGTAATTTTCTCCTTTCCCCGACCTCACCACATACAGAGCGCGCTTCCTGTAAAATCTAACAGTTCACCACCACATGTATTCATAAAAGCGCCTGCTCCGCAGTCGACGCCGCAAATCGGCTCATCTTTTATTTCATACGGTATCGCATGGCTGAACTGTTAAATTAAAAAAGATGGTAGCAAGACAGAACCTCAAAAATGATCCTGTCCGATTACCATCCGTGGTGTCGTTATCAAACTGTAAAAAATAAGTAGCAGGAAGTGACTGGCCTTGTCACCTCTCTGCTACTTATATCGTCCAGAACGGGCGTTTTATTTAGTCTGAATTTCTTACTGCTGCGTGGGCTGGACAGGAGCACCGGGTGTGGGCGGCACCGGTCTTCCGGCTGCCTTCAGCTTCGCTGCGATCATGCTGGCTGCCATTTCTCTGGTCACCACGATGTTGCCGCCGAAAGGATTGATCACGAATCCCAGTGCCGGGCTGATATTACCCTGCGGATCCTTGCGCAACAACATTCCCGCATAATCGTCAAAGCTCATGGCAAAAGTCTGCTGATTCTCCTCGTCTCTCCACTTCTTCAGTTCTGTCCAGTCCGTGAAAGCCATGAAGAACTTTCTGCCATCCTCGGTAGACAGCATCGGGAACTGCACCTTGGCATCTCTGGTGATCGTCACCTTGCCGTTTGCATCGGGAACAGGCACCGGATCGATCACGACCGGTGACAGGAACTTCGCTTTCTGCAACTCATCCAGGAACATTTGTCTGTGTTCCGGAGTGTCCTCTGCTTTTAATAATTCTATGGTTCCCACCATCATGGGGTTGGATACCGGTTTGTTAAATTCCATATTCATTTATCTCCTTATTTCACACTGCAGCTATTCAGCCTTTCTTCGCAAGACGCATCTGCGACAGATACATGTCCCTGAATAGTTACACTCGGTTATAGTTGATCAGGCATCCCTTCAGGATGATCTGGCGCTCTTCATCGGTCAACTCTCCTAACTTCAGGGTGAATTCTTTCATGCCCTCTCCGGGTGCTACCACGTAAGCCTTGATTTCTTCTGCCTTGTCTTCCACAGCCTTCTTGATGCCGGGTACGAACAGGTAATCCAGATTCTTAAAAGGCAAATCTCCGGACTGGATCAGGAAAGGAAGCATGCCCCAGTTGATCAGATTGGAACGATAACGCTTGGTGGCGTATTCATTGGCAATGTTCGCCCAGCCGCCCAGTACCTTCTGGCAGGAAGCAGCCTGTTCACGGGCAGAACCGTCTCCGGGCTTCACTGCGAAAATGGTGGAACCAAATCCGGTATTCTCGCGGTCTGCATCGGGATACTGTTTCTTCACTTCGCCCATAACATCCTTCAGTACCGGAACCGCCTGACAGGGATGTCCGCCGTTCATACGCTCTTTCTCTGCCTTCTGGATCTCCTTGGCACGTCCTACGTACTGCGGATCCTTACGGCTTAAGGTAAACTCCGCCAGTCCCAGAGGATTGGAACGGTAGGAAGAGGTCTCACCGGAAGGGATCAGCTCATCGGTGGTGGTGACCGGATCATGGATCTCAGATACTACCTGTAATACCAGGTTTTCAGGCAGGGCACCCATAGCGGGCCAGTCCTTGATATTGGGGCCGAACTGGATCTCTACGCTCTCGTCTGCCACACCGTGGGAATCAAAGACACGGTTCTTGTAAATATTGCTGTCAAAATGATATTTGTATTTTCCAAAGTCACCGTCGAAGTCCGTTGCAGGAGTCAGCACACCCTTGTTGGCTGCAGTCGCTGCAATGGAACGGGCATCCATCAGGGCTACAGAAGCGATCTGGCCGTTCTGCAGCTTGGAGCCTTCACGGTTCGGGAAGTTTCTGGTAGAGTGGCGGATACTGAATGCGTTATTGGCAGGAGTATCTCCGGCACCGAAGCAGGGACCGCAGAAGGCTGTCTTCATCACGGCACCGGTCTCTAAGATGGTCGCAGCACAACCGTTACGGATCAGCTCCATGTATACCGGCATGGATGCGGGATATACGCTTAAAGTAAATTCATCCGCACCAATGTATCTGCCCTTCAGGATATCGGCTGCTGCACAGATATTCTCAAATCCGCCGCCGGCACAGCCTGCGATAATACCCTGATCTACGATAAATCTGCCATTTTTTACTTTATTCTTCAGAGTGAAGTCTACGGCACCGTCCAGGCTTACCTTCGCACGCTTCTCGGTCTCATCCAGAATATCCATCAGGTTCGCATTCAGCTCTTCGATAGTATAAGTATTACTGGGATGGAACGGCATGGCGATCATGGGCCGGATCTTGTCCAGATCTACCTCTATGAGACCGTCATAGTAGGTTACCTGACCGGGGTTCAGTTCCTTATATTCTTCGGTCCGTCCGTGGATCTCGTAGAACTCACGGATCTGGTCGTCGGTCTTCCAGATAGAGGACAGACAGGTGGTCTCTGTAGTCATGACATCAATGCCGATACGGAAATCGGCACTCAGGGAAGCCACACCGGGACCTACGAACTCCATTACTTTATTTTTTACATAGCCATTCTTGAATACCGCACCAATGATAGCCAGTGCCACGTCCTGAGGGCCTACACCCTTTACGGGAGAACCCTTTAAGTATACGGCTACCACGCCGGGCATATTGATGTCATAGGTCTGGTTCAACAGCTGTTTTACCAGCTCGGGACCGCCCTCGCCCATAGCCATGGTACCCAGGGCACCGTAACGGGTGTGGGAGTCGGAGCCTAAGATCATTTTACCGCCGCCGGCCAGCATCTCTCTGGCGAACTGATGAATAACTGCCTGGTGAGGGGGTACATAGACACCGCCGTACTTTTTCGCACAGGTCAGACCAAACATGTGGTCATCCTCATTGATGGTACCTCCTACGGCACACAGAGAGTTATGACAATTGGTCAATACATAGGGCATGGGGAACTTCTGCAGTCCGGATGCTCTTGCAGTCTGGATAATACCTACAAAAGTAATGTCATGGCTGGTAAGCTTGTCAAAACGGATCTTCAGCTTATCCATATTATCTGAGGTATTATGCTCCTGCAGAATACCATATGCCATGGTATTTTTCGCTGCTTCTTCTCTGGAGATCGTTGTGCCGGTCTTCGCCTGTATCTCTCTTACTGCTTCCGGGGTATCCGCTACGATATCCGTACCGTTTACCAGGTAAGCACCGCCCTGTGTTAACTGAATCATGCTCGTCCTCCTGTTATTCCACTTTTATATTTAAAACATTCCGTAGGCATCAAAGCCGGGGGCTTTTGACCCCGACATCATTTATATTATAAGGGATATTTCATTGTAATGTAATGTTCTGATTTATCTAAATCTCTTTCTTTTTGAAAAATTCCTGTAGGGATATTATCCACATCAATACAAAGGCTGCTACACAAACAGATAAATACAGTTTGATCGGAATCGTCTGTACATGCCCCCGATATGTTATTCCACTCAGCGGCTGAATATCTGCCAGCTGCTCACCATTCAAAAAGGCTCTGCCATATTCACCTAAAGGAGCCACCCCTTCCGGAGTCACCAGTATCCTGATCCCCTTATCATTATCTCTGACAGATACTTTCATGTTGTATTGTTTTCCGGCCGTAAGCTTCCAGTCCGTGTATTGTATACTGAATACGGTACTTTCATAAGTCTTCACCGGGATTGACGTTGTCTCACACAAAGTATCACCATCATAGATATCAATGACCAGATCTCCCTTCAAGGATGCGTTAGGTCTGATACAGAAGCTGAATCCTTTAATATTCTCTACCGAAGGTGTAAATTCAAATTCCAGGGTATCCCCCTCCGAAAGAAGCATCTCTGTATTTTCTTCGCCATTAATAATGGTTTTGTCTTCTTTCGCCAGCCTGGAGGCACCCAGTCCTATGACAAGACAGCAGAGCAGTACAAGACATCTCTTAATATATTTTTTCCATTCTGTGTGATATACACATTTTCCCATGCAGCCGCATACAAACAGCATAAAACCAAGTAGTGAAGCACCATAGATTCTGTAAGTAAATAAATGGTGGATGGAAGTATGTCTGTTCATAATAAAATACCATGCCGGAGAAGTCAAAGTTACCGCTGCAAAGATCAGCTGCTCTTTCTTCACATGCAGGCCTCCGAACAAATACTTATATAAAAAGATGCAAATCCATGTAAACAAAATAATAATAAACAAGGGGAACAAATAATGACGGAAATTATTATATAAAGTATCCACCTTACAGTAGGTCTGGTGCAATAGCCTATATTCTTCCGGGAATCCGCCAAGGTGTGCCAGTACCGTATACCATCCGTCTTCAATAATCTCCGGTCCACAAATAATTGTCTGTACCAGCCATTTCACACCGAAAAAGCCGCCCCAACCCAGAATAAATGATACTCCACCACCAAACAGAAGCCTGCATCTGGATATCAGATCCATTTTTGCATCAGCCGCCACCAGCAGCCAGCAGAAAGGAAATACAAAGCTTAACAGAGGATACGTCAGAAAATCAAAGTAACAGGTCAAAATTCCCAGGATCAGGAACACATAATAGCGTCTGTTCTTTTCCAGTATCCAGTCTGCCTTCAATAAGCAAAATGCACTTCCAAACATGGAAATATAGAAAACAGGTGAATTTTGCAGTGACATTGCTGTTGCAGCAGGTGTCAAAAACACGCAGGAGGAAAAAAATGCCAGAAGATAACGCTTTTTCCCGGTCACTTTAAAGATAGCGTATCCGACACATCCCATGGCAAACAACTGTGCGAAGCTGTTTATCAACAGATAGTCCCAGTAATCTATAAAGTAAAAAATCGGACGAAGAATCATCACATAACCATGCCAGTATCTGCCGTAACCATTCATATCTGCAGCACGCACAATTGCAGATTCCTGACTTTCATTATAACAATCATTTAAAATGATCATGTCCGTTGCATCATCCAGTATTCCGATTTCATAAGATGTAAATCTTGATATATACTGCTCATAACGATTATTTACTATAGGTGCCCAGCCCATTGCTCCGCTATAAGCAAATGTTGATTCTTTGGATTCCTGATTTACAGGTATACAATAAGCCAGGGTCAATAACAGAATTCCAACCATTCCCGATATTAACAAGATTCCTAAAGACTTTCCTAAAAAAACTGCCCACGTTTTAATGATACGTCCTGGTTTTAAACCGTCTTTTGTATTGCTCACTTTTCGCTTCTCCCTGCCCTATATTAGATTTTACTGTCAACAAAGTATACCATAAAAGAATCGCACAGACAAGTCAATGTAAATTTTCGCAGTTTCTGTGCTATAATACCATCACACGGTTTTTCCGTGAACTCACATTCACACTTATTTACATATAACCTAAAAGAATGTCCAGGCAGGAGTGAAATGATCATGAACGTAGTAATAGCAATTGATTCTTTCAAAGGAAGTATGACCTCCATGCAGGCAGGCTTGAGCGCTGCCACGGGGATCAAACGTGTCTATAAAGATGCGAATGTCGCAGTTCGTCCTCTGGCTGACGGTGGGGAGGGCACGGTAGACGCTTTGGTAAGCGGCTGCGGCGGCCGCATAACACAGGTGCAGGTCACCGGCCCTGTCGGGTGTCCCGTAGTCTGTTCTTACGGTATTATCGATAGGTCCCACACCGCAATCATCGAAATGTCAGGCGCTGCAGGCATTACACTGGTCAGCGAGGAAAAAAGGAACCCTCTCAACACCACGACTTACGGGGTAGGTGAGGTCATCAAAGATGCTGTTCAAAACGGCTGCAGACATTTTATTGTCGGAATCGGTGGCAGTGCCACCAATGACGGTGGTATCGGAATGTTGCAGGCTCTTGGTTTTGGCTTTCTCGATAAAAACAATAACCAGATCTGCTTCGGTGCAAAAGGACTGGCAGATCTGGAATCCATTACCACCGACCATGTACTCCCTGAACTAAAGGAATGCACCTTCCGTGTTGCCTGTGATGTCTCCAACCCTCTCTGCGGAGAGCAGGGATGCTCTGCCATCTATGGACCGCAAAAAGGAGCCACACCGGAAACGATTTCCCTCATGGATGAATGGCTGTCACAATATGCTGCTCTGTCCAGAAAAGATTTTCCCCTTGCAGATGCCCAATATCCGGGGGCAGGTGCTGCCGGTGGTATGGGATTTGCATTTCTTACGTTCTGCAATGCCACGCTGGAATCCGGTATTAAGATCATCCTGGAGGAAACAAATCTGGAAAAATATATCCGGGATGCGGATATCGTGATCACCGGGGAAGGACGCCTTGACGGCCAGACAGTAATGGGAAAAGCTCCCATTGGTGTTGCTAAGATTGCCAAAAAATATGAAAAACCGGTGCTTGCTTTTTCCGGCTGTGTGACCAAAGATGCCATTGCCTGCAATGCAGAAGGCATTGATGCGTTTTTCCCTATTCTGCGGAGCGTGGTATCCCTGGATGAGGCTATGCACACTGACAATGCCATGACCAATATGACAGATACCGTAGAACAGGTATTCCGTACCATACTGACATTTTCCTCCGTCTGCAAATAATGCACTTTATACTCAAGCATCCCATACCACAGCTTAAAATCTCCGGATGACATCGTGTCCGCATTGCCCCTGCCTTCTAACGAAAATGTCAACAGCCAGCTGTAGTATGGGATGCCACCACTCCGGGAGTTCTGTTTGTATTGAAAATGCCATTTTTTGTTAAAAAAATACAAAACCAGGAGATTTTGGCCTTTTATCAGAGCTTATTTTCGCTAAAATGGGAAAAATAATAAAATCAGTACAAAAAATGTTTGATTTAGAAGTTTTTTTGTACTGATTTTGCTATTTTGATACGATTTGCACCAAAGCAATAGAAATGCCTATAGTGTACAGATATTATGAGAAAGCCCAAAACGCCACAGCAGATGGAATGTCCTTCCGAGAATGATTGTCAGAAGATGGTGATATTTTCTCGAACAGCATTGAAAGACAGGGTGGAATGAACAGTATAAAAATAGAGTGAAACAGCATCGCTTGTGCGCAAGCTCCCATCGACGTGTTCCACTCTATTTTTTGCATGGCTCGCAGCTATGCTGACTTTCCATTTACTAAACTATCGATTATTCCTCATATCCATTCGGATTGTTCTTCTGCCATCTCCAGGAATCTTCACACATTTCCTTGATGCCATTCTCAGCTTTCCAGCCAAGCTCCTTCTCTGCCAGAGAAGCATCGGAATAGCAGGTAGCGATATCGCCTGCACGACGGGGCTTGATCGCATAAGGAATCTTCACACCGGTAGCTGCTTCGAAGTTCTTCACAATATCCAGAACGCTGTAGCCTACACCGGTTCCCAGGTTATAGATCTTCAGTCCAGCATTCTCCTCGATCTTCTTCAGAGCCTTCACATGACCCTTTGCCAGGTCTACGACATGGATGTAATCACGCACGCCGGTTCCGTCGGGGGTATCATAATCATCACCGAAGACACCCAGCTCTTTCAGCTTGCCAACTGCCACCTGTGTGATGTAAGGCATCAGATTGTTAGGGATACCGTTGGGGTTCTCACCGATGGTGCCGCTCTTGTGTGCTCCGATGGGGTTGAAATAACGCAGCAGGATCACGTTCCATTCGGGATCTGCCTTCTGGATGTCGGTCAGGATCTGCTCCAGCATGGATTTGGTCCAGCCGTAAGGGTTGGTGCACTGTCCCTTGGGGCATTCCTCTGTGATGGGAACAAATGCGGGATTACCGTATACGGTAGCGCTGGAGGAGAAGATGATGCTCTTCACGCCATGCTTTCTCATAACATCTACCAGAGTCAGTGTACCTGCAATATTGTTCTCGTAGTATTCCCAGGGCTTCTGTACAGATTCTCCGACTGCCTTCAGTCCTGCGAAATGGATGACAGCATCGATCTGTTCCTTACTGAAGATCTCCTCCAGTGCTTCACGATCCAGAATGTCTGCTTTATAAAAAGGAACCTTTTTGCCGGTGATGGCTTCTACTCTGGGGATTACCTTCTCACTTGCATTGCAGAGATTATCCAATACAACAACATCATAGCCTGCCTGCTGTAATTCCACTACGGTATGACTGCCGATGAATCCGGCACCACCTGTTACCAAAATTCTCATACTCTCTCCTATCCGCCGCATGCCGGACAATACCATTTGTTCACTGCTGCGACCGCACAATCTCTCATCTGCCAGATCCGGATGAGTTTATTTCTTCGTTTCTTACAGTATCAGATTACTGTAATTCTGTAGTTTCCTCAATAACCTTATGTTGTGAAAAGCTGTCGAAATGTTTACAGCACAACACCATTCTCAACGAGCAGTTCTCTTGCACTCTCCACCGAATCCACACCGGTTTTATTCTTGATGGGGGCGAATTCTTTTCTTCTGACTACCTCAAAAGGCAGACAGCTGTCCATCTGGTGGATCATATCCAGTACCAGACTCTCGAATTTGTAGCCATTGGGTGTCTCCGGCTTTACCGGCTCTCCATCCTCGTCAAGATACGGGATCTTTTTCTCTACAATGTGCAGGGGCATTTTCTCTTCCATGATCTTCTCCAGCTCCTGTACTTTAAAGAGATAATTCAGGATAACTCCATAATTATACGCAGGTTCGCCCTTCTCATCCTTCGCATTCATCAGCTCATCGGTCAGCTCATAGTACTCCACGATGGAAGGTCTGCCGTCCTCCAGACACATAACGCCTACCTTCTCATCCGGTGCATTCTTGCGTACCACCTTGGAGCCTACGACACAGTTTTTCTGAATAGTAGCACCGATAAAGCAAGGATCTGCAATACGCTGCAATACATTGTCTACGGCAAATACATTGATCCACTCGATGCCCTCACTATGTACGATATCCAGCATGCCGGTATTTTTCATGGAAATGAACCAGCCGCCGTTACCGTTGGGAGAGGTGGACAGCTTACCCTTCTCCTCCAGATAAATCTTACCCTCGTAGTCAGTAGCCGCAGCCATCTCCTGTTTGAAGAAATGCACATACTCTGCGTTGTATCCAAAGAAGTCATGCTCCTTTAAAAAGGCGATAGTGGCATCGTTATTCTTATCACTGGTCATTACGAACAGATGGATCCATGCATCTGCCTGATGCACGACTTCCATCAGATTATTGATCAGGCATTCAAAAATATATAACTCATGGGTAAGTCCCACATTGTACATTCCCTTGGGATTGTCAGAGCCTAATCTGGTACCCATGCCTCCCGCTAAAAGAACCGCAGCCACCTTGCCCTGACGGATCGCCTCAATACCGGTTGCCGTGAAATTCTCTCTGTTTGCCTCAATCTCATCTAACTGCATTGCAGCAAGAGGAGTGATCACTCCCTTTTTTGCCAGATCCTCCTTGTGCTTACAAGCTTCCAGAATGCTCATATCCGTAGTCTCGATCTGATCCAGAATCCCCTGCTTCTCTTCCTCGGTAAGCTCCCCGTAATACTTCAGAACATGTTCCTGACCATACTTGGCAAGCTTCTCCTTAGCCTGTTCCAGCGTCATACTCATATTCCTACCTCCCATTTTCTTAAACTGTCATTTGTCAGCAACAGTCAATTTTTCTCTATTATACTTGATATTCCCTACTATTGCAAACCTAACTCCCGGGATCGTTTCCACCCCGTTAAGATTCTGTAAATGTGTTGCAAAGATTCTGTAAATAACTCGAAAAAATAGTGTTAAGGGTCGTTCAAAACTATTCACCCGGGGAGATCCGTTTACTATAATACGGTATGTGAGGTTTTAAGAGCTTCATCGAATGCTTTACAAAATGACAGAAAGTTGAGGAATTCATTATGAATATTGGAATTTTAATCATTGCAATCGTAGGCGGTGCCACCGGACTTTTATCCACAGCATATCTGGCAGTCAGTTTCCCTGCTGTGATCCTGTGGAAGCTCTATCGCAGAGTGGTTCACAGAATTCCTCTCACCCAATAGTAATAAGTTAGCTACAAACACTTTCCCTCTAAAAAGGACCCGGAAGCTTTTGCCCGGGTCCCTTGTCGTATTTGCATATTCTGTTGCAATTCCGGCTACTATCATTCCTATTCCTGTACCGGGTCCCAGTTTTCATCCACCAAGGTCGCAGTTACTGTAATTCCCTCCGGTGCATTTTCTGCACAGATCACCAGGTAGAACATCTCCTCCTCTTCTTCGTCCACGATATATTCTGAAGGATCCTCGATCTTAAACACAGAGAAGCCTTCCGGATACTGCTGCATCTCCAGAAATCCTCTCTCTGAAAGGGCTTCGTGATAAGCTTCTATTACTGCCTCGTTGTCTCTGCAGGCATAGGTCTTCACGGAAGCAAATCTGCCTTCCTCACTGTCCGTCTCCGTGAGGCCTTCCAACACGTCAGCCGGATATACAATATCCTGTTTCACGGCTTCCAGGTATTCCGATGACCTGCCGATACTCTGCCAGATCTCCAGGGTTTCTTTTCCGTCCTCGGAACAGATCATGAGCACCAGACTCAAAGCCAGGATAATTCCGTAGATGCCCAGGGCTGCTGCCAGTATTTTGGCATAGGGGTTCTCCGGCTGTCCCAGATTCGTATAGGATGTGATGATCCAGCCGAAATTCCGGTAATCCACTGCTGCATTACAGTAGTCACATACTCCGCCGCCTAAGATATCCACACTGCCACCGCAGTTCGGGCATTTGTATTCCCGAAGTGCCTTACCATGCTGTGTCACGATCTCCTGTCTGCCTTCCAGTTCCAGTCGCAGCTTCTCATAGCGGTTGCGGATTTTACTACCCGTATCCTGCGTCAGGCGCATTTTCACTTCCACGCTCAATCTGTACCGGTCCTCCACTGCTTCCGCTTCCAGAAAACGTACGCCGCAGATACAACAATCCACCACATTCTGATACCGCTCCACCGTACCTGTCAGATCACAGGCTGCGAAAAAGCGCACCTGCTCTGCGGTATCTGCCATGTGGATCATCCGCAGCTGGTACTCCAGATTCTGTAGGAAATTACCTGTGGAAAATTGGGGGATCAGAGCCTTTACTTTTGACTCGTCCTGAATCTTTGGTTTTCTATGTTTCTCCATTACAACAATCATTACTATGAATATGATCGCCATGAAAAACAGAGATTGGAAAAACACCGGAGCAAATCCAATGCCAAGCATCATTGCCGCTGCCGCTTTGACTGCATTATAACCATTTCTCCCCAAAGCCAGCAGCAAAAACATAATGCCGCCCGCACAGATTGCCAGCAGTGCAAGGGCAACCGCTACGATTCCTACCGTCACTCCGGCTTTGATAAAGTTGGAAATGCTTTTCTGCCTTGCGTTCTCTTCCAACGAGAAGCCGGATACTTTCGTCTCGAAATCACTGACCAGAAACTTTGCTCCGCAGGCATCACAGCCGTCGATATAGCTGGATAATTTCCCTTCATGACCACAGTTGGGGCAGATTGCCATATCCCCCTGCACATCCGCTTTCAAAAAATTGGCTTCCACGATCTCCGGTGTCTTCAGGGTCGTGATTTTTTTCCCTTTGCGGTAATAGGTACGCCTCATCTTCACAGCTTTGGTCCGGTGGCAGGTGTAATCATAGCCGTCCTTTTTCGGGCCATCGTAATCCGCCGGCCGCACCGGTTCCTGCATTTCCATATCCACCGTCAGGTCCCGCTGCTGCAATCTTTTCCCACTTAAGCGGAGGCTCTGCCAGAAGGGCTGTGTCGTCTGTTCCATCAGCTTCTGCTCTGCTTTTGCATTTCCCTGATAGAAGGCCTTCAGTTCCCCGTAAAAGTCTTCTGTCCGTCCTTCGATCTCTTTCCGTGCATCATTCAGGAACTCTGTTGCCATCGTATTCTCCCCACATAAATGTAATACGTGATATGAATTCATTATATAAGGTCTTTTCCAGCATTTCAAGATGCCTTTCCGTATAGGAATTATTGGCTGTTCGAATGTCTAGTGCTGATGGAGATATTTTTCTCTGGTAGCCAGTCCGCCCCGGATATGTCGTTCAGACTTGTTGATATCCAGAACCTTTCTTGCCTGCTTCGCCAACGACGGATTCACCTGCGCAAGGCGCTCTGTTACATCCTTATGTACCGTGCTTTTCGAGATGCCAAATGCTTTCGCTGTCTGCCGCACTGTGGCGTTGTGATCGATGATATAGTTGGCTATCCCTATAGCTCGTTCTTCAATATAGTCTTTCAAAGGAAAACCCCTCAGGATACTTTTTTACAGTGTATGAAAGTATCTGAGGGGTTATGATAGGGATTCTGTTTGATTTCATTATAGCTGGTCAATTTCCTGCCAAGCTTCTTCGATGGTGTATACTTCGCCGGATTTCATACTACTGATACCTTCGGCAAGGTGTTCATAAAGTTCATCTACTCCTTCTATATCTGATTTTTTTCGTATTTTGTTATCCATTTGCCTTTCCTCTAATCATCCCCACCAACCTATGCACTGTCGTCCCTGGGCACATTTCTGATGGTTTCTTTTTGCCTTCTCGTTTGCATTGCTCCAGCTTTTGCTGTGCTATCCGTATTGCTTTTTCCTCATTACCGGCATTGCTGATTTTTCCATACATCTTTTCATCTGACTTGGAATACTTCTGTCCTGTCTTGCTCTCATATACTCGTCCGAACTCAGAGCAGCATGTCCATGAATCTTGAATTGCCGGCATTGCACCAAAATAAGCATACATCCATATTTCAAAGCAAGGATTGGACCATCCTACTTGTATGTCTTTTTTCTCTGCCTCAGCGATGATTTGATCAAATTCTATTACCTGATCTCTGTCAAACACAATCCAGGGAATTCGGTATTGTGCCTCATAAGCTGTAAGTTCCAAGCATTTATCAATCATACTTCTTGTCTTTGTTTCTAGGACTTTAATGACAAGTTTGTTTCTAACTTTTTCCGGCAAGGATTGATGTAATCCTGTAAAAAAGCAACGTTCTGTCCCTTCTGTGTCTGTAACGATCAAGTAATATCCCAATTCCGGTACTTTGATTGTTCTTCTTTGCTCTCTTGTCTTTCTATTCCCTCTTCTATCCCCTTTTGCCATGCTCAATCCTCCCTAAACATATCAATACTCTTTAAGGTCGGAATAGCACCATACTTACCAATCAGATAATTCTTCTCATAGCTTTCGTCCTTACGAATACGTGCTCCATCCTCATCCACAAAATCTGCAAGAGAATATAATGTTGAAACACCTCGGTCATCCTTTTCAACAAACCAGATTTCATCACGACGCAGCAACTGATTTGAAAGTTGCCAGGTATCATGCGTTGTAAATACAAGTTGCGCATGGTTAATATTAATATTTGGGTTCAAGAATGTAAGCAAAAAGTTTCTTACCAAAAGCGGATGCAGGCGAGCATTTAATTCATCAATGAAAAATACGCTTCCCTTTTCCAATACTTCCTGCAATTCCGGGTAAAGAGCAAACATCTTCAATGTTCCCGCTGACTCTGCACCTAATGGTATCTCTGCCATTTCATCAGAATCAATCTTCTTATGAAGCGCATTAATCTTATATTTTTCTTCCTTTGATTCACCATCACTCGGAACCTTTTCTATCTGAAAGTCCTTAATATGTTCATCAAAAGATGCAAAGTATTCCACAACCTTCTGCTGAACGTTCTTGTCATCCACAAAGCCTCTCGGCAATCTGCGTGATAAGAAAAAATTAGTAACCGGATCACCAAAATCTGCAAATTCATTTGTCAAGAACCAGTCTCTGATTGCCTTACATTTGCTAATTTTTAACTTAGCCCCTAAAGAAGCAATCAACACCTGCTTTTCCAACGCAATCTTTATATTATCCCTGCTGTTCTTCGGCAAGCCTGATAAATCTAATTCACTGTTAGAATTTCCACGGTAAAATACTGTACTGTACTTTCTGGCTGTCTTAGCCTTAGAATTCAGCCATTCCTCTGTTACACCTTCCTGATTGATGCAGAATCCATAATTATATGTCTTCTCGTTCTTATCTCCTGGAATAGTGAAATAGACCTCAAAACTGGACTCTGCATCTGCTGACGTGGAATCAAACAAAAACGGAGTAGGTCTATACTCCTCAAATATCTCTTCCTCATCTCCGTACTTGAAAGAATCCACTACATACTCAGCCATATACTCAAATGCACTGTATATATTTGACTTGCCACTTGCGTTTGCTCCGTAAATGGCAGCAACCGGCAGTATCTTTTCGCTTCCGATGGTCACAACTCTTTCAGAAAACTCTGTCATCTTAGTAGCAGATAAATCCAACGTTGCTTCTTCTCTAAAAGATCTAAAATTTTTAAAATTAAATTGTATCAACATAATTACTACCTCATCTTCTTTTCTATCTTCTTTTCTATCTTCTATTATATGCATTTTTTTAAAATAATCAACATCTAAATGTGGTTTTTTCTCATTTTGATGTTGATTATTTATTTTTAATAACAAAACAAAAGCAAGGATCTCACCTTGCTCCTTTTACCAAGCACATAATTTCTCCCTGTTTTCCGATAAGTTGCAATAAATTTTTACCATGATCTTACAAAATGCAGTCGTATGTTTTACGCTATTCGTTTATGATGTATTGTAGGATTTTATGAATCAAGGTAATATTATTTTAAAAAATGAAAACGGAGGAGCATGGGATAATGATGAGAAAAAATAAAATACTTCGCAAATATGTACCGTCAGTTCTGCTGTTTTTGTTATTTGAGGCAGTGGCAGTCGCACTATGGATTGCAAAGGATAACTTGTTTTATCTGTTGAATTTCAGCTACATCGGAGGCTGTCTTGCATTGGGGACAGTTCTTTTTACTGCCGGAAAACGCTATGCCCGACATTTTGTACAACTGGCAGTAGGGAGCTATATGTTGCTGTATCTTGGCATAATCTCTCGCGAAAATATGCAGATTGAGGGCTTTTGGTACTATCTGTTTCTGGGTGTTTTCGAGGCGGCAACGATTCATTATGCGGTGGCAAAGATTTTTGGACCGCTGGTCTTCGGACGGGGATGGTGCGGCTATGCCTGCTGGACAGCTATGGTGCTGGATTTTCTGCCTTACAAGCAGCCAAAAAAGGCCCGAAAAGAAAAGTTAGGCATTTTGCGTTATGTGATGTTTGCGCTATCCCTGACAGTGGTTTCCTGCCTGTTTTTGATGAAAATCGCTCATCTGGAGGAGATCATGTTCCTGATGTTTCTTGCAGGGAATGCCGTTTACTATATTTCCGGCATTGTGCTGGCCTTTGTATTGAAAGATAACCGCGCATTCTGCAAGTATCTGTGTCCGGTTACGGTATTTCTTAAGCCGATGAGCTACTTTTCGCTTCTGCGCGTCCATTGTGATGAAAATAAATGTGTCCATTGTGGCAAATGCCTGCAGGTTTGCCCTATGAATGTCGAAGTCAACAAAGAATCTCGCAAGCGAAAAAACGCAACTGAGTGCATTCTCTGTTACGAATGTACAAAAGCCTGCCCCACCAAAGCGCTGCATTAAGGCGCTCCCCGGGGTTGCACATTGTACCATTTTCAACTCTACACGAGTCTACACAATTACTCTGTCTTAATTCATTGATGCTGAAAGCTTCTGTAATACGCTTTAATCCAGTTCCAAAGCTCTCGATATCCTTCGAATAATAAAGCATTCGTGCAATCTTAGGATTTCTGCGAATCGGTCTTTCAGCCTTATCAATAAAGTCTTGCGGCTCATATCCTTCCGGAAAAGCTCCGGGATTATAAATTTCAACCCTATCCTTATAAATTGCAACTTCATTACTCTGACCAGATGCATAATCCTTATGGCAAAACGAATTTAATAATGCCTCACGAACCTGGCGTTGTGGTTGATGATAGAGATTGGCACTGCTTCAGAATTTTGCGTTTTTATCAGCCTTTTTTGCTTTGCGTATGTTCCAATTCATATAGCCGTTTAATCATTGCATCTATGATGCAACCTTTATAACATTCACTATTTTTGCATCCCAATATCCTCTATCCACAAATATTTTTTCATAGTTCTTGACAACGAAACTGCTTCTTGCTACTATCTTAAGTAAGAAATGGGTTTTCACCACACTTATTGTTGTGGCTTGCTCGTTTCTTTTTTTATTGCCAAAATATCATACAAATATTTCTTCCCATTTTGAGCATAATTAATAAGTAATCTTGCTCCAAAAACATTATATCTGATCAACACATCATTCTCATAAACAGGAATCGCAAATCGCACATCATATCTATACCATCCATGTTTAGCATCTTTATCATGTTTTTCTTTTTTGTTTTCCTGATAGGATGGATTCTTTGCAATCTGAATTAGCTCCGGGATAGCTGTTGCAGCATTTGCTTTCGCTTTTGCATTAGCTCCCAGTAATAACTTTTTACTCTCTGAACCTGTATATTCGTCCGGAAGTTTATTACCAATGTATACTTTTTCCGAGGTTTCTTCTATTTCATAATAGTCACCTACATATTGTTCTAAATAAGTTTTTACTTCATCCCAATTAACATTCCTTTTTCCTTTAAATACAATGTCATTAATTAAGACCAATCTATTTCCATCTGCATCCACAATAATATTTATGTTTCTACTTTCAATCATAAGTACGTCCCTTGTCTACTTCAGAGGTATCATATCTACCCGAGAGTGCCCTTGTTTCAGTTCTATTCAATTCTCCATACTATTTTTTCTTTGCATCGTTCCATTTTGTTGCCACCACATGTACCATGCTTTCGCTGATGCCGAAGGCCTTCGCTGTCTGCCGCGCTGTGGCGTTGTGGTTGATGATATAGTTGGCTATCCCTGTAGCTCGTTCTTCAATATAGTCTTTCAAAGAAAAACCACTCCATCAAAAAATAACATTGCATTCTATTTCCAAAATTAGTAAAATAGGACTTAGGAAAATGTAGTTATCATGGTTTTCATATACTATTCGAAAAGGAGGAGCATTCCATGAAATTAACAAAAATTGAACAGGTAAATGAATTTCTCTCTATTGTCGACAGTTGTAAGGGCGAGGTCACTTTAAGATCTTTAGATGGTGACATTTTTAACTTAAAAAGTAAGCTTTCTCAATATATCGCTATTGCCGCTTTGCTTGGTGAGCATGGTGATGAGCTTGAGCTGTTCTGTTCCGACAATGCCGATGAAAGCAAATTTATGGAATTTTTAATCGAAAATCCTACCGTATAAATATCGGGATAAGACAGCACCCCGGATTACTTGATGACACCAACAGCCGGGGTGTTGTCACAACAACTGTAATAGTCTCCGGTTCTTATGGTAACAAAACACCTTGTCCGACAGCATTCCTCTTTCCCCGTACACAGCATTGATATGCTGTATGGACGCCCTGACCTCTCCGGCATTGGTGCATGCCACTGGATGTATCATTGCTTCATGCAGGCTGGGAAATGCCACATAATAATCGCCACCCATCTTTTCCGCCAGAATATCCTTTACTCCGGGATAGAAAAAGGCAATCGCTCCATTTATTCTTTCTGTTGTAGTCAACAGATACCCTCTTCTCCCCTCTGCAAAATTCCATGATGCGATTCTGGTCGGATGTCCTTTCTCCTCCGGCAAAAGAATTCCGTCGAAATAAGGAAAAAAGGTCCGCTTGTCATTACCGAGGTATAGTCTGGGCGGCATTTTACGACAGGTATTCATGAAAGCTTCCGTAATCAGCTGCTCTTCCGTCAGTTTCCATGGTACTACCATGTCACGGGATAACTGGATCGTCAGGCTTCTTTTTTTCTTCTCACAGATAAGCAGACAAAGCATCAGAGCCATATCACCGATTTTACGGTAGATGGCACTTCCCAGTTCCTGTCTGTTTCTGTCAAAATTTACCGGTCGCATTATCATACGGCTTCTGCAGGCAGTGTAACTTAAATTCTCCTCTATGAGGTACACATCTCTTCCCTTCTCCGTTTCCTCAAGTCCTGCTGATATCTCCGGCAGAATGCTCTGCCAGCCTTCCTGCTTGTACCGGTCATATAACGGCCGTACCAGCCAATGTTGTATCTGTTCTCTTTTCCTGAAAATCCACAGGGCGCACAGCATATCATCCCGGATCAGCATGTTTTCTCTTCCATACATACAGCGGTTCATCACGTTCATAATATGTACCGTTATTGGATCCACGCAGACCATCTGTTGCTCCAGCAGGCGTATTGTTTTATTCTGCGCCGTTTCCATATTCTGTACATTTCGGCACAGTTCTTTTTTAAATTCCTCGTATGTCATTGATCCCCCATTCTTCCAAATCTGTGTTTTACAAATTTTCCCGAATTTGCGTACAAAAATAAAAGGTATTGTTCAAATAATTGGGAATTTTGACCGATTGGTCTGTTAAGAATGCTTATTTTCCAGAAGTAAAAGCAATACAACTCTGAACAGTTACAGGCTATCACAGTGCTGCTGCCTTGTCTATATGCGTTTTTACCAATGATTTATTTTGTCTATTTTTACCAACAGGTAATAATTCTAGATAAAAAAATCCCTGTTTTACCATGAAAACAGGGGCTTTTATGATGTCAAATATTAAAATCTCACACTACTCGTCTCACAGCAAGAATAGGACGATAATTTGCATTGCTGATCTTGATGCCGGTACGCTGGGTACTGGCATGTACGATCAATCCTCCACCGATGTACATGGCCACATGACCGTCATAGCAGATCAGGTCTCCCGGTTGTGCACTGCTGTAGTCCACCCCGGTACCACAGCTTCTCTGCTCGTAGGAGGTACGGGGAATGCTGTAGCCAAAATCACTGTAGATACGGAAAGTAAAGCCGGAACAGTCTGCACCATTTGTCAGGCTGGTGCCTCCTGCCACATAAGGGTTACCTATGTACTGACAGGCATACTTTGCCAGGCGTTTTCCCATGTCACTGCCGGATGCCCCTTCAATCACTGAGGTATAATTGGTGGTGGTATACGTACCGGTGGCCGCCGCTGTATTTCCCCTCTGTGCCTGTGCCTGCAGCTGTTTTAACTGTTTCTGTTCCTGCTGCAGCAGTGCCTTGGCCACGGAAGCCTCCTGCTTTGCCTTTTTGATCTCCGCATCGTAGTTGGCAGATTCCTGTTTCTTCTTCGCCAGCATCACATCCAGTTCACCTTTCTGGTTTTCCAGATCTGCCTTATCTGCTTCCAGTTGATCTTTATCTGCCTGCAGTTGTGTCTTCTCTTCTTCCAGCTGGTTCCACAATGCCAGAACCTGTTCCTTGGTCTCTTCATACTCCTGCAGCTTCTGCCGGTCATACTCGTAAACGCTTTCCACAAAGTCCATACGGTTCAGCATACCGCTCAATCCGCCGCCCTGCAGCAGAAGGTTTACATAATTCTCCGAAGAATCGTTTTCATACATCATCCGCATCCGGGTAATCATATCATTGTGCTGCTTTTCTTCCTTTGCTTTGGCAATATTGTATTCTTCCTGCGTCTGGTCGATCTGCACCTGCTTATCTGCGAGTTCTGTTTCTTTTGCGGCAATTTCATCCTCTTTCATGCCGATACTGGTCATGGTGTTGATGATCTCCGCATTCAGGTCATCGATCTTCTCCTGCACCAGGTCCTGCTCATCCTGTAAGGAATTGATCTGGCTGTTGATGTTATTCAACTGGTTCTGATGATTGTTGATGCTGTTCTGCAGTTCACTCATGGAAGGTGCCGCCTGCACCGTCTCCGCAGGAGATTCCCAGACGGAGCCGGTGGCAGTCAGCGTTACCGCTGCCAGAAGAAGAGCGCTCACAAGTCTTCTCTTCACGTTATTCACTTTTCTGCCAGCGGTTGTTTTTTTCATAGGTAAAATTACTCCATTTATTGATGCCTACGGATTGTTCCGTGCTACGCACTCTCACTTCTCCGCTCCGCTTCGGTCCGTGCTAAACATGTGCCACTGGCACATAGCACCCTACCCAATATTCGCATATCGTGGGATTGCCATCATATATTACAGGTCGCAGTTATTTACAGTACGAGGGAAGGGAATAACATCTCTGATATTGCCCATTCCGGTGATATACATTACGCAACGCTCGAAGCCCAGTCCAAAGCCTGCATGGCGTGCAGAGCCATAACGGCGCAGATCCAGATAGAACTGATAATCTTCCTTGTTCAGTCCCAGCTCTTCCATACGCTTCTCCAGGATCTCCAGGTTGTCCTCACGCTGGCTGCCGCCGATGATCTCGCCGATACCGGGTACAAGACAGTCCATAGCGGCTACGGTCTTGCCGTCTTCGTTCAGCTTCATGTAGAACGCCTTGATCTCCTTCGGATAATCGGTTACGAATACCGGTCTCTTGAATTCTTTCTCCGTCAGGTATCTCTCATGCTCAGTCTGCAGATCGCATCCCCAGAATACCTTGTAATCGAATTCGTCGTTGTGCTTCTCCAGGATCTTGATTGCCTCGGTATAAGTCACATGACCGAAATCGGAGTTTACCACATGCTGTAATCTCTCGATCAGCCCCTTATCCACGAACTGGTTAAAGAAAGCCATCTCTTCGGGAGCATTCTCCAGTACATAGCGGATCACATATTTTAACATGCTCTCTGCCAGGATCATATCATCCTTCAGGTCTGCAAAACAGATCTCCGGCTCGATCATCCAGAACTCAGCGGCATGACGGGTGGTGTTGGAATTCTCCGCACGGAAGGTCGGTCCAAAGGTATATACGTTTTTAAATGCAAAAGCATAAGTCTCTACATCCAGCTGTCCGCTTACGGTCAGGTTTACAGGCTTGCCGAAGAAGTCCTGGGTATAATCCACTTTGCCGTCTTCGGTCTTCGGTACATTATTCATATCCAGTGTGGTCACCTGGAACATTTCACCGGCGCCTTCACAGTCGCTACTGGTGATCAGAGGGGTGTGCACATAGACAAATCCTCTCTCCATGAAGAAAGTGTGGATTGCATATGCGATCAGGGATCTGACACGGAACACTGCCTGGAAAGTATTGGTACGTGCTCTCAGATGAGAAATGGTACGCAGATACTCGAAGGAGTGACGCTTTTTCTGTAAGGGATAATCTGCAGTAGAAGGTCCTTCCACAATCACTTCCGCTGCCTGCATCTCAAATGCCTGCTTTGCCTCGGGGGTAGCCACGATGGTACCGCGGATCACAACTGCTGCACCTACATTGATCTTGCAGATCTCCTGGAAGTTTGCAAGCCCGTCGCCGTATACTACCTGTAACGGCTCAAAAAAAGTTCCGTCGTTGATCACCAGGAAACCGAAGTTCTTGGAGTCACGATTGTTCCTTACCCAGCCGCCTACGGTGATCTCCTTGCCGATATAGGCGTCCTTTTCCCGATGAAGTTCTCTGATGTCTGTTAATTCCATAATCTTTCCTATCCGCACGCTGCGACGTGCTCTATCTGAACCGGCCCGCATCCTATTCGCCGGTCACATACTGTTCGTATCAATAAAAATCAGTTATTGGTGATCTTTGCGTTCTCTACCAGATAATCTGTTACCTTCTCATAAAGGAAATACTCTCTGTAATCTTCCTTGGAAGTCTCACCGATATACTCCTCGATAGTGTCATAACCTGCTGCTGTAGCACGGTCCAGCAGCATCTGATCCAGTTCTTCATCACTGATGTTCAGGTTCTCTCTGTTGGCCACTGCCTGCAGTGCGATGTCCTGCTTGGCTGCCTCTTCGGAGTAGGAAGCCAGGAACGTTGCCAGATCCTGTCCGTAATAATACTGGGTAAAGGTATCTCCGTCCACACCATAAGCAGATGCCATGGAAGTAATGCTGCTCTCCGCTGCATCGGAATACTTCTGTACCAGAGCCTCCGGCACGGTAGTAAAGGTATTATTTGCCATAAACGCATCCATAACTGCCTGATCCACATTGCTCTCGTAGTTCTGCTGTGCATTCTCATTCAGATAATCATAAGCGTACTGACGGAGTTCTTCCTCGTTCGTCACACCGTCGATACCGAAATTGCTGATGACTTCATCGCTGAATTCCCCATCCTGTGCGGGCTGAATATAATTTACCGTCACGGTAAATACCACAGGCTGTCCTGCCAGATCCGGGTTATTCGGATAAGGGTCCGGAAAGCTCAGATCCAGATCCACGGTCTCACCGGGCATCACACCGATCAGTCCGTCCTCAAAACCAGCGATAAAACTGCCGGATCCGATGGTCAGATCATATCCTTGTGCTGTACCGCCGTCAAACGCAACGCCGTCTCTTTTACCTTCATAATCAATATTTACGGTATCTCCGGTCTCTACCGCACGATCCATGATTCCGCCGTTCTCCGCAGTAATGCTTCCATAATATACATCATTGACCAGAGTATTCCACTCGTCTTCATCTACTTCCACAGTATCTACGGATACTTCCAGCCCCTTGTATTCTCCAAGAGTCACATACTTGTCCACATCCATATCCTTCAATGCGGTGCTTTCTGTTTCAGTTTTAGTTCCGGTTTTTGTTTCAGATCCGCCCGCTGAATTCTCCGCTCCGCAGCCTGCCAGCATACATACACTTAATGCTGCTGCCAAAAGCCCTAATGTCTTTTTCTTCATTTTATTACTTCCTATACCTTTCTTTTCCACATCCTGTGCCCTCAGAAAACTTCTGTTTATTTCCGGACAGGACTGCTTATGCATCCGCCATTATAACATATTTCTTCCCGTTTTCCTAGCACTTTTCACATACAGTCCGCCGTCTGTATAGGCGTTTGAAAAAGCATCTCATCTACAATAGCGGTGATAACAATCGGCAGACCTGTTCTTTCACACGAATCTTCAGCTTTCTGCCCGCATAGTAATCACGGGTGATCTGCCGACAGACTTTAAGATCCTCCTGAAACAATTCCACCATTTCCCGGGCTTTTTTCTCATCATATACTACAGCGTTTACTTCAAAATTCAGTGCAAAGCTGCGGATGTCCATGTTCGCAGTTCCGTAACAGAACACTCTGTCATCCACGATCATTCCCTTGCTGTGCAGGAAACCATTGTTATAGGTATAACAGTTGGCTCCAGCCATGACCATATCTCCGATATAGGAATACGTAGCCCAGTAGACAAACGGGTGATCCGGCATACAGGGAATCATGATATTCACTTCAATCCCTGACTTTACAGCAATCATCAATGCATTGAGAATCGCTTCGTCCGGAATAAAATACGGCGTCTGAATATAAATACTTTTTTCCGCCTTATTGATCAGTCGCAGATAGTTATCATGAATCTGCTGTGTAGACTTATCCGGTCCGCTGCTGATGATCTGCATATCGCAGAAATCTCTCGTACCGGCTTCAATTCCACGGAACAGTTCCGGCTGTAAAAACAGATTTTCCCCCGCCGCATAATTCCAGTCCAATACAAAACGTACCTGAAGGCCAAGCACTCCATTGCCGCAAATCCGCAGATGGGTATCTCTCCAATGACCGAACCTTTCATCCAGATCAATATATTCTTTGCCTACATTAAATCCTCCCACATAGGCCACCTTATTGTCAATGACCACAATTTTCCTGTGGTTGCGATAATTAATGCGCAGTTGGAGTCTGCGCAGAATCGCCGGGAAAAATTCCGCGGTCTGCACACCCTTTTCATTTAATTTTTTCCAGAAGCTGTGCCGCACGGAACGACAGCCCATAGCATCAAACAGCACCCGGACCTCCACACCCTGCGCCGCCTTTTCAATCAGGATATCCTTGATCTGGTGAAACAGGACATCATTTTTGATAATATAATATTGAATGTGGATGAAGTGCTCTGCATTCCGCAGGTCTTCCATCAATGCATGGAATTTTTCATTTCCGTCAATGAAAATCTCCACATCGTTATCCTTCGTCAGCATGGTTTCTCCGGTCTCCAGATTATACATGACCAAATCCTCATAACCCCGGATACTTTCATCCAGCTCCTGGGCGTCCCTGACTTTCAGCCGGTACTCCTGCTGTCTGATATCCTTGCTGATGTGATCCTCCACCTCTTTGATCCGGAACATTTTCCGCTTATGCATATCCTGCCCCAGCAACAGATAGAACACGAACCCCAGTACCGGTATAAAATACAGCAAAAGCAGCCATGCCCACACGCTCTTCGGATCCCTTCTCTGGAAAAACACGATGGCAATAGCAAACAGCATATTAAAAAATACCAGGTGACCGCAGAAAAAATCTATTCCTGTCTTTATGATTTCAAATACATCATTCATAAAATATCCCTCATATACAACTCCCGTCTGCCCCCAATATATCACAAAATGAGGTCTCTTTCCAGCGAAATCCGTCACTCCCGGTACTTCCGATATCCCGGAATTTTTACCATAGTTTCCAGATTCTGCTGTTTTTAAGTCCGGAACCGATCTGCGGTCTTTACAAAAAAAACGCCTGGAATAATTCCAGACGTATATTTCCAAAGATACTGCCGCCCCCCAGGCAGGGGAACCGGCAGTATCTTTTTCTGTCATTTTCACTATCCTTTCACAGCTCCCAGAATACCATTGGTAAAGCTTCTCTGTAAGATCAGGAACAGAATTCCTGTAGGCAGTGAGCAGATCAGCACGCCCAACATCAGCACACCGTAATCAATACTGTAACCTGCCGACAGGTTTGCTACCATCATTGGCATGGTCTGGGAATCCGCAGACATCATGATGACCTTTGGCCACAGATAATTGTTCCATGCGTTCATAAAGGTGACGGTCATTGCTGCCGCATAGGTGGATTTCATGGTAGGGAAATACAATTTAGCAAAAATTCTGATTTCACTGAGCCCGTCAATCCTTGCCGCCTCTATGATCTCCCGTGGAAAAGTTCTGGTACTCTGCCTGAACAGCATGATCAGAAACGGTGTGGAGATCGTCGGCAGAATAAATGCGATCCAGGTGCTCTGCAGCCCCAGTCCGGTAAATAATTTAAACAGGGGGATTAAAGTTGCCGCAAAGGGCACCATCATAGCCAGAAGGAGAATGGACATTACTGTATCCTTCCACTTGTCATGGTACACTTCGAAGCCGTAACCGGCGATAGAGCAGACGAGCAGAGACAACAGGCTCAGTGTGCAGGAATAAAACATAGAATTTCCAAAGGAACGTCCCACATTCTGCTGCAGGATCAGCTCCTTGTAATTCTCGATCAGGTGAAGTCCCGGGAGGAGTCTTCCTCCCAGTACATCCGTACTGTTATTGGTGGCTGCCGAGATCATCCAGTACAGAGGGAACACAGAGATTACGGATGCCACTGTTAAAAACAGATAAGCTGCTATTCTTTTTACTCGTTTCATCTCTTATCCCCCACTTTCATCTGGACAAAGGCTAAAATTGCCACCAGGATAAATATCACATATGACATGGCTGCCGCATAACCAAACTGCGGATTGTATTCAAAGGATGCTTTGTATATGTAATGTGACATAGTAAGTGTCGAATTGGCGGGTCCGCCACCGGTCAGATTTACAGATTCATCAAATAACTGTAAAGTACCATTGGTGGACATGATCGTAGTCAACAGGATCGTAGGCTTCAGCATGGGAACCGTGATCTTGAAAAAAGACTGTATGGCATTGGCGCCGTCAATCTTCGCTGCTTCATAGAGAGAATCATCAATATTCTGCAAGCCTGCCAGATAAAATACCATGTTATAGCCGGTCCATCTCCAGATCAGTGCCAGAATAATGATCACCTTGGCGCTGCCCTCCTGACTGAGCCAGTTGACTCTCTCACTGATCAGTCCCAGATTCATCAGTACCGTATTCACATAACCGTCATAAGAAAACAGTGTTTTGAAAATGATAGCGTAGGATACCAGGGATGTACAGCAGGGAAGAAATATCGCCGTACGGAAAATCCCCTTTCCCTTCAGATCCTTCATATTTAATACCGATGCCAGGATCAGCGCCAGGATCAGCATGATGGGCACCTGGATGATCAGATACACAAAGTTATTCACCAGAGCCGTTCTGAATACCGGATCCTTCAAAAGTCTTGCGTAATTACTCAAGCCTCCGAATTTCAGGTTGTTGCCGATACCTGTCTGGAAGGATAATACAAGTGCCTGGATCATAGGATAAAAGTTCATCACACAGATCAGGATTGCGGCGGGGGCTAAAAAGCCCCAGCCGGTCAGGCTATATTTTTGATTGATGGTAAGTCGTTTTGATGTTCTCCCGGAAGTTCTCATAGCTGAACAATCCTTTCTATTATTTGGTCACCTTTATTGACCCATATTGAATTCTACAGTAGACTGTGCTTCTGCGATCGCTGCGTCCAGGTCAGATTTACCGTTGATCACTTTGGAAAGTGCAATACCCAGTGCTTCTTTTTCTTCGGTCCAGTAGATGCCCTTATTCACGGTAGGGATCTTGCCGCCGTAGGATACGATCTTGGAATAAATAGCTTCGTCACTGAAATATGCGGACTTCTGGTTATAAGCCTCACTCTCTGCTGCGGGCAGATAGGTAGCAATGGCACCGAGGTCAGTCAGAATGCTGTCATAAAAGTCTGTGCTGCCTGCCCAGGTAGATTTGAAGAAATCTACTGCCAGATCGTAGTTCTTGGATGCAGAGCATACTGCCCAGGTAGAACCACCCTGTGCGGAATAATTGGTAGCGCCGGCATAATCGTTCAGCTTCGGCATATTGGTCACTGCCCAGTTGCCTTCCTGCTCAGCCTGGTCGGTGGACATGATGGTTGCACAGATCCAGGATCCGTTGATGGTGCCTACTACGGTACCGTTATTGATAGATCCCTGATATCCGGACCAGTCTACCTGCTCCTGCAGAATGCCTTCTTTTACCAGAGTCATGTAGACATCCATAGCCTCCTTGAGACCTTCATTGTCTACCAGATCAATCTTACCGTCCTCATCGAATACAGAGATTCCTGCGGACTGTAAGATCATGTTTAACAGATCGGGCTCACCCTGTACATTGGTCAACATAGGCATTCCGGTCTTTTCCTTTACTACTTTACCGATCTCAATGAACTGATCCCAGGTGATATCGGTCAAATCCGCTACTGTGTAGCCTGCCTGCTCCAGATAATCGGTACGATAGCATGCGATAACGGTATTACTGTCATAAGGTACACCGAAATTTTTGCCGCCGCTCACAGAATTGGCTACTTTAGATGCTGCGAAATCGGAAAAAGCAATTCCGGAATCCGTCAGATCTGCAAACACCTCCGGATAGTTCTGCAGGTACTTGGTGAATACCTGGTCATCCATCAGGAATACATCCGGCAGGGAATCCAGCTGTCCACTCATGGCACAGGTCTGTACAATGGTCTGGATATCCTTGGATAAAGTCTCTTCCACTACGATGGATACTCCGGGATGCTCTGCTTCATACATAGCACCTGCGGTCTTCATTGCATCTACGTTAAAGGAATCCCAGCACCATACTTTTAAGGTCTGTTCCCCTTCTGCTGCCGGTGCCGCTGCTTCCGTTTTTGCACCCTCTGTGGATGCCTGTGTCTGACTGTCCGTTCCGGCTGCAGGAGCTGTGCTGTTATCTGCATTGCCGCATGCCACGAGAGACAGAGCCATCATGGCAGTCATCAGGATCGATAATACTTTTTTCTTCATAGTAACCTCCCTAATCATCGTTTTAACCGTTTCTACGGCTGTATTTCGTTTACAATAAAAGCTTACCATGGAGAGGGTCGTTCCCGATAACACTATGTTAGGCTGGATTTTCATTTAATTGGGATGGTTGTAAAAGAGTTTGAATTATTTTAAAAAACTTTCATTTTTTTAAGATGGGATTGCAATCGAAAAAAGCAGCTGCCGGGATCACTCCCTGGCAACTGCCTCTGCCTTTTCCTGCACCCTGCGCAGGCAGGTCTGCAGATCGTCATCTACCAGTACATTCTGGAATTCCGCTTCCAGAATATCTTCAATCTCATAGGTCTTGCTTCCGTAATTCACAACAGGTATGTGGGTTTCCAGTCCGGTCAGAAGTCTGGTTGCCTGCTGCCCACCAAAAAATGGATCCGGTGTATCATAATTGGGCAATACCGTAGGATCTTTCACTGCCGGAACAATGCCGATCTCTGTGATCAACTGATTCAGCAGCTCATCATTTTCTCCGAACATGGATACGGCGAACTCCGCTGCTGTTTCGGAATGTGCCGAATTTTTCAGTACATACCAGCCGCTTCCGCCCACATTGGATGCAGCCTCAGCATTTTCATTCCCCGTTACCACCGGAATCGGAGCGATCCGCCACAGATTCTCCTGTTCCGGTCTGGCCTTGATGCTGGAAATGATCCAGCCGCCACTGATCACAGACGCCACTTCTCCCTGCTGGAACGCAGAGATAAACTCATTCCAGCCGTTTACGCTGCGTCCTACATTGCTCTCGAGAAGCTGTCTGTAGATCTCCATAGCCTGATACAGAGCCTCATTGTCTGCAATAGTTACCGTAACGCCATCTTCCCGTACATACCAGCTTCCGCAGCTCTGCATAATGACCCGTACCAGAGGAAAGTCCGTGGGATCCAACGTCAGCATGGGAATTCCGGTTTTCCGATAGACATCCTTTCCAATTTCTATATATTGTTCCCAGGTCAGGTCCTGCATATCTGCTTCTGTATAGCCTGCCTGCTCCAACAGATCAATGCGGTAAAAAAGTGCCGCCGTGCCGCTGTCAAATGGAATTCCATACATCCTGCCGCCTCTGGAGCACAATTTTTTCTTATAATCCACAAACTTATCATAGTTCATCCGGTCTGTCAGATCCACAAACTCATCATCAAACTGTGCCAGCATTTCCTGCACATCATAATCTTCCAGCATAATGATATCCGGCAGATTTTCATACAATTCCGCAGACAGAAGGTTCTTGACATCTGTCTGAATCTCTTCTCTCTCCTTTGTGATCACCTGGATCGACAATTCCGGATGTTCCTCTTCATAGATGTCTGCTGCCATTTTGGCTGCTTTTACATTAAAGGTCTCATCCCAGGTCCAGATGACGATTTCATTATCCTTCACCGTCTCCGCTTCTGCCGGTGCCTGTGTTCCACATCCGGTGACTGTCAGAACCATTCCTGCCAGGAGCAGTGCCATCATGCTTCGGGGAATTCTTTTATTCCTACTCTTCATGGTTCTCCCCCTTTTCCTTGTGCTTTGCCGGCAGCCGGATCAGCACCTCTGTACCTTCCTCCGGTCTGCTGTTTACGGACACACCGTACTGTTTTCCGTATAAAAGTTCCAGGCGCTCCTGCACATTATGAATCCCGATTCCGGAAAAATGCTCTTTATTTCCGGCCTGTTTCACAGCTTCTTCCGCTCTATTCTGTTCCATGCCGATACCATCATCCACAATGCGGATCTCCAGTTCTCCTTCTTTCTGTTTCATATAGATTTCAATCATGCCGCTTCGTCCGGAGGGAAATGCATGAAAAAATGCATTTTCCACAAAAGGCTGCAGAATCATCTTCGGAAGCAGACAGTCCCGGCAGTTCTGCGATACATAGAACTCCACCTGTACTGCATCTCCGTATCGGGTATGATTGATCAGAATATAGTTCTCCAGATTCTTCACTTCCTGATCAATGGTAATGAATTCATCGGTATTACTAATGGTATTTCGCAGAAGACTTATGAAAGCATCAATGGTCTGCACGGTACGATCCCTGTCATTCTGATAGACCAGCCACTTGATGCTGGCCAGGGTATTATAAATGTAATGAGGATTGATCTGCATCTGCAGTGCTTTGATCTCAGATTTTCTCCGTGCTTTCTGAGTCTCCATCAGTTCATTGATATAGCTTTGCAGATCGTCCAGCATGTAGTTGTAGGTGGATGCCAGCTCCTGTACTTCCGTTGTTCCCTCCACCGGCATATACTGGTCAAAGTCACCCTTACGAATTCTGCCCATTCGTTGTACCAGTTCCGATAACGGCCGGAGTGTCCGACGGGTATAGATCAGACACAAAAGCAGAATCACTGCTCCCACCACGGCACACAGTAAAATCAAAAGTGGCATATTATATAATCGTCCCAATGCCATATCGTTATCTATGACGCCATAAAGCCTGCATCCAAGATACTGCAGTTCCCTCTGCATCACCGTCAGCGAGACACCATTATCCCACATCCGGAACAGTTCCCGGTCTGTTTCACCGGCTCTGACATACCAGGCATTGTCGGCGATGGTTCCTGTTTGGGAAGCATCGCTGGAACAGATGATCCGGTTCTCTTCATCCACAAGGTACATATTGGTATTATCCGTAGTAAAATATTCATAATATTTTTTCAGTTCGTCCATGGTCAAAGTGATCAACACCACACCATAGACTTCCTTGCTCTCATGATAATAGAGTGCTTTTGATACAATGATCACATCCGTATCCCTGCCGGTGGCTGTATAAGCTCCGTGAGAATAAGTGTAATGCAGAATTTCCGGCTCCTGAATTGCCAGGAGTACCGGTCTGCTGTTCCAGATTTCCTGATCTGTAGCCGTAATGGTCTCCGTTCTGGACAAGTAATGTTTTCCTCCTACCCCCATAACCAGAATATTCAGCCGCTCCAGGTCGGACGCCTTGCTCTGTTCCAGATCCTTTTCCATCTGATAAATATTCTGAAATGTCCTTACATTGTCAAACCGATCCCCTTCCGTCAGATACAGTCTGAACGCCCAGCTGGTATCAATAGCATCCGTAATATTCTGCAGATTTTCATGAAAGGTATTCCATTCCTCTTCCACCTGCAGAAACACTTTCTCCTGGGACCTGCCATAGGTATCGGTAAAAACGTTTTCAGACATCCCCAGTACCATGCAGCTTACCACAATAGCAATCAGCAGAATTCCCAACAGCACCATTCCCAGGATTCTTACGGAAAAACTATTCCACCATTCCCTTTTTCTGTTTTTTCTTATGCGTTTCGCCTCCATACCGACGGTGTCTCTCCTGTAATCTTTTTAAATACCCGGCAAAAATAACTGTGCTCTGCATATCCCACTTCGCTGCTGATCTGTGAGATAGGAAGACTGCTCTCCTGTAGCAGCTTACAGGCTTTGTTGATTCGCACACGGTTCAGGTAATCGCTGAATCCTTCCTGCATCTGCTGGCTGAAATATGCCGACAGATAATGATAATTGAAGCTGAATTCACCGGCCAGATCTTCCAGTTTCAGATCTTCCTTATAATTTTTCTCTATGTATGCCAGCATTTTGTCAATGCGTTCGTCCGTCTGCTGACCGCTCTGTCCGGACAATTTCTCGATTTCTTTTAAAATGTCATCGACACATTCCACATAATCTTCCGCATACAGTGTCTGATTTATGGACCGGAAATATTTTTTCCGGTATTCTTCCTGTACTTCGTCTCCCAGCTGCAGGAAATCCAGAAAATGGTAAATCATATTTTTGATCTGATTCTTCAGACGATAGACATCCATCTGTCCTTCCACTGCCCGTTTGTTATATTCTCCAAGAAGTGCAATTGCCTCCCGGTACTGCCTGTTGTTCAACAGATGATTGTATTTGAAAAAATCGAATTTTTCGATCTGTACAATCTCATCTTCATCTCTCCCGGTGGCGGTCAGCAGACTGCTTCCCTGATAATAGAAGGCTTTTTCTGTGTTCCTCAGTATATCCTGCTGATATACCTTCCGTAAATCTTCCGGCCGGTCCATACGTCTGCTTAAGATTCCGAAGACCCCCTGGCACAGCAGCTGCATCTGTGCCATTGTTTTTTCCAGTGCTTCCAGCATCCCTTTTTCCCGGGACAATTCATAGTTCCATAGAATACAGTACATTCCCTCCTTCAGAGACAGCCACATTTTATGCAGAGGAGCCAGTGATTCTCCTTCTACCTCTCTCTGTAGCTTCTGATACAACACTTCGTTAATATTCCTGTCATTCTCCGTTTCTCTGCCGCTGGTCACAGCAAAAATTCTCAGATAGGCAGCCGGGAAACATTTTGTCCCCAGCTCCCGGTTCCAGTCACTGTCATGTCCCAGCAGATAGCGCTCTATTACATGCTCATAGTGCATCTCCCCGGAGGGACTTCCCATTTTTGCTCCAGGGATCCGGTCCACTGCCTTTTGCAGGACTCTGCGCAATTCTTCCGGATTCAATGTCGGCTTCAGAATATAATCCACCACTCCATTGATCAGCGTATGTCTTACATACTCATACTTGTCATAGCCGCTTAATATGATGGTCTGGATCCTCGGGTACATCCGATGTACCGCTTCGGAAAAATCCACACCATCCAGCTGCGGCATTACAATATCACAGATAATGATCTGCGGAGACAGTGCCTCAATACATTGAAGGGCTTCTGCACCGTTTGTGGCCTCTCCCACAATTTCAAAGCCTTCCTGCTCCCAGTCGATCATATATTTTAATCCCTGCCGCATAATATATTCATCATCTACGATCAAAACTTTTATCATAACATGCCACCCATATGATATAAATCATTCACCGGAAACGATTTAACACCCCATTCGCCGATGACTGTCTGCCTCTGAACAGTTACATCATAGCATTATTTTAAGATTACGGAAAGTTTCGCCCTTTACCTTCCCAAAAAAATATTAAAATCTCAAAATTGTGCAAAACCGGAACGTAAATGGAATTATATTTTACAATCTCTGAAAATAGAAATCACGAAATGTATAGTTGCGTATTCCTGTAAGTCTATGTTACAATGTTCATTAGGAATTTGTTCCGATTAACTGAAGGAGGGACTGTAAGAATGAGTCCGGTAGCAATCACATTATTAGTTATTGTAATAGTACTTGCCATTATTATTGCAGTATTATATTTCTTAGGTAAGAAAGCACAGAAAAAGCAGGCAGAACAGCAGGAACTGCTGGATGCCAACAAACAGACCGTGTCCATGCTGATCATTGACAAGAAACGTATGAAAATGAAAGATGCCGGTCTTCCCCAGATGGTCATTGACCAGACCCCGAAGATGATGCGCGGATCCAAGCTTCCCATCATTAAAGCAAAGGTCGGTCCACAGATCTTATCCCTGATCTGTGATGAGAAGATTTTTGACAGCGTTCCCGTGAAAAAGGAAGTAAAAGCTGTGGTCAGCGGTATTTATGTACTGGATGTCAAGGGCCTTCACGGCAAGACGGAAGCTGCTCCAGAGAAGAAGAAAGGCTTCTTCAAGCGTCTGGTTGCCACGGCACAGGAAAAGGCCGGAGCAAAGCCTGTAAAGTAACTAACGGTTCAGAACCCATCGTGCGTCACCTGATGCACATAAAAATAGCAAATGTTCGTTGAATGCCTGCATTCATAAGAGCATCTGCTATTTTTTATATTTATCTTTCTTCTATTTTTCCCGGATGTGGATCTTCAGGCAGCTTTCACTCAGGAACTCTCCCTCATGATCCAGCGTATACTCTACTGTCACATGGATCTGATCCTCCTGCTCTTCCACCAGTACCTTACCCGTCTCGACCCCCAGAAGCAATTGTCCGTAAGGCGTATTATACGGGATCATATGTCTCTTGTTCTCCTCGAAGATCATATGCGTCTCCGATGTCCCCTGTCTGGTCAGCTCCAACAGATGCTCCCGGAATTTGATCCGGCTCCTGCAGGGAATATCCAGCCCCTCCATCTGCTCCTCATAGAGCAGATAATGACTGTCATTTCTTTTAAAATATTGCGCCGGCTGCACGGTCTCCACCGCGTCTTTCTCCTGCTCCTGTCCGGAAGCATGGAGACCGGAAAGTGTAAGCTCTACCTCTCGATTCATTTTCTGTCTGTCCCTTAATATTCATCGATCTTGATGGTCTTGGCCGATAAAATCCCGTATTTAATAATGGAATTGGCAAACCGTTTGAACTTCTCCGCACCATCACTGACATAAAACTGGTACTTATTCTCTCCCAGATGAGGCTTCTCCTCATTAAGGATGCCATAATGCTGCAGCAATTCCTTTAATTCTCTGGCAGTCTCATAGGCCGGATTCACCAGCGTCACCTGATCTCCCATGATACGGCCTACCGTGGATCGTATCAACGGATAATGCGTGCATCCTAAAATCAAGGTATCAATATCGATATCGATCAGCTCCGTGAGATAACGTTTTGCGATCTCATCTGTCACAGGGTCCTCCCACAGTCCTTCTTCCACCAGAGGAACAAACAGAGGACATGCTTTACCGTAGATCGTAACGTCCCGGTTCAGTTCTTTTATGTATTTGTTGTACATCTGGCTGCCGATGGTAGCTTCTGTAGCGATAACACCGATACGGCCGTTTCTGGTCACTTCCGCCGCTGTCCTGGCTCCCGGCTTTACTACACCGATAATAGGAATGTCAATCTCTTTTTCCAGTTCATCCAACGCATAGGCGCTTGCAGTATTACATGCCACCACAATGGTCTTCACCTGAAAGGTCTCTAAAAAACGCACGATCTGTTTGGAAAAACGGGTTACAGTTTCTTTCGACTTGCTGCCGTAAGGCATCCTCGCTGTATCTCCGAAATATATGATCTTCTCATTGGGGATCTGCCGCATGATTTCCCGGGCCACGGTCAATCCGCCGATACCGGAATCAAATACTCCTATGGGGGCATCCTTCTTCAGCAAAGTAATATTCTCCTGATACATAGGAATTCTCCTTCTATCTTTCTAACATCGTAACTAATCTGCTCTTAAACCGGATCTGCTCCGGATCTGTGTCTAAAATCTTCCAATAAATCCGGCTGTCGGAATTCCATTCTACCACTTCCGTACTTTTCTGTACAGTCTCTGCCGTCCCAGGCTCATCATATACGATTTCGTACGTGGAAGGCAGCATTGTCAGTTCCGGATAGATCACCCCCCACCAGCCGTAACAGGCAAGAACTACTGCAATAACACGGATTCCCTGCAACAATCTGTGCCACAGTTTTCCTTCCTCCGGATCACTTCCGTTTCTGTATTTCTCATAAAAAGCATATAATCTATCCATCAGCAGCTTCCTTTCTATATTTTCATATGGAAATAATTACCACTTTCCGGACAGATTATACCTGCTAAATCTTATTTATTTTTCTCCCGTTCCAATCGGATCTGACGGATGATTGCCTTTTTCTGATTATCTATATGCACCTTCGCCATATGAGATGCTGTTTCCTTATCCTTTTTCACGATGCTTTCGTAGATGACCTTATGTTCCTCCACCAGTCTTTCATGCTGGCTGATATCCTTGATATATTCAAAACGATAGCGGTACATCTGCTCAGACAGATTATTCACCAGTTGGATCAGTCTCTGGTTTCCTGTAGCTCCCACAATAATATCATGTAATGCCACGTCCGCCTGTGCAATCTTTTTCACATCCCTGGTCTTTACCGCCGCCTCAAAACCATCACAGGCCTTTTTCAGATTCTGTAACTCCTCCTGTGAAATGCGGTCACAGGCCAGTTCCACGCAGAGAGCATCCAATGCCCTGCGGACTTCCAGGACGTCATTCATGCTCTTTTCCGTAATCTGTGCAACTTCTGCCCCCCTTCTGGGAATCATGATCACCAGACCTTCCAGCTCCAGCTTACGGATCGCCTCCCGGATCGGAGTACGGCTGACTCCCAGTTTATTTGCAAGGTGGATCTCCATCAACCGCTCTCCGGGCTTCAACTCTCCCGTCAGAATGGCTTGCCGCAAAGTATTGAATACCACATCTCTGAGTGGCAGAAATTCATCCATTGACACCTGTAAATTATCCTGCATACCTCTATTCTGACATTACTCACAGAATTCCGTCAGGAAAATCTGTTTCGCCAGCTGTTCCTCCTCTAATTTATCATACGCTCTACGAGCCATATCCTTCTCTACGAAAATACCAAATACCGTGGGACCGCTTCCGCTCATCAGACTGTTGATGGCACCCAATTCTTTCATACGGTCTTTGATGGTCTGAATCACCGGATATGCACTGACTGTTACCGTCTCCAGTACATTTTCCATCCGATCCAGAATCCCCTGTAAGCTCTCCTCGGCAATCGCCTCCACCATACCATCGATATCGGGATGCTTTACGATCTCCTGTGCATCCAGATGTTCGTATACATATTTGGTCGAAACATTGATATCCGGCTTTGCCACCAGCACATAGCAGTCCGGTGCCGGAGCAAGCGGTGTCAGCTTCTCACCGATGCCTTCTGCCAATGCTGTGCCTCCCATGACACAGTAAGGAACATCCGCACCGATTTTCACTCCCAGCTCCATAAGATCCCGGAGCGTACACCCCAGATCAAAGAGACGGTTCATTCCTTTTAAGGTAGCTGCAGCATCGGTACTGCCTCCTGCCATTCCCGCCGCAATCGGTATATGCTTCTCCAGATGAATTTTCACACCTTCCGTAATCCGGTATGTCTCTATCATGAGCTTTGCCGCTTTATAGATCAGATTGTCCTCACCTGTAGGTAATTCTCCGGAATCTGTAGTAATCACGATCCCACTCTCTGCCCTCTCAAATTCCAGTACATCATAGATGCCTACCGTCTGCATGACCATCTTTACTTCATGATAACCATTCTCCAGTTTTCTGACAACATCCAGTCCCAGATTGATTTTGGCATATGCTTTTATCCGATATTCGTTCATTTTTGTCTCCAATACGATACACGGGCTATTCAGAACCATATTGGCAAAATCACAGCTGTGCTGCTATCGGCTCCGTAGCTTGTATACAATGATTGTACTTAATTCTATACAATCTGGTCTGCTTTGTCAATGGAGTGTACCATTTTGATTGCATTTTTCCACAATCTCTAAAGAATCCTCTTCTGTGGGACGATATATTAGTTGAAACAGGAAACCCTCAGGGGTAATAATTTAGTCAAATGTCACGGATGACAAAAAGGTATGACACGCAGAATCATGCCGGAAAAGAGGAAAAAATGAGTGTAAACGGAATTACAGCAACCCAGGCCGCTGCAGCCTACAGCTATCACAGCACAAACGCAGCAAAGGAAAAGACTTCCACCGAAGAAGTAAAGAATACACAGACTGCTGAAGATACCGGAGTAATTTATGAACACTCCACAGAGACCAACACTTCTTCCGCAAAAAAGACATATAAACCTGATACCGATCTGATCAACAAATTAAAAGCTGATGCTGATGCCAGGACGGAACAGCTCCGTTCTCTGGTAGAGCAGATGATGGGAAAACAGGCTGCTACCTATGGCAATGCCAATGATATCTGGTCTTTCTTACGTTCCGGTAATTTCACCGTAGATGCTGCTACCAAAGCCCAGGCTCAGGCTGACATTGCAGAAGATGGTTACTGGGGCGTAAATCAGACTTCTGATCGCATTATTCAGTTTGCCAATGCATTGACCGGTGGCGATCCTGATAAGATTGAAGCGATGCGTGAAGCATTTAAGAAAGGATACGCGCAGGCAGAGAAAACCTGGGGTGGCTCTCTTCCCGAAATTTCCCAGAAGACCTACGATGCTGTCATGGAAAAATTTGATAAGCTGGCCGCAGATGCAGGTCTGACCACAGAAGAATAAAGTACAGGATTGCCGGATTATCTGTCGGCAATGCTAAAAACCATGTGATACCGGATGTTTCAAAGTACATCCGCATATCACATGGTTTTTTTCCGCAATATTTTATGCCAGACCCTTTACCAGCAGTACCTTCTGGCCCGGACGCAATTCATCGCTTTCCAGTGCATTCAGTTCTTTCACTGTCTTTACCGGCATATGATACCTTCTGCCGATACTCCACAGATCATCCCCCGGCGCTGCAATGTAGATCACTGCGCCGGGCATTGCAGCCGGCACTGCGCTGTCCATGTCCTGTTCCGTCACCTGTTCAATGGCATTCAATACAATATTTTTCATGACTGTGGTAGAAAAAGAAAGTACTGCTTTTACATCCAGTTCCTCTCCCTCCAACAGATTTACCTGAAGCTGCTCTATCTCACAGTGGATCTTTGCCTGATCATCTGCCGTCATCCCTGTTACATTCAATGTATACTCATAGGGAATCTGTTCTCTTGTACTAATGTATGGTGTTTCATCATTTTCTGTAATGCATAACACCGTAAGATCAATGCTCCCCTGCAGTCGTATTCCTTCCTCCGTGATCTCCTGATGGTCGATCGTTGCATTTCCTTCACTGTGAAGCACCTGTAACACCGGAGAACCGATTTCTGCCTTTCTGTGATCCGTCACCTTTGTCTTGCCGGTGATTCTTGCCAGAAGCTTTCTGATGCCGATATTTCTGGTATCCGGAATCACTTCCCGTGTCACACCGTAAACATCCCGTAAGATATCCAGTTCCTCTTCTTCATAAAGACGTATATTCAGTTCCAGGGCGCATTCCAGGCCCAGGATCCGCTCCTCTCCGTCCAGATCCGGCTGAATTGTCAGTTCCGGCTGCCCATGCTCCTGTTTCAACAATGAATAATGGATATCCGGCAGAAGATCTTCCCGGCATCCCTGGCATTCCAACATTCCATTCAACGGAATCGTAGTCTCATAGGAACGAACAGATCGCTCTTCTCCCTCTGCCTCATATAATACAAAAATCTGAATATCTCCCTGAATAGACAGCTTTTCCTCCTGCGGTCTGAATTCCACATCCCGGAGCGAAATATTACTCCAAAGAATCTGATAGACATTCGGATAACTGGAAGGCAGCGGAATCTCTTCTTTTTTTCGAAAAATATCATTTTTACAGATAGCCAGCTGTGTCACTTCCAGAGGAGAAATCCGGTATTCCACCCCCGTATGACTGTCCTCTTCCCGGATTCCCACCGGAAGCTCTTCATCATAAATTTCTTCGATTTGCGCAGATAGACATAAAAGCGCCTGCAAATTCAGTTTTCTGGAATTGATCATATTAACCGTAAAGTCTTCCACGGTTCCGTTTACATTCACTGCATCTGTGGGAAGCGCACCTTCCATGTGGATCTTCTCTTCAAAAGGAATTGCTCCGCTCAGCAGAACCAGACTGCTCCCGGCTTCCTGTGTATGATATAAAATCCCATAACAGAATTTTCCTCGAACCAATACTTCATCCGTACCGGGTCTGATCTCTTCCAGCACAATTTCCCCCTTTTCCAGATTCAGGGTACTGATATCCGGTTTATCCTCCGGAAGATTCAGATCCTCCTCCATGGTAAACTGCATGACGTTGGCCCGTTTGATCCGGTCCATATGTATATTTCTTTTGATCAGTTCCACAATAATAGACCTCCATATATACAGATATATCTATATATATGAAGGTCTCTGTGTACTTATACCGTATTCTGTTCTCTATGTCCTACTGTACCGCACCGATCAGATCCGTCAGATTCTCTACATGATAGGTGCGCATGTAATCTTCAATGCCTTCCACCACTTTCACAGTGGTATAGGGATCCACGAAATTCATGGCTCCCACACTGACTGCGCTGGCACCTGCCAGAATAAATTCGATAGCATCCTCCGCAGTGGCAATACCACCCATACCGATGATCGGAATCTGTACCGCCTGTGCCACCTGATAGACCATGCGGACTGCTATGGGTTTGATGGCAGGACCGCTCATGCCGCCGGTCTTGTTGGCAATGGCGAATTTTCTGCGGTGAATGTCGATCTTCATACCGGTGATGGTATTGATCAGGGACAGAGCATCCGCACCTGCTGCCTCCGCTGCTTTTGCCATCTCCGTAATATCCGTCACATTAGGGCTCAGCTTCATGATGATTGGCTGCTTTGCATGCTTCTTCAGCTCAGATGTAATGTTGTACAGAGCATCCGCTTTCTGTCCGAAAGCAATCGCTCCTTCCTTGACGTTGGGGCAGGATACATTGATCTCCAGCATGCTGACTGCCGGTTCGTCTCCCAGTCGCTCCACCACATCCACATAATCTTCCACACTTTTACCGCAGACGTTTACAATGATCTTCGTATCATATTTTTTCAGAAAAGGAATGTCACGCTCCATGAACACATCAATGCCGGGATTCTGTAAACCGATGGCATTGAGCATGCCACCGTATACCTCTGCCACACGGGGCGTGGGATTGCCGGGCCAGGGAACATTTGCCACACCCTTGGTCACTACCGCACCCAGACGGTTCAGGTCAACAAATTCTTCATATTCCATACCGGAGCCAAAGGTTCCGGAAGCTGTCATTACAGGGTTTTTAAAAGTGACTCCTGCGATCGTTGTCTGTGTATTCATCAGATCTCTACCTCCTCAGCATCAAATACGGGGCCATCGGTGCAGATTCTTGCATTATGCACATGAGAATGATGATCCACTTCTTTGGTCTTTACCACACAGCCCAGGCATGCGCCTACGCCACAGGCCATATGCTCTTCCAGAGAGATGTAAGCCTTGATCTGCTTTTCTTCCGCATATTTTTTGATGGCACGGAGCATCGGCATCGGTCCGCAGGCGAAGATCACATCTGCCTGCAAAGCGTTGGCCTCAATGGCATTCATGACATTGCCCTTGGTGCCGACAGAGCCGTCCTCCGTGGCAATATATACGGTTCCGTTCTCTTCCAGGTCTTCTTTTAAGAACAGCTGATCATCACGGTAGCCCACGATGATCTGCTTCTGTGCGGAAGCAGGAAGCTCTCTCGCCAGCTCCAGCATAGGAGGAATACCGATGCCGCCGCCCATGAGGAATACCTTTTTGCCTTCCGCTGCTTCTGTGGGGAAACCATTGCCTAAGGTTCCCAGAATCTCTATACTGTCTCCCTCTGTATAAGAAGAAAATTCTGCGGTGCCCTGTCCGGCAATACGATACACGATGCGCAGGGCATCCTTTTTGTCGCTTACCTGGCAGATGCTGATGGGACGGGGCAGCAGAGTACTCCTATCTTTTGGGTATACACCGATGAACTGGCCGGCTTTCGCCTGTTCAGCCAGATCTGTGGCAATCCACATGTCAAAAATTCTGGGTGCGATCTCCTTCTGGGAAAGCACGGTTGCTGTGATTTTCTTTTTCATGTTATTGTCCTTTTCTCTTCTTTTTCTATATTGTCACTTTGTAACTATTCAGAACCCCATTCGCAAAACCGCCTCTGCGAGGCTATATCTCTTCTATGCCTGCTGCCCCTGATATATGATCTTACCACCGCAGATGGTCTTCTTCACTTCACCTTTTAATTTCCATCCGGTAAAGGGAGTATTTGTTGCCTTGGAGGCATAGGTCTCCGGGATAAACTCTGCCGCAGTGTCGATCAGGATCACATCCGCAGGTCCTCCCTCCGCCAGATATCCGGCATCGAGATGATACATGGCCGCCGGATTGGTACTCATCAGGCGCAGCAGCTGTTTCATGGTGAGATACCCCTGGTCCACCAGTTCCGTAATGCCCAGTGCCAGGGAAGTCTCCAGTCCGGTGATACCGCTGGGGGCCTCTGTGATGGGTTTTGCTTTTTCTTCAGCGGTATGGGGCGCATGATCGGTGGCGATCATGTCGATCGTGCCATCCACCAGTCCCCTGATCACTGCCTGACGGTCTGCTTCCTCCCGCAGGGGCGGATTCATCTTCGCCAGTGTGCCATACTTGATCACTGCGTCTTCGGTCAGTGTAAAATGGTGAGGTGTAGCTTCCGCATGGATATTGGAGCAGCGCTTTTTCGCCTGACGCACCAGTTCTACCGCTTCCTTGCTGCTGATATGCTGGATGTCGATACAGGCACCGGTCTCTTCTGCCAGCTTCAGATCCCGCTCCACCAGTGCGGTCTCCGCCTCTCTGGAGGAACCGCCGATACCATAATATTCGCTGGCCTTTCCACGATTGACACCATTATTTTCAATATATTTCGGGTCTTCCTCATGAAAACTGATGGGCATGTCCAGCTCTGCGGAGATCTCCATGGCACGGCGTACCAGCTCCGCATCCAACAGAGGTACTCCGTCATCCGTGAATCCTACAGCACCTGCCGCTGCCAGCTTCTTCATATCCGTCAGCTGCTTTCCCTGCATCCCCATGGTCACATTGGCGCAGGTCGTCACATGGATCCCCGTCTTCGCTCCTTTATCCAGGATGTAATGCAGCGTCTCTTCGCTGTCCACCACAGGCTTCGTGTTCGCCATCAGTACCACTGTGGTCACGCCGCCCCTTGCCGCTGCCGCAGCACCGGTGTTGATGTCTTCCTTGGCCGTAAAACCGGGATCCCTGAAATGTACATGTACATCCACCAGCCCGGGAGCCACTAATAACCCTTCCGCATTGATCCGGGTCACTTTGCCCTTCGGTTCTATCTTTTCCGCAATCTTTACAATTTTGTCTCCATCGATCAGGATATCGAAGTTTCCTTCTTTTCCTGACTTTGGATCGATCATATAACCATCCTGTATCAGTATCATATCGTCTCCGTTCCCGGGCTTTTGCAGCCCGTTTCCATGACCTGTTTCTCGAAAAAGTTTACCATGTTTTCATAGAAAAGAAAAGAGTGTTATAATAGAAAAAAGGAGGTCTGACCGCATGAAAACAAGAGAAGAAGCATTGAAATACGGATTGTCTTTTCCGGATACTTATATGGAAATGCCCTTCCACGATCCAAACTGGCAGCTGGTACGTGTGAAGGGCAGTAAAAAAGCCTTTCTATGGGCTTATGAAAAGGATGGTTTCCTGAATCTGAATGTGAAAACAGATCCTGCCTGGCGGGATTTCTGGCGCAGCACCTTTCCCTCAGTGATCCCCGGATACCATCAGAATAAAGAACACTGGAACACCATTATCTTAGACGGCACCATTCCCGATGCGGACATCCGGCGCATGATCGCAGAAAGCTATGACCTCGTCACCGACAGTCCTACGAAGCGGATCTATGAAGCTGTCAAAAAGATTCCGAAAGGCTGTGTCGCCACCTACGGTCAGGTCGCTGCTATGGCCGGGGAACCGAAAATGGCCCGGGCCGTGGGAAATGCTTTGCACAAGAACCCTGATCCCGACCATATCCCCTGCTACCGCGTGGTCAATTCCAAAGGAGAACTCTCCGGTGCTTTTGCCTTCGGCGGTGCCGACGAACAGGCCAACCGTCTCCGGGCAGATGGTATTGAGGTGATCAATCACCGGGTTGATCTGGTAAAATACGGGATGAAGCTTTAAAGATTTAACTATGCCGACAGGAGAACACCGAATACCGGATCGGTGAAACCGAAAATTGCCACCTTGGAGACAGGATTGCAGAAGAAGAGACCCGTACCCTGGCACATTTACGGGAGCAGGAAAAGACAAAGCAGGAGATGACCGGTGCACTGAGAACCGATGTGGAATCCCTGTAATACTTCTGACGCATATACATGACACATATACAAAAGCCTCCGGCAGATTTTTTCTGTCGAAGGCTTTTTTGTTACAGCTCATACACTGCTATTTTTTCTTCTCGATCTGGGAACAGATATCTTCCTCCAGAATATGTTCTTCTCTCTCTTCTTTAATAAACATACACAGGAAACTGACCAGTAAAATGATGCAGGAGATCCAGATAGTCCTCGCTCCTATGTAGCCGATCATATGTCCACCCAATGCTGCACCGATGGCAAACAGCAAAATGATTCCAAAATAATAACCGGATTTTCGTAATATCTTTTTGTCCCTGGTCTTTCCGTAAGCGCACAGGGATTCCATGCCGCTTCGCAGATTGCCGATACACATGGTACTGGCGAAGGCATAGCCGTTCACCTTGCGGAAAGCCTGTACCTGCATGGCGCAGGCGAAGGATACCATGGCATTTGCCAACAGATCCAACGTATTGGGGAAAAATCCCACAGCAAACAGTAACAGAATCTCTATGACCAGCACCAGCTGCCGCCAATGGATCCTCTGGGCTTTCTGATACCGCATATGGATGCCCTCCGCCATTGCCACGCCCAGAGCAAAAAACAGTAACGGAGAAAAATACCGAAGCACCACCGGCCAGTTCCTGTCTACCAGATTCTGGGCAAGTAACACGATATTACCGGTCTGGGCATTGGCAAATACCTTTCCGCGGTACATATAAGTATAAGCATCCTGCAAACCACCGGAGACCGACAAAATCCCGGCAATCAAAAAAGACTCTGACATTTGTCCGTGTATTTTACGCTGCATATTATTTCCTCCACAGGTATCATTCTTCCGTATCAGCATCCTCCGTCTGCCTTTTTTTTAAGGTATACTACAATGCCTTTGTCGTTGCACATTATGGCACATTATATGAAAGAAAGCAATCCTATGATTTTACAAAAACGTAATCTTCCAATCCTGGGCCCTGTAAAAACCGCCCGGCTATTCATAGATCACTGTTTTGTCCAAGAGCTCTGTTTTTAACACAATGTAAGGCGTGGAAGGTTTCCCTGCGCCTTCTTTTTGTCCGGTAATATCCGGGCCTAACAGGCTGGTACTGACATAAATGGCATCATCTGTCAGATACAATGCATCCACGGCAATGCTGTAACCACCGGTTTTCTGTTCTCCGTATCCAATACTGATATAGAGATTTTTGTTATCACTATAAGTCAGTTTAAATGGTTCTGTTCCTTTTTCGGCAATTACCGTCTTCAATTCCTCCGGTATTTTTTCCTCGCTGAGCACTGTAAAATCCAGATCCCTCAGCTTCAGTTTTTCATTTTGAGAGAATCCGCATCCGATAAATGACATTACGCACAGCACAAATGTCAGTAGAATTCCGATACACCTGCCCTCATTCCTGTATCTACCGGTTTTCCACCGACTCCTCCCTTTTTTCATATTTAATCCACCCCACGGACTTATTTATTCTAAATTTATGTAAAAAAAGTAGAAATATACGCAGCTCCCAGCCGTTATCTCATTAATTTTCATCCTTTTCTCCTATCTGAATGTGCGTTATAATAGGACATGTGCGCCAAAAGACGCCTTACAGAAAGATGAGGAATCATGATCATGAATGATAAATTCAGCAGGAAAGTCTTCTGCGATGGCATACGGGACGGCTTTCCCATTGCTCTGGGATATTTCGCAGTATCGTTCTCTCTGGGAATCGCTGCAAGACACGCAGGCTTTACTCCCATGCAGGGTTTTCTGGCAAGTCTGCTAAACAATGCATCTGCGGGAGAATACGCAGCTTTTACCCTGATCGCAGCTCAAGCCACTTATCTGGAGGTTGCGATCATCACACTGATCGCCAATGCCAGATATCTGCTTATGAGTTGTGCACTGGCACAGAAGTTCTCCCCCGGCACTCCCTTTTTCCACAGACTGATCATCGCCTATGATGTAACCGACGAGCTGTTCGGCATCACCATTGCCAGACCCGGTATTCTGAATCCGTACTATACCTACGGTGCGATCCTGTTGGCTGCGCCTGCCTGGGCCGGTGGAACCGCCTGCGGCATCATCGCCGGAAATGCGCTGCCACTACGTGCTGTCAGTGCATTGAGTGTTGCATTATACGGTATGTTTTTAGCCATCATTATTCCTCCTGCCCGGAAAAGCAAGATCGTGGCTGCTCTGGTAGCCATCAGCTTTGCTTTAAGCTTTGCATGTAATTACCTTCCCGGGATCTCTTCCATGTCGGAAGGTACCAGAACGATTTTGCTCACCGTGATTATCTCCGGTGCCGCAGCGATCCTGTTCCCGGTGAAACAGACGGACGAAGCCGCTGGCAGACCGGCAGATAAAGAAAGCGTGTCAGCCGCTGATAATTCAGCGGAATATACCCGGAAAGGAGACATGACAAATGAATAATTATATCTACATTGCTGTTATGGCGGCCGTCTCCTATACGATCCGTGTCCTGCCTCTGACGCTGATCCGTAAACCCATCAAAAATCAGTTCATTCAATCCTTTTTGTACTATGTACCTTATGTAACGCTGGCTGTCATGACTTTCCCGGCTATCATCCACGCCACCCAGACCCCCATCTCCGGACTGGTGGCACTCATTGCCGGAATCGTCGCAGCCTGGCTCGGTGCCGGACTGTTCCCAGTGTCCGTGATCTGCTGTGTGCTGGTATTTGTGATCGAGTTATTTGTATAATGCCCTATAAAAAACGCCATCGCAAAGGTTTCTTCCTGATGGCGTTTTTTAAGGATCGCCTTACAATAAAAAAGTCTCTGAAAATATTCTTTTCAAAGACTTTTATTATTAATTTCTACTGTAAATTACTGTACAGCACTTCTTCAAATTTCGGTGCAAACTCCGCTACGAGTTCATCGCAGTAGTCCTGATAATCCGATTTTTTATTGATTGTAATTGTAATATTCAGCATATTTCCTGCAGCAGGATCTACAATATTATATGTCATCCGATACACATAATATGTATCTCCTCCTTTTTTCTTCTCAAGAACGTATTTTCCGACGTTTTCCTGTGATTCCCCCATTTCTTCACGAATATTGTTATTAGGTTCCCCTGTCATAAGGACAACACTCATCTCAAAATCAATTGCCTCTGACCTTGCACTCACTCCGTCCTCATAATATTCCGTGATATATTGGGATCCGGGGAATAATACTTTGAATCCTTCAAAAACACTCTGGTCAGTTCCTCTATTTGCTATAAAAGGAATATCCGTCCCAATCTCCAGTTCCACCATATCCGCCATGGTCAGAGAACCTGCTGCCATATCCACATCTCCAAACACTTCTGTCTCACTGACAGTCTCCTGTACTGTCTCCGCTGTCTCTGTTGCGGACTCTACGATGGTACTCTCCTGTACGCTTTCTGTCTGCACCGGTTTGGTCTCAGGAACGTTTTCCTCCAGTTCCTCTGTGCTTCCGCAGGCTGCAAGACTCATGCAACAAAGCATGCATATGATAGCAATTGTTTTTCTTTTCATAATTTTTATCCCTTTTCATTTCACTGTTTTATTGATTTAAGGTTCTGTTATACGCCCAGTCTGCTTCGGCTTCTGCATCGGCTACTCTCCGCTCCAGTTCCTTTTGTGTTCTCTGCATATCGAAGATCTGATCATTCAGGGCATCTATCTGTCTATTCTGCTCCTGCTGATAATTCTCGTGTTCCAGCAGATTAATTGCTTCCTTCATACTGTCTGCACGGCAGTTTACTAAATAGGAATATATTTTTTTAATATCCCATGGTGTTGCGTATTTTTTAGGAAACACTGCATATATTTTGGACATATTAGCACTCACTTCTCTTGCATACTGAGTCTGCAGATCCGCATATTCCTGTCTTGCTCCCGGTAAATTTTCTTTCATTACCTTATAATCTTTCCCAGATTTTATACACAGCACTACTGTCAGGATGACTGTTAAGAAGAGATTAAAATAGCAAAAGACAGTAAGTGTGATCTTATAAGGTGTAAACCATTCCACTGGAAGTAGAAAAATGCCTCCAAACATAAAACAACCCACCAGACTCAGCCATAAGTTCTTTAAAAAACTCTTTACTCCGGGTTTACTGTCCTTAATGGCATATTCCAGTTCATTCAGTGATTTCTTTGTCTTATATATCTGATCATTCAATTGAATCCAGTTGTTTACAATTGGCATAACTGTCTCCACCTGTGCTATCAGTTCTTTTCTGTTCATAATCGTTATCTCCTTCGTATTCTTCTCTTATTGGTATAATGCTCTATTGGCACGGTCTGCTTCCATTTCTGCATCGGCTACTCTCTGCTCCAGTTCCCGTTGCGTTCTCTGCATATCAAAGATCTGATCGTTCAGAGCGTTTATCTGTCTGTTCTGTTCTTCCTGATAATTTTCGTGTTCCAGCAGATTAATTGCTTCTTTCATATTGTCCGCACGACCGTTTATCAAATAGGAATATATTTTCTTAATATCCTTTGGGTTAGCATAATCTTTGGGAAATATAGCGTATATTTTATACATATTGGCACTCACTTCTCTTGCAAACCGCTCCCTGGCGTCTTCATATTCCTGTTTCACACCCGGTAATTCTTCTTTCAATTTCTTATAGTCTTTTTTTGTTTTTTGATACGACCATGCCGTTAAAATTGCTGTTAAACCAAGGCAGCAATAGCATATAACAGGAATGTTGATTTCACGTACAACAAACATCATCACCAGATAAATAATACTTCCTCCAAACATAAAGCTGATGACCAGGCATTCCCATAAATCATTCAAAAAGCTCTTTATGCCCGGTTCCTTTTTATTCATTTCCTTTTCCAGATCATCTACCGCTCTCCTGGTTTTATTTTTTAGCCGATTCAACTCGATCCAGTTGTCCGCAATCGGCAGAATCGATTGTATCTGTGCTATTAATTCGTTTCTGTTCATAATTGCTATCTCCTTTGTTTTATCGAATATCACATTCTTCGATGACTGTCAGCATTTCATCCGTCACGACAATATCCGGATTACCAAGTGATGCTGCAATACGGTCATTCTGATTGCGGATACAGGATTCCACTACATTCCGTACCCCACGGGCATTACCGAAATCCGCTTTAAAAGATTCTTTCATAAGAAGTTCCCTCAGCTTTATACCGGATGCTTCATTCAGGTTGTAATTATTTGCGACAATCATTTTGCAGGCGATCTCATACAGCTCCTCCTCTGTATAATCTTCAAAGACAAGTTCAATGGGCACTCTGCTCTTAAGTCCCTGATTTTTTTTGAAAAATTCATCCAGGTCCTGGCTGTATCCCGCAAAAATAACGATCAGATTGTTGCGGTTGTTCTCCATTTCCGCCACCAGTGTATCTACTGCCTCTTTGCCGAAGGTGTCTCCCTCGCCTTTGACAAGCGAATACGCCTCATCAATAAACAGGATACCTCCCATGGCATTTTCCACCGCTTTCTTGACATTAATGGCTGTAGAACCCTGATACTGTCCTACCAGTGTAGCTCTGGAGCATTCCACAAACACATCCTTACGCTTCAAAATACCAAGCGACGCATAGAGTTTACCGATGATCCGTGCCACTGTGGTCTTACCGGTTCCGGGATTCCCCTTAAATGCCATATGTAAGGTGCCGAAATCATTCCGGCTCTTTAACCCACGTTTTTCCATCTCTGTCTGTACCGTAATACGGTTCGTCAGAGTCTGTACTTCCTTTTTTACAGCCGGCAGACCTACCAGGCTGTTCAGTTCTGCCAAGTATGTCTGTGCACTTTCATCCGGTTCTCCATCCCAGAAATCCTCCGGCTTCAGCAAAAACAGCATATTTTCATCAATGTCACCGGAAGTATTCAGACGTACCGCCATGTTGCGGATCGCTTTTTCTACCAGCTCCCGGATGTATCTGGCATTTCCAAAGGTATCATCGATTCTGTCACGGTTGATACACTTTATAATGGCTCCGTCAACGCCTTCATCTGCCACATATTTTTTCTGCGTGATCAGTGTGTGGGCAATTTCCAATAGCTCTGCTTCACTATAATCCGGCAGATCAATAATGTACGTAAAACGGGAGGAAAAACCACTGTTGGCATTTTTCATCATATTCATCATCGGTGCCTTATAACCTGCCATGATTACAGAGAACTCTCCTCTGTGGTCTTCCATTTCTTTCAAAAGAGTGTCAATAGCTTCCTGCCCGAAATCATTATCAGAGTCTTCCCTAAACAGGGTGTGTGCCTCATCGATAAAGAGGGTACCGCTTCCGGTATCATCCAGGTATTCTCTGACCTTTTTCTCTGTTCCGCCGTAATGGTCACTGACTAGCTTGGAACGATCCACTTCCACGAACGCATCCGAGGTGCGGATTCCGATATCGTACAGAATCTGGGCAATAATCCTGGCCACCATCGTCTTGCCGGTTCCGGGATTTCCCAACAGTACAAAGTTGTATCCTTCCCCTGTATCCACGGGAGTCTCTCCCCGGTCTCTTAACACCTGATCCCTGAGCAGTTTGATCTTCACCGACTGGTAAATAGTCTCCAGCTGTTTTCTCACAGCTCCCAGTCCGATAATACCTTCAAAGTAGCTATCCAAGTTCTCCGGAAGATCTTCTACGGACTCCACATTTTTCCCCTCTGTGTCCTCAATTCCCCACTCTTCCATCGCCTGCTTTATCTCTTCCAATTCTTCTTTGGCATCGTCTACTTCATTTCTGACCGCCTTCTGCATGTATCTTTTTGCACGTATCAGGTCTTGTTCTACATAGGTTCCATCCTTATACATAAGCCCCAGATAAAAGCATGCCGTCTCATCCCCGGCTTCATCCGCTTTTACGAACCAGGTATAAGCCATTTTATAGTTGAAGGAGACATAACCACTCCCACTCTTATCCTGTACTACACTGTCCGTATCCAAAAACTTTTGTACATAGAGTTCCCCCATATAGCTCATCATGGTCGGATCCCCTTTATTTGCCATGATTTCCGCATACCACTGGAACAAATAGTCGAACCCTTTCTCATCCGCCTCCTCTGCCGCCAGCGCATTTAATTCTTCGAGATTTTTCTGTTCATAAGACTCTCTGTTTTTCTCATGCTCGACGAGTTGACTGAATTCTTCTATATAATGCGTCATGTCTGCATCTGCAAATATTCCGTATTTTTCCAGATTGTCCTTTGCCTTTTCATAATCCTTTTTCAGGACATAATCCATAACGCAGGCTTTGACAAATTGCTCTTCGGAATCCTCTAAATGGAATAAGGTTCCTACCGCGTGGGCAAGGATAAACCAGTCTTCTTCTCCACAAAACGCTTTTGTGTTATGCCCTCTATTGCTTCTCGTATCGTATGTTTCCTGCAGAGGATGGCTTTCCATATAAGCATTCCGCAGATCACTTCTTTTCCGGAAGATTCGTTCCAGATATCCAAAGCTGTCATGCAGACACATCGACATCGCTTTGCAGTAATACTTATAAGCGGTTTCTTCATTTTTCTCTACACCGGTACCGTACTCATACATAAGTCCCAGCTGCAGTGGTGCATCAATTACCCCTTTTTCCTCTGCCCTTTTAAACATCTGCAGCGCTTCTTCTGTGTTCGGCATCATGCCAAGTCCATATCGGCAGCACCATGCACGGCTGTAAATTCCACCAAGACTTCCTCCTCTTGCCGCATATAAGGCAAGCAGGGAATAAGCACTGTAATCTTTAGCGTCGCATGCCTGTAATGCCTGCTGATAATATGCCTCTCCGCTCATTCCCTGTTGTACGGTTATCAGATCTGTCTCATTGATTTTGCGGAGCAGTACCTGCACTGCCGCTTTCGCATCTCTGTAGCCCAACTGTTCCGCCTTTTGATAGTATTGCAGTGCCAGCTGATAATTTTTCTGTGTTCCTTTTCCGAATTCGTAGATACGTCCCAGATTATAGGCACTTTCCGACACTCCCACTTCCGATGCCTCTTCATAATATGCAATTGCCCTGGCTGGATCCATTGGATTGCCCTGTCCCTTATCCCATGACATTCCCACAAAATGCTGCAGTTTGCGGTAACCTCTGTTGACCGCATTCTGTGCAAATTCCAGTGCCATATCATACTGGTCGTCATGCCACATCTGTAACGCATACGCCATCATATCCTCTTCTGTCGGATCAGCCGCAGTGGGATCTAATTCCTTCTGCAGTACTGTAATGACAGATTTTGTACTGTAATTGTGCCCTGCCCGGTACGCTCTCTGAATCCATCGGAGAGCATTTGCCTTGTCCTGCGGAATTCCAAAGCCATAGAGATTCATTATACCAATGTTCCACATGCTGTATTTATTTCCTCGAGAAGCAGCAAGTGCCATATATAAATACCCATTATAATAATTCTGCTCAGTACCAAAACCGTTCAGGTAGCCAAGTGCCATCGTATTCATACTCTCTATATTTCCCCGGTCCGCTGCCTGAGAGATCAGAGTATATCCCTGGACGAAATCCCTTTGCTGAATACACTGGTTTCCTTTTTTATCCATCTCTTCAGGCGTCAGTTCCGGCTGCTGTACCGGCTGAGACTGCGGAGCAGGTTGTGGCATCTGGTTCTGTGGCATCTGGTTCTGTGGCATCTGGTTCTGCGGCATCTGATTCTGCGGCGTCTGGTTCTGCGGCATCTGGCTCTGCGGCATCTGGCTCTGCGGCATCTGGTTCTGCGGCATCTGGTTCTGCGGCATCTGGTTCTGCGGCATCTGGTTCTGCGGCATCTGGTTCTGCGGCATCCGGTTCTGCAGCATCTGGTTCTGCGGCATAATGCTTTCCGTAGCTTTTGTAGCACACTCTTCCGCCTTTTTGACAACATTATTTGCCGTTTCCATCGCCTTTGTCATGGCTTGACTCATCCTGGCTTTTGTATCTTCCACTTTTTGGGATTTCAAGAACTGCTCCAGGCTTTCCTGCAAGGAAGTTCCCCCTGAGCTCTGCGCATTCCCCATGCCTGCATTGTTACCTCCGGTACCGGCTGCCCGAAATCCGAATTTATCCATAATTCCCATGTCTGTATCCTCCTGTATTTATTCTTTCGTGGCTCTGCCTAGATTGCAAAGCCGCCAAACACTATGGTTATGATAAATGCCGCCACCATGACCGGCATCAGCCATCTTTTTAACGTAAGCGGCTTATAGGCAGCCACTTTCTCCTTGTATGCTTTCACCCTTGCCTGTGATACCCCTTTTGATATCTGTCTGTCCGATCTCCAGTATGGACTGTTCATATGTCTCTCCTCCTATCTGAAATATTCCGCCGGAATATCTGTTCTGGTCTGCCAGCAGCTCCGGTTTCCGTCTACCAGTAAAATCTGCTTATAGATCCGGTTTCTCCGGATGATGGCTTCCTCACCGGGCTCGGAAATTCCCCGGATGCCTCTGGGAATACGGCGTACCTGAAATGGTCCCAGGGCAAAGTCTCTGGAGGTCTTTGCGATTCTTTCTCTCGTCTGCATCATCGCTTTTCTCTCTTCGTTGGTATATAGCGAATAGGGAAGTAACAGTTCATATACCTGCTGCATAATGCCTGCATTTCCGCCTCCGTTCTGTGCGGAGATCATCTTCTCGGATTCCTTAATAAATTTCACCAGGCTCGTTCTGGTCCCGTATGCGAAGTCAATAGGAATATCTCCTCCGGGTAATGACATCACACCGGCACACAGTACATAATTTACACACGCGCTCTGTCCGTTTGAAATAATCCTTGCCCTCAGCAACAGCTGGTCGATCGCCATGGTGTGCTTTTGATTCTGCATGTAAATATTCTCACACTCATTCTGCGTATGACCGATGGTCTGAATCCATTTTTCTTCATCATATCTGCCCTGGAAGTATCCCCCACGGTTTTTACATTCCAGTACATAGATCAGGTTATTGGTAATGATGATGGCATCTACTTCCTGAAAATTGCCGTTTTCCATCGGAACACATACATTGTAGAGAACCCTGTGATCCATCTCCAGCTCCCGGCTCAGCACATATGCCATAAATTCTCCCTGCAGACCCTTGTCAAACCAGATCTGTCTTCTCTTCGTGCCGGTTGACAGATAATAATCCGATCTCTTATAGCCCACCCAGAAGGCTTCTATCACATGTAAGTCATAGACACTGACGATCAGCAAAAGGATGATTGCAATCACTCCAATGCCATAAACCACCTTATTATCCTGCTGCAATGCCCCGAGGCAGCCCCACAAGATAAAGGCATACCACCCCAATGCCACAAATCCAAGGAGGGTAAAATTTCCTTCATAGGTCATTTCACGGAAATGTTTTCCGAGACGATTCAAAAATAACGGTCCTCCATAGACGACATCCTCTATTTTTTTTGTAAGCTTCAGCATTAGTTTCAAAACTGAAAAAAACATTCGCTGAGTCCTCCTTTGTGTATCTCCTACTGTGCTACGAACATTATGTTTTTATACAGACTGTCTTCATCCCGTGCGGTATAGGCTGTCATCCGATAGGCGCTCATGGGGAACTCGTAACCTCCGATGTAATCGCCGCCTGCGGTTTCCGTCAGTTCTTTTTCAGAGATCAGTGTGGTCTCGTTGGTATTACTGTCATAATAATGAACCAGTTCATACCCCATCTGGACATACCGGATTGCCATGGCCTGTTGATCAAAGTAGCCATATAAGACATCCCCCCAGGGTGTTGTCGCTTTTTCCGTAAGGTCCGTTCCGTCAAAGCTGTAGATCACATATTCATAATCCGCATTGCAGGTACCACGGCACAGAATCACCTCCGGCACACCATCCTTGTCGATATCATTGATAGAATATGTATTATCTTCTGCGAATACTCCCTGTGCCTGCAGGCTGCTCATGAGCTCTGCCGCCTTCTGCGCCATGACACGATAATCATATGCCTGTGTCGTCTCTGCAGAATCTTCTGTAATCTCAATGTTCTGTATCGTAAGTCCTCCAAAAATATCGCTGTTACCACTGGTGACTCCTGTTACAGTAAACTGATATGCCGTCTCTTCCGGATCGTACCAATAGCAGGTTCCGGAGATGACCACATTCTGTTCCTCCTGTGATACCAGTTCCGCAGTACCGCCTGCCACCTGTATATTTCTGCCATCAAAAGTGCTCTCCAGTCTGCCGTCTACGATTTGAAGGGAACCGGCGTCATTGCTGAAGGAATAGCTGTAGTCCGCCGGGATCTCAATACCCAGACCAGACTTGCAGAAGTCTGCCACTTCCTGTTCCGTCACATTGTAATTGATCCAGTCATATGGAAGATCTGCCGCATTATGGTCTCCGCCTCCCCAGGAGTAGTTCACCATGTCGATATACTCTTTTACAAACATCAGGCATTCATCCGGAGTCATGGAAAAGGTCTTCCAGCCATTCTCCTGATTTACGGAAGAATAATTGCACTGGTAAGCGGCTGCCACAAATGCGGAAATCTGACGGGCCGCTGCTTCTGATAATTCAATTTCCCCGGGTAACGTTTCCTCCGGTATTGTTTCTTCGGTCTCCTGTGCCACAGTCTCCTCCGTTGTCATGTCAGCCAGAGTTTCTACTATTTCTGTGGACTCCTGTACTTCCTCTTCCACCGGCCGGTTTGTCAATTTCACAATACCTGCTGTCCCCAGTCCGGCAACTGCGACGGCACCGGCAACGATCAATGCTTTTGCTGCTATACCAAGAGATGCCATTCCGGCGCCAGCGCCTGCAGTTGCAGCGGCTGCCCCGGCAATGGCTGCCCCGGTGCCCATTGCTTCACCGGCTCCTGTGGCGGCTGTCTCTCCTGCAGCGGCTGCTGCCGTAGCTGTACCTGCGGCATCTGCTGTCACAGAAATTGCTGTCGCCTGCAGTCCCACCTCGGAGCATGCCCCGTTGTAGATCTGCTGCGCTGCCTGCACAGTAAGCCTGGTGTCTTTCTCCATAGAAGAAATCGCATACCAGAGAATAGGCAGCCCCAGAACATGCAGCCTGTAGCCTTCCTTCTCTTCTTTCTCCTCGACACGTTCCCGGATATATTTTCTGGCATAATTCAGACGGCTCTTGACGGTATTTACCGGACATCCGATGGCCTCCGCAATTTCTTCCACTTTTAAACCTTCATAATAGTATGCAATTACAGCTTCCTTCTGAAGTACCGGCAGTTCTTCAATGATCCCCCTTACGATTTCGGAGGTTGCCTTCTGGTCCGCTGTCAATTCCGGCATAGTAGACGCATCAAGACTTTCCTGTTCCTCTAAAATACCCAGCGCATCTTCGCCGACCAGGTATTCTTTTTCCGGTTTTAATTTATCGTTTACCTTCATTGCCTGATTATGAGTTATTCCATACAGCCATGAAATAAAAGCTTCCGGTGCCTTTAATGTATGTATGCTCCTGTATGCTTCCACATATACTATCTGCGTCACATCCCTGGCGTCATCCTCTGTCCTGGTCAATTTTTGTGCCAGTGTATAAACTTTCTTGTAGGTTGCAGAATATACCGCATTAAAACCTTTTTCTTCACCATTTTTCATCTGTTGTATGGCTTGCATCAAACTATCATCCATTTTTCTTATCTCCTTTGTATTTTTTGGGTGGAATAACTACTGCTCCTTTCTATATATAAGTACCTTCCCGAAGCAGTAAGGTTTTATTTTTTTTAAATTTTTTCTTTTTTTCTGATTTTGACCTTCATCTTTTTGTACCCATTATACTGGGTATATTATACCCAAGTCAATGACCATATAATTGAATCTGCATAGAAAGGAGACCTCATCATGATGTCTTTTGAACCATTGTGGCACACGCTAAAGCAAAAAAACGTGTCTACATATAAGCTGATCAATGAATATGGGCTCAGTAAAGGGATGATTGACAATCTCAAGCACAATCGCAATGTGACTCTACTGACCATTGAACAGCTCTGCCGCATTTTGGACTGCAGAGTGGAAGATATCGTGATATATATTAAAGATGCCGAGTAAAAGGAACCGCCTGACATACAGACGATTCCTTTTTATATGCCTTTATTTCAATATTTTTACCAGATTTCTACCCAGTATGCGATGTAGACATATCGGCCGGTTTCCACTCCGTCTTTGTACACAGGACATCTCTTATAGAAAACACTGATTCCGGTAAGATTACGTGGCTTGGGTGCATCCAGGTTTGCCTTATGACCGGGAGAATTTAACCATGCATCAAATATCTGTTGCACACTGGGATTATTTCCTTTTCCATCAGGATTACCCATTGCAATATTTTCAGAATAGCTGCTCTTTCCTCCATTTGGTCTTGTATGATCCCATAAATAAGATGTCTCCACAGCTCTCATTGCAACATACTCATTCATTCGCGTACTGGTCATTTCCTGGGTATGTCTGCCAATGGAAGTCCGGTATTCATTCACCAGTTTCAGCATTTCCTGTGCTTCCTCTTCATTATAATGACCAATTACCATTTCTTTTTCGCCATTAGCAATGTCAAAATAGTATACGCTGTCTGTTCCATCCGTGGTCAGCATAGGAATTTCTTCTGTGTCAAGAAGTGCCTGACACTTGGTACATCTCAGTTCTTTAGAGCCTGCCACACCCAGTTCTGCTTCCTGTACTGTCTTCCATTCTCCATCATCATGACCTGTAGCCTGTGTCTCATTGATTTTCCTGGTATCTCCACAGTTCTTACAGGTTTCCAGTGTATAGCCGCCTTCTGTACAGGTCGCATCTACTGTGGATGTCACTACATAGTCATGCTCCAGCTTTTCAATAGGTTCTGTGTAGCTGTCATTACAGTTGGTACACTTATAGGTTACAGAGCCTGCTACACCACAGGTTGCCGCCTGTTTTTCTGATTCTACATAGTGGTGTCCTGTAGCTGCAATCTCTGTTACTTCTGTATGTCCGCAGTTTTCACAGGTAAGCGTAGAAGACCCCTTCTTCGTACAGGTTGCTTTTACCACCACAGCATCCCCATACTTATGTCCTGTCGCAGGGATTACTGTATTGATCACACTTCCGCAGGCACAAGTCTTCTTCACATAACCATCTGTGGTACAGGTGGCTGCTTTTGTATCTGTCACATAATTGTGTGTATGCGGAAGTTTCTCGATCACTCTGGAATCTGTCTGCGTTCCACACTCTGTACAGCTTCTGATCTCCAGTCCCGTTGTATCTTCCGTTGCAGGAGTTTTCACTGTCCACTCCCCAGGGGTATGCGCTTTCCTGGCAATCTCTTCTGTATAAGAATCTCCACACTCACAGGTGTAGGTAATAGAACCTGTCTTACTGCATGAGCTGTCTTCCCTTGCTGTTTCCACATAATTGTGTACATGGGGAGGAAGCTTCTCAATATCCTCTGTGATTCTGCTGTCGCATCTGCTACATTCCTTATGCTTTTCGCCTTCAGATTCTTCTGTGGCTTCCTTGTCAATGATCCAGTCCCCATAGTCATGTCCTAATGCAGGAATGCTTCTGCTCTCACTGTAGGCGCACTGGGAACAGGTTCTCTGCTCTGTACCTGCACTTTCACACTGCGCTGCGGTTATTTCTTTCCATTCTCCCATGGAATGTCCTGTTGCAGGGAGTGTTTCTGTCTTCAGGACTGCTCCGCATTCTGTACAGGTTATCTGCTTCGTTCCATCCTCTGTACAGGTTGCACTGGTAACAACCTTCCAGCCACCTTCTGTATGTCCTGTGGCAGGAATTGTTTCTGTCTTCATCTTAATATGACAGACACTACATTCTGTATGCTTGGAGCCTGTTGTCGTACAGGTTGCTTTTACATCAATGATGAAAGCACTCTCCGTATGTCCTGTTGCAGGAGTAACGACTTCCGTTGTCTTTCCGCAGATAGAACAGGTCTTCACCGTAATTCCATCGCTTGTACAGGTTGCATCCTTAGAAGACGTAATCTGATATGTATGGTCATGAGGTTTTACAGGAATATCCTCTGTTTCCAACGTTGCCTGACAATCAGGACAGATTTTTTCCTTCAATCCCATTTCTGTGTAAGTAGCTTCCTTGGTTACTTTCCACTCTGCATTCTTGTGATTTGTTCTGGGTAAGATCACCTTATCCGTCAGTCCACAACGGCACTCATACAATTCATAGCCATCTGTAGTACAGGTTGCAGGCTGTGATTCCAACAAGGTGGTATGTTCACAGGTATGCGGAAGTTTGGAAATAGTCTGTGTCTCCAACGTAGTACCACAGGAAGTACACTTTCTTACCTTCTGACCCTCTTCCAGATCTGTAGCTGCCTTTACAACTTCCCATTCACCAGCCGTATGCCCTGTCGCCGTAATCTCTGTCTTGTAGCTGTCACCACATTTAGAACAGGTAAAGGTGTATGAACCATCAGAAATGCAGGTTGCATCTACATGACCTGTCTTTTCATAAGTGTGTCCTGTCGCATGGATCTCTACTTTCATGGTAGAGCCACAGCGGCACTCCATGATATAATATCCATCCACTGTACAGGTTGCATCTACTCTTGTCTTCTCTGTATTGTAATCATGTGTATGAGGAAGTTTGGCTATCGTTCTCTCATCTGTCTGTCCACAGCCATTTTCACAGGTAGCTCTTTCCAGTCCCTCTGTCAGATCCGTTGCAGGAGTTACTACTACATAATTTACAAAGCTATGTCCTAATGCAGGAATCGTTGTGTCAGAAAGTTTCTTATGGCAGATACTACACTCTTCATGCTTTTTACCATTCTGTTCACAGGTTGCCCCTTCATCAATCACTGTTTCATAATCATGCTCTAAAGCAGCGATTTTTCTTGTCTCTTCTTCTCCGCAGACAGAGCATACTCTCTTTTCCTCTCCCTGAACTTCACACTTGGGAGCAATCGTTTCCGTCCATGCGCCGAAGCTGTGTCCTGTTGCAAGGATCTCTGCCGTCTGAATCACTGCATGACATTCTGTACACTCTGTATGCTTTCTGCCTGCTTCTGTACAGGTTGCAGTCTTATCAATATCTGGATCATCATAAATCCATGCGCTTTCCGTATGATCTTTCTTAGCGATCACTTCTTCATAAGTGTAACCGCAGTTATCTCTTTCACAGGTGTACTTCTTGTTGCCCTCCTTAGAACAGGTGCTGTCTACTACTACAGGCTCTCCAAACTTATGCCCTAATGCCGCAATCTTATTGCCTTCCACTACTGCATTGCAGACAGAACAGGTATAAGTATAAGTTCCCTCTTCGGTACAGGTTGCTTCCCTGGTGGTAACAATGTTGCTCTCCGTATGTCCTTTTGCTGCGACAGCTCTGCTTTCTGTACTTCCACAGCTTGTACATTTCCTTGTCTCTTCCCCTGCTTCTGTACAGGTTGCAGCCTTTACAGTAGACCAGCTTCCATAACTATGACCCGTTGCCGCAATCGTGCCAGTTTCTGTTGTTTTTCCACAGGTAGAACATTTCTTATAAATATGTCCCTGCGCTGTACAGGTTGCATTTTCCACAATTTCCTTATCATAATTGTGTCCTGTTGCACTGATGCTGTCCGTATAGTTAGAACCACAGATTGTACAGGTATATGTCGTATATCCACCGCTTTCACAGGATGCACTTCCGCTTGAAGTTACTACATAAACATGATTATGCGGAATGACGGCAATTACCTCTGTTGCAAGCAGTGTGCCACAGTTCGTACATCTACGTTCCTGTAGTCCCTCTGCGGTTTCCGTCGCCTTTAAGGTTTCTACCCATTCGCCTGATTTATGCGCCGCCAACGGTAACTTATAAGTGTAAGAATATCCACACTCTGTACAGGTCTCCTCTGCTTCTCCCTGTATAGTACAGGTAGATTCCGATAAAATCTCTGTCTTATAATGATGTTCATGAGATATCTCCGGAATCACAGTGTTTTCTGAGTCAGGGTGATCCCCACCTTCCTGCAATTCCGTTTCCGGCATTGCTGTCGTTGCTTCGACATCAATATTTTCGCTACCGTGCGCAGCGCCTGATGAATTCTGTGTATTCACAGAATTCACTGCCACTGCTCCGGCAGTTCCCCCGACCACTACCACTGCTGCCATTGCCGCAGCTGCTGTGCTGGCTTTCACTACGATGGATCCGATCGTGATCTGTTTTGTTAACAGGCTTCTAATTATGTTCTTCATCTTTCTCCTCCGTTTTCTTTTTTGTTGCAATTTGCATACTATCTTTGCCTTTCATTAATAAGTACCGATTACCAGTGGTTTGGTTTTATTTATTTGAAAAAATTTTTATTTTTTTTAATATTTATAGATTACGGCAATTTTGTTACGCACTTTTTTCTATTTTTTTACTTTTATACGTGGAAATATGGTATAATACATTTGCGCAAGCGGTTGTGCAAATATGTTTTTTGGGAGGATTACTTATGCAACATTTTAACAAGCATTCACGTACACGGCTGTTAGCTCTGTGTCTCAGTGCCGGACTCATCATGGGAGGTCTGTCCGGATGCGGCAGTCAGGATCAGGGAATCGCAGATACGGTGGCAGGATCCACGGTTTCCGCTACTGCAGATGCTGCGGATATCACTGCATTTCCCCTGCCAGAAGGTCCGGAAGAATCTACTATTTATGTAGAGCCGGTGGACGGTATTTCTGATGATTTTTACCGAGGCATGGACGTATCCGCAGTACTGGCTCTGGAGAACAGCGGTGTGAAATATTATAACTTTGACGGGGAAGAGCAGGATGTATTCATGACACTGGCACAGGCCGGTGTGAATTATATCCGCCTCCGGGTCTGGAACGATCCTTATGATGAGAACGGCAATGGTTACGGCGGTGGTAACAATGACGTAGCAGCTGCCATCACTCTGGGGCAGCGTGCCACACAATATGGCATGAAAGTCTGCATTGATTTTCATTATTCTGATTTCTGGGCAGATCCCAAGAAACAGTTCGTTCCTAAGGCCTGGGAAGGTATGGATATCGAAGAAAAATCCGATGCTCTCTACCATTTCACCTTAGAAAGTCTCACACAAATACTGGATGCCGGTGTGGATGTGGGTATCGTACAGATCGGTAACGAGATCAATAACGGAATGTCTGGGGAAACAGATCCCGCAAATGTGCGGAAGCTTCTAGCTGCAGGAAGCAGGGCTGTCCGGGAAGCTGCAACATCCTCCGGTAAAGAAATCCTTGTTGCGGTTCACTACACCAATATTGATGATATGCAGAAATTAGATACGCTGCTCACTGGCCTGCAGGTAAAAGAAATTGATTACGATATTGTCGGTCTTTCTTTCTATCCCTACTGGCATGGTACCATGGAGGATCTGAAAAATGCCATCACGCATATTCGCAGCACTTATGATAAAAGAGTCTATGTAGCGGAAACCGCTTATTGTTATACCTCGGAAGACGGTGATGGTGCTGCCAACAGCATCAAAGGAACCGATGATCTGGCAGAAGGATATGCTGCCACGATCCAGGGACAGGCCAATGAAGTCCGGGATGTCTTTAAGACTGCCTGGGAAACCGGTGCGGAGGGTGTGTTCTACTGGGAAGGCACCTGGATTCCCGTAGGTCCGGCAGATGTCGACAATTCCGCTCTCTGGGAAAAATACGGCAGTGGCTGGGCCAGCAGCTATGCTTCAGATTATGATCCCAAGGATGCAGGACAGTATTATGGGGGAAGCTCCTGGGATAATCAGGCAATGTTTGATTTCACCGGACATCCCCTGGCTTCCCTGAATGTATTCAAGTATCTGAAATACGGAGCCTCCGCTCCTCTGGTAGTAGACACCGTCCACGGGGTAGCAGTATCCTGCAATATCGGTGCCGAGACGGAGCTTCCGGAGACCGTAAGTGTCATCTACAACGATCGTTCTGAAGAGCAGCTTCCCGTCATCTGGAACGCAGATGATGTAGCCGCTATCGACACGGAAAACGGTGGTACCTTCTCGGTTGCAGGATCTCTGGAGGACGGTACGGAAGTTACCGCTACTGTTACGGTAGACCGGATCAATTATGTACAGAATCCCGGCTTCGAGGATACCGATACTTCCATGTGGACCGTGACCTATTCCGGCGAGACGGATCCCACCGACTATCAGGTCAAAGCGGCAGATGCCCACAGTGGTGAAGTGGCTTTCCACTTCTGGTCCGGGGATTCCGATATGGACTTCTCCATTGAACAGAGCTTCACTGACTTGGATCCCGGTACTTACGAATTGTCCGCTTTCTCACAGGGCGGTGATCTGTCTGAGGATGCTTCTATGGAATTGTATGCTGTTGTAGACGGCACAGAGCTTACTGCTCCTTTTCTGCTCACTACCTATGCCGACTGGCAGAATCCCACCGTCACCGGCATTAAAGTCACCGATAGCACCCTGACTATTGGTGTGAGATACAAATGCAATGTGAATAGCTGGGGAACACTGGACGATGTAACACTGAATCGTGTGGGAGATTAAAAAATTAAATAGCATCAAAATAACAAAATCCGTACAAAAAAACTCTTGAATCCAGCTTTTTTTGTACGGATTTTATTATTTTTCTCGTTTTAGCGAAAATAAGCTCTTATAACAGGACAAAATTGCCTGTTTTTGTATTTTTTTAGCAAAAAATGGCGGTTTTAGTACAAACAGAACTCCCGGAGTGGCAGAAGACCCTCATGCAGGTGTCTGTCGGAGAGTGTTGATATTTTCTTAAGCAGTGGTGAGTAATCAGGGTGGAGCAAACACGATGTTTGCGACAGGCGGCCGGCGACATGGATGTCGCCTAGAGCCGTGCCCGTCCGGATTAGAAAGACTCTATCCACTGGTTTAGAAAATTCACACTTGGAGACCGATACCTGCATGAGGGCCTTCTGCCGCTCCGGGAGTTCGTCCGGTTCGGGGATCCCTCCGCTACCTCAGTACCACTTTATCCAGGTGCCAGATTTCATCCACATACTGCTGTATCGTTCTGTCTGAGGTGAACTTGCCGGAGCATGCCACATTCAGGATGGCGCTCTTCGCCCAGTTGTCCTCGTCGCGGTAAGCAGCTTCCACTCTCTTCTGTGCTTCTGCATAGGACTTGAAGTCCTTAAGGATGAAGTAGGTGTCTGCCTTAGCCGTGCACTGGGTGTTCAGCAGGGAATTATACAGCGGACGGAACAGTTCGGGATCTCCCGGTGCGAAGGTTCCGTTGATCAGCTGCATCAGTACCTTGCGGACATCCTGATCATTGTTGAAAATCTCCATGGGGTCATATCCTCCATGGTTCTCATAGTTGATAACTTCCTGTGCGGACAGACCGAAGATGAAGGCATTGTCTTCGCCTACCTCTTCTACGATCTCCACGTTGGCACCGTCCATGGTTCCCAGGGTCAGTGCGCCGTTCAGCATGAACTTCATATTACCGGTACCGGATGCTTCCTTACTTGCAGTAGAAATCTGCTCGGAGACATCTGCTGCTGCGAAGATGATCTCTGCATTGGATACATTGTAATTTTCAATAAATACAACTTTGATCTTGCCGTTGATGGCAGGATCGTTGTTGACCACATCCGCTACGGAGTTGATCAGCTTGATGGTCAGCTTTGCGTTGCGGTAACCGGCTGCTGCCTTTGCGCCAAAGATAAAGGTTCTGGGGTAGAAATCCAGTTCCGGATGTTCCTTCAGTTCGTTATACAGGTGCATTACATGCAGAATATTGAGCAGCTGTCTCTTGTACTCATGCAGACGCTTTACCTGTACATCGAAGATGGATCTGGGGTCTACTTCGATACCATTGTGCTCTAAAATGTATTTTGCCAGACGTACTTTATTCTGGTACTTGATGTTCATGAACTCCTGCTGTGCCTTTTTATCATCCGCATATACCTTCAGGCGGGAGATCTGAGGCAGATCGGTGATCCAGTCGTCACCTACATGAGCCGTTACCCAGTCAGCTAACAGCGGGTTCGCATGCAGCAGGAAACGTCTCTGGGTGATACCGTTGGTCTTATTATTGAAACGCTCCGGGAACATCTCATAGAAATCCTTCAGCTCCTGCTTCTCCAGGATCTCTGTATGCAGTCTTGCCACACCATTGACAGAATAACCGGAGACGATTGCCATATTTGCCATCTTCACCTGTCCATCATAGATGATCGCCATCTTGCGGATCTTCTCCTGTACATCCACGCCGGGTACATTGCTGTACTTCTGCTGGATATCGATGATGAATCTGCGGTTGATCTCCTCTACGATCTGGTAGATTCTGGGAAGCAGTCTGGAGAACAGTTCGATGGGCCATTTCTCCAATGCTTCCGCCATGATGGTATGGTTGGTGTAAGCACAGGTCTTGGTGGTGATCTCCCACGCTTCCTCCCAGGTCAGATAATAATCATCCATCAGCACACGCATCAGCTCTGCGATGGCTACGGTAGGATGGGTGTCGTTCAACTGGAAGGTAACCTTCTCATAGAACTTATGGATATCGTCATGCTTTCTCATGTACTTCTCTACTGCTTCCTGTACGGATGCGGAGATGAAGAAGTACTGCTGCTTCAGACGAAGCTCCTTACCTGCATAGTGATTGTCGTTGGGGTACAGAACCTCTACGATGTTACGTGCCAGGTTCTCCTGTTCTACCGCCTTCTGATAATCACCCTTGTCAAAGGAATCCAGCTGGAAGCACTCTACAGGCTCCGCATCCCAGATACGCAGGGTGTTTACAATGCCGTTGCCATAGCCCACAATGGGGAAATCAAAAGGAACCGCCTTAACGGACTGATAGCCCTCCTGGGTAAATACATTTCTGCCATTCTCATCAGTATGCACACTTACATAGCCGCCAAATTTAACCATTTTCGCATACTCAGGTCTGCGCAGTTCAAAGGGATTGCCATTCATCAGCCAGTTATCGGGAACCTCTACCTGATAACCGTCGCGGATCTCCTGCTTGAACATACCATAACGATAACGGATACCGCAGCCATATGCGGGATATCCCAGAGTTGCCAGGGAATCCAGGAAACATGCTGCCAGACGTCCCAGGCCACCGTTACCCAGTGCTGCATCCGGCTCCTGATCCTCGATCAGGTTCAGATCCAGTCCCAGCTCTTCCAGAGCCTCTGCCACGGGCTTGTAAGCCTTTAAATTGATCAGATTGTTGCCCAGTGCTCTTCCCATGAGGAACTCCATGGACATATAGTAAACCATCTTGGGATCTTCTTTTTCGTATGCTTTCTGGGTTTCCATCCAGTTTTCCACAATACGATCCTTGATCGCATAAGATACTGCCTGGAAGATCTGCTGTGCATCTGCCTCTTCCAGATTCTTACGATACAGGGTGCGCACATTATATTCCACACTTCTCTTGAAAAGCTCCTTGTCGAACTCTTTTGCCTTTGCCGGCTTCTCGCTGGCTGCCACTGATTTTTTCACCTGTGTTCTCCTCTCCATTACCTCTCCGGTACTACACTCTTCTCAAGATATTCCGCGCCGGATAGCGTTATGATTTCATCCATATTCTTAACCAAATACAGGTAATATTATAACAAACTTCCATGCGTATTCCAACTGTTTTCGCCGGTTTTCGTAAGTTTCGTAAATGTTTTCCCGAAACAGAAAAGATTCTGCGGTTCCCCCTTCCGGAAAAACCACAGAATCTTTATCTTTATACTCTCTCCACAGCGATCACTGCGTTCTCGCCGTTGATGTTCCATTCCTTGGATACGCCATATTCCGCACCACTTGTCAGTTCGTCCGCCAGAACCTTGCCGCTGATGGCTTCTTTGTTCTTCTGTGCGATCTCGGACAGCTTATCGTTGCCGTTGATGGATACGCGGATGTGGTCGGTCACTTCGAAGCCGCTCTCCTTACGCATGGTCTGGATCTTGCTGATGATCTCGTATACGAAGCCTTCCTCTACCAGTTCCGGTGTCAGGTTGGTATCCAGGACAACAGTCATTTTATTGTCCTCCTGAGATACATAGCCTTCCTTCTGTGCCATGTCGATCAGCAGATCGTCCTTGGTCAGTTCCACAGCCACACCGTCTACATCGAACTTTAATGCGCCGTCTGCATTCAGCTCATCCATTGCTGCATTGCCATCCAGTGCTGCAAGGTGCTTCTGGATGCCGCCCAACTGTTTGCCGTACTTGGGTCCTACGGTACGCAGCTGAGGTTTGAAGGTGTAAGAGGTAAAGTCACGTACGTCATCGGTAAATACGACTTCCTTGACGTTCAATTCATCCTCGATGATCTCCTGGTAGAACTCACTTAAGGTGAAGTCTGACTTGATATACATTCTGCTGATGGGCTGACGGTTCTTGATGGCAGCCTCGTTACGGCATGCGCGACCCATAACAACAGCATCCAGTACATCTTCCATATCCTCTTCCAGCTTCTTGTCGATGTGATCCTTGTTCACTACCGGGAAGTCACACAGATGGATACTCTCGGGTGCATTTGCATCGTTACTTCTTACCAGGTTCTGGTAAATATCCTCTGTCATGAAGGGGATCATGGGTGCTGCTGCCTTACAGATGGTCACCAGTGCGGTGTACAGCGTCATGTAGGCATTGATCTTATCCTGCTCCATACCCTTTGCCCAGAAACGCTCACGGCTGCGTCTTACATACCAGTTACTCATCTCATCGACGAAGTCCTGCAGAGCCTTGGCAGCCTCGGGGATACGGTACTGGTCCAGATTGCTATCTACTTCTGCAACGGTAGAGTTCAACTTGGACAGCAGCCACTTATCCATTACGGGCAGTTTGTCGTATTCCAGTGTGTATTTGGAAGCATCAAAATTATCAATATTTGCATACAGTACGAAGAATGCGTAGGTGTTCCACAGGGTACCCATGAATTTACGCTGTCCTTCCTGTACGGCCTTGCCGGAGAATCTCTTCGGCAGCCAGGGTGCGGAACTGGTGTAGAAATACCAGCGGATGGCATCTGCGCCGTAGGTCTCCAGTGCGTTGAAGGGATCTACCGCATTGCCCTTACTCTTACTCATCTTCTGACCGTTCTCATCCTGTACATGGCCCATAACGATAACGTTCTTGTAAGGAGCCTTATTGAAGAGCAGGGTGGATTCTGCCAACAGAGAGTAGAACCATCCACGGGTCTGGTCCACTGCCTCAGAGATAAAGTTGGCAGGGAACTGCTGCTCGAACAGATTCTTATTTTCAAACGGATAATGATGCTGTGCAAAAGGCATTGCTCCGGAGTCGAACCAGCAGTCGATCACCTCGGGAACACGCTTCATCTGCTTGCCGCACTCGGGGCAGGTGATGGTGATCTCGTCGATGTAAGGACGATGGAACTCTACGGTCTTGGCCTTCTCATTGCCGCTCATCTTGTACAGCTCTTCACGGCTGCCGATGGAATGCTGATGTCCGCATTCGCACTCCCAGATATTTAACGGAGTACCCCAGTAACGGTTACGGGATACGCCCCAATCCTGAATATTCTCCAGCCAGTTGCCGAAACGTCCCTCACCGATGGAAGCGGGGATCCAGTTGATGGTCTTATTATTACGTACCAGATCATCCTTCACAGCAGTCATCTTGATGAACCAGGACTCTCTTGCATAGTAGATCAGCGGAGTGTCACATCTCCAGCAGAAAGGATAATCATGCTCGAACTTCGGTGCATCGAACAGCTTGCCCTCTGCATCCAGATCCTTAAGTACCAAAGGATCTGCGTCTTTTACGAATTTTCCTGCATAAGGGGTCTCTGCGGTCAGATCACCCTTGCCGTCTACGAACTGTACGAAGGGCAGCTCGTAGTTACGTCCGATACGACTGTCGTCTTCACCGAAAGCAGGAGCAATATGAACGATACCGGTACCGTCGGTCATGGTTACATAACCGTCGCAGGTTACGAAATGCGCCTTTTTCTTCTGCTTCTCAGCGGCATCTCCCGCACATTTGTACAGAGGCTCATACTCCTTGTACTCCAGATCCTTACCAACATAAGTCTCAAGTACTTCGTAAGCTGCCTTGCCTTCTTCTGCCAGGCGGCCCAGCACCTTGTCTGCCAGTGCCTTTGCAATATAATAGGTATAACCGTCGGCAGCCTTCACCTTCAGGTAAGTCTCCTCCGGGTTCACACACAGTGCCACGTTGGAAGGAAGAGTCCAGGGGGTGGTGGTCCATGCCAGGAAATATGCATCCTCGCCCTTTACCTTGAAACGTACGATAGCGGAACGCTCCTTAACTGCCTTATAGCCCTGTGCCACTTCGTGGCTGGACAGCGGCGTTCCACAGCGAGGGCAGTAGGGAACGATCTTGAAGCCCTTGTACAGAAGTCCCTTGTCCCAGATGGTCTTCAAAGCCCACCACTCGGACTCGATGAAGTTGTCGTCATAAGTAACATAAGGGTTATCCATATCAGCCCAGAAGCCAACAGTACGGGAGAAATCTTCCCACATTCCCTTGTATTTCCAGACGCTCTCTTTACATTTGTCGATGAAAGGTGCCAGTCCGTATTCCTCGATCTGCTCCTTGCCATCCAGGCCCAGCAGCTTCTCAACTTCCAGCTCTACGGGAAGTCCGTGGGTATCCCAACCTGCCTTACGGGGAACCATATATCCCTTCATGGTACGGTATCTGGGGATCATATCCTTGATGGTACGGGTCTCTACATGACCGATGTGAGGCTTACCGTTGGCGGTAGGCGGTCCGTCGTAGAAGGTATAGGTCTCGCCTTCCTTACGATGCTCCATACTTTTTTTGAAAATGTTGTTGTCTTCCCAGAATTTCTCGACAGCTTTCTCACGGTCTACGAAATTCAGGCTTGTGGGTACCTGCTTGTACATAGTGCGCTTCCTTTCTTTTCTTATTACAGCATCATACTATTCAGCGCCTCATTCACAAAATCGCAGTTTCGATGCCTTCCTGAATAGTATCAAAAAAAGCTCCGTCCCGTAACAGGACGAAGCTCATGCATTCGTTAACCACCTCTTACAACATACTTCCCATACGATTCCACATGTGTAATCTCACAGGAGTGATATGCTTCCCGGTAACGGTGGGATTCCGTTCAGAACTACTGACCTAAGCTTTTGTTCTGACAGCTCAGAAGTGATTTTCACGATTCCCTTACTCGCACCGGTCTCTCACCATCACCGGCTCGCTTTGCCTTTCTGCGGAAAAGTTACTCTCTTCGTCAATGCATTTTGATATACTGCTATTATATATCTCATTTTTTCCAATTGTCAAGACAGTTGTTGTGATTCCATCACAAAGCTCTTCCGCACTGAATACAGAAGCTGGCGCCGGGTTCTACGGGTGCTCCGCAGTCCGGACACCTGGAATCTGCCACTGCGATTCCCGGTGCTTCCATTTGTTCCAGCCTGGTGCCACATCTGGTGCAGAACAGCACTCCGGGTTCTACGGGTGCCTTACAGTTGGGACATAATGGCGCATCTGTAAGTACCTCCGGTGCGATCATCTCAAGTCTTCCACCGCACTGATTGCAGAAGGCACTATCGATTGCCAGTATATTTCCACAGTTCTCACATTGTTTCAGTCCCTGTACGGCAAGTCTCCGCTTAACCAGAAGTTCCCTTCTCGCTGCGATTTTGTTCAGTCCTGCAATATCCTCTTCGTAAGGCGTGCCTGCTGCTTTTTCTGCGGTCGTTTCTTCCGCATAACGTTTTCCTATCCTTGCAAACAGCTCCTGCTGATGCTGCTCCAGTTCCGCCAGTTCTCTGTCACAGGCTGCCACCTCCGGCTGCTGTCTCTGTTCTGTTTCTTTTTTACCATCAAAAAATCCCATGATATGATCCTCCTTCGTTACGATCTGTTTCGATATCCTCAATTCATTGTTGCTTTCCACATCTGGGACAGAATTTTGCAATATCGCTCATCTGTGTCCCACATTGTCCGCAATAACGTACCTTGGGCAGTTCCTGTCCGGGCTGCACAGCCGGTGCCGGCATCACGGGCACTTCTGCCACAATCGGCTGTATTGGCACGGCTGCCTGCTGCATTGGCACGACTGCCTGCTGCATTGCCGGCATAGCGACTGTTTTCTTTTTCTTCCATTCTGAATATTGATAGACAATACCACCTATTGCCAGTACAATTCCAAAAATAATTGCTATTTGAGGTGCCACACCTCTGAATAAAGCCAGGATACCGAACCCTGCGATTGCTCCACCTGCCAGCGCTGTTATGACAGTGATCATGATTCTTGTAAAAATAAGGCCTATCAGACCAATGATCACACCAACAACCAATGCTATTATGAATACTGTCGTAATGTCCTGTTTTAAACCACTTGCAATTTCACCTGAAAAATAATAATCACGAGCCATTTCCAGTATACTTCTCCAATTCAGATATCCCATAATTTTCTGAACCAGAAGTGGAAAAAATACTACTCCAAAACCGGAAGCAAAACACTGTAAAAAAACGCCAAGACGCAGTAATACAACTCCCATTATTCCAACAACTATCCCGAACAACAGAGATAACAGTATGCTGTTTCCAAGAATTCCGCCAATGATTATTCCTGTAATAAGTCCCTGAAAAAACACAAATATACGATATATCTGATATCCAAAAAAGGCTGCACAGGCACCAAATGCTATCAGTATAAGACCAACCACAATCATTTCATTGCCTCCTCCGTTTTTCCCTTTTCAGATATTTTTAATTCTTTTGTTTTGCTCCGCATTTGGGACAAAATACCATAGCTTCCGTTATTTTTGTGCCGCAATTAGCACAAAAATGTGACTGGACGGGCTGCCTGGGCTGAATAGGTACAGCTGCGCCTGTCTGCTGCGGTGCAGCTACGACATTATTGTTTTGCATGCGATTCTGCATCCCTGCGTTTATGCTTCTGCGGATCTGAATATTTTGCGCTTCCTGCTGTGTAATTACTTTTGCCCCAATGGGCCAAAGTAAAAATTTACAGCTCTTTGCAAGCACAACAGCCGCCGGAATGCCAATGATCGTAATAGCTGAGGCAATCATTTCTATAATACTTGCCAGGAAGAAGCAGATACCAAAGGGCAGCCAGAGGATATTGGCTATCACACCGCCCACTCTTCTGATTGCTGAAACATTTTCGACACCTTTAATATCCGTTTCCTTGACAATAACCTTTCCAAAAGGAAGTGCCATCAGCTTTGCATACTGAAACATTGATTTGCCGATTGGAATTCCAATGATCGTAATGCAACATACGATTCCGGCTAACGCATAGATCAGAAAATTCCACCAGCCAAAAACTACAAACCAGATAATATTACCCAACAATGCCATTTTTTATCCTCTGTCTTCTTTTCTAAATTTTATTGCGTACCGGCCAGGATATTTTTCCATGCTGCTGATATTACCGGCTGGAAACGAGTCTCGTTTTCTTCTCCATAATGCTGGCATACCAGACTCCTTGCCTGTTCATAGCTGATTCCAGGGTTACTGCAATATACATCATAGGTCGTCGTATAGACAATCTCATAGCGGTAATTATAAAGTGCACTGAAATTCTGCCACAAAATCGGATTGCTTCGCAGAATTCCGGATACCGTATCTCCATCGAGCGTTCCGTTTTCTGTAATAACTCCGAGATTTATCATCTTTGCCAGCTGCTTTTGTCCGTTCTCACCATCACCAAAAGCATATCCGTTCTTGGCATAATAAATGTTGATGACTGTCTGTACTGCTTCCAGGTCATCTCCCAGCTTGGAGAGATCATCAGAGGAGAGATATTTTGCATCTGTATAGAAGGATGCCGGATCTCCCGCACTGAAGCCTGCAGAGGCGTATGCAGTCTGCAATGCTTCCGCATTCAGTTCCTCTTCAAACCGGATTCCCAGATTCTGACTTTCATCCGCATACAGTACATAAATGTCACGATTGATGTTATTAGGAACAGCTGTCTTATAGGTAAGCTGATACATTCTTCCCTGTGCCTCATAAATATCCATATATACATTTCTCAGATCATACACAGACCTGTTAGCATAAAAGGCACCTCCGGTAGCCTCTGCAATATTTCGCAGCTCGCTCTCCTGTACACTGCTTCCAATACCGATAATGTATACCGGCACCTGATAATAGGTTGCTACATCAATGACATCCTGTGCATCATAGTCGTACCCTGCACCGTAAGGCTCATTCATACCATCCGTAAATGCAACCACACACCTTGCGCCCTGCGCAGAGGCTGTGTAGATTACAGAAGAGTATAAAGACTGGTATAAGCTTGTCAGTCCATAGCACTCCAGATTCCATACAGCATTGGTCACTGCATTTTTGTCGGTGGTGAAATCCTGGTATCTTTCATAAATTGTACCGATCGTAGACAATCCCAACATCGTATCTGCATGCGTCTGATTCACAAACGTGTCAATGGAATTCTGCATTTCGTAAAAATTGTAACTCATACTGGAAGATACATCCGCCACAATATCCATAGATAATGTTCCGGCAATCTGGGAGATATTCTGTGCCATGCATTCCTGCCAGATGCCATTATTTTTCTCATAAATTTCAAAATCTTCCAGCTTGAAATTATAAGTATCATAATTATAAGTATTCAGATACAATTTTACTTCCGTGGGAGAAGATACATCTGCCTGTACAAAATTACCGATCTGTTCACTGGTTTGTGCTACTGCAGTGAACTTTTCTGCCCAGTTATTCAACTGCGTAAAATCATCCTGCAGTTTCACATAGTCCTTGGTATCCTTATCACTTTCGATGGTTGCAGTAAGATCTCCGATCATATACTGTTCAAAGGGCTGTACAGAATATCCGCTGAAAGAACTCTTGATATTCTGCGTCTTTTCTATATACTCTTTTGCTTTTTGCTCATTTCCGCTGACAATATTGTCGCAGATCTCCTGCAGTTTCTTCGCATTGCTTTTACAGGATTTCTCATCAAATTCCTGAAGAGCATTTTCCAGTTCCGCCTTCACAGTCTCATAATCCGTGCCATAATCATCCATGACATAGACCGCATCTTCCTCCACAGTCCGGACAATGTCCTCATAGTCCTGCCGGTACTCGGCTACTGCGTCATTCATTTCTTCTATTTCCTGCGACAGATCAGACATCTGTTGTGCCAGATCCTTATATTTCCAGAAATTCAGATGGGATGCTGCTTTCTGGGAAGTCTCCAGCAGTTCCGTGTAATCCGTTTCAAATTTTCCAAGACCTGCGCAATTCTGTACATCCTGCTCATATTGTGCGATCTCACTTTTGAACTCTTTGGTGCGGAGTGCACTGTAAATTCCAAATCCCATCACCCCGGCAATCAGTACCACCAAAACTCCAAGTACAACAGGAAGTACAATACTTTTTTTCTCTTTCGGCTCTTTCGGCGTTTTCAGCTGTGCTTCTGCTGTTTCTTCCCTCTCTGCTTTTTCACCGCATTTCGGGCAAAACATCTCATTTTCCGCCATTTCATTACCACAATTCTTGCAAAACATTTCTTCCTCCCTCGTACTTCGACAAATCTTTTGAAGTTATCTTTATTTTGCTAGTATTTTATCACCCACTCTATTGTTCGTCAATGTACACAATTCAGTTTTATTCTATTCTCAGCATTGCATCTTTCTTGCTTTTCTGTTCTCCTTTGATTATAATATTCCTAGAATATTGTATCCTGTGCCGGTAATTTCGAAAGGGAGAAAGTCTATGGAGCGTTCTCGGAAAGCAATTGGTGGTAAAATATCATATACCCTGCAGGCCATTGGTCTGATTCCCCTGTTGGTTTTGGGAATTCTGATGCTTTTTTTCACTTCGCAATGGTTCACAAAAATCATGTATCAGGAAGTGGAAACAGAGCTGCAGGATGCCGCAAAAAGTGCCACAACTCTTTTGAACGCAGCCTACCCCGGTGATTATCATCTGGAGGGAACCGTTGCCTATCAATTGTATAAAGGTGATTATGACATTACCCGTGAGTATTCTCTGTTTGACCAGTTCAAAGAAGATACCGGACTGGATATTACCCTGTTCTACCAGGATACCCGTATTCTGACAACTCTGTATAATAACCAGGCGGAACGCATCATTGGTTCCGGGGCTCCGGACGTAGTCATCCAGGATGTTCTGAATACCGGCGAGGCTCATTTTTACACCCATACACTGATCAACGGAAAAGCTTATTTTTCTTATTACATTCCTGTCCGCAATGAGGACGGCAGTATCGTGGGAATGCTGTTTATCGGTAAACCCAGTGAAACAGTATCTCTATCCATTCAGCGCTACGTATATCCACTCACCTGGCTGATCATAGGATTTGTTGCCGTTGTGGCTGTCTGTATCTTTTTCTACACGAAGGGATTCGTGGCGATATTGATGAATATCCATGGATTTCTGTCAGAAGTAGCCGCCGGGAATCTGAATGCCACCCTGGATCATTCCGTAACAAAGCGCAGTGACGAATTGGGAGATATCGGGCGCTGTGCCTTATCCATGCAACGTTCCCTGCGGACCATGATCGAACAGGATGCCCTGACCGAGCTGTACAACCGCCGCTGTGGGGACAAAAAGCTGCGCCAGATCTTCGAGGAATCCAGATCCTCCGGTCAATCTTTTGCAATGGCCATTGGAGATATCGACTTTTTCAAAAAGGTTAACGATACCTATGGGCATGAATGCGGAGATGCCGTACTGAAAAACGTCTCTGCCCTGCTGAAGCAGCATATGTGGCACCGTGGCTTTGCCGCACGCTGGGGCGGTGAGGAATTTCTACTGGTATTTGAAAATGTAGATCTTATAGAAGCACGGAAACAGCTGGAGCTTCTCATGGACAAAATCCACGAACTGGATACACTCTATGAAGAGCAACACGTAAAAGTAAATATGACCTTCGGACTGGTCTGCAGGTCCGACAAAGATATTCATGCATTATTAAAAGAAGCTGATGAGAAATTATATATCGGTAAGACAAACGGTCGTAACCAGGTGGTATCTTAACCCGGTTACGACCGTCTCTTATTGTTCCATCTGTCTGCCCAGAAAGCCAGCTGCGGACTGCGCCAGCTTCTGTTCCACTTCTCCCATTTTGCTCTTCCCGTCGTTTTCCAACAGGATCACACTTCCGATGATGTCCCCTTCACAGATGATCGGTGTGATCAGCTGCCATGCATAGTCCACGGCAATATCTTCCGCAATGTTGACGTAGTTGCGGTCTCCTTTTGCGGCGATCACAGTCTCTCTGTTATTGATCCTCTCCTCCAGTTGGCGGCTTACTGCCTTATTGAGCAGCTGCTTACAGCCTCCCGAGACTGCAATGAACTGATCTCTGTCTGCGATCAGTGTGGCATGCCCCGACACCTGCGCCAGACTCTCCGCATATTGTTTCGCAAAAGTCGTCATTTCCCCGATGGGGGAATATTTTTTCAGGATCACCTGTCCCTCCCTGTCTGTGAAGATCTCTAATGGGTCGCTCTCCCTGATGTGTAACGTGCGTCGGATCTCCTTCGGGATCACGATGCGTCCCAGGTCATCTATTCTTCTTACAATTCCGGTTGCTTTCATCATTTTTTCCTCCATGACATATTGCTAAGACAAATCATCATCTTGCATTACTGATTATTAACGTTGCAGTTAGTATGCGAACTGCAGGAAAAAATATACTTTAAATTGCCAGATACACCGTCATTCAACAGCGCCATTGCTGTCATCCATTCAATTTTTACTCTTGCATTATCGAATTTTTCCATGCCAATCAGACTGTTTCGTACTGCATTTTCCTTATTTCTATGTTACACTTATTCTGTTTACGACAAATTTTTATGGGAGTGTTTATAACTATGAATCACAAAAATAATAACAGAAGCTCGTTTTCCGGCAAGATCGGTTTCGTCCTGTCGGCCGCCGGAGCATCCGTAGGTTTAGGTAATATCTGGCGTTTTCCATATCTGGCAGCCAAATACGGCGGCGGTATCTTCCTGCTGATCTATATTATCCTGGCGCTGACCTTCGGTTATACCATGATCGTGGCAGAGACATCACTGGGACGCATGACCGGTAAAAGTCCCGTAGGTGCCTTTCACACCTTTGGAAAATCCAAATGGCTGTCCTTCGGCGGATGGATCAACGCTATTATTCCGATCCTGATCGTTCCTTATTATTCCGTCATCGGCGGATGGGTGATCAAGTATCTGGTGGAATATGCCAAGGGTCACGGACATGATCTGGCAGCGGACGGTTATTTTTCCACGTTTATTTCCAATGGTGTCTCTACAGAGCTGTGCTTTATCGTATTCACTCTGTGTACTCTGGGAATCATCTACGCCGGTGTCCGCAACGGTATCGAGCGCGTATCTCGCATTATGATGCCGATCCTGGTAGTACTGTCCGTGGTCATCACAGTCTATTCCGTTACCAGACCGGGCGCACTGAGCGGTGTGAAGTATTTCCTGATCCCGAATCCTGCGAATTTTTCCTGGATGACAGTCGTAACTGCCATGGGTCAGATGTTCTACTCTCTGTCCATTGCCATGGGTATTCTCATCACCTTCGGCTCTTATATGAAAAAAGATGTTTCCATTGAAGGCTCCACCAAAAATGTAGAGATCTTCGATACCGCCATTGCCATCATGGCAGGTCTGATGATCATTCCCGCCGTGTTCGCATTTTCCGGCGGAGATCCCGATACCTTACAGGCTGGTCCTTCCCTGATGTTCATCACACTTCCCAAGGTCTTCGACAGCATGGGCATGGGCACCTTCGTAGGTATTATGTTCTTCGTACTGGTACTGTTCGCAGCCATGACCAGCTCCATTGCCCTTACCGAAAGTGCTGTGTCTACTTTCGAGGACGAGCTTGGCTGGGGTCGTAAAAAATCTACCGTGATCATGGGTGTGATCATGCTGGCACTGGGAACGTTATCCTCACTGGGTTACGGACCGCTTGGTGCTGTGAAGATCATCGGCATGCAGTTCCTTGATTTCTTCGATTTCCTGACCAACTCCGTGATGATGCCTATCGCTGCCATCACCATCTGTCTGTTGGTGTCCCGTGTCATCGGAGTAAAGGCTGTTGAAGAAGAAGTCATGCACGGAGAAGCCGCTTTCCGCCGCAAGAAGATATTTAACTTCATGATCAAGTATCTCTGCCCGGTATTCGCTGCCATTATTCTGATAAGTTCCGTGGCAAATGCATTTGGACTTATTTCCATGTAAAATGCCAGGGTCATAAACAAACCCCCACGCTGTGCTCGCACAAGCGTGGGGTTCTTGTTTCATGACCCGCCCAGATATTCGCATAAAAGGGAAGTGTCAGCTTCATGATATACTAATCACTCGTCCTGTCTCCGCATTTACTCTATGCGAAATCGAGATTACCGTTCTTCCTTCCGAGGCACGTTTCAGTGCCTGCAGCACCTCTTCCTCGGTCTGGGCATCCAGGTTCGCCGTAATCTCATCCAGCAGAAGGAGCTTCGGCTTCGCCACCGCAGCTCGGGCAATGGATAACAGCTGCCACTGTCCCTGAGAGAAGATCTCCGAAGTACAGAGCGTGTCATAGCCTTTTTCCAGCTGCTCTATCGTTGCATCCAGTCCCGCAATCCTTGCGGCCGCCCGTACCTCTTCCATAGTAATAGAATCGTCATACAGCGTAATCTGATCCTTCACGGTACCGGGTACTATGTGAAAAGTCTGCTCCACATAGCCGTACAGGCTACGCTTCTCATTTTCCGGAATTTCGAAGGCATCTCTGCCCTGAATCAGCACTTTACCCTCTCCCGGCTGATAAAGTCCCAACAGCAGTTTGAAAATGGTGCTCTTGCCTGCGCCGGTTCTTCCGGACAACGTCACCTGTTCTCCGGGATACACTGCAAAGTTCAGATTATGGAGAATTTCACGACTGTCGTCCTCATAAGCAAAAGTCACGTTTTGCAGCTCCACAAACGGCTTCTCCTCCGCTGTGGCCACCGGAGTCTCCAAATTCCGTACGCTCTCCGGCAGTTCCTCCAGCGCATAGAATTCATTGATCCTGTGTACGCCCGCAATGGCGGACTGAATCGTCTGAATCTCCATTCCCAGGCTCTCCACCGGAGTGAAGATCTGAGAGATATAATTGATCACCGCTACCGCCGTACCGGCAGACATGCCGAACAGTGTCAGTACCTTTGCATTACCGGAGGCAGAGAGCAGCATGACTACCGCCACCACAGCGGCGTTCAGGATCAGGATCACCGGAGAGTAGATGGCGTCATAGAAATTAGTACGTTCTATCGCACGGTAGCTCTCCGCAATATATTCATCATACCGCTGCTCCATGTAGCTTTCTTTTCCCAGCGTATGTATAGTGCGGATATTGTGCAACGTCTCCGGCACATGTCCTGAGGCTCTGCCCACGGCACGACGGTTCTCGATCTGGGCTTTCAACATGTTTTTCTGCACCGTCCGGGTAAACCAATACAGAAATGGTAGCAGAATCAAAAGTACGATCGCCAGTCCTCTGTTTTTTAACCAGATCACCACCAGAATACTTAAAATCTTACAAGCATCCGCAAACATGCTGATGATTCCGGAGGTAAACAGGTTCTCCACCGTATCCACATCTCCTACGAAACGGGACACGATAGTACCTGGCTCCTGCTTCGTCAATTCCCCTGCGGTCAGGTTCGTGTATTTGTCCATCATGCTGCTGCGCAATGCATGGGTGATTTTCTGACCAAATATCGTTAACAGTCCCTCTCTGATACTCTCTGTCAGCCCGGTGAGCACCGTAAAAGCAAAATATAGTATCACCAATACCACCGGAACTACGTTTCCTGCGGTGATCGTATCCACGATACTTCCCAGGATCCATGGCGGCAGAAGTGCGGTTACGATGGCACTTGTCACGGCCAACAGAATTCCCAGTGATAGTCCTGCATAGCCTGTCACAGTCTGCCGGATCACGCTGCGGACATTTTTTACATTCTGTCTCTTATTTTTCTGCATCTGTTTATTTTTCTGCATGCTCCGGACCTCCCTCCTGCGTACTGTGTGCATCAGCGCCATCCGCCTGTGCTTCATACAGTCTCGCATACTCCGGGCACTTTTCAAGAATCTGTTCGTGGGTTCCTGCGGTCACTTTTCCATCCTCCATCCACAGCACCTGATCCATTTCAGGAAACAGATACAGTCGGTGGGACAAAAGCAGCACAATACTGTCTGCTGCCAGCTTCCTCAGATTGGCGAAGACCTCTTTCTCCGTCTTACGATCCAGTGCGGAAAACGGATCATCCAGAATCAGGACCGGGCGCTTATGACACAGGGTTCTCGCCAGTGCCAGCCGCTGTGCCTGACCGCCGGAGAGCCGGACACCACCGTTTCCTACAATGGTATCCATGCCATCCTCCATCTCTGCCACCTCACCGTCGAAACAGACTGCCTTCAGATACTTCTCCGGATCGTCATCATCGCCCAGCAGTATATTGTTACGGACACTGTCATTGAACAGCTCCGGATCGTGTCCCAGGTATCCTATCATGCCGGTGCGCTCCGCTTTGGTCATTTCGGCTAACTCTTTCCCATGAAAACGGATCCGACCCTCATAAGGATATTCACACAGGAATGTTTTCCCCATGGTGGACTTACCACATGCCACTGCTCCGGTGACACCGATGATCTGCCCCGGAGCGGCTGACAGATTGAAGTCCTCATAGATCTTCTCTCCACCGGGATAAGTGAAGCTGACATGAGATACTTCCAGCATTCCCGGCTCCTGTGCCAAGCTGTCGTTCTCGTAAGTGTCTTCCTTCATCAGCGGCTTGATACGCTTCCAGGATACTTGGGCTTTATGTACCGCATTGAATAATTTTGCTGCATGGGAGGACTTCACGGACAGCTTGATAAAACAGGATAAAAACGTAGTAAAGGCTGCCACATCCCATGCTTTCCAGCCGGTTCCCAACACATTTTTACTGCCGAAATACAGAATAAACAGCACTCCCGTCATGGATATGATGCGGTACAGCGGTGGGAAGGCAGTACTCCAGATATTGGCCTTCACAGCGGATTTTTCATAAGCAGTAAGCTTCGCTTCATAGGCCTGTTTCCGCTCTTCCTCTCTGCCATAGACACGGTAAGTAACTGCATTGGCAGCCCTGTCCAGTGTTGCGGCGCTTAAATCTCCGGATTGTTCCTTATAAGCGGCTCCTGTACGCTGCACGTTACGCTTCATCTTCTCCGCCAGCACATAAGATACCGGTAAAAACAGCATGCCTAAAATTGCCAGCCGCCAGTCATAGAATAATAACATTCCCACATATGCCGCCAGTGCCACACCGGTATCGAAGATCTCTGTGGTAAATTTCCGCATCCCCTCCGCACAGTCGTCCACATCCAGGATTGCCTTGGTCATGACATTTCCGGCACCCTCTTTCTCCAGCTCCTCACGACTCTTGTGCACGAGGCTGTCATAGAGAGTCTTCTTCATATCCCGATTCACATTATTGGCAAATCGTCTGACATAAAAACGTTTGATATAACGGGAGATCTGCACAATGATAATAGATATCACATATGCCGTCACCAGCACCAACATATCCCGGTATCCGGCGTTCCCACTCAGAATGTCCACCAGACATCCCGTCATCCGGCCCTCGAACCACGGTCCTGCCAGCAGTCCGAGATTATAGATCAGACCGGAGATTGTTACTGCCAGCAGCACCGGCCACTGGGTTTTGAAATAATACAGGATTTGATTCTTTTTCACTGCCTCAGATATCTGTTTCATCCTCTCCTGCCCTTCTTCCACACGTTTTTCCGCATTGACAACTTCTGTCTCTTTCCTCAGCACATATATAAAAAGATGTACTACTCTCTGATTTAGATAATAGTACATCTTTTTCATCTGTCAATGTATTGGCTCACTTGCGTTCATTACCTCAGGCCTTCAGAATCTCCGACAGGTTCGTTTGGATCCCTGCAGCCACATCGGGCTTATTCATGGAATAGACATGGATATGCTTTACGCCATTGGCCAGCAGATCTATGATCTGATCGGTGGCGTAGGCGATGCCTGCCTGTTTCATGGCTTCCGGGTTGTCTCCGAAGCGGTCTACAATATTCTTAAAGCGCTCCGGCACATTACAGCCGGACAGTTTTACGGCATTCTTCACCTGTACGCCACGGGTGATAGGCATAATACCCGGAACGATAGGCACGGTGATACCTGCCTCACGTATGCGGTACATGAAGTTAAAGAAAATGTTGTTGTCGAAAAACATCTGGGTCGTCAGATACTCGCATCCAGCATCCACCTTCTCCTTCAGTCCTTGAATATCCGCATCCTTATTGGCAGAATCGGGATGCACCTCCGGATAACAGGCACCGCCCACACAGAAATCTCCGTTTTCCTTAATAAAGCGCACCAGATCCGATGCATGGGAAAAATCCGTGAATACCTCTCCGTCGAAATCCTTCGGGAGATCCCCTCTCAGAGCCAGAATATTCTCGATCCCTGCTGCCTGCATTTCTGTAAGAGCTGCGCCGATACTGCCCCTGTCAGCACAGACACAGGTCAGATGCGCCACGGTAGGCACATTGTGTTTCTTCTGAATCTCTCCTGCCAAAGCGATGGTATGTCCCTTGGTACTGCCACCGGCACCATAAGTCACACTCATATATGCAGGCTGCAATGCCGCGATCCCCAGTGCTGCTGCCTCCACATTTCCGAAATCCGTACTCTTCTTCGGAGGGAATACCTCAAAAGAGATCGTTGCTGTATCTTTATTCAAAATATCTCTGATCTTCATACAATTTTTCTCGCCTTTCCATCATCCACATACTTCCCGTCTGCGTAATTACCCTTTGTTTTCCCGCAAAAAGATCGGCAGGAAATCCTGTTTTTCCTCTTCCTTAGTCTCACTCTCTGCGATGACATTCCGGATATTCTGCATCCGCTTATCCAGCGCCGCGCTTTGCTGGGCACAGTCATACAGCTCATCTTTTAAAAACTTTGCCTGACTTTCCGGGATGTTTTTCTTATACTGCAGTTTGTGCTCCAGGCTCGCCCAGAAATCCATGGCTATGGTGCGGAACTGCACCTCCACATAGACCAGCTTTTTCGTATTCTGTAAAAAAATCGGCACCTGCACGATCAGATGAAGGCTGCGATAACCGCTCTCCTTGGGATTCTTTATATAATCCTTGCGCTCGATCAGGGTAATATCATCCTGTCGTAAAAAGCTCTCCGCCAATTCATAAATATCATCCGGAAACGAACAGATGACCCGGACACCGGCGATGTCACGGATATTCTCCTCAATGCCCTCCAGCGTCATGGGAATATTTTTCCGGCGGATCTTCCTAAGGATGCTGTCGTAAGACTTCACCCTGGTCTTGATACCTTCGATGGGATTGCGGTCATATTCCAGGGAATACTCCTGATTCAATACCTTAAATTTCGTCTCTATCTCCATGATGGCACACTGATAATAAGACATCAGCTCGTCCATGGGGCGCTTATTTTTCTCGATCAGATCCAGAAACTGGTCTGAGAGTAAATGCTGTTTAAAAAATTTACCTCTGATGGTATCCATTTTTTCTATTCCTTCTATCTACAGTTCTTTTCAGTTTATTATGCATAAGACCCTATTCCTTTCTATAAGGTCTTCTCCCAAAATGTATTATATCTTACAATAATTACTGCCACAACCATATTTTTCAGTCAAATATAACAAAAAACAGCCCCCTGCTCATAAATGCAAAGGAACTGTCTGTTGCGTATATTGATTAAATGATAGCTTAGATCGTAGATGCGATGATCTGCATCCTGCCCTGTAGCTCTACCTTGCCATAGCCATCGGGGAGGATCAGGTGATCGCCTTTTTTTAAATGGGTACCATTCAGGGTGCCTTCGCCCTCTACCACGCTCATAAGGACGAAAGGCTTATCCTGCCAGGTCTCCACACGGTGTTCCACATCAATGCGGTATACGGTGTAGTAAGGACACTGGATCAGCTGCTGGATTGTATCTTCTTTTTTCTCGGTGTGGACTACACTGTTCTCTGCGGATTTTGCCGGAACGGTGATCACATCGATACTCTGGGCAATGTGCAGCTGTCTGGGCTTGCCGTTGCTCAGTCTGTCATAATCGTACACACGATAGGTAATATCGCTGCTCTGCTGAGTCTCTAAGAGCAGTGTACCTCCCTTGATGGCATGCACGGTACCGGGATCGATCTGGATGAAATCGCCGGGCTTAATGGGAACCTCACGGATAAACTCTTTCCATCTGCCCTCATGGATCATTTTCTCCAGCTCTTCCTTCGTCTGTGCATTGTGTCCGGCTACCAGCGTAGCGTTCTCCTTGCAATCCAAGATGAACCAGCACTCGGTTTTGCCCAGGAATCCGTTCTCATGTACCTTCGCATACGCATCATCCGGATGCACCTGGATACTGAGATCGTCCTTCGCATCGATGATCTTGATGAGCAACGGAAAACGATCCATTCCCGTGTCTCCGAACAGCTCGGGATGCTTCTCCCACAGCTCGGACAGCTTCATTCCCTTATATGCGCCGCTTGCCACAGTGCCATCTCCGTTAGGATGAGCGCTGATACCCCAGCACTCCCCGATGTCATCACCCTCAATGGGATAACCGAATTCTCTGTTTAACCGGGTACCGCCCCAGATGTTGTGGGTGCATACCGGATTTAAAAATATAATATCTTTATTCATGTTTTCTGTTCCTGCTTTCTTTGAATCTGTCCCTGATGCATTTTATATATACTAATTAACTCAACGTTTCGGTGCTGTCAACATTTTTCCTGTTTTAAAAATTCTTCATTTCTGCGAATGAGCTCACATCTCTGTGCCACACACTCCACGCTTCTTCCGGGATCGGAAGGGGTGTTGAATACATAATCCACAAGCTTATCTATAGTAGTAGTCGCCACATGCATACGAGTATCGCTGATATCCTCTCTTAAAATACGGCTTATTCAGGGAGTCGACGCAGGACCTCCTGGATGTCCCCCGTTACAGTTTTATTCGGGAATACGCTTCATGACCTCCATGCACATTCTGCCATTATGGTAAGGGCACTTCCAGGGCTCCACGATAGGACGTCCGGGGTAGGGATTTCCTTCCGGGTCCACTTCCCAGAACCATTCGGAACCGGCTCTCTTATCGATCACATGATCTCGGATAAATGCCCATTCCTTCTCAGCCGCTTCCAGGTATTCCGTCTTCTCCGGCTCTTTTTCGTAGCCGTTTAAGAAACCGATCACAGTCTCCGCCTGTACCCACCAGATTCTGTGTACGTTCACGACACCTCTGTCACATTCGTTTGCCAGAGAGTGTCCGTCGAATGCCACCTTATAGATCTCTGTGGTCAGGTCTTTGGTGATGACATACATCTTCTGGGTCAGTTCCGGATCATCCAGTACCTTACAGCCTCTGTCAATCAGCCAGGCGGTCTCGATATCGTGACCGTAGGAATGCAGATCCAGAATCGTATTGTAATGCTTGTCGAAAAATACTTCCTGTCTGTGGAGCTTGGGATTGTAAACCTTCTCAGCGAAGACATTCATGATCCACAGCAGGCGTCTACGCACCTTTTCATCGCCGGATACCCGGTACAGTTCCGTGTAAGCCTCAAATACATGAAGCAGGGTATTCATGGTTTTGTCTGCCAGGACACCGTTCTCCGATAATTTTTCATTGGATTCCGGTTTGAAATCTCTGGTAAATGCTTCCAGATATCCCACCTCATCCATACAGGTGGTCTCGATCAGGGTAAACAGCTTTTTCGCCAGCTCCAGGGCTTCCACATCCCCACTGGCCTCATAATATGAGGACAGTGCGTAGATGCAGAATGCCTGATTATAGGTATGTTTCGTAGTATCCTTCGGCGTTCCGTCATAATTTAAGGACCAGTAGATACCACCGTATTCTTTGTCAAGGCAGTGATCTTTTAAGAAAGTATAGCCGTGCTTGGCTTCGTCCAACAGACTTTCGTCCTTTAACAGCGTATACGCATTGGAGAAGAACCAGGTGATCCTGCTGTTCAGGATACAGCCTTTTTCTGCTTTTTTATCCAGCTTCAGATCATAGTCCAGGTAGCCGTAATAGCCACCGAATTCATCATCTCTCATGCCTTTCCAAAAAGGAATAATTCCTTTTGTCAGATGATTTTTGATCTCTTCTCTCATTTTCATATTACATTGCTTCCTTTCTTAAATATATTGGGAGGCAAAAAGTCTTTATATCTTTGCAACACTTTCTTTTAGGACAATATGACCTTCCACAATATGAATTCCAGGTTTATAATTTTTATCACTTATCTTACAAATCATGTTATGAACGGCTTTTAGGGCCATCTCCTCCAAATCTACCTCATAAGTTGTTATCTGGATATCGCTTAATCCGGGATACAGGTAGTTATCAAAGCCAACCACAGAGATGTCCTCCGGTACACGATATCCGTTCTCTTTCAGTTTCTTGATCAGAAAGCTTGCGGTCAGATCACAGTTACATACGAACGCCGTAGGCATATCCTTGGGAATCTGCAGCATGTTCACGGTATCGATCTCACCGGTCTCAATATGACGGTCATCCAGTACCCATTCCTTCTTCTGTTCCAGTCCCAGCTCTAAAATAGCCTTCCGGTAACCAAAATACCGGTCGGTAATACTCTCCGTGGCCAGCAGGGTTCCCACATAAGCAATTTTGCGGTGTCCCATACGGTACAGATAATAGGTCAGCTCATAGGTTCCGTAGTAGCTGTTGGAGATCACGGAATCACTGGCTTCTCTGCCGTTATAATAATCCAGATAGATCACCGGTATCCCGGCCTCTGCGTTCAGATGCTTCAGATAATCATCCAGCATTTTACCAATGACAATGATGCCGTCCACCTTGTTCTCCTGTACCAGCTTCGGCATTTTGCCATTCTCTTCCTCTGCCTTTCCGATGACCTCCAGCATGGTAAAACTTTCCTTTGCTGTGGCTCTAGTGGCTACCGCCTGGTACATCTGCCAGTAAAAGGATTCATATTTAACGAGGAATCTCTCAGAGATCAGAATACCGATATTGTAGCTCTTTCGGTTCTGGCTTTTTCTTGCCACTGACGGCTGCTGATAGCCCAGTTCTTCCGCAATGCTACGGATTTTTTCCCTTACTTCTTCGCTGACGCCTTTTTGTCCGGACAGTGCCTTGGACACTGTTACCGTGCTGACTCCAACTCTCTCTGCGATATCTGCTAATTTTACTGCTTTTGCCATGATTCCTTACTCCTCATTCTCATGTGTATAAAAATGTCCTTTTTACAATAAGTCTAAAAACGCAAACGGCATAACCGGATCTGCCTTCAAAAACTGCATCAGCATCAATCCGCAGCGCATGGAGACCCGTTCTTCCCGCAGGATCCGGAGCGCCTCCTGTCTGTCAGCCAGGATCACCTGAATATCCTCGGTATTCTCCATCTGCTGTCCTACCTGCTCTGTCACCGTACCGAAGATCATACTGCCGCTCTCGTCTGTCAACCCCTGCGCCAGGAAAAAGCCTCTGCGGAATGCCGGTTCTCCGCCTTCATAAACCTTCAGCTTCCAGCCGGTCTCCTCGATCATCTCCCGGCAGGCAGCCTCTGAAGCCGTCTCTCCCGGCTCGATCAATCCTGCAGGCAGTTCATAGAGATAATCGTCCATGGGGTAACGGTACTGCCGCACCAGTACCAGATGTTGTCCATCCTCCGTTACCGCATAGACCGCCATGCCCTCGGGACTCACGCTGTGAGTCCTGTGCTTGGTATGATCCTCATCATTGCGAGAAGCAAAATAGTAGTGAAACGGCGTCCCATCCCGTCCTAATGCATCGATATGATACAGATTTAAAAACGGATTGTCCGTCAGCTTTTCTATTTCACGATAATGTTTTTCATAGTTCTCCATCATGTCTCCCCTATTATTTCTGATTCATTTCCTCTTTGTGATAATTTTCTTCATTATAACAGACTAATTTAGTCTCGTATACATTATTTTTTAATATATTTTAGGTTTAATTTTGTTAAAAATAAACAGAAAAAGCCCTGCCATGCACTTAAATCAGCATGACAGAGCTTTATATTTTCTATTTCTTCGATCAGCTTAAGAAGGGGAAAGGCTTTAGCGGTCCATCTCCGCAATACGTCCGGTGGACTTGTGCTCCTTGATGATTCCCTGGATCTCCTTTAAGTCGGTGCACAGCAGGTCACCGGGAATGGTATTCTTCAGTGCACTGATGGCATTACCGTATTCCAGTGCTCTCTGATACTCGCCGGGATGTGCCAGCAGTCCGTACAGGACGCCGGAGATGTACGCATCACCGCTTCCGATACGGTCTACGACTTCGATATCGGTGTAAGGTGCTTCTTCATAATAGGTATCATCCTTGGCACTGTAGATGATGGAGCCGAAGGTATGACGCTTAGGGCTATGTACGATACGCTGTGTGGATGCCACGATGGAGATCGGGTACTCTTCCGTGAAACTCTTCATAATACTCTTGGCATCGCCTTCCTTCAGGAAGGTCAGGCGTGCGGTATCTTCGGAACAGAAGAAAATATCTACATAAGGCAGAATGGATTCGATGCATTCCTTCGCCTCGGCGCCGGTCCACAGATTGCCACGGAAGTTGACATCGAAGGAAATGATGGCTCCCTGTGCTTTAAAGCGCTTGATCATCTCAACAGCGGTAGCTCTCAGCTCCGAGCTGAGGGCCAGTGTGATGCCACTGGTGTGGAAGCAGCGAGTATCGCTGTAGATCTTGTCATCATAGTCATCAACGGTCAGCTTGTTGATAGAGGTATTCTTACGGTCATATACAATACGGGGCTTTCTGGGGTAAGCACCATTCTCATAGTAGTACACGCCCAGTCTGGCATCTTTGTCATCATCGTATACCAGATAGTCATCGCTGACGCCGCAGAGACGTACACGGTTCTTGATATATACACCAAGGTCATTGGCCGGAAGCTTGGAAATGATACCGCAGCGCAATCCCAACATTGCTGCACCGGTGATGGCATTCAGTTCTGCACCTCCTGCCTGCTTGCTGAAGCTGTCGCCTCTGGTAATACGCTCATTGTCGGGCGGTGATAATCTCAGCATGATCTCTCCCAGGGAGAGCAGGTCAAATTCCTTTTTCTCAGTCAGTTCCATAACATAAACTCCCATCTGCATTTTTGTCAAATGCTGTATCTCAGTTTCGCCGGTATTCCTCTCAATGCGCCATTGAAACCCCTTACATTTTTTCTTTTCATTTGTACTATAACACAAGTACACGGCGGCGGTAAAGACACCAGACATTAATTAAAAATTTAACATAGAACATTGCTTGTCAATTAAATACCGGCTTGTTATACTTGACATAGTTGTTTTCAGCTTATTTGTTTTGATCTATGGAATTTCCATAGTGTCAAAGAAAGGATCTTTTTTCGATGAAACATAAATCACTTACACTTCCTTCCTGGCTGCTTCCCCTGCTTCTGATGCTGCTTGGCAGTATTCTGCGGCTGGCTTATCTGGGAATCGTTCCCGGGGGGATCCATCAGGACGAAAGCTTTGTAGCCTGGAATGCCTTTGCCCTGCTCCACGAAGGAATGGATTCTGCCGGTCATGTCTGGCCGGTATATATGGCAGACTGGGGAGACGGACACAGTGCCTTATATGTATGGCTGCTGGTCCCCCTGCTTGCGCTGAACAACGGACATATCAGCCCCGTTCTGAGCCGCCTGCCACAGGCCATCGTTAGTATTTTTACCCTTTGGGCAGTGTATTGTCTGTTAAAGCGCATGTTTGACAAAAAGCTGGCCTCCTGGGGACTTTTTCTGCTGGCCGTCTGTCCCTGGCATATCATGATGTCCCGTTGGGGTCTGGATGCCAATCTGGCTCCCGGATTCCTGATCTTCGGCCTGTATTTCTTCGTCAGAGGCATGGAAGATCATCGCTTCCTTCCTGTATCCGGGATTTTTTACGGTCTGAGCCTCTACTGTTATGCTGTTATATGGCCAATTGTACCCCTGCTCCTGCTACTGCAGATCGGATATGCACTGGCCTTCCGGAAAATACGGATCGACCGCTACAGCATAAGTGCTGCCGTGATCCTGGGTGTACTGGCTCTGCCGCTGCTTCTGTTTTTATGTGTGAATTCCGGTATTCTGCCTGAGATCACGCTTCCTTTTATGACCATTCCAAAAATGGGAGGCTATCGCGGTTCCGAAGTGGCATTCTCCCTGTCCAAAATGTATCATAATCTGCGGACGGCGTTATCTCTGTTGTATCATCAGAATACCGGCACTCCCTATGACATTCTGCTGCCCTGGGGGCTTTTTTACGATATCGGCCGTATATTTATTGTGATCGGTGCGGTCTCTCTGTGTATCCGCGTTGGGAAGAGGCTGATACAACGTACTTTTGCCTGGGAGACTTTTCTGCTGATCCAGCTGATCGGCGGCGGCTTTGACTGTCTGATCGTAACGGCTGTCCTGCACCAGATTGATGCTCTGTATATCCCTCTCGTCCTCTGTGAAGCCTGGGGTGTATACACGCTGCTGCAGGCATTGCAAAAGCTGCGGCCTTATGTGGCCACCGTTGCTGCCTCATTGCTTGCCCTCTGCTATCTGATCTGTCTGGTACTGTTCCAGTGGGACTATTATACCGAATACCGTACACTGACGGATGCCTATTTTGCCAAAGGAGTCGGGCAATGCGTGGAATATGCCCTGCAGCAATGTAAAGAGAACGGCATCTCCACGATTTCTGTGGAAAAAGGTGCCCAATGGCCCAGACTTCTCTTCTATACTGAGACCCTGCCATCCCAGTACCTCGCCACGGTTACCTATGATGTGGCTCCGGCACCTGCTGCCTTTACTACATCAGACAATATCCGGATCAATACTCGCATTAACTACGATACCATTGGTTCCGACAGTATTTATATCATTTATTACACCGACGAAGCTGTTTTCTCGGCAGACTTCACCCTGACGCCTTTTTACGACTGGTACGTTGCCGTTCCTAAATAGCTTCCATGTAATCAAAGTAATCATCCTCGCTGGCAAATAAGATATATTCATTCTCCACATATCCCATATATCCGCTGGCAGTCACATATCCTTTCATAATAAATACCTCCTTATCAGAATCCTTTGTTCCCTGTTCTGATAAGAAGGTATCATTTTTATAGTCCCATAAAACTCTCTTAATTTTTCTATTCCGGCTCTGTTTCCAGCACCAGGTCTTTCATTTGTTCCAGTAATTCCTCGGTCTTGCCCATCAAAAGCTCCGCATCAGTCTCCACCAGTCCTGTTTTCTTGTACTTGTAGGTGAAAAACGGATTACCGTAGGCAGTAAAACTCAGTTCGTCCTTATGCTTTTTCAGGAAATCCGGAATCTTGCGGGGATCGATCTTCGCATCCGGGCGGAAATTAAAGGTGATCCTCTCGTTCTTGCCCTTGATCTCCGTCATGTCCAGACCGTGAGCCGCCATGCGGATCAGGGCGATACGCAGCAGATTGTCCACTGCCTTGGGGATGTTACCGAAGCGGTCTAACAGTTCATCCTTCATTTCATCCCGCTCTTTTATGGTCTCGATTCCGGCGATCCGTTTGTAAATATCCAGCTTCTGTGTCTCGTTGACAATGTATTCGGCCGGAATGTAAGCATCCACATCCAGATCGATCACCGTGGTGAAATCCACCGTCGTATGGATTCCCTTCAGATTCTGCACCGCTTCGTTCAGCATCTTGCAGTAGAGATCGTATCCTACAGCTTCCATATGGCCATGCTGGCTCATTCCCAACAGATTCCCGGCACCGCGGATCTCCAGATCACGCATGGCAATTTTGAAACCGCTGCCCAGATCTGTGAATTCCTTAATGGCCGCCAGGCGCTTCTCCGCCACTTCTTTCAACATCTTATCCCGCTTGTACATCAGGAAAGCATAGGCATTCCGGTTGGAACGGCCCACACGGCCTCTCAGCTGATACAGCTGGGACAGTCCCAGATTGTCCGAATCGTGGATGATCATGGTGTTGACATTGGAAATGTCCAGTCCGGTCTCTATGATGGTGGTAGATACCAGCACATCGATCTCTCCGTTAATGAAATCGAACATGATCCGCTCCAGCTCATGTTCCTTCATCTGTCCATGGGCGTATGCCACGTTGGCTTCCGGCACAAGCTTTGCGATCTGTGCTGCGATATCCGCAATATTGTTCACCCGGTTGTAGACATAGTAGATCTGTCCGCCCCGGGCCATTTCCCGGACAATGGCCTCTCTCACCAGTTCGTCATTATATTCACAGACAAAGGTCTGGATCGGCAGCCGGTCATTAGGAGCCTCCTCCAGCACGCTCATATCCCGGATGCCGATGAGACTCATATGCAATGTCCGGGGAATGGGAGTTGCTGTCAGGGTCAGTACATCCACGTTTTCTTTTAATTTCTTGATCTTCTCCTTATGAGCCACACCGAAACGCTGTTCCTCATCGATGATCAGCAGCCCCAGATCCTTGAATTTCACATCCGCAGATAATACTCTGTGGGTACCGATGACGATATCCACCATGCCCTTTTCCAGATCCTTCACCGTCTTTTTGATCTCCGACGGCGTACGGAAGCGGCTCATCAATGCGATATTGATGGGGAAATCCTTCATTCTCTGCACAAAGGTGTTGTAATGCTGCTGTGCCAGAATTGTGGTAGGCACCAGATAAACCACCTGTTTGCCCTCCTGCACGGCCTTGAAAGCAGCACGGATGGCGATTTCCGTCTTACCGTAGCCCACATCTCCACAGATCAGTCGATCCATGATCCGGTGGCTCTCCATGTCCGCCTTGGTGTCTGCAATGGCATTGAGCTGATCCTCCGTCTCTTCAAAGGGGAACATTTCCTCGAACTCCCTCTGCCAGACAGTGTCTTTCCCGAAAGCATAGCCCTCACTCTGCTGTCTCACCGCATACAGTTCCACCAGATCCTTCGCCACGGCGCTGACGGCGCTGCGCACCTTCGTCTTGGTGTGCTCCCATTCTTTGCCGCCTAACTTGTTCAGCTTCGGTTTCTTTGCCGCATCGGCGGAAGCATACTTCTGGATTACATCTAATCCGGTAGCTAAAATATACAGATTGCCGCCATCCCGGTACTCAATCTTCAGATAGTCTTTAACGACTTTGTCCACTTCGACCTTCTCGATGCCTTTATATATCCCCAGTCCGTGGGTCTCATGCACCACGTAATCCCCGATCTTCAGCTCATTGAAATCATTGATCTTCTGTCCCTGATAGAGCTTTTTCTTCTTTTTCTTACGTTTCTCAGCACCAAAAATGTCACTTTCGGAAAGCACTACGAATTTCAGCCAGGGGTACTCAAAGCCTCTGTTCACATGACCGTAATAGGTCAGGATCTCCCCGGGCTGTACCTCCCGCATGGGGTCTTCCGTGTATACCGCCGTCAGACCGGCATCCTCTGTGTTCCGCAGATCCTCCGCCAGACGCTTTGCTCTGGTACGGGAACCAGACAACAGAAGTACCCGGTAGCCGTTCTTTCTATATTTTTTCAGATCCTTGACCAGGGATTCAAAGCTGTTGTTATAGGGGGCAATGCTGCGAGCGGCAATGTCCACATGCTTTTCCGTCTTGAAATATCCGTACCTGGTCTCCATGGTAGACAGAGTCACCACAGCATTTTTCTCTAAAGTAGCTGCCACCTGTTCTCCGCTGTAGAGAATATTCATCTGCCCCGGCAGCACATAACCCTTTCGGGCACGTTGCTCCATGCTCTCCCGGAATTCCAGTTCGATGGCATCCGCCTGTTCCTTCACTCTCGCCGGTTCATCGATGTAGAATACCAGAGAACGTCCTGCCATATCTGCCAGCAGTTCCGGCATCGTAACCGTATTTTCATAAAAATAGCGGATATATCCTTCCAGGTTGATCTTACTCTGGAATTCCAGCAGCTGTTCTTTCAGTTCACTGACCTGTGCGGCGATCCTGTGAGCCTCCTCCGGCTGGTGGGCATCCCGGAAGATTTTCTCCTGTTTGTCTGCTTCCTTTTCCAGTTTTGCAATGCCCTTGCGGATCTGCTCTTCCGACAGCACAAACTCCGTGGCCGGGTAGACTGTGATGCTCTCCAGCTTCTCAATGGAACGCTGGCTCAAGATGTCGAAGCTGCGGATGGACTCCACCTCATCTCCCCACAGTTCGATACGGTAGGGGTTCTCCTCCGTCAGGTCAAAAATGTCCACGATGCCGCCGCGGATGGAGAACTGTCCCGGGCTTTCCACCTGATAAGCCTTCTCATATCCCATGGCCACCAGCCGGGATGCCAGTTTACTCTCATCCAGAGTGCCTCCCCGTTCAGTACGGATGATGTCTTTTTCTTCCCACAGCACCTGCGGTGTCATCAGCGCTGCGTAGGTAGTGACGATCGTGACAGGCTTCCCCTCCACGACTCTGCGCAGAGTCTTAATCCGCTCCTGGACCAGCTGGTTACCGTGGATATCCGCCTGGAAAAAGATCAGATCCTTCGCCGGATACAGCATGACATTTCTGTCATAAAAACGGTATTCCTCGTAGATCTCCTTGGCTTTTAAGTCGTTATAAGTAACGATGACCTTGTATTTCAGGCCATCGCTGAGTCCGTAGATCATATGAAGTTTCTGTGAGTCCACGCATCCGGACAGGGCAACCGTTCCTTTTCCCTGTCTTACGGCTTTGCGGATCTCGTCATATTCCGCCAGTTCTTTCAGTGGCGCAATCAGTGCCTGCATTTTCGTTTCCTCTTACTATACAACTGTTACGCTTTCTTACTGTTAAAATGGTTCATGGCTGCATCCGCATTCTCGGTGATGATCATACGGATAGCTTCTGCCGCTGTCTTTGCCGCTTCATCCATAACCTTACGTTCCTCGGCCGGGAAGTGTCCCAGCACGTAGTCCGCCAGGTCGAAGTTCTTTGGCTTCTCTCCCACACCCATGCGCACACGGATAAAAGTATCATGCCCCAACATTTTGATGATATTCTTCAGCCCGTTGTGACCGCCGGCGCTGCCCTTTTTGCGGATGCGGAGCTGTCCCACATCCAGGCTGATGTCGTCGGAGATCACGATCAGTTCCGCAGTATCATCCACCTTATAATAGTCCACGATTTCCCGGATGCTCTCACCACTTAAGTTCATGAAAGTCTGGGGCTTCGCCAGGATCACCTTCTGCCCCGCCACATAACCCTTGCCGATCAGTGCCTTATGCTTACTCTCCATGACAGCGATATTTTCTTCCTCTGCTAATCTGTCTATGACATCAAACCCGATATTATGTCTCGTATTTTCATATTCTTTACCGGGATTTCCCAGCCCTGCGATAATATACATATGCTTCTCCTTACTTCCTTGCGATCAATGCGTTATCTTATATTTTCGCATTTTTACTGTTAAAATGCAACTGTTGGTTATTTTGCACAAATTTCATTTTCGGGAAAACAGCCAATTTCCGCATGGCATATTTCGTTACTTATTTTCCGAATCTAAAGTATCTATTCCCAGCATTGTATTTTATAATAATAGTGGAGTGTTACCAAAACGGTAAGCGGTTCACCTTTCGCCAAAATGATGACATTTTGAGAGCTTCCAGTATTATTGGAGGTGATACAGATGGGAAATCTATTGAAAGGTACATAAGATGCTGGGAACAGTGGTAGGCATTGTCGGTATTGTTGTTACGATCATCAGTATCATCGTAACGCTTATCAGTATCGTACAGACTGCTCAGAAACATAAACATCAAAAAAGCAACCGCCCGACCAAGGATTGAGTTGCTTTTTTGATAAGTAACCATTAACTTAGGTGAACCGTTGCTGTACGGTAGCACTCTTTTCTTTTATTAGCTTAACACTCTCTTTTGATTTCGTCAATAAAATTCACCATTTACATAAAATTGTGCCCAAATTGTACCCGGGCTTGACTTTTTCCGGAATACTGGTATACTGGTAAGGCTGAAACGCCCTGAAATCAAGGCTTTTCGGAAATCCATTCGTGTGTTCGAGACCTTCCACACGTAAAACAAAACTAAAGGAGAAAACAAATGAACAAGAAAGTACTGTACCTCGTACACGGAGCGGTGATCGCTGCTCTCTATGTTGTGCTGACCATGTTGGCCAACGCTCTGGGACTGGCAAATTATGCCATTCAGGTCCGCTTCTCGGAAGCCCTGACGATTCTTCCCGTATTTACCCCTGCTGCCATACCGGGACTTTTCCTGGGATGTATCATCAGCAATACCATGACCGGCTGTATGCTGCCAGACATTATCTTCGGCAGCCTGGCAACGCTGATCGGTGCTTTCGGTACTTATCTGCTGCGTGATAAGAACAAATGGCTGGCTCCCCTGCCTCCCATCATTGCCAACACCATTATCGTTCCTTTCGTGCTGGCATATGTCTACCACTTGGAGGGCGGCATTCCTTACTTCATGCTGACTGTGGGAATCGGTGAGATCATTTCCTGCGGCATCCTCGGCATACTGTTGCGTACTGTGTTACAGAAATACCGCAAATACATTTTTGACGTACAGAAATAAGTTATGATGCCAGTGGCACATGTCTAGCACAGACCGAAGCGGAGCGGAGAAGTGGGAGTGCGTAGCACGGAGCAATCCGCAGGCATCAAAGTCGGGGGCTTTTGCCCCCGACATCATAAGCTATTTAATTCTCCGTCTTCATATAAGTGATGAAATGATTACCGTTCTCTGTAAACCACGCTGTGGCATCATTCATTCCCTTTTTATACAGCTTTCCGGTGGAAGGCTCCATAATAACCACATTGAATTCATTAAACCCGGTCACCAGTACCGCCTCGCCGTTGTCTAAGATCGCCAGTACCGGAATGTCCTGATTCACATAATACAGCACCGCATCCAGACTGCATCCGCTCAGATCCATCACCTGTACGCCCGTCATATTTTCCGACAAAATTTCAATAGCTGTCTTACCCTGCGCCAGATCATACTCCGTGTTACGGGTGATTCCGGCATGTCTGAGAATATTGTCCAGGCATACGGTCAAGCTGTTTTTCTGCTCTGTAACACTTTCTTCCTTGATGGCCATGATCTGGTTGCGGCTGACGCGGCTGCCCTTCAACCATACAGTAATACCGCGGTCGTTGGTAACAATGCCGGAAGCATCATAGGCTTCCTTCACCGCCTTACCCGGTGCACTGTAGATTCCCTGCACCCCATATGCATTGTATACATAGTATCTGGGCACCTCGCTCACAGCATCCAGCTCCAGCTCTCTTCCGCCTTCAAATACGACCTCCTTGGGATTCAGCACCTTGATCGTCTTCGTATCAATGGTGGATTTCGTCTGGATCTGCACATAACGCTCATAAATATCAATATCCGCAGTCACGACCTTATTCTGTCCCGGCTCTTCTTCCACATTGTTCATGATCTGATCATCCATGATCTCCTGATAACTGCCGTTCCCCGATTGCTGTATTCTGGACAGGGTGATCTGATTCCCCTCTATGGTACATCCTACGATATAGATACCATCCTGCCCGTATTCCTTCAGATTCGCTCCGGAGGAATTACTGATACAGACTTTATACATGGGATAAAATATCTGTCCGGAATTCTCCGTCCGGATATCGCTCTCCCTGGCCACGCCATAGATGATATCCTCTCCCATGAATCCCAGTGGCCGGATTGCTTCTCCTTCCTCCGCCCGGATCACGGTCTGTTCTCCGGTGTTCAGATTCCGCACATTCAACTGGTTACTGTGGTTGATGTCATCTCCTTCCTGCCATACGATGATCTCGTGGTTTTCCGATACCTGAAGGCTGTCATCCTGCCTGATGCTTACCAGCTGCTCTGCAGTTCGGTTCTCCAGATCCACATCATAGACACCGTTTTCCAGGAAAAAGTATAGGTGCTGCTGCCTGTTCCGGTACAGCAGCTGCTCCATTTCATCCTTCAGCACAGCATAGCTCTTGGAATACGGGATATAAGCTTCTTCCTCTATAGTATTCAGAGAATTATCGTAGCTGATAATCTGGATACCGGTCTCTCCTTCATGTCTTCCCCGGTTCATGTATCCGTATACGGCAAATTTCACATTGCCGCCCTCGTCCACATCCAGAATTTTGATGCCATGGTGGTCATATAGGGTACGCCGGTCTGCATTGTCTTTGTCATAAAAAGAGAAGATCACCGTCAATCCGTTGGTAGCCGCATTATAGCTGAGCAGCTGTCCCATATCGGAAAATACTACGGTATTGCCATCCGTACTTTCCATCATATCCACATTTTCATCCGTGATTCCAAGAAGGATCTTGTCATTGGCATACATTCTCCCGGTATCCGGAATCTGTGTCATGGTGCGTTCATAATCCAACAGGTACATTCTCTCTGAAGTGTATCTGATTCTGTAATATTCCCCAACATTATAATATGTCTTATTTTTCCCCTCTCCGGTAGATACCACGAAATCCATCAGCAGCGATGCCACATTGCCGTTGACCTGCACCAGCTGTATAGATGCTGCACCCTCCTGAACCGGCTCCAGACTGCCCCAGGTGATCTGCTGGAAGCTGCTGTGTATGTTTACCTTATGGAAAGTGCCGTTATCCGTCAGCTTGGAATTGGGCTCCAGATATTTCGTCAGTTCTTTCGCTGCTTCCTTGTCATACAGTTTCCCGTGGAAATCCGTGGCAAATTCCAGGATTTCTGCAATATGCGCATCGTCATTCCACAAAACAGTCGTATAATAGTATACCTTCTGCTCTCCTTCCAGTTCCAGTACAAGTGTCAGACTGTATTGCGTATTGGTATCAATCAGATCCTTCAATGCCATGGTAACGGAAAAACTTTTCCCGTCTGCCTTCCATCCGGTGACTTCACTGTTCTCGATCAGACGACTGCCGTCAATGCTGCGCACCTCCACTGAAATGCCCGTGACTTCTCTCCCAAAGGTCTCCACGATGAAATCCGCCTGCCGGCCTTCTCCCAACAGAGTGACACTGTCCTTCTGGTAAGCCACATCCATCTCCACGGTACTGCCGTGCAGTTCGTTACAGGCCACACCGCCGCTTTCCATAGTGATCATGGGCAGGGTGGCCGGAGCCATCTCCATGGTCATATTATTATGTCCCTGATTCATAATGCTGCCGATGATCAGTGTTGATGCAAAAAATACAACAACACATACGGCAATTCTGATGATCGTTTTCTTCATGCTCTTTCTTACGGGTCATTTCCCGCCTTCTATCTATTTATTTTGCAACAGCTTTTCCAATGTCGGTGCTACATGCAAAAGCTCCGTCACAGAACTGATATCACTCTTTTTCGATATACCGGAACCACTTTTAGGGCGCATGCCGTTCTTTTTCACTGCCCTGATCAGCAGGTTCTTCGGTGTATGTTCCATATCAATAAATTCCAGGATCTGTGTCTCATAGCCCTGCTGTTCCAACAGATCTGCTCTCAGGGCATCTGTTAATAGTGCCGCCATGCGTTCCTTGATAATACCGTATTTCAGCACAGGTTTCAAAGAATCACACTGCATCTGCCGGTTCAGTTCGTGCTGACAACAAGGAACCGCCAGAATCACACTGGCCCCCCATTTTACTGCCTTGTCCAAAGCGTAATCCGTTGCCAGGTCACAGGCGTGCAGAGTCACCACCATATCAGCCACATCCGTGCCCTCATAGGTGCTGATATCTCCCCTTTCGAACTTCAATCTGTCATAGCCCAGCTTCTCCGCCAACTCATTACAATGCCGGATCACATCCGTCTTCAGATCCAGTCCGGTCACCTGGATATCTCTATGCTGCAGTTCGTGCAAATAGTAGTACATGGCAAAAGTAAGATACGATTTTCCACAGCCAAAGTCGATGATACGGATTGTCCGATCCATCGGCAGTTCGTCGATGACATCCTCAATAAATTCCAGATAACGGTTGATCTGGCGGAATTTATCGAATCGGGCTTTCGTGATCCTGCCGTCCGGGGTCTGTACCCCCAGTCCCACCAGAAAATCCACTGGCCTGCCTTCTTCTAAAATATAATGCTTGGTGCGGTTGTGAGCCAGTACCTGCAGTTCTTCCTGTTCGGAAGCTGCTGTTCCTTCCGTCTGCGGTACCTTGCCACTGTTTTTCACCTTCAGTGTCAGCCTGCCCTTTTTGCTGACCAGTGCGGTGCCCTGCAGGGTTTTCGCTGTGAATTCTCCCTGTCGGAACTGCTCCTGTAATGCGGTGCAGATCCGGTCTGTCAACTGCTCTGCTGTAAAATTCTCATGAAACACCTGTGTTCCTCTGTAAGCAGTCTCCTGGAACAACAGCTCCTCACGGATCAGCACCGGGCGGATCTTCACTTTCTGGATCTGTTCCGGATGACGACTGTTGCTCAGGATGATCTGAAGCAGATCTTTATTCAAAATTTTCTGTAAAAGTATTTTCAGTTCTTGCATATTTTATCCTGTTTTAACTATTCATCTCCCTATCCAAAAGCCTTCTCTGGGAGGGAATTCTAATGTCACTATTTATATTTTAATAACTTTCTCTGGTTTGCACAACTATAAAATTATAAAAGCACCCCGTCGTCCGCCGTGTCTCCTTTTGTAGATCTCATCACACACCAGAACATGGATTAGATCCTTTGATACCTTCTCTGATTCCTGCTCCAAAATCGTACTGATGGTACCGGCTACACGGTGCAGACTTAAGCGATCTGGATATTCATCATAGATCATGCTTCCCTCATAGTCGTATTTGTCCAATATTTCTGCGATTCTGCGCTGACAGCGTCTTACCTCTCCGGGATAGGTCTGCTGTAAATATTCCAGATCATTTAAGAGTTCATTCTCATCCATTTTCCCCGGATATCCCGGTAGTGTCATAAAAAAAGGCCTTGATACCATACTTTTTGTGCCTCATGCTTTTTTATAGCATATGCATTTATTTCCTTTAAAGTGAAAAAATAGGTGCTGCGAATTTATCGCAGCACCTGAATTCTTGCCATTGCTCTCTGCAATGCTGTCTCTGCCCTGGCAATATCCGTCTCCGGCGTCTTGCTGCGCAGTCTTTCTTCCGCACGGTGCAGCGCTGCTTCCGCACGGTTCTCATCGATCTCATTCGGCCACTCGACGATCTCTGCCAGAATGGTAATTCCTTCGGGAAGGATCTCGGCGAATCCGGAATGCAATGCTGCTTCCTTCTCTCCGTCCTTCTCCGTGATATGCAGAATCCCGGGCTTCACGATCACCGTCAGGGGGATGTGGCCCGGAAGGACACCGATCTGTCCTTCCGTAGTATTGAATTCTACCATATCCACAGTTCCCTCATAAAATACTCTTTCCGGGGTTATGATACGAAGTGTGAATTCTTTATCTGCCATATCTGTACTCCCCTCTCATGCTATGCATGAACCTTTGCCAGTACATCATCAATGCTTCCGGCATTCAGGAAGTAGCTCTCCGGAATATCATCATGCTTGCCGTCCAGGATCTCACGGAATCCGCGGATGGTCTCGCTGATGGGTACATACTTTCCTTCCAGACCGGTAAACTGTCCTGCCACGAAGAAAGGCTGGGACAGGAATCTCTGGATCTTACGGGCACGGGATACGACCAGCTTGTCTTCCTCGGACAATTCGTCCATGCCGAGGATAGCGATAATATCCTGTAATTCCTTATATCTCTGCAGAATCTCCTGTACACCGCGGGCGGTCTCATAATGTTCCTTACCTACGATTCTGGGATCCAGGATACGGGATGTGGACTCCAGAGGATCTACTGCGGGATAGATTCCCAGTTCTACGATAGAACGGGACAGAACCGTGGTGGCATCCAGATGTGCGAATGTGGTCGCAGGTGCCGGGTCTGTCAGGTCATCCGCAGGCACATAAACTGCCTGTACGGAAGTAATGGATCCGTTCTTGGTGGATGTGATACGCTCCTGCAGCGCACCCATCTCTGTCTGTAAGGTAGGCTGGTATCCTACTGCGGAAGGCATACGGCCTAACAGTGCGGATACCTCACTTCCTGCCTGGGTGAAACGGAAAATGTTGTCGATGAACAACAGCACATCCTTACCGCCCTTGTCACGGAAGTATTCTGCCATGGTCAGTCCGGTCAGACCGACTCTCATTCTTGCTCCGGGGGGCTCATTCATCTGTCCGAATACCATGGTGGTCTTGTCCAATACGCCGGACTCCTGCATCTCATGGTACAGGTCGTTACCCTCACGGGTACGCTCACCTACGCCGGTGAATACGGAATATCCTCCGTGCTCGGTAGCGATATTACGGATCAGTTCCTGGATCAGTACGGTCTTGCCTACTCCGGCACCGCCGAACAGACCGATCTTACCACCCTTCTGATAAGGGCAGAGCAGGTCAACGACCTTAATACCGGTCTCCAGCAGTTCTGTGTCCGTAGACTGCTCTGCGAAGGTCGGTGCAGCACGGTGGATAGGCTCATAAGATACGCCTTCCGGTACCGGCTTGTTATCAATCGGCTGACCCAGTACATTAAATATTCTGCCCAGGGTATTTTCTCCTACCGGTACGGAAATCGGGGCTCCGGTGGCGATTGCCTCCATTCCTCTTACCAGTCCGTCGGTAGTACCCATGGCAATACATCTGACAGTATCATCACCCAAGTGCTGGGAGACTTCTACTACCAGTTCTCCTCCATCTCTGGTAGGGATGCGGATCGCGTCATTGATCTCGGGAAGTTTGCCCTCATCGAAGCGTACATCCAGTACGGCACCGATGACCTGGGTGATCCTTCCTTTATTCTCTCCTGCCATTTCTACCTCTTTCCTGCCCACTGATGGGCATCTTGTTTACCGTATTGTACTCCAATAACAGGATTTGCATATTCCGTGGAATAAAGCAAAACCTACATGTGCACAATCACAAAATAAAAATCGTCATAGCGCCTCTGCGCCTGCAATGATCTCTGTAAGCTCCTGGGTAATGCTTCCCTGTCTTGCGCGGTTGTACTTCAGTGACAGATCACTGATCATATCCTCCGCATTGCTGGTGGCATTATCCATAGCCTGCATACGGGCACCGTTCTCACTGGCTGCCGCTTCCATCAGCGCACCATAGATCAGACTGGAAATATATTTCGGTATGATCATATCCAGCGCTTCCACATCTTCCGGTTCAAAATTCATCAGTGCGTCAGCACCCTCTGTGGGGGCTGTCGCCTCTGCATCATACTCCACCGGCAGAAGCTTCAACAGCTTCGGCTCATGGCTCACCGTGTTCTTGAAGTGTGTATATGCCAGATAGATCTCGCCGATCTCTCCAGCTGCAAATGATGTCAGCAGTTTGTCAGACAGAAGCATTGCTTCGGCATATGCAGGCTCTTCGATGACCTCCGGATAGGACTCCTTCACGGTATATCCTTTTCTCTCCAGGATCTCCCGGCCCTTATTACCGATGGCATAGACCACAATGTCCTCTGCCTTCCAGTCTTCCTGTCCGGTGATCAGCTTGGTCACATTGGAGTTGTAACCGCCTGCCAGACCTCGGTTGGAGGTGATGACAATGACCGCCTTTTTCGGGGAAGCCCCCGGAACGAGATACTTATGTTCCAGATGGCCTACCCTGGACAGGATATTATTTACGGTATCATACATACAGTCAAAATACGTCTGAGAACGTTCTGCACCTGCTCTGGCTCTCTGAAGCTTTACCGTAGATACCAGCTTCATGGCCTTGGTGATCTGCTGTGTGCCCTGAATGCTGGTCTTACGGCGCTTGATATCACGCATTGATGCCATAGTTACCTCTCATTCTGCCGTTTCTTACGGCCGACACACTTATTTCAGAAACTCTGCCTTGAAATCATTCAGTGCCTTCACAAGCTTTTCTTCCGTAGCATCGGAGATCACCTTTTCGTCAGCAATCGCTGTGGGGATCTCGGGATGCTTAGTATCCAGATAATCGAAGAATTCCTTCTCAAATCTGGTGATATCCTCTACAGGCACATCCAGCAGGAATCTCTTGGTCACCGCATAGATGATGATAACCTGATACTGTACCGGCATGGGCTGGTACTGAGGCTGCTTCAGCACTTCCTTGATACGTTCGCCCTGCGCCAGCTTCTCCTTGGTGTCTGCATCCAGTTCAGAGCCGAACTGTGCGAAGGAAGCCAGCTCTCTGTACTGGGCAAGCTCGGTACGGATCGGCGCTGCGATCTTCTTCATTGCCTTGATCTGTGCGGCACCACCTACACGGGATACGGACAGACCTGCATTTACCGCAGGACGGAAACCGGAGTTGAACATTTCTGTCTCCAGATAGATCTGTCCGTCGGTAATGGAAATTACGTTGGTAGGAATGTATGCGGATACATCGCCTGCCTGGGTCTCGATGATGGGAAGTGCCGTCAGGGAACCTCCGCCGTATTCGTCACTCATACGGACTGCACGCTCTAACAGTCTGGAATGCAGGTAGAATACGTCACCGGGATATGCCTCACGTCCGGGTGGACGACGAAGGAGCAGGGAGAGTGTACGGTATGCAGTAGCATGTTTACTTAAGTCATCATACACTACCAGTACGTCTTCTCCATTCTCCATCCACTCCTCACCGATGGCACAACCGGAATAAGGAGCGATATACTGCAGGGGAGCCAGGTCACTTGCCGTGGATACCACAACAGTGGTATAAGCCATGGCGCCGAACTCCTCCAGTGTCTTTACGATATTAGCTACGGTAGATGCTTTCTGACCGATAGCTACATAGATACATTTTACATTCTGACCCTTCTGGTTGATGATCGTATCGATCGCAATAGCGGTCTTACCGGTCTGACGGTCACCGATGATCAGCTCACGCTGACCTCTTCCGATGGGAACCATGGAGTCGATTGCCTTGATACCTGTCTGGAGCGGCGTGTCTACGCTCTTACGAGTGATAACACCACTTGCCACACGCTCAATCTTACGGAATTTATCAGTCTGTACGGGACCTTTGCCGTCGATAGGCTGTCCTAAGGAGTTCACTACTCGTCCAAGCAATGCATCACCTACAGGCACCTCTACCACACGTCCGGTGGTCTTGACGATATCGCCCTCTTCGATATTGCTGGCACTGCCTAACAATACGACACCGACATTATCTTCTTCCAGATTCAGCACCATGCCATATACATTGCCGGGGAACTGTAACAGCTCACCCTGCATGGCATTTTCCAGTCCATGTACACGAGCGATACCATCCGCTACCTGGATGACGGTTCCGACATCGGAGACATCCAGCTGGGAAGAATATCTTTCGATCTGTTCCTTAATGACGGAACTTATTTCTTCTGGTCTTAAATTCATGGATCTGTCGCACCTTTCTTTCAGCCGGTCATCCCAGCTGAATATTTAATAATTGTTTCTTCATATCTTCCAGTTTGGTCCGGATACTGCTGTCCACTACCCGGTCACCTACCCGGATCACCATTCCGCCGATCAGTGTCGGATCCACATGGTAATACACATCAAAGGACTGATAAGAAGTCGTTTGAAGCAGCTTTTCTCTCACTGCCTGTTTCTGTTCCTTCGTCAGCTCCACTGCGGTACTTACATATGCGGTTCCCATTCCTTCCGATTCTCTGACCAGTTCGGTAAAATAAGCAAAGATTGCCTTTAATGAGCCGTAGCGTTCCTTGGTCACCACGATCTTCAAAAATTCTGCCAGATCGTCACTTACCCTGCCCCGGAAAACTTTCTCCACCATGGAGAGTTTCTCCTGCTTGGGAATCCCGGGATGCTTCATCAGCTTGTCAAAATCGGGATTGTCTTCCAGGATCTTCTGAAGTTCTGCGGTCTCATTCATCAGCTGGATCGCATTTCCATGGTCGACCGCCACTTCGAAAAGGGCTTCTCCATAGACTTTGGAAACTAATTTTGCCATGTATCCTCACCCATTTCCTTCAGCGTCTCTTCGATCAGGCTGCTCTGTCTGGCGGTGTCCATAGAAGCGCCTACCAGCTTACCTGCCATGACAGATGCCACGGATACGATCTCCTGCTTGATCTCGTCGGACATTTTCTGCTTTTCCAGTCTGGCTTCTTCCTGTGCTCTGTCCAGGATTCTGGCTGCCTCTTCCTTGGCCTGTGCGACGATACGCTCCTCATTCTGGAGAGCACGTCTTCTGGCATCACTTAAGATGTCCTCTGCCTCTTTGTCGATGTCTTTCAGCTTCGCCTCATACTGTGCCTTCAGTTCTGCGGCCTTTTCCTGATTGTCCTTGGCTTCTTCCAGTTCTCCCCTGATCTTTTCTTTACGATCATTTAAGAACTTTCTGGCCGGATTGAACAGGAAATAGCTGAGCGCCAGGAACAATACAAAGATGGCAATGATCATCAGGCAGGAGTCTGCCAGCAGCTGCCAGTCCAGGTCAAACAGTCTTGACATGGTCTCGCCTTCTGTTAATAGTATCATTTTCATCCGCATTCCTTTCGTTTAATCAGGGAAGTAAGGGCTTTACGAACAACAGCAGCATAGCGATCAGCAGACCGTACAGACCGGTGGTCTCGGCAACTGCCTGTCCTAATAACATGGTGGAAGTGATCTCGGACTTAGCACCGGGATTACGTCCTACTGCCGCAGCAGCGTGTCCTGCTGCGATACCCTGTCCTACACCGGGTCCGATACCGGCAATAACTGCCAGACCAGCACCGATTGCGGAACAACCTAAGATAAAGTTTTCATTGAAATCCATAGTAAATCCTCCTATTATTGAGATTCCTGTCAGAATCTTTCTAGCATAGTTTCACAGAGCTGTAAGCTTACAGCTTTAAGCATCTCCTCTTGCATTGGCAATGTAAGTCATGGTCAGCATACAGAATACGTATGTCTGGATGGCTCCGGAGAACAGGTCAAAATATACATGCAGTGCTGCAGGCCATGCCGTAGCGATCACGCCCAGCAATCCATAGATCAGTGCCATCATTACGGTTCCGGACAATACGTTTGCAAACAGACGCAAAGACAACGAAATCGGTACGGCGATCTCACTGATCAGGTTGATCGGCATCCAGATCGGCAGCCAGGGCGGCAGAGGGGAACACATACCCTCCCAGATTTCCTTTGGTTTCTGATATTTGAACTGATTGTAATGGATCAGTATAAAAGTCAGAACACCCAGGGGCAATGTCACGCCGTAGTCCGCTGTGGGGGGACGAAGTCCCAGCAGACCGGAAATATTACTCACCAGAATGAAGATGAAGATCGTTCCGATGTAGTTATAGAATTTCGGTGCCGCCTTGCCCATGGGAGTATCCACCATGGCATCCAGCTTCTCCACGATCAGCTCCACCACATTCTGAAGACCTTCCGGCACTTCTCTGGCTTTGGCCATACAGCGGTTGGCAGCAATGGCAAAACCAATGATAAGCAACATGACGATCAACACACACACATGTGTGGTCGTTATCCATACCTCATGGCCGAAAAAGGAATACTTAAACACACCATGTATCATAAAATCGATATTATCGGCACCGGATAACAGAATTCCATGCTCCATTGTTTCACCTCCTTATTATTTATTCTATTGTTCCTCTGTGACTTCTCCATCCTCCGGGGCTTCCGTTTCTTCCGAAGTCCGCAGGGCAGTTTTGTCTTCCGCAGACTCCTCCGGCATCGCCTGGGGCACCGGGTCCGTTTCGTGGAACAATTTATTGCATAATTTATGGGTAATCGGCTGTAAAAATGCCGTTACTTTCATACATATAACATAAGTGAAAAAGAAAATCAGAGGATTCATCACTCCGGTCTTCATCATCACCAGCAGGAAAAAGATCAGCATCACGTATCGTAAGACGTATGCACGGATGATCATTTTCGTTGCGGTCTTCTCGGGCTGATCCAATGCCCGGTCCAGAGAACGGTACATATGATATGTGGAAACAAGTGCCAGCAAAATACCGAACCACAGGCTTTTGGCATACATTGCCTCATCCTTTACAAGGAAAGCCCCTATGATCTGTGCCAGCACTCCCAGGAACAGGATCCCCAGATCCATCTCCAAAACCGTTCTATTTATCTTTTTTAATGTGTTTATCATCATTGTCTTCATATATTGCTCTGGCCATACGGTATACATTCTGCCCTCCGGCTATCGCTCCCATACAGAAAAGCAGGATCATCCAGAAGTTTGTTCCAAAATGCTTATCCAGCCAGACCCCTGCCGCTGACATCAGACAGATTGGCACTAACATATTGATACCAAATTGCAGGATCAATGCAACCGCACGAAATACCTGCCTGTCGTAGGGTTTCTTTTTTCTTGACACCATTTCCTCCCTATGTTGATTTCTGCTCTGTTTTTCAGTCTTTGTACAATTTTTAGAATATTATCTTCTTTCAGGGCAAACCTATAGTCATTATAGCGAAATCTTTACATGATGTCCAGTAAAATCACCCTGTGAAAATGGTAAAAAAACTATAAAATCCTGTCAAAAAAGATTGACTTGAAAAGTCCCCGGAAGTACTATTTGAATAACTATTTCAGAATTTTCAACCTCTTAACAGAAAGAAGGATTACGCAAATGCAGATTGCCGAAACCGGAAGCCAGCTGCGGATCCGTACCGCCACCCCGGAGGATGCTGCAAAGCTGGTTGCCATTTATGCCCCTTATGTGGAAAATACCTCTATTACCTTTGAGTACATCGTTCCTTCCGCAGAAGAATTTGCGGACCGGATCCGTCACACACTGACCCGTTATCCTTACCTTGTGGCTGAGCTGGACGGGGAGCCTGTCGGATACGCTTACGCATCTGCCTTCAAAAGCCGCGCCGCTTACAACTGGTCTGTGGAGACTTCCATCTATGTCAGCCGGGAACTTCGAAGCAGCGGTGTCGGCAGTCTGTTATACGAGAAGCTGGAGGAATACCTGACCGCACAGCACGTCTGCAATGTCTGTGCCTGCATCACCTACCCCAATCCTCCCAGTATTTCATTCCATGAAAAACACGGTTACAAGATCGTGGCACATTTTCATGACTCCGGCTACAAGCAGGAAAAATGGCATGATATGATCTGGATGGAAAAGACGCTGTGTCCTCACACGGTCCCTCCGAAGCCTTTTATCCCGTTTCCGGAACTTTGACCATTGTAAAGCATACCTCACAAAGGAGAAATGTTATGAGCAATGAACTTCAGATCTACCGTAAACGGCTGATTCCGGAAGAATGCATTTTATTAAAGGATGATATTATCATCGAGCATAACGAAGACTACATTCTGACCAAGTGGAAGACCCTGAACCCCAAGACCACGTTTTCCCACGGCTGTTCCTGCTATTATCTCAAGGAAGGTTTTAAGATCAGCAAGTTCTACCGCCATGACGGTTCCCTGCTGTACTGGTACTGCGATATTGTGGAATATACTTTCCGGCCGGAAGATAATTCCCTGATCGTCACGGATCTATTGGCTGACATCATCCTCTATCCCGATGGCAGAATGCATGTCGTGGATCTGGACGAGCTGGCAGAAGCTCTGGAAAAGGGACTGATCTCCCAGGCTCAGATGAGTGCCTGCCTGCGGCAGCTGAACAATCTGATCACCATCATTTACCGGGATAAATTCGACAGGCTGCAGAATCCATTAGAGCGAAGCGGACTGTAGGCACAGTGCTTACTTTTTGCTCATGTGTTTACTTCGTAAAATAAATGAGAGCATAAGCTCTTACGGACACAAGTGTCCGACGAGCCTATGCTCTCATTTACTCATCTCCGAACAGTGCAAGATACTTCTCATCTGCAAAAATCCCTCTCCCATCCGGTACTTCTACCATATAATTACCATTCCGGCATACCAGGTGTGCCCCTGCTTCTGAATAGATTGTAATCCCGTCCAGATCAAACAGACTGCGGATCTGCTGCAGGCGTTCTTCCTTTTTCACGATAGAATCCACTCCGGATGCACACAGCCCCGTGATCATTTTTGTGATGACTTCCCTCTTTTTCTCCTTCGATACCGCATATGCCATGGCCATATTCTGCATATCGTCGGATTCCAGCTTGCCATGCAGTCTCTCTTCGTAGATGATATGACGGTTCTTGCCCTTTTCCTTGGCAAGATAGAGGGCCTTATCGGCTTTCCGCATCAGTTCCTCGTATTCGTTTCCGTCCACAGGATACTCCGATACACCGATAGAAGCCGTCACATGAGTCTTGGGATCAAATGCCAGAGCAAGTTCCTTTGCAATCGTCTTCAAAAGTGTCTTCAGCTGTTCTCTGGTTTCCACCTTCTCCAACAGGATCACATACTCGTCTCCGCCGAATCGTCCGATCACGCCCCTCTGTCCCACCAGCACCTGCATGATCTCCGCCACTTTGCGGATAACCTGATCGCCGAAGATATGTCCGTAGGTGTCATTAATGTGCTTGAAATCGTCAATATCTATGATCACCAGCCAGCGGACCTGACCGTCCTTCCAGATCATGAATATCAGAAATGGTGATCTGATACAGCGGAATTCCGTTCTCCGTCTGTTCACTCGTTTCCATGCGCAGATACACATTCCTTACGCTATCCTTCAGGTTGTGAAGTACTGTGAGCAGTTCCAGTGTTTGGAATGGATCCGCCTCCACTGCTTTTTTCAACAGCTCCCCGTCTTCCGGCAGAAGCAGTTCACTTACCGGCCGGAAGACGGGAAGCTGTTGATTTTCATAGATTTTCACTTTCGTTAGTAAAATACATGTCCACCAATATTAATACCGGTGAGTCCTTCCACCGGAGTGCGGAAATATACACAATTTCCGACATTGGTCACGCCTGACATAGCCTCATCCGCCGCCTGATAACAACGGCTGGTAGCTTTATTGGCTGCCAGAGCCAGTTCCAGTCTGCCGCTGGCCACCGGGGAAAACTGCTTGTTCTGATAGATCACACCTACCACCGTGTTGGGATAGACCGAGCTTCTGACACGATTGATTACCACACTGGCCACTGCCAGCTGACCGTCATAGGGTTCTCCTCCCGCCTCGCAATAGATCAGATTTGCCAATAGGTATCGGTCGCCCTCTTCAAAAGAAATATCTGAGATATCCCGCCAGGTAGCGTTGGCTGCCTTCTGGGACATTGCGATCTCTTCGGCAAGCTTTTTTCTGAGGGTTTCCAGATTATCCTCTTTTTTCTTGATTTCCTGTTCATACGCCAGAGCTCTCTGCTCAGCTTCCGAAATATCTCCCGCATACTGTGCAATGCTGTTGGAGGTCTGGCTGATCAGACCGGAGACCTTGCTTTTTTCTGCTTCTGCTGCCAATTTCAGACTATCGAGTTCTGCTTTTTCCGTTTGAAGTCGTGCTTCTTCCTCTTCAATCAACTGACGGTTCTCTTCAAATTCCTTCAGTTTCTTCTGATCGTAAGCGGCAATCCGTTCAAAAAAATCCGCAGCATTCAGAAGCTTGTCAAAGCTCTGTGCAGTCAGGAGAGCATTGATATAGCTGGTCTCATTCCGTTCATACATGTCTCTTACGCGAATTATCATGCATTCATACTGCCACTCTTCGGTAGCCTTCGCTTCCTCCAGGCTGGCCTGGGTATCTGCGATCTCCTGCTCCTTATCCGCGATCTGCTGTTCCAGATCCGCCAGATTATTGCTGACCTCCGTCAATTGACCGTTCAGATTATTCAGTTGTCCCTTGAGGGAATTCTGCTCTCCCTTCAGGTTCTCCAGATTATCGTTTTCCTGGTTCAACTGGTTCTGCAGTTCATTTTTCTCCCGCTGTTCCTGCTGAATCTGCTGCCAGGTACTGCTGGTAGCTTCTACTTTGATGTCTTCTGAAGAAAATGCTCCTGCAAGGATCACCGCTGCAAGCAGTACAGCTGTCTTCTGTAGGCGCTTCAACCGTTTGTACTCCTTTGATCTGTCGTTCAGACCTCGATATGTATCGTACGTCCTGTTTTACTGTAGGGAACGCACTTCACTCCTGCGGCATCAAACATCCGCCTGGCTGCCCGGTTGGAGGGTGTTCCCCGATATTTGTCGCTGTCATATACCACGGTATGGATCCCTGCCTGAATGATGGCTTTCGCACACTCATTGCAGGGGAAAAGGGACACATACAGTTTTGTACCCTCTAAGGATCCTCCGCGGTAATTCAAAATTGCATTCAGTTCACTATGTGTCACAAAGGGATATTTTGTCAGATTACTATCCTTGTCATTCTCCCTCTCCCAGGGAAACTCATCATCGGAACAACCCTTGGGGAACCCATTGTATCCCATAGACAGAATCTTATTGTCCGGGCTGACAATGCAGGCTCCCACCTGGGTATTCGGATCCTTGGACCGCATCCCCGACAGGTGGGCTACCCCCATGAAATATTCATCCCAACTGATATAGTCACTGCGCTTGGCACTCATTGGTGTCTCCTTTATTTAGTACCGAAAATACGGTCTCCAGCATCTCCCAGTCCGGGAACGATATATCCGTGGTCATTCAGCTTCTGGTCCATTGCACCGATATAGATATCCACATCGGGGTGTGCTTCCTGCATCGCTTTTACGCCTTCGGGTGCTGCGATAATGCACAGCAGACGGATGCTCTTGCAGCCCTTGTCCTTCAACAGCTGGATGGCTGCGATGGAAGAACCACCGGTGGCCAGCATGGGATCTACGACGAACACCTCACGTTCTGCGCAATCTGCGGGCAGCTTGCAGTAATATTCTACGGGCTTTAAGGTCTCCGGATCACGGTACAGTCCGATATGTCCTACCTTTGCAGCCGGGATCAGGGAGAGCATTCCGTCTACCATACCAAGGCCTGCGCGCAGGATGGGTACCAGTGCCAGCTTTTTACCCTTTAACTGTTTTACGGTAGTCTTGCAGATGGGAGTCTCGATCTCTACTTCTTCCAGCTTCAGATCCTTGGTAGCTTCATAGCCGATCAGCATGGCGATCTCGCTGATGTTCTGTCTGAAATCCTTGGTTCCTGTTTCCTTTCTGCGGATGATTCCGATCTTCTGCTCAATTAAGGGATGATCCATAACTACTACTTTTGACATATTGTTGTCCTCCTGTACTTTGAATATATTTTGGATTATATTTTGGATAATGTAATTTTGCTGCAGTTACCGGCCGGTTCAGAACTCTTCGATCAGATTGATTCTGCGGCTGTGTCGCTCTTCTCCGGAAAAAGGAGTCTTTAAAAAGGTCTCTACGATCTCCAATGCCAGATTTTCACCTACGATGCCTGCCCCCATAGCCAGCATGTTTGCATCATTGTGTAATCTGGTCATTTTGGCTGAAAGAGGATCCGAGCAGAGTGCGCAACGGATTCCCTTTACCTTATTGGCAGAAATGCTGATGCCAATTCCGGTGGTACAGATCACAATTCCCTTTTCACAGGTACCGTCAGCCACAGCTTTTGCTGCTGCATGTCCGAATACCGGGTAATCGCAGCTTGCCTTGCTGTCGCATCCAAAATCCTGAAAAGGGATATTGTTCTCCTCTAAATATTTTTTAACTCTTTCTTTCAGATCATATCCACCATGATCACTTGCGATTGCTATCATTTTTTATTCTCCTTATATTGAAAATGATTTTTAAAGCTTTACAACCTTATGCCCCGCCGCTTTCAGCAGCCGGTTCATAATAGCCTGTCCGAAACCATCCGTGGAAAATCCCTCAGAATAGATTTTAGTGACACCTTCATCATCAAATTCCCTCAGGATCGTATACAGATGTCTGGCAATGCTGTCTTCATCCCTGCGGCTGCCGACACTTTTTACCACATCTGCCGTATACCCGGAAAGCATTTCTTCCGTTCCGATAATACCGGTCTTCTCTCCTGCCGCATGATCCGCTGCGGCTTCCCGGTTGATATATTCTCTTACCTGTTCCGGTGCTCCCTCGACAATGGTAAGTTCTCCTTTCGGAGCATAATGCCTGTATTTCATTCCGGGAGCTTTCGGTGCCTGTCCACTGTCCGCTCTCAGGATGGTGGTATCTGTATCCACGGTTCCCAGTACCGTACTCAGCTTCTCCTGCGTGATATATCCCGGACGGAGAATCTGGGGCGGTACCACTGTCAGATCTATGATGGTAGATTCCAGTCCGATCCCGACTTCTCCACCATCGATGATGGCATCAATCCGTCCCATCATGTCCTCCACAACATATTTTGCCACCGTTGGACTTGGTTTACCGGAGGTATTGGCACTGGGCGCTGCAATATACCCACCGCTGTATTCGATCAGCTTCTGCGCTGCCGGATGTGACGGCATACGGACTGCTACCGTATCCAGCCCACCCGTAGTCTCATACGGCACTTCTTCAGACTTCGGCAGGATCATGGTAAGCGGTCCCGGCCAGAAAGCATCGGCTATTTTCCGGGCTTCCTCCGGAACTTTCCGGGTGATTTTATAAATATCTTCAAACCGGAAGATGTGAACAATCAAAGGATTGTCAGACGGTCTGCCCTTTGCAGCATAAATTTTCTGGGAAGATGTCGGATTCAGAGCGTCTCCACCGAGTCCATATACTGTTTCGGTCGGAAATGCCACCAATCCTCCTTTTTTCAGGATTTCCCCTGCAGCGCGGAGCTTTACGTCATCTTCCTCACTGACAGGATCTTCTCCCGGGTGAATTTTTATGATCTCAGTATCCATATCATTACCTTCTGTTATTCTAATGCATTTGGATATAGTATAGCATATCCCCGATGAAATGGAAATATAAATGCCAAAAATATTAGCCTTTGCCGTCACTCCACTTTTTCAGTTTTCATGCTGTTCATATACTGTAAAATACCTTTATGAATTGCCCATGCCACTCTGTCCTGATAGGAATCGTGACACAGCTTTTCCGCCTCCTCTGTGTTTGACAAAAATCCACATTCTACAATAACGATCGTACCTTTTGTTTTCTTCAAAAGGTAATAGCTGTCATTTGGTTTGATCTGTCGATGATTATCCTCATCCAGCTCTTTTTTTAACTGATTTTGAATCAGAAGCGCCAGTTTTTCCCCTTCGCTGCTTCCATTATAATAAAATACCTGCGCTCCGTGAACATACTCCTCCGGATAACTGTTCTGGTGGACGCTCACTGTCAGCACCGGATCTGTTTCCTCTATTATTTCAATTCTACGTTTCATATCCTGGACTTTTTTATTTGATGCTGTTTCATCATAAAGTCCATTTCCGTTTTCTCGCGTCAGTACGACGCTGATACCGTCTGACTCCAGATACTTTTTGAGTTTTTCAGCAATATAAAGGTTAACATCTCTTTCCGGCACACCGTTGATACCGATCTTGCCGGGATCATCTCCCCCGTGTCCGGCATCTATGACCACGCACGGCTTTCCTCCTATGCTTCGGTCAATATCCTGCAGATCATTTACAGCATTTACAGCATTCACTGTTTTTACATATTCCGCTGTCTCTCTTCCGACAACTGCCATGGAAGCAAGGAGCAGGCATACCATAATGACCCGCAATATTTTTTGTTCCATATCACGTTCTCCGCTGCTGCTTTTATTCTATATGATTTTATATGCTTTTTCTTCTGGAAATATCTTCCTAAAATTTAAGAAATCCTTTCGTTTTATACTCTTGCATCCTGTTACAGATTCAGCGTATAATAACAATATGAAACCAGATAAGAAAACTATTTCCATTATTTTATTTGTTTTGGCCGGGATTTGTATCCTGGCAGCGGTTATTTTATATGTAAGAGGCCGCCTGGAGGACCGGCACATGGAAGAATCATTGGATGAACTGCGTCCGACTGTTTCGGCTGCTGCCACTACACCGACTCCCTCCGTTGAAAGCGAAACAGCTGTTCCAGAGGTCAGTGCCGAACCGGCTGTGGAGGAAACGCTTTCTTCCGCTGAACAGATCAACCGTATCGTCAATCCTTATGCTGACAGTTTCCTTGCCAACAAGGATATGGCTGCATGGCTGTTGGTGCCGGGAACTGACATTGATTACCCCGTAATGTGGACTCCTGAGGATGAGACTTATTATCTCTATCGTGCCTTTGACGGTAGTGAAAATAAAAATGGCTGTCTGCTGTTGGACAACGACAGTTGTCTTGATCCCCTTACAACAAACCTTATCATTCACGGACACAACATGAAATCCGGTGCGATGTTTGGTAATCTGACAGATTATGAAAATCAGGATTTCTATGAAAATCATAAAAACATTATTCTGTACACCAAAGAATGCCAGCGCAATTATGAAGTGATTGCCGTCTTCCGCTCCCAGGTTTACCGGAAAACAGATCAGGTATTTAAGTTCTACAAATTTTTCCAGGCAGATACGCAGGAAGAATTTGATGACTTTTATAACAATATCAAGCAGTTATCCCAGTACGACACCGGTGTCACTGCAGAGTTTGGAGATCATTTTCTTACTTTGTCCACCTGCGTCTACCATGTTAAGCAGGGCCGGTTCGTTGTAGTTGCCAAAGAAGTGGAACCCGGTGACTACTACCTTCCCGTACAGGAATAACCCAAAGACTATCAGGAGGTTTTCTTATGAAAAGACTTAAAAAATTTGTCGCACTGTTCACAATGGCTGCGGTATGCCTGGCAATTCCCGGTGTTGGAAAAATGACTGCCAGAGCCGCAGAACCCACTACCTACGTTGTTAATTATTCTGCTGCCAAAGGGGGCTGGATATTCAAACCGGCATCCAACTGGTCTGATTCCGCACAGGAACGTGAGCTGTACTATTTGCAGCAGGAAATTAAAGACGGGGATTATGTTGTCGTTGAGAACCTTGATGGCGGTGGCAATTCACAGCCTTTAAAGCTTTCTGTTCATCTTGGTAACCTGACAATCAAATCCTCCAACAGCGAAACAGATGTCATTCATGCAAACGGTTATGACAGCGTCTTTGTTCTCACAGACACTGTTGCAGCGATCAACGGCGATGTTTCTCACGCTTATGTATATGGCAATGCCAAAGCCAACTTCAACAGTAATGTTGATACACTTGAAATGGTCGGCACATCTAACGATACTTATAACAATCTTCATGCCTACATCAATTGTGCAGGCACTGTAAACCATTTAATCGCAAAGGATAACCGCGATCAGAAAACTTTTTATGAGGCCTACAGCTTTGCAGGAGGAAAACTCACTATCGAAGATGGTTCTTTGAAAACAGATGCACAGTACTACAGCAAAACCGCACCCGCACCTGCTGAAAGCACTGCTGCTTCTGCTGTAGCGCAGCCTGCTCAGGCAGCAGCTTCTGCGCAGCCCACACAGAGCGCTGCTGCATCCTCTTCCGCATATGACGATGTTCCTAAGACCGGTGAAAATTCCATGGTATTCTGGTTCCTGGGTGGTGCTATTGTATGTGCACTTGGAGGATATGCTATTCGTAGAAAAAACATGATTTAAGTGGAGAGTTAGTTGAATACCACCCGGATGACTTTGGTGTCTTCCCGGGTGGTATTTTTGTTTTGATGTTCCGATTTTACCGTCTGAAATCTATTTTATGCTGTAGAAGATGAACTCCTTCTGTGCCCTTCTTCCGCCTCAACGTGGGCACAGGTGACAGGAATTTGCGCAAAGGAACTTAACATTTCCGCAAACCTCAGAGTTTCTACTGATTTACCGGTTTCTCCGGTATTCGGCATTGTCCACATGTTCCGAGTGTCCCTATGTACCATTTTCAGGATCGCTGCCACAAAATTGCTACTACCAAAAACATCATTGCAAAACCAAATTCAATCACTGTCGTGAACCTGATTCTTCTCTTCAAAACACATACTCCCGGATGTTTTGAATGAATATAGATGGGATAAGTATTCCCTTCTGTCATCCTCCGCAGCAGGCGATAGGGTACCGTCAATGTGGTCTGCTCATGGTAAGCCGTGCCATTACAGACATATTCAAACACCGGTGCATAGCTGGTAATCCCATAGCGTCCTGGGTAGCTGTTATATCCGCAATAGATAGCTTCTATCTTCTGATTGCAGCAAAATACAGCATAGATATCATTCACACCCAGTAAAAACAGAAACAATCCAAACACGCTCATAATCAGCAGCGCTTCAAGAGCTTCATTCCGTACAAACAAAATAACAAATGATGTGATAGCAAAACCAGCAAATGTCAGGATGATGTTCAGACACATAAAAGGTACAACCTTATATCTCTTATTTTTAATAATGATAACGGTACATACTCCAAACAATAATGTCAATATGTATACCAGAGCTTCCATTACCATATCCCTCTCCTCCGATCCAATAAGCAAAATTTATAAATTTTTCATTACCCAGGCAAATGCCTTCGCGGTCCGCAGCCCCGGATCTCTGAAATGATTCCCCGGATTCCATTCCAGCGTACTGCGGATCCCACACTGTTGCAGCCACGCATGAGCCTCCCGGATGCAGTCACCCACAGTCGCCATGACAGGATTCTTCGTCTTTTCCTCTCTGTCCCCCAGGCTTAAGTAAACTGCCTGGCTCTGATTCTCATGCTCCTTCATATAAGACAAAAACCCGGGAAACCATACAGAGGGCGATGCCGCCGCTATCCCTGCAAACCGGTCCACCTGATAAGATGCCCACAGAGAAAACAACCCGGCAAGTGAATATCCTCCGAGATAATAAGTTTTTCTTTCATCCGGACATAACCGCAAAATCTCTTCCAACAACGAGGCTGCACCCTCGCCAAAATCCTCATTTCCGAACACCGCCGGTGATCTCCACGGAGACAGATCAAGGTTCCAGTCATCCACTTTCACCGCAATCATTTGAAAATCCAATGCTGTCAGTTTCCGGATCTGTGCCACTTCGCCCTCTATTTCCGGCAGATCGTGATCTCCAACGGGCTGGATCAAAACAATGGGAGCCTCCGGATTCCCATACCTATATATAGTCATACCGTCCTCTTTTCTTACCAATCATCACTTCACCTGACATCCGCCCCATTCCACTACAGTAAAACCAGTTCGTTCCGGAGCGGTAAGGTTCTGCGTTGGAATCTCCACCGGGCTCTCCAGTGGTTTCCACGCCATGAATACCCGTAAGAGCGTATCCGGTGCCGGGTCAATGAAAAGCTGCGCCTCCTCCGTATAGCTGTCTGTCTGGAAAGAAATAAGATTGTACGGATTGTCCTGCATCAATGGCAGCCAGTACACAATAAACTCGTTTGCCTCTCGTCTGGTAAGCCCCAGACGGCTCAATGCCTCCTCCAAAAAGACAGCCGTGTCACTTCCAGCCACGCAAAAGCCTTCCGAGAAGTCATAGTCCACACGGTTTACCCCTTCCCAATAGAGATAATTATAGGTCTGTCCGTCTGCATCTGTCAGTGTCCCGTCAGAACCCGCCGAGACTTTCCAACCGTCTTTATAATCAGGATAGGTGCAGGTCAGCTCCCCTGCATAATCCAGTCTCACCGTAACGTCGGTCTCGCTCTCCGGGTAAAGATAAATAACCGGCTTGGCAGACGCCTCTTCCTCACAATTCTCCCGGCAGCTGGTAAGACAGCCGACACAGGATAATACCAACAGTATGACAAGCAAATGCTTTCGGCTTAATTTTCCCATAGGCTTTCCCTCTCTGAATTTTCTTCGGTGCTAATTTTTCCTTTGGTATCCATTTTAAAACATTGTATTTATCCGTGCAATAGCAGACAATCAGCCTGTTCAAACAGTGATTTCGATCTGGTTTCCTTCAACAGCAACAATACAGCTTTCGTAATAGCCGTCTCCTGTAATTCTGGGTCCGCTGACAACTTCATATCCGTCTGCTTTTAATTCCGCAGTCAAAGCATCCACCTTTTCCCGGCTTCCTACGCTGAAGGCAATATGTGCATATCCTGTTCGGGCAGCTTCTTTCGGCAGGTTTACCATTTCCGGTCTCTGCATGATCTCAAGCCGGGCGCCGTCCTCGAAAGAGAGAAAATAGGAGCGGAAATTCGTCCTTGGATTATGATACCCGTTGTTTGCTTTTGCACCCAGATACTTTATAAAAAAATTTCTGGCTCCTTCCAGATCCTCTACGTAAAGTGCAATGTGTTCTATTTTCATCCTGTTTCCCTCATTCTATGTTCCTCTTTGCTTTTTTCATCTTATATAATTCTTCTATCGCAAGCCTTGTCTTTGCTACAACATTTTCCCTATGCTTCGGAAAGCTTTTCAAACAACCGGTCAATTTCCTGCCAGTTTTTGCATCTCACAAATCTGTCATTGGGAAGCTCTGCCCGTCTGTTCCAGGGGCGGTCGAACACGGCTATCCTGCAGTTGTCAAAATGCATTACATGCTCAAATGCCGCCGGAGAATCCTCTACCGCAAAATCAAAAGTCATACTGTAAAGTTCCTCCAATGTCATATTATATCTATAATCCTGTTTCGCTGTTTCGCGCCCGTATTTGTCTACGCAGAACAAGGGAACTCTGTCCAAATGATGTTCATCAAGCCATTGCCTCGATGGTTCGTAGGAATTGAACGGCCTTCCGGTAATGATAAAAACCTCGTGTCCCTGATCCACCCACTTATTAATTACCTCGGAAGCCCCCGTCGTCTCCTCGTACTTCAACAGATTTTCCGGCAAATGCCCCACTTTCATTAATGCTTCATACTGCTCGTCATTTATATCAAACGATTTCTGCAAATTGAAAAACTGAACCTGCCGATAAGGGACCTCAATGCCGAACATTTCTTTCGCAATTTTTGTAAAATATTCTGCGGTTTCACATAATACATCGTCAAAATCTATGTAGATTTTCATTGCTTCTCTTCTCCTGTTGACTATGTATTACGCTATCACAAAACCACCTCGAAGATCGTCCCTCCGGATGGATTGGATTTCACTGTAATACTGCCATCATGCACTCTTACAATTTCACGGACCAGGGCAAGTCCCAGTCCTACTCCACCAAGCTCCCGGCTTCTGGATTTATCCACCCGGAAAAACGGTTCAAACACGCGCTCCTTAAGTTCCTCAGGGATTCCGGCTCCCGTATCCTCCACTGACAGATACACATGTTTTTCCTTCCGGTCTGCGGTTACTGTGACCTGCCCGCCCGAATGATTATATTTTATGGCATTCTCAACAAGATTGTATACCAGCCGGTAAATAAGGATGTCACTTCCGACCATCGTTATATCCTTACATTTTCCGATCAGTCTTATATTTTTTGTCTCTGCGAGAGGTTCCAGATCCTCCAATACCTCATCCACCAGAGCATCTAATATAATTTCATCATCCCGTCCTACTGTCTGAAGCTCACTCATATCGAGAAGTGTCTTTACCATTTTGTTGAGTCTGTCGTTCTGTTCGGTAATCATCTTTATGATCTGTACCGTATCTGCATCATTGCCCGGATGTCTGTTGGAATGATACAGATCAAGCTGTACCTGCATCAGGGCCAATGGAGTACGAAGCTCATGGGCTGCATTTGCAGTAAATTGTCTCTGTATCTCAAATGCATCCGAGAGGCGTTCCAGCATACGGTTATACGAAACGCTAAGCTGGTTCAGTTCCTTCACCTGGTTTTCTTCTATCCGTGAATCTGCCAGATTTTGTGCCTGTACCTTTTCGATCTTGTCAGAAAACTCTCTGATCGGTCTGAGTGCATGCCCACTTATAAAATAGGTAACCACTCCACCCAGAAGAGCCAATACTGCTGAAATGATCAAGCTGTTTTTTCTGTAGTCCGCCTTATTATTATACACCTGGACAGAAAAGTCATTGGCGAACTCATCCCACTTGTCCTCCGGAATGCTGATATATATTTCCTCCGCATCGTCCGGTTGCTCATCTCCCCGTGTATCCACAGCCTCTTGCAGGGAATCCATATAATACACACCGTTTTTATAGACAAGCATCGTCACGCATCCACATATCACCGCTATATATAATGTAATGATGCAGGTAAGTCTCCACTGCAGCGACATTTTTTTCATCTATCGGACTCCTCTCGTATTTTATACCCTTCTCCCACCTTGTTCAGAATCGGATCATATCCCAGCACAGCCTTAAGCTTTTTTCTAAGGGAAGACATGTGTACTCTGATCGCTCCGCTAAAGCTATCCACAGATGCATCCCAGACATGCTCCATCAATTCCTCCTGGCTTACCGGTCTGCCCATGTTCAGAAGCAGATATTCCAGAATACCATTTTCTTTTCGTGTCAGGGATACCATTTCTCCTTTCGCATAAGCCTCACGCCTTACGGTATCAAACTTTATCTCACCGCTTTCCAGACATACATCCTTCTGTACAAACTTCCTTCTGGTCAGGCTTCTGATACGTGCCTCAAGCTCCTGTAAATGGAATGGTTTTTCCATATAATCATTTGCCCCTGCATCCAGAGCCTCAACCTTATCCGCTATCTGCCCTCTTGCAGATAATATAAGAACCTTCGTCTCCTCATTTTCCTGCCTGAGTTCCTTCAGAATCTCCATTCCATCCATGCCGGGCAGATTCAGATCAAGAACGACCAGATCATAGTTCTCCGTCAGGATACTCGCAAGAGCTTCTTCCCCATCATAGCAGGTATCCACCTCATATCCTGCGTCATACAGACTTTTCGCAACCGTATCACATATTTCTTTTTCATCCTCAACAATGAATAATCTCAAAATTTCTTCCCCGTCCTTAACAAAGATTTTACAACAATTATTGTATAATAGCGAAGTCAACTGGTCAACAAATACCACCATCGAAAGGAGTAACAATAACTTGAAGTGCAGAAAAATATCTCAGATCGTTCTGCTCGTCACCGGGATCACTATGATCGGCTACGGTGCAGTCAGAGGCGAAGCTGCTGTCGTGCTTGGTAAAGCAATAAAATTATGTCTGGAGTGTGTCGGAATTGGATAAGAGAAAAAAATCACTATCAAGGCAGACAGCCCGGATACGCGGATGGATACAGGCTGCTGCCACACTGCTTACTAATATTCACATCCCCAATTTTTTTAAGGGAAAAATATATCAGGGTAACGCTAAGACCGTATGTGTACCGGGATTAAACTGTTATTCCTGTCCTGCTGCCACGGGAGCATGTCCCATTGGTGCATTCCAGGCGGTGATCGGATCCTCCCGATTTAAATTTTCATATTACGTCACGGGATTTTTTATTTTACTGGGTGTGACACTTGGAAGATTTATATGTGGTTTTTTGTGTCCGTTTGGATGGTTTCAGGATTTACTTCATAAAATCCCGGGAAAAAAATTTTCCACAGCCAGACTGAAGCCGCTAAGATATCTGAAATATATGATTCTTATCGTTTTCGTTATCCTTCTGCCGCTGCTCGTAACGAACTCTATAGGAATGGGCGACCCCTTTTTCTGTAAATATATTTGTCCACAGGGCGTTCTGGAGGGAGCGATCCCGCTTTCTCTTGGAAATACAGCCATACGGTCCGCACTTGGAAAACTCTTTTCTTTTAAATGCTTTATTTTGATCACAGTTGTCGTGTTAAGTATTTTATTTTACAGACCCTTCTGCAAATGGATCTGTCCTCTTGGCGCGATCTACTCGCTGTTTAATAAGGTCAGCCTTCTTAGTATTAAGGTAGAGGACAGCAAATGTATCGGTTGTGGTCAATGTTCAAAGGTATGTAAAATGGATGTGGATGTGTGCAAGCATCCGGACCATCCGGAATGCATACGGTGCGGAGCCTGCATCAAGGCTTGTCCCAAGGATGCGATCCACTACCGGTTTATGGGAAAATAATCTTATTACTATTACTTAAAGGAGAATATAATCATGAAAACAAACAAAAAATTCCTTACTATTTTAACACTCTGCATAGCTTTATTGCTTACAGCCTGCGGCGCAACGGATGCTACCGGCACGGACAAAACCAATGAGTCTCTGACGGAAACCGGCACAGTATCCACAGATAGCTCCAACACCGCGCTGGATGATCTGTATCAGCAGGAGAACCAGCTTTTTGCAGATCATGAGGCTGTATGGAACAAGGTATTCGGCATGATGAGCAAAAGCAATGCTGATCCCAGCGCAAATTATGCTGATTATCTGGCTGATACCGTCGAAGCAAACAAAGACTCCTTCACAGAGGATGAATTGAAAACACTTACCGACGATATGGAAACCATACGGAAAATCGAAGAACAGATCGCAGAACTGGAACAGGGAACTACCGCAGCCGATCCTACTGCTCCGGAAAACAATTCCGAAGCTGACTCTCCCTTCCGGAATTTCTCCGGTCAGGATTTTGATGGTAATTCTGTCGATGAAAGCCTGTTTTCCGCCAATGCAGTAACCGTCGTTAATTTCTGGTTTACCGGCTGTAAGCCCTGTGTTGCTGAGTTGTCTATGCTGAACGAATTAAACAATACGCTTAAAGCAATGGGCGGCGAAGTCATCGGTATCAATACGGAAACCTTCGACGGCAATGAAGCTGCCATAAAAGAAGCTGCCGCTGTTCTTGAAAGCCAGGGTGCAAAGTACCGCAATATTTCCATTGACTCTGCTTCCGATGCGGGTAAATATGCCTCTGATATTATGGCATTTCCTACAACCATACTTGTCGATAGAAACGGAAATATTGTAGGGGATCCGATCCTTGGGGGAATTGATAACCAGGATAACTATGACTCTCTGATGCAGCAGATTCAATCGGTAATTGACGCAGACAGTGCAAACCAATAATGCAGAACACCCTCCAGGATTTCTTCATTCACCTGTTGACACCGGCAATTGATTTTGATATTATTTACCGAGAATAGCAACTATCCAGAACCCATTCGCAGAACATAGTTTTGCATGGCTCTGAATGGTTTCAAAATTTAAATAATCCATGAGGGAGTAGTTAGCACGAAGGTGTGATTTGTCAACATTCTGATTATAATTAGAGAGTATAATCTGGCAAATCTTAAATAATGAGACTCATGTATATCTATTAACGGTCTGTGTATAATACACACTGGCAGATAATTGATATACATGAGTCTTTTTTATCTCTGCCGGATACTTATCATCGCACAGCTTTCGGCTGACAACACTATAATGGATCACGCAAAGGAGAAAAACATGGAGAAACTTATTAACAACGCCCCGTTTGCCCTTGTTCTTGTATTCCTTGTAATCGGTTTTGTACTGCTGATTAAAGGTGCGGACTTTTTCGTAGAGGGAAGCTCCAGTGTAGCGAAAAGACTGCATGTCCCGTCTATCATTATCGGACTTACCATCGTAGCAATGGGAACCTCTCTTCCGGAGACAGCGGTCAGTGTATCGGCTTCTATCACTGGCAACAATGAGCTTGCGGTCAGTAATGTCGTCGGTTCCAATATCTTTAATCTGATGGTCGTGATCGGTGTATGTGCAATGATCGCCACCGTAGAGGTTGCACGGGAAACTATCAGGAGAGACATCCCTCTTTCCCTGATCTGCGCCGGTCTTTTACTGCTTTTGGGAACCATTGGACTTGGTGATCAGACCAATATGACACTGGGACATTTCGATGGTGTGATATTCATAGGTCTTTTTGCCGGATATATCTTCTACATGATCAGAATTGCCTTAAAAGCAAATAAAGAAGGAAAAAAAGTGGAGATCGAAGGCGGTTCCGATGAAGAGATCAAGCTGATCTCCGTGCCGCTCAGCATCATTTTCATTATCGGCGGTGCTGCTGCGATCGCCTTCGGCGGAGATCTCACTGTCGATGCTGCATCCAGGATTGCAAGCGACCTGGGAATGACGCAGACACTGATCGGACTTACCATCGTTTCCATCGGTACATCCCTTCCGGAGCTTGTGACCTCCATCGTTGCCGCCAGGAAAAATGAAGTCGATATGGCACTGGGTAACGCCATCGGCTCCAACGTATTTAACATCCTGATGGTACTGGGGATCGCTTCCGCCATCAGTCCCATCAGCATCATTACGGAAAACATCATTGATCTGTGCGTACTGATCGCATTTACCGTGTGCGTATGGATCTTCGCAGGAAGCAAAAAGAAGATTGGAAGAGTCGAAGGCTTCTGTATGGTGGCTCTTTATGCGGTATATGCCGCTTATATCATAATCAGATAACCTTCTCATTCTATTTACAGCAGGTCACTGAGCTGCGCAAACTGCTCCAGGGTCAGTGCCTCTCCACGTACCGTAGCAGACAACCCCATCTGTTGCAGGGCTGCTGCTGCGGACTCTTTGGTAATACCGGGCAATCCTGCATTTCCCAGTCCGTTTACCAGTGTTTTGCGGCGTTGATTAAAGGAGGCCCGGATCAGTGAGAACATCTTTTTTTCGTCTTTCACCTGCACAGGCGGCTCCTCGTACCGGGTCAGCCGGATCACCGCACTTCCTACATTGGGACGGGGAATGAAGCAGTTAGGTGGTACATTTGCTACGATTTCCGGTTTTGCGTAATACTGCACTGCCAGAGACAAAGCACCGTAATCCTTGGTTCCCGGTCCTACCTGCATACGGTCTGCGACTTCCTTCTGCACCATAATGGTGATACTTTTCAATGGTACGCGGCTCTCAAACAGCCCCATAATGATGGGGGTCGTTATGTAATAAGGCAGATTCGCCACCACTTTGATGGGACGTCCGCCGTTTTTCTCCTCCACCAGCCGATTGATATCTACTTTCAGGATGTCATCGTTAATCACCGTCACATTATCGTAATCCTGCAGAGTCTCTTCCAAAATCGGAATCAGTGCTTTGTCAATCTCCACAGCCACAACACTGCCTGCACGCTCTGCCAGATACTGCGTCATAGTACCGATGCCTGGACCGATCTCCAGTACACAATCCTCTTTCGTAATCTCCGCCGAAGATATGATCCGGTCCAGAACCGAAGTATCTATCAGGAAATTCTGTCCAAATTTTTTCTGAAAATTAAAATGATATTTCTGAAGCACCGCAATGGTATTCTGGGGAATGCCCAAATAAGCCATAATAAATCTCCTTTATCAATAATATTTAAAATCCTCTAAAAAGTGAATGCAGTCATACAGGATCAATACATCCATGCCCTGTTCCGGTTCATACTGTTCCATGAACTGAAACAGTTTTCCGTTAAAATACCGGAGATCCACAACATAAATCGTCTCGTAATGGGTAGTCAAAAGCGGAAGCATGCTGTTGGCATAGGAATCCTTGATCAGAAACAAGGTCTTCCCCGGATTGTATCCGGTATGAATTTCTACAAATGCATGATTGTCGTTCAGGAAAAAACCGTATTGATTTTTCGTATCCAGATATTCCGGTGCATACAGAGAATCTGTCGTATCCTTAAAATCATACGTAACTGTCACTGCTTTCTTCTCCGTTTCCGGGAAATATTGAATGCTGTCTTTGGCCCAGTCCAGATTGATACGGGACTGCAGCGTTCCCTGAAAATCATCCGATACCGTCTTCATGCCTGCTGTATTATAAGGAAACGGAAAACGATCCACACTATCTGCCCATGCCATAAATCCATAATAAGCCCCCAGGCTGGTCCAGTGATGATCTGTACGATAGTAAATAGGTTCCTCCGCATGCTCCAGCAGCGCATGGTACACATCTACATAATGATCGTCTCCGACTGCTTCCCGTACCTTCTCCAGAAGTCTCTCCTCCTGATAATAAGGGGCAAAGTCAGGCAGCTTCTGCGTCAGAACATTATCCGCTGTAGGCACCAGCATTACCTTTGCATCCCAACGGTTTACCAGCTTTTTCAAAGAAGCGATTTTGCCGTTTTCCATCTGTTCTGTATAACTTTCCGGATCATTGACACCGATCAGATAATGATCGGTGCCTAAATAGACGCCATTGATTTCCTTTTTCTGAAGCAGAATATCAGTGCAGGTCTTGAGTCCTATCCATTTATCACGACCCACAAACTGATCTGTGATATATTCTTCATAGTTACCCCCATACTCTCCCGAAAAAAATTTTTCCTGGGAAAAAGCAGGTCGGGAAGCTAACACTCTGTTCTCCGTTTCTGAATAAAGCCTGTCACTGTTGCACAGATCAGCGACCCCCAGAATAAGAAGAACCGCACAGATCAGTCCGACTGTCAGCAGAGAATTTCTTTTATCATCCACACGCTGTTCCTCCTTCCCAATCAAAAACGGAAATATAAAAAGGGATTATAAGATGCATCTACAATATACGCAATTGACAAAATCAGCAGCACTGTGGGAATCACCTTTTCACCCAGCCGGTATAATGCCATGGCAGGACCGGTTTTACTGCTTTTCAGTCCATGTACCATTCTGCCGCCCAGAGGAAGACATGCCACCAGAGCCACAATCAACAATACCAGATACTCGCTTCCCAAAAACAACGCCTGGGAATTCATCAATTCCACACCACCTAGTCCAAACATCGACTGAATATATGTCCATATTTCTCCGGGCTTCTCCAATGCGAAAAACACCCAGCTGATCATTACCACCGCCAGTGTATAAACTCTGCAAAATATTTTAGGAGCGTTCTCCAGGATTTCTCCCAGAAACAATTTCTCCAAAATCAGGAACAATGCAAACCAGAGACCCCATAACAGATAGTTCCATCCGGCACCATGCCAGATCCCGGTAAGCATCCATACTATCAGAATATTGAGCAGCTGTCTGGGCAGTCCTTTCCGGTTGCCGCCCAACGGAATGTATACATATTCTTTAAACCAGGTGCTTAGGGAAATATGCCATCTGTGCCAGAAATCCTTGATGGAAGCAGCAATGTATGGATAATTGAAATTTTCCGGGAAATGGAATCCCAGAATCGCCCCCAGTCCGATTGCCATATCCGAATACCCCGAAAAATCAAAATAAATCTGAAAAGCAAAAGCCACAATTCCCAACCATGCCATAAGTACACTCATTTGTACCTGTTCCAAAGAGGAAATTTGCTCCCATAGCATTCCGAGATTGTTTGCCAGTAATACTTTTTTCGCAAGTCCTATAGCAAACCGTTTCGCACCATAGCTGATCTCATCCAGGTCTACCCGCCTGCCCTGCAGATATTTTTCCACCTGATGATATTTCAGGATCGGCCCGGCGATCAACTGTGGGAACATAGTAACATAGACACCAAACTGCAGAATATTACGCTGTGCCTTTACATCTCCCCTGTATACATCGATCACATAAGACATGGTCTGAAAGGTATAAAAGGAAATCCCGATAGGCAGAGGCAGCTGCAACAATGGAATCGCTGTTCCAAAGACACTGTTCACTGTCTGTAACAGGAAATCCGCATATTTAAAAAATCCCAGGATAAAGAGATTGATAGCAATCGAACATATTAAAAAGATCCTGGAGCTGTCTTTTCCTCTGTAGTCCTCAATCAATCTTCCCCATACGAAATCTGAGATGGTGGAAAAGAGCATCAGGAAAATATAGACAGGTTCTCCCCAGGCATAAAAGACCAGGCTCCCCAGAAAGAGAACCAGGTTCTTCATCTTCCGGGGAACCAGAAAATAGCAGATCATAAAAATCGGTAAAAACCGAAAAAGAAACAACACACTGCTGAATACCATTTGTTTTACTCCGCGTTTACTCCAGAGTCTGTCTGACAGCCTCCAGAGCAAGTTCGTTCTGCTCCTGACAGTAGGTGATCACAGCTTCCTCTCCCTGCTCTTCTGCCGCTGAGGTGTCTGCACCCAGCTGTACGAAGCATACAAAATCTCCTACACGTTCGATTCTGGATGCCTGAATCTTGCCCAGATTCATAGGATACTGCATGGTATCATTTACCAGACGATCACGATAGGCATTTAATGCATTTTCTACTTCCTCTACCTTACCATCTTTTGCATGAATAATCAATAAAGTATCTACATTGACACTGATCATGGGAGTCTCTCCCAGATAACCATCGTACAGGTCTGCGCTGATGCCAAATGTATCATTCAGCATCTCCTCCGGAATCTCGGAATCTGGCCAGTAATCCTCCCCAAGCGCATCTGTCACAGCTTCCTTTGCACTCTGTAATGCCTTCTCAACTTCTTCAGTGCTCAACGTTATCTTTTCCTCCGAAGCCTCTGTTACGGCCGTTCCGGTCTCCTGTGTGGCAGAAGCGGCACCATTGTTCTGTTTTCCGCCGCAGGCTGTCACAGATAATGTCAGTGCACTCATAAGTAACATACATGCTAATTTTTTCTTCATAAATAATAATCCTCATTTCTCCGGGCTGTGCCCATACTTATTGTTGTAGTATCTCCTTATTCTGAGACACCTATTCTATCAAACGATAAATATAGGGATAAGTTTCATAAAATTTATCACATCACCCAATCTGCAACAGCCAGAACAGAAAAGGCATTGTCACAACAGACAGTATTGTGGTAAGTGCCACTCCCTTGGAGGTCAGACGATAATCCCCATCATATTGCTGCGCCAGCATTACCGTCATACTACCTACCGGTGTTGCTGTCATTACCAGACATACTCCCCGGAACATCGGGTCTGTAATGAAAAATCCAAGCCCCCATAAAAGCAGTGCCGGTACCAGAATCAGTTTTAATACAGAGAAAATCAGCAGCCTCACATCCGTAAACAATTCTTTCAGCCGGATCTGTGCCAGAGAATCTCCAATCACCAGCATGCTTAAGGGTCCGGTAACAGCTCCGATCCGGTCGGCTGTGTCTTCAAAGATTACAGGAACCGGAAGATTGCTGATATATAAAACAACCGCAATGATACAGGAAATCACGCCGACATTCAGAAGCTGTCTCCAGTTCAGTTTTTCCCGTTCTCCGCCTGCCTTCATTTTGCTGATACCGTAGGTATAGATCAGTACGCTATATAAAAGGTTGAAAATTGCGGCATGGATCACTGCCTCACTGCCATACATTGCGTCTAGCAGAGGATAGCCCATAAATCCGATGTTGGAAAAGATCGTCATGACCTGATAGGCACCATAATCTTCTCTGTCCGCCTGAAGTAGTCTTGGAATCAGTTCGGCGATCACAAACATAATGGCAAAGAAGATTAATGCCACTCCCAGGGTAAGCAGCAGTTTCTCCTTATTTTCCAAAGTCTCCGGATTCATTCCGGATGCAATGATCAATGCCGGATTACCAATGTTAATGACAATTCCTGAGATGGTCTTACCAGTGGTCTCCCCGAAAATTTTTACTTTTCTACAAATATATCCGATCAACATGATCAGGAAAAATATTATCATTTGTTGCAGTAACAGCATGGTAATTCTTCCTTCTCTCAATCTTGTAATGGTCATACGCAGGATCACAGCCGGCTGCCCGTACGATTCGACAGTATCGGGGGCCACTGATCTGTTGCGTAAACGGATACATCATAGCACACACCTGTACCTTATCACAACTCCCTTTTACCTTTTTCCTGCTTTTTGTGCTTATTTTTCACGCTGAATGCTTTCTTTCTTTACAAAATGGTAAACGGTACGCTATACTTGCAAAGGAATATTGACAGAATCAGCTGCGAAAGCAGCAGAATGAGAGGGATTATGAGTATATTAAACGTAGAACACCTGACCCACGGTTTTGGTGACCGTGCTATTTTTAACGATGTATCGTTTCGCCTGTTAAAAGGCGAGCACATTGGTCTCATTGGTGCCAACGGCGAGGGAAAGTCTACCTTTATGAATATTATTACCGGCAAGCTGATGCCGGATGAAGGAAAAGTAGAGTGGGCCAAAAACGTCCGCGTCGGTTATCTGGATCAGCATACTGTACTGACTCCCGGCATGACAATCCGCCAGGTACTGGCCTCTGCCTTTGACTTTTTATATGACATGGAGACACAGATGAACGAAATCTGTGACAAAATGGGAGACGCCACCCCCGAGGAGCTGGAACAATATATGGAAGATCTGGGGACAATCCAGGAGCTTCTGACCATGCACGATTTCTATATGATCGATGCCAAGGTGGAAGAAGTGGCACGGGCTCTGGGATTGATGGATATCGGACTGGATCGTGATGTGACAGAGTTGTCAGGTGGTCAGCGTACCAAAGTCCTTCTGGGTAAACTTCTTTTGGAAAAGCCGGATATTCTGCTCTTGGACGAGCCCACCAACTATCTGGATGCGGAGCATATTGAATGGCTGAAGCGTTATCTGAAGGAATATGAAAATGCTTTTATCCTGATCAGTCATGATATTCCTTTTCTGAACAGTGTCATCAACCTGATCTATCATATGGACAATCAGGAACTGACTCGTTATGTAGGGGATTACGATAAGTTCCAGGAAGTCTATGCCATGAAAAAGTCTCAGCTGGAAGCTGCTTACAATCGTCAGCAGAAGGAGATTGCCGATCTGAAAGACTTCGTGGCAAGGAACAAGGCCCGTGTCTCCACTCGTAACATGGCGATGTCCCGTCAAAAGAAGCTGGACAAAATGGATGTCATCGAACTTGCCGCTGAGAAGCCGAAGCCTGAATTCTCCTTTAAAGAAGCCCGCACTACCGGCCGAGTGATCTTCGAGACAAGGGATCTGGTCATCGGTTATGATGAGCCCCTGTCCAAACCTCTGAATTTATCCATGGAACGTGGAGAAAAAGTGGCTCTGATCGGTGCCAATGGTATCGGTAAGACAACGCTTTTAAAAAGTATTCTGGGACTGATTTCTCCTCTGTCCGGCGAAGTGGAGCAGGGTGATTATCTGGAAATTGGCTATTTTGAGCAAGAAATGTCCGGTTCCGGTGACAACAGCTGTATTGAAGAGATCTGGCAGGAATTTCCTTCCTTTACCCAGTACGAAGTACGCTCTGCACTGGCAAGATGTGGACTGACCACAAAGCATATCGAAAGCCGCGTAAAAGTATTAAGCGGCGGTGAGCAGGCAAAAGTACGGCTCTGCAAGTTGATGAATCGTGCCACAAACGTTCTCCTTCTGGACGAGCCTACCAACCACCTGGATGTAGATGCCAAAAACGAACTGAAGCGGGCACTGAAAGAATACAAAGGAAGTATCCTCATGGTCTGCCATGAGCCTGAATTCTATGACGGACTGGCAAGCCAGGTATGGGATCTGTCCCAATGGACAACGAAGATTTAAATAGAGAGTTACGCGGACAGTGCGCTGCGTAACTCTCTATTTCTCTATTTACTGCAAATATGCGCTGATAAGTTCCCATGCCGCCTGAGTTCCGTAGCCCAGTCTCCACACAGCCACACCACCAATATTTTTAGTAGTCATCATATTCAGTTTAACAGCTATGGATTCTGCATCCTCCAGCCAGATTTGATATGTGGCACTGCCGGACGTCCATTCCGCATAGTTCTGGCAGGTCTCCTCATTCCACTCCGCTGTAACTCCTGCTCTGCTCATAAAGTCCGCTTCGTTATTCATGGTAATATACTCATCCGTCACCTCTGTTCCGTCTGTCTTCCACAGGATCGTATAGAAAGGAAGCGCATTGATCACCTTGTCAGCAGGAACCTCCTGTAATGTTCTGTCCAACCCTCCGGACACATAGCTGATACTCGCAACGCTTCCGGGATCTTTACTTCCATGCCAGTGCTCATCATATCCCATGATGATGACATAATCTGCCACCTCTCCCTGAATGTCCAGACGATAGTAATCATTGAAATTAAACGGTACATAATTGGCAATGGACAATACCAGTCCATTGTTGCGGCACTGAATGGAAAGCTCTCGTATAAATTCCACGTAGTGTGATCCGCAGTCACTGCTGAGCTGCTCAAAATCCACATTAATACCATCAAGTCCCAGGCTGATTGCCGCATTTACAACATTCTGTACAAAATTCTGCCTGTTGGTGGTGGAGGACAGCATATTCAGAGTGCTGACAGCATTTCCTGTCTCATTGGCGTAATTAAAGTTGTCCACCACACCCCATACCTGCAAGCCCATATTGTGTGCTGTGTTCACGTAATCTGTGGTTCCGAAACTACGCATGGATCCACTCTCATCCGTCAAGCTGAACCAGGTAGGTGCAATAACATTCATTCCTTTCGTACCGGATACCATGGAATACAGGGTATCATTACCACCCACACCGCCGATGGAATGCCATCCGAGACAGATCTTGTTGTCACTGGTAAGAGAGGTATATTCCGGCTCCTGATAATCCGTTACCGGAGTCTCTGTCTCTTCCGTAATATCTCCCAGACGCTTATTCTCCACATATCCGATCACTGAGTCTGAAGTCTTTACCTTGCTCCATGTCTCCATCTGTTCCAAAATTTCAAGAGTATCACCCTTCGATGCCTGTGTTAGGATCGGGCTCTTCACACCGCCTCTCAGGCGGACTGCGGTATCCTTCTTTAGTTGTGCTGCCTGTCTGGTTCCCCATTCAGTGTAAACCTGTACATGCCTGTCAAAACATTCATAAGAATAATTCGTAAACAGCTTTACATAATCCGCAGCTACATATACCGTATCTCCTTCCGCAAAACAGGTTACATAACCGGTATCCTGTACACCCACGGTGGTGGTATACGTAGTTTCACCAAACACAGTCTGGATCACCTCTGTCGGAGTCGCATACAACAGCAGATTCTCTGTCATATCTGCATAAAACACTTCATTCATATATTTATGAACAGTTGCCAGGTCAAAATAGCATACACTATCCTTTATAAGTGCCTGTTCTTCTACCATTTCATCCTGCAGGATAATGGCACTTTTGTCATTTTCCGACACCTGATAAAATTCGTTCCAGTCTGCCTCTTCCTTGCTATAGGAATACTTGTCAAACAGCATCTTGCCCAGTGTGCAGCCGCCGATAATAAGAATCAGTAAAATTGCCACGATCACCGGTAATACTTTTTTCTTCATATGTGCTCCCATCCGCAGGCATCTGCCTGCACCATTCTTCCTATTTCTTCATTCCGGTCTCTTCCGGATGAACAGATTTATTCTATCACAATCTCTCTATATAATACAAGGAACAATACAAGTTCGACTGCACACTGCAGGACACAGCCAGAGAGGCAATCCCATTTTGCATTCCTGCAGTGTACCCTTTCATTTCCAGACAGGTGCGGACTGACACCCTTCATTGCAGATCCACTTTGTCCAACCGGATCTGGCTGATTTCGCCCTGCCCACCCAATATATAGTCTGCCATATATGGGCTTTCTTCTCTGACAGCATATTCCGCTGCCTTTGACGGTGAGACCTTTTCCCCGTCAACGTACAACTCAGCCCCTTTCCTTTGAAGTCTCCGAAAATAGTTTTCCACATTTTTTCTGAAGATTTCTTCTTTTTTGTGGGGCTTTGAACATTTCTTTTTTTCCACAGGCACCTCCTGTCTGCAGCATTCCCAGACCAAAAGTATTCGTGACACACTAAAACAATGCTGCTTCCCGGATATAGGTACGTTTTGATAAAAATATAAATGCCTCTGACAGTACTTGTAAAAACAATAAGTAAAAATTGGAATTATGATTGTGAAAAATATTTGTTGAAATATTATGACCGGACACGTATATGCCTGTAAGACATCTCCATACTATATTTTACAGCCTGCCGTAACTGTAACACCCAAATACACCAATAGCTGCCTGCATAATAAATATAAAAATGGGATGAAATGGAACGAATCGTTCCCTGGTAAATCAACAAGAAAATATAAGAACTGTCAGCCTCCTCTCTGTACCAGAGTATCAGAGGCACCTATAATTCGGATTATACACTGGGGTCTTCTATTTTGCAAGATGTTTTATTAAATTTTTTTAAACTGTGAATAGCTTCTATTGACTAAAATATCAGGAAAGTATAAGCTATATACCATACCAATGCGAAAGCAGAAAGGAAGTGTTGTCGCATGAAAATAGAAAAAGTAAATGAAAATCAGATTCGCTGCACGCTGACCCGCGAGGATCTTGCCAGCCGCGAATTAAAAATAAGCGAACTTGCCTATGGCACGGAAAAAGCCAAGTCTCTATTCCGGGATATGATGCAGCAGGCCAATTTTGAATTTGGGTTCGAAGCAGAAGATATCCCCCTGATGATCGAGGCCATTCCTCTGAATGCAGACTGCATTGTGCTGATCATTACCAAAGTAGCGGATCCTGACGAACTGGATACCCGGTTTTCCCGTTTTGCTCCTTCCGTTACGGAAGACAATGATGAAGACAGCGATGCCAGCACCGCAGATGAGATTCTGGATCTGTTCCGCCGGATCCAGGATGAAGATAATGCGGAAGGTGGATCGGAGGCTTCTGTCGTATCCGTTCCCGAAGAAAATGACACTGCTCGTTCCCGCCTGTTCCGTATGGATACTTTGAATCAGGTGATAAATGCAGCGGCCGTGGTCGGAAATCACTATCACGGACTCAGTTCTCTGTATCATGAGGAAGGAAATGCCTATTATCTGGTCATGACCCAGGGAGACGAAGACCGTGAGGTATTCGACAGGGTCTGCAATGTCATCTCGGAATACGGTATTCCCAGACGTTCCACCGCTGCAAGCCGGACTTTTCTGGATGAGCATTGTTCTACCCTGATCGCAGGTCATGCTTTACAAAGCCTTTCCAATACTTCGATGTAACAACAGATCATAACATTCAGGAGAGTTTCCACTCTGTGGGGACTCTCTTTTTTTATAGCTGTTTTACACCTGTCTGTCCCGGCGAAGGTCTGTAGAAAAGAAGCCGGGAAACGCGTAACTTGAAAATATAATCTTATTCGCATATAATAAAATTTAATACATGATTGCTCCGTTGCAATGCAGCTTACGCAATTCCATACACATTCGGAATTACAAAGGGTCAAAACGCCGGTTACAGTGGAAAGGACGTACACAATATGATTTCCGACGAAGAATTATACCGACAATATTTAAGCGGCGATGAAACAGGGCTGGAAGAATTGATGAGAAAATACGACAATCCACTGACCTTATACATCAACGGCTATCTGCATGACGTTCACGAGGCAGAGGACCTGATGATAGAAGTATTTTCCTACCTGTTCGCCAAAAGGCCCCATATCCGGGATGGCGGATTCAGGGCTTACCTGTATAAAGCTGCGCGACATATGGCTTTGCGCCATAAAAGCATCCGGCGACATCACTTCTGTCTTGATGATCTGACCAAAGAGCCGGAAGGTGGGAAACTGGTGGATGAGGTGATCCGGACAAAAGAACGGAATCAGATCCTGCATTTATGCATGGGTGAACTGCATCCGGATTACAGAGAAGCTCTTTATCTGACCTATTTTGAGGGTATGAGTTACCGGCAGGTCGCTGAAGTTATGGGAAAAAGTGTGAAGCAGATCACTAATATAATGTACCGGGGAAAAGAGCGTCTGCGGGGATTATTGGAACGGGAGGGAATAACAAATGCGGAGTCATGAGGAACGGATCGCAGAAGTCCGACGAAGGATTGCGGAAAAAGAGCGGCAAAAAAGACGGAAACAGCGGCGGATCGTTGCTATTTCCTGCATAGCGGCATGCCTTGCTGTGATCTTCGGGGCTTCCTTTGTCATGTCCGGGATTTCCGGGCAAATGGTGCCGGGGATCTCCTCCGGATATGAAACAGCGGCAACGATCCTTGGCGGCGGCACTGCACCCGAATATATCATAATAGGACTGCTTTCATTTCTTCTCGGCGTATGCGTGACGATCCTGTGTTTTCGTATCCATCTGCTGGACAAAGAAGAACAGGCAGAGCAGAGGGGGGACCGCGCCAATGGAATTGATCATTAATCTTTTGCAATTTTTCGTTACCCTGCTGGGCTTCTGTCTGAGCGGCATTCGTTATCTGAGACATCGGACACTGTCATATTTTCTGCTGATTTGCTTTTATGGCTGTTTCGCACTGGGCTCCCTGTACTGGACTTTGTATCTGTTATTGTTTTCCGAAACACCACGGATCTTTTATGTATCGGAATTCGGCTGGGTCTCCAGCGTTATTTTCCTCTGTCTCCTACAATATACTCTCTCCTCCCCGGAGGAAAGAAGCTTTTCCTGTCGGAAATCCCTGCTGGCTCCGCTGATCGGAGTTCCGTTGTGCGCATTTTACTGTACCTTCGGTGACATTCTCTCCAACCTGCTCTGGTGCGGCATGATGATCCTTGTCTCCTATCGTTCCATCCACGGTCTTGTCTACGCAGAGACACAGACGGGAAACGGACGGAACCTGCGGTATTTTCACATCGGAATCCTCTGCTATGTTGCGGCAGAATACGCTCTGTGGACCTCCGGCTGCTTCTGGCCGGGCGACTCCATCTTCAGTCCCTACTGCTGGTGTGATCTTCTGCTGACGGTCTGCCTTTTCGGGCTGCTGCCTGCCACAGGAAAGGCGGTGCGGACATGACCTATATTGAAAATGTATTTATCTGTATGGCCTCACCCCTGTTGATCGCCGCCCTGTGCATGGGTAGGCGGCAGGTCAAATTCTTTCTGTGCTGTCTTGCAGGAATGGGGGCATGCCTGCTCTCCGCTTACATCAATACCTTCTTTGCCGCTCTTTACGCAGCGGATACGATTGCCGCCACCGCGGAGATCGCACCTGTGGTAGAAGAAGTGATGAAACTCCTGCCGCTGCTCTTTTATCTTCTTGTATTTGAGCCTGAACCGGTGCCGATAAAAAATGCTGCCATCATCGTTGCACTTTCCTTTGCCACCTTTGAGAATGTCTGCTATCTGATTCAAAACGGAGCCGGACATTTTTCCTTTATCTTTTTCCGGGGCATTGGAACGGGTGCCATGCACGTGATCTGTGGTGCCATCGTCGGCGGTGGACTGGCGTATGTATGGCAACGCACCTGGCTGAAGATTGCCGGAACCTGCGGTCTGCTCGGGGCAGCCATCACTTTTCATGCAATTTATAATCTTCTGATCGCCTATGGTGGTGCGATACAGTATATCGCATACATTCTGCCTGTGCTGATCCTGACGGTGGGAAAACTGATGGTCCGCCTGCCCCAGAGTCACAACTAAATCCTGTCTTTTGCGGAGCTGCTGTCGGCAGCTCCTGTTTTTTTGAAAAAATTTTTGAAAAATTTGATTTTCATGTGAGAGTTTTTTCGTTTTTTTGTACCTAATTAGATGAATGGCATACGTATTTTATGAGTTTACTTTCCGAAGGGAGGTTTTTAACGATATGTATGATACAGAAAAACGAGTCGAACTGGTGAAAAAACGGGTGCGTGAAAAGTATCGCCGGAAGGAGCTCCGTGGGATCTGCCGGCTGTCTGCCCTGTGCATGGCACTGTCTGCGTTCCTTGTGGGAACGGTGCACACAGCAGCCGGCCAGACGCAGATCACCGCCCAGGGAATGTACGGCTCTATCCTGCTGCATGAAGATGCCGGCGGTTATGTGCTGGTGGGGGTAATTTCTTTCGCCACGGCGGTCATGATCACAGTACTGTGTATCAGACTCCGGGAAAGAGAACACCGCGGACAAGGCACGGGAAAAGGAAACACATCACAACAACGGGAGGGAAATAAATGAAAAAACAAAGAAGACGGATCTATGCGGCGCTGCTTTGCAGTTCCATGGTACTTTCTCTGGTCTCCACACCGGTATCGGCAGCGGAAACCGAACAGATGCTGAATCCACAGACATCCACAGAGGGTCCGGGTTCCCCGGAAAGCGCATCGGGAAATGAAGCTGCAACGGTTCTGAACGGACTGTCCGTGTCTGCGTTGACCGCAAACCGTGTGGCAGTGGTGACGACAGCGGAGCATCTGACTGACGTGCTGGCAGACAGCAGTGTTGTCAAAATCACACTGGCAGAAAATATTGATATCTACAGCACCCTGACGATCAACCGCACTGTGACACTGGATTTGAACGGTTGTGTACTGAAGATGACCGGCAGCGGCAGCGTAATCAAGGTGGAGTCGGGCGGCAATCTGACAATTGCGGACAGCAACACATCCACACCACACAAATTTACCCCGGGCGGTGACGGCTTATGGAGGCTGGACGAAACCGGCGGCTCGGAAATTGTCTACGGCGGCATTATCACCGGTGGTAATACCCCGAATGGCGGCGGTGTGTATGTGGCCACCGGCTGCCAGCTGACCATGACCGGCGGAAATATCGTCGGCTGTCTGGCAACCTACGAGGGTGGTGGCGTATACATTGACGGACTGCGTGGCTCAAGTGATCAAACTGTCTTTACAATGACTGGCGGCAGCATCACAGGATGTCAGGCAAACGGCACAGACGGTGGCGGTGGTGTGAATGTTACAAAAGGTACATTCACCATGAAGGGCGGCAGCATCATTGCATGTACCGTCATCGAGCCCGTCTACAATACCACCGTTTGCGGCGGTGGTGTACATATCCGGAACGGAGGCAGCTTCACCATGTCCTCCGGTACGATCAGGGACTGCAGGTGCATCGGCAATGGCGGCGGCGTGTATGTTGGAACCGGTCAATTTACCATGGAAGGCGGAAACATCACAGGATGTCAGGCGCTCAGTGGTAGCTTTGGCCGGGGCGGCGGAGTGTATAATTTGGGTACGTTCACGATGATCGGCGGCATCATTGAAGACGACTGCACAGCAAGCGGCAGCGGCGGCGGAGTGTACAACGCAAAAGTCCTGTTCGCCAACGGCGGCGAAATTGCCGGCGATGTAATGAACGGTGATAGGTTTCCCTCCGGCACGATCACCGGCAGCGGCGGCACCAGGTTTTCCGGCAAAGTAATCAACAACAAAAATGAAGACGGTAATAAAAGCATCATCGAATGCGGTACATTCACTGGAGAGGTACACAATGAAGGTGAGATTTTAGGCGGCGATTTCAGTGGAGCCACCCTGAGTGGTACACTCGTGATCACCTTTGACCCGAACAACGGGGAGCAGAGCAGTACCAAGGAAGTGCATTTAGGCAGTGACGGAGCGGCGCTCACCCCGCCGGATCCCGCTCCCACCAAAGAGGGCTATACACTGGACGGATGGTATCGGTATTACAATAACAACGGTGCGGAAACAAAATGGAACTTTGACACGGATAAAGCCAAATACACCATGACTCTCAAGGCAAAGTGGGGATTCCGCGTAACGCTGTATCCGAACGGCGGTACCATTGCCAGTGGAAAAGAAGTAACCGGCTACATTGACGGCACGGGTGCAGTTCTTCCGACCGCCGCTGATATCACCCGCGAGGGATACCGCTTTGACGGCTGGTATGCGGACAGCAGTTTTTCCGACTCTCCTATTACAGAGATCTCTGCTACCGAAACGGGAAATAAAACATTCTATGCAAAATGGACGAAGGACACGACTCCCATCATTCCCGGCAACGACACCAACAATACCGTAGAGCAGTATAAGGCTGACGACAGCAGCCCTGGAGAACAGACCGACCGTGAAGTTCCCTCTCCTGTCGTGAAAAACACCCCCTCCTATGTGACTTATACCGTACAGGCGGGTGACACTCTCTGGGCAATCGCCAGAAAATACAACTGCTCCATAACCGAGATCATGGCAGCCAACAGTGACCGGATCAAGAACCCGAACCGGATCCACGCAGGCTGGCAGCTTAAGATTCCCCAGAGCGGTGCGACCGTCACAGGCAACACTCCAGACGCTGTCCTTCCGGAGAATAAGAAAAGCGGGATATACATCGTCAGACAGGGTGACACCCTTTGGAAAATCGCCAGAAAGTACAACTGCTCCGTGGCTGAGATCGTTTCCCTGAACCGGGAACTGATCCGCGACCCTGCTCTGATTTATTCCGGCTGGGAACTGAAAATACCACAGGATTAAGGAACGGAGGAAAAATAAATGAGAAAACAAAGAAAACGGCTCTATGCAGCACTGCTTTGCATTTGCATGGTACTTTCTCTGGTCTCCACACCGGTATCGGCAGCAGAAACCGGACAGCTGACGAATCCCCCGACATCCACAGAGGGTCCGGGTTCCCCGGAAAGCACATCGGGAAATGAAGCTGCAGCGATGCTGAACGGACTGTACACAACACTGCCGATTGCAAACGGTGAGGCAGAGGTGACGACAGCGTCGGAATTGACTGGGGCACTGGCAGATAGCAGTATTTCCAGAATCACACTAAAGGGGGATATCGATATCGGCTCTACACTGACGGTCAACCGTACTGTGACACTGGATTTGAACGGTTGTGTACTGAAGATGACCGGCAGCGACAGCGTAATCAAGGTGGCGGCGGACGGCCATCTGACGATTCAGGACAGGAACACAACCACACAACACAACTTTAACCCGCACTGTAAATATTGGGTCTGGTACATTGACATGTGGGAACTGGACAAAGGCGGCTCGGAAATTGTCTCCGGTGGAGTTATTACAGGCGGTGGCGGTGATCAAAGTGACGGCGGCGGTGTCCTTGTTGCCGGCGGTACACTGACCATGACCGGTGGCAGCATCGTAGGATGTTCGGCAAAGAGTCGAGGCGGCGGTGTATACCTTGGCAAAGACTCTGACACCGGAAAGAGCGGCACATTCATCATGACAGGCGGAAGTATTATCGGCTGTGCGACCCAGCTAGGCGGCGGCGTGTATGTCGCCACAGGGTGCACATTCGCCATGGCTACCGGCTCTAATATCCACAAATGCATCGCAAATAACGAGGGTGGCGGTGTAAAAAACCACGGCACCTTTCAAATGGACGGTGGAACAATCAGTGCATGCACGACAGTAGCATTGGGGGGCGGCGGTGTTTGCAACAATGGAACCTTTATTATGTCAGACGGTATGATTAAAGGCTGCACCAGCCCCGACGATCAGTATGCTTCAGGTGGCGGAGTGCGGAACAGTAATCAGTTCACCATAACAGGGGGCACGATCGGTGATCCTGTTAATCCGAATGATGCAAGCTCTGTATACAATACTTCCAGTCAGGAGACTACTCTTACTATAAGCGGCAATGCAAAAATCAACACAGATATAACAAACGTTGGCATCCTGAATGCTGACGGCGGCGAAATAGCCGGCACAATGATGAACGATGCCAATAGGTACGGCAGCGGCACGATCACCGGCAGTGAGGGTGCCGCCGTCAGCACTGAGTTCCGTGGCAAAGTGACCAACACCGGCACCATCCGGAAGGGCACATTCACGAATGAGGTCATAAATGAGAGCAGCGGTACCATTAACGGCGGCACATTTACCGGCACAGTTGAGAACAGGGGCGGAACGATTTTAGGCGGCGATTTCAGCGGTACCACCCTGCCCGTTAAGCTCATGATTACCTTTGAACCGAACAACGGAGAGCCGGTCATCACACAGGAAGTGAATTGGAGCAAGGACGGAGCGATACTCACCGCCCCCGCTTCCACCAATGAGGGGCATAGTCTTGACGGCTGGTATTATGATAACAACGGTACGGAAACAAAATGGAACTTCACGGATACAGTCAAATGCACTATGACCCTCAAGGCAAAATGGGAACTCTCCACCTATTCCGTAACGCTGCAGACGGACGGCGGTACGATTGCCAGTGGAAAAGAAGTAACCGGCTACACTTATGGCACCGGGGCAGTTCTTCCTACCGCCGATGATATTACCCGCGAGGGATACCGCTTTGACGGCTGGTATGCGGACAGCAGTTTTTCCGGTTCGCCCGTTACAGAGATCACAGGTACCGATATAGGAGACAAAGCATTCTACGCAAAGTGGATGCGGAACACGACTCCCATCATTCCCGGCAACAACACCAACAATATCGTAGAGCAGTATAAGACTGACGACAGCAGCCCAGGAGAACAGACCGACCGTGAAGTTCCCTCTCCTGCCGTGAAAAACACCACCTCCTATATGACCCATACCGTACAGGCAGGTGACACTCTCTGGGCAATCGCCAGAAAATACAACTGCTCCATAACCGAGATCGTGGCAGCCAACAGTGACCGGATCAAGAACCCGAACCGGATCCACGCAGGCTGGCAGCTTAAGATTCCCAAAAGCGGAGCGCCCGTCTCAGGCAGCACTCCCGATGCTGTCCTGCCTGAGAATAAGAAAAGTGGGATATACATCGTCAGACAGGGCGACACCCTTTGGAAAATTGCCAGAAAGTACAACTGCTCCGTGGCTGAAATCGTTTCCCTGAACCGGGAACTGCTCCGCAACCCTGCTCTGATTTATTCCAGCTGGGAACTGAAAGTACCACAGAATTAGCCTCCCCTGAAAGAATCTACCGAGCCAGTCATACTTCATAATGTCGGAACAGATAATTTATCTAAGGGAAAAAGGCAAAAAAAGACGGCCAACGGCCGATGATCTGAATTCCTTGAATTCTTTAGATTTCTCAAATCCGCGCAATCGACGGACACATTTCGATTGCGCGGAAATCTGAGCTATGAAATTCCATAAATACTTTGTTTCACCTGTGTGCCCCGGCCAGGCGATGTTTCCAAAACAGACATACAAAGCTTACAGCTCCTCGATCACTTTCATAAGCTCATCTACATCAATGCCATGTACCATAGCTGCCTCTTCCAGGGTCTCTCCCTGTGAAGCAGGGCATCCCAGGCAATGCATTCCTGCATCGAGGAGTACGGGAGCTACTTCAGGATTGGCACGTAAGATCTCACCGATTGTCATGTCTTTTGTTACTCCGGTCATATCGGTCTCCTTTCTGCCGTATAAGGCTTTTTTAGTATAATACTTTCCCCGGAATAAGGCAAGATTATTCTTGTACATCAGCATTTGCTCCTCCCTGGGGATCAGCTCTGCTGCGCACCTGCATTCATAAAAGCATTTGCTTCGCAAATGGCGCCGTTTTGCGGCTCATCTTTTATTTCATGTTGGTGCGCTTTGTCCATAAAAAGACAATCACCCCACTCCGTGCGCAAGCGCCCTCACCAGGGGATTGTCTCTTCATGTCAGAGCTGATGTACAAAAGTGCGTACATTGCCTAAAAAGGTTGACACTTACCCTTGTCAGGTAGTACACTTTTATCGTAAAGAAACAGCTTGGGATGCCAGCGCAACTGGCACTCTCAGTTGATAATATTAATTGTTTTTACCAGAAGGAGGTAAATTTTCATGGCAGAAGCATGGAGAGGCTTTAAAAAAGACGGCCACTGGGATGTAGACGTCAATGTACGTAACTTCATCCAGACCAACTACACTCCGTATGATGGAGATGAGAGCTTCCTGGAAGGACCTACAGAAGCTACTGATAAGCTTTGGGGCAGACTTCAGGAGTTACAGAAGGAAGAGCGTGAGCATGACGGCGTTCTGGAATGCGAAACAGAGATCGTATCCAGTCTGACCGCTTATGGCCCTGGCTATATTGATGAATCTATGAAGGATCTGGAGCAGATCGTTGGTCTGCAGACAGACAAGCCTTTAAAGAGAGCATTCATGCCTTATGGTGGTATCAAGATGGCTCAGCAGGCTGCAAGCACCTATGGCTACGAAGTAAATGAAAAGTATGACAAGATCTTCAATGAGTATCACAAGACTCACAACCAGGCAGTATTTGATGCTTATACCGATGAGATGAAGGTTGCACGTCATACCCATATCGTTACCGGTCTTCCCGACACCTATGGTCGTGGACGTATCGTAGGCGACTACAGAAGAGTTGCTCTGTACGGTATCGATTTCCTGATCGAGCAGAAGAAGAAGGATAAGCAGAACTGTGGTAACGGCGTTATGGATGAGGAGACCATCCGTCTGAGAGAAGAGATCGCTGATCAGATCAAGGCTCTGCAGGGAATGAAGGAAATGGCTAAGATCTACGGCTACGATATTTCCGGTCCCGCTACCACCGCTAAGGAAGCTATCCAGTGGTTATACTTCGGTTACCTGGCAGCTATCAAGACCCAGAACGGTGCAGCTATGTCCGTAGGACGTATCTCTACTTTCCTGGATATCTATATTGAGAGAGACTTAAAGGAAGGCACCCTGACCGAGAAGGAAGCTCAGGAGCTGATCGACCATATGACCATGAAGTTCCGTATGGTTAAGTTCGCTCGTATTCCTTCTTACAACCAGCTGTTCTCCGGCGACCCTGTATGGGCTACTCTGGAAGTTGGTGGTATCGGCATGGACGGCCGTCATATGGTTACCAAGAACGACTATCGTTTCCTGCATACTCTGGAGAACATGGGACCCAGCCCCGAGCCGAACCTGACCGTTCTGTACTCCAGCGCTCTGCCTGCTAACTTCAAGAAGTACGCAGCTAAGATTTCCGTAACCACATCTTCCATCCAGTATGAGAACGATGACGTTATGAAGCCTATCTGGGGCGATGACTACAGCATCTGCTGCTGTGTATCCGCTACTCAGACCGGTAAGGAGATCCAGTTCTTCGGTGCTCGTGCTAACCTGGCTAAGTGCTTACTGTACGCTATCAACGGTGGTAAGGATGAGAAGCATCTGGACAAGAACGGCAAGCATATGCAGTGTGGTCCTGAAATCGCTCCTATCACTTCCGAGTACCTTGATTTCGACGAAGTTATGCATAAATATGACATCATGCTTGACTGGTGTGCATCTCTGTATGTTAACATCCTGAACCTGATCCACTACATGCATGATAAGTACTACTACGAAGCAGCTGAGATGGCTCTGATCGATACCGATGTAAGAAGAACCTTCGCAACCGGTATTGCAGGTCTGTCCCACGTAGCTGACTCCCTGTCCGCTATCAAGTATGCTAAGGTTAAGGTTATCCGTGATGACCAGGGTTGTGCTGTAGACTTCAAGATCGAAGGCGACTTCCCTAAGTACGGTAACGACGATCCCAGAGCTGATGAATTCGCTGTATGGCTTCTGAAGACCTTCATGGAGAAGATCAAGAAGAACAAGACCTACAGAAATTCCGAGCCTACCACCTCTATCCTGACCATTACTTCTAACGTTGTATATGGTAAGGCTACCGGTGCTCTGCCTGATGGTAGAGAAGCTTACAAGCCTTTCGCTCCCGGTGCATCACCTTCCTACGGTGCTGAGAAGAGCGGTCTGCTTGCATCCCTGAACTCTGTAGCTAAACTGCCTTATGAGTATGCTCTGGATGGTATCTCCAATACCCAGACCATGGCTCCTTCCGCTCTTGGTCACGACCTTGACGAGCAGAAGAATACTCTGGCAGGCGTTCTCGACGGATACTTCGATCGTGGTGCTCATCACCTCAACGTTAACGTATTCGGTACCGAGAAGCTGTTAGATGCACAGGCTCATCCTGAGAAGCCTGAGTACGCTAACTTCACCATCCGTGTATCCGGTTATGCTGTTAAGTTCATCAGCCTGACCAAGGAGCAGCAGGATGATGTTATCGCAAGAACCTGCCATAAGAGTCTGTAATTCTTACAGGTTTTGAGATAATAGGATGTATATGGGGCTGGGCAGTAATGTCCGGTCCCTTTTTGGGTACACTATTCGTAACACTCACCCCCTCAGCTGCCTGCACGGCAGAGAATGGAGATTATTACAATGATCAAAGGCAGAATTCACTCATTAGAATCCTTCGGCGCAGTAGACGGACCTGGGATCCGCTATCTGATCTTCCTCAAGGGCTGCAATATGCGTTGCCAATATTGCCATAATGTAGATACCTGGAATCCCGACACTGACAATCTGATGACAGCAGACGAGCTTCTGGATAAGGCAGAGCGTTTCCGCAGCTACTGGGGCAAAGAAGGAGGCATCACCGTCAGCGGCGGCGAAGCTTTATTACAGATCGATTTTCTCACCGATCTCTTCCGCAAAGCTCACGAGAGAGGCATCAATACCAATCTCGATACTTCCGGACAGCCTTTTACCAGAGAAGAGCCTTTCTTCTCCAAATTCAATGAATTACTGAAATATACTGATCTCGTCATGTTAGACATCAAGCATATTGATGACGAAGAGCACAAAAAACTCACCGGTCACACCAACAAAAACATTCTGGACTGCGCAAGATACCTTTCCGAACAGGGTATCCCCATGTGGATCCGTCATGTGCTGGTACCCGGAATCACTGACAATGACGAATACCTGAAAAAGACAAGAGAATTTATTGACACTCTGGATACCGTCATGAAAGTAGAAGTCCTTCCCTACCACACATTAGGGGAATACAAATGGAAAGAGCTGGGAATTCCTTATAAACTGGAAGGCGTGGAGCCTCCCACCGAAGAGAGGATCCAAAATGCAAAGAAGATCCTGGAGTTCAATAAATATAAATAAACTGTAACTATTGATAAAAAATACTAAATAAGGCTTGTATTCAAGGCCCATTTATATTACAATACAGATAGTTACATTGATAAATTTGTATCAAACAAGATGCTTTGGTACACGCAAAATAGGAGGAAAAGATTATGGCATTTGTTATTGGTGATGCTTGTGTAGCATGTGGAGCATGTGAAGCACAGTGCCCCGTTGGCGCTATCAGCATGGGCGACGGAAAATTTGAAATTGATGCGGATAAGTGCATCAGCTGCGGTTCCTGCGCAGGTCAGTGTCCCGTTGGCGCTATCGCTGAGGATTAATTTTTGCTTAGAATGCAACCCTGAAAAGGCATTTCAAAAAATGAAATGCCTTTTCTTTTTTTCCGTCTTGCAGTCGTTGTTTCTTTTTTCACCCTTTATCTCTTTTATATCCTGTGCTTTTGAGACGTCTTTCTGCTGTTTCCACATTCCTCCTCTGGTCTTTTTCCGCAATAGCTCGTCCATTTTCTGATAATATTCCTCACTACGTTGCTCCAGTTTCCGATCCCGCTCCTCCTCACGTTCTTCTCTGCTTCTAAACTGATAATCCAGTTCTTTTACCATGCTCTCCTTTAATTCTCTACACAGATCCTGATTGTTCTCCCGCACAGCTTCGCGAATCAACTGTCGCAATAACCATTGCAGTCGTTTCGCTTTTTCCTCTCCGGTATCCTGTATTTCCTTACCTTTTAAAGTATTTATTCCTTCTACCACTGTTTTTTGAGGTGGATTATCCACAATTTCTATAGCCATACGCGGCTCTGTAACAGGCTCAATTACCTTGCTATCACTATGATTACTGTTCTCCTCCGATGGTAAAACATCAAGTTTTCCGTCCCTCAATATCATTTTAATTGCTTTCAACTGTAGTCCCCTTTCTTTCATACTTTTAATCTCTTTAAACCGCTCCACATCCTCCCTTGTGTAATAACGATGCCCCAGTTCGTTTCTTTTGATAGGAAGATGTAATTCCTCTTCCCAATAGCGAAGCACATGGCTCTCTACTTTTACCTGTTTTGCTGCATCCGAAATCAATAGATACTCTCCCATACTCTCTCCTTTACACTCTTATATTAGTTTCTCAATGATATGCCTTGACACGTCTTATCGTACCCACAAAAAAAGAACAGGTATCGGGAATTTCCCTTACTTGTTCTCTTTTGTATGGTAATATTAAAATTCTTTCTTTTGATCATTAGCCAGATTTGCAAACTTGGTATACTGTGGCAGCCATGCCAATTGTACTGTTCCGATGGGACCGTTTCTCTGCTTGGCTATAATGATCTCTGAAATCCCCTTGTCTGGAGAATCGTGATTATAATAATCATCTCGGTAAATGAACATTACTACATCGGCATCCTGCTCGATAGCTCCGGACTCACGCAGGTCGGACAACATTGGACGATGATCCGGTCTCTGCTCTACCGCACGGCTCAACTGAGACAGCGCCAATACCGGCACAGACAGTTCTCTGGCTACCGCCTTAAGGGATCTTGAAATATCAGAGATTTCCTGCTGTCTGGAATCGCTGCTTCTTCCGCCGCTTCCCGACATCAACTGTAAGTAGTCAATGATGATCATGGACAGACCATTTTCCTGCTTCATTCTTCTGCACTTGGATCGGAGTTCTGTGATACTGATACCGGGGGTATCATCGATCATCAGTTTTGATTTACCGATGACACCGGCACTTTCAATCAGTCGTTCCCACTCCTGGTCATTCAGCTGACCAGTACGGAGTTTCTGAGCATCTACGCTGGATTCCAGGGAAAACATACGATTGATCAGCTGCTCCTTACTCATTTCCAGACTAAAAATGGCAACCGGCAGGTTCTGCTTAAAAGCTACGTGCTGTGCAATATTCAATACGAATGCCGTCTTACCCATAGAAGGACGTGCTGCGATCAGCACCAGATCAGAAGGCTGCATTCCCGCAGTACGGTAATCAAGGTCTATAAAACCGGTGGCTATACCTGTAACTGTTCCATGCAGCTTGGATGCCTTTTCGATCTTGTCCATAGCATTCATGACTACCTTACGAATCGGTACAAATTCTTTTACGTTTTTCTTCTGTACCACTTCATTAATCTTGCTTTCCGTGCTTTCCAGGATCGTATCCAGGCTTTCCTTACCGCTGTAGCAGGTATTGGCAATTTCTTCATTCGTACGGATCAGGCGTCTGAGCGTTGCCTTTTCCGCCACAATACCGGCATAGTATTTAATATTCGCAGAAGTGGGAACCGCCGCAATCAGATTGGTCAGAAAATCCAACCCACTGACCTCCGGAGGCACATCCTCTTTTGCTCTCAGTCGATCCTGCAATGTTACAAAGTCAATCGGCTTTCCTTCATTATTCAGTTCCACAATGGTGTCAAACACAATACCATATTGTCTGTTATAAAAATCATCGCCGGATATCTGCTCTGTCGCAGCTGCTATTGCCTCTGCATCAATAAACATAGATCCAATTACTGATTGCTCGGCCTCCAGACTGTGAGGCATTATTCTCTTAATTACATTTTCATCCATTGCCGGCATGTGCTTGTCTATGCCTCCGTAACTTTAACCGTCAGCTTTGCAGCTACCTGAGGATGTAATTTTACGGTTACTTCGTAAGATCCAAAATTTTTAAGTGCTTCCGGCAGCTGAATCTTCTTTTTGTCAATTTCGATGTTGTGCTGTTCCTTGCAGGCTGCGGCGATTTCTTTGGAGGATACAGAACCGAAAGTCTTTCCACCTTCTCCGGCCTTGATCTTTACTACAACCTGCTTGGTCTCCAGCTCTGCAGCCAGTGCCTTGGCGGCAGCAAGATTTTCCTGAGCCACCTTTTCCTCATTCGCCTTATGGAGTTTCAAATCGTTCAGATTCCTGGAGCTTGCCTCAACACCAATCTTTTTGGGCAAAATATAGTTTCTTGCATATCCTTCGCTAGCCTCAATGATGTCTCCCTTTTTGCCCAGCTTTTTTTCATCCTGAAGTAAAATAATTTTCATATCAAAAACCTGCCTTTCCTGAATCTTCTGTCTTCTTATCGGAATAAACTTTTCAAACGGAATTCCTTATATCTCACCGGATTCCAACATGTCATCAATGGTATGTTTTAATACGCCAATGGCCTCTGCCAGTCCCACGCCTTCCATCTGGCAGGCTGCTGTATTCATATGACCACCACCGCCCATGCGCTCCATGATGATCTGTACATTGACCTCATCAATGGATCTGGCGCTGACATAAATCTTACCCTGATAGTCGGTAAGCACAAAGCTTGCCTTAATACCCTTAATATTCAACAGTTCATTGGCCGCCTGTGCGCCTATGATCGTAGGACTGGGCAGATCCTCTGCAGTACACAGGGAAATCGCAAAGAACTGTTTGTAGATCTCTGCCTGACTGACTGCATCCGCCTTCGCCTTATACTCTGCAGCATCCTCTCGGAACAGTTTCCTGACACGGGTCACATCCGCACCGTTTCTACGCAGGAATGCAGCTGCCTCAAAGGTACGGACACCGGTCTTGGTCATAAAGTTATTGGTATCGATCATGATACCGGAATACATACAATCTGCCTCTTCGGTGCGAATCTTGATATTATCATAAGTATACTGTAAGATCTCGGATACCATCTCACAGGCGGAGGATGCGTAAGGCTCTACATAAGATAGTGTGGCATTCTCAATAGTCTCTGTTCCCTGTCTGTGATGATCCAGTACTACAACGGATTTGCAGAAGCGGAGCAGATCCGGACACTCTGTAATAGACGGCTTATTGACATCAACTACCACCAGAACCGTATTGCTGCCCGCCATATCGATGGCCTGCTGGCTGGTAATGATCATATCCTCATCATATTCCGGGTTGTTCTTAAAGAGCTCTACCAAAGGCTGTACAGAGGTTGTAGCTTCATTCAGCACAATATGTGCCTTTCTTCCAAGCGTCTGTGCTATACGATAAATACCCACTGCAGAACCAAAGCTGTCCACATCAGGCATTCTATGTCCCATAACAATGACACGATCTTTACCGGTGATAATTTCACGCAAAGCATGTGCCTTCACCCTTGCCTTGACACGGGTATTTTTCTCTACCTGCTGGCTCTTGCCACCATAGTAGGTAATACTCTCCGGTGTCTTGATAACAGCCTGGTCGCCGCCACGTCCCAATGCCAGATCAATAGCAGTCCTGGAAAATTCATAATTCTGTGCATAAGTCAGACCATCCAGACCGATACCGATACTGATGGTCACAGCCATCTCATTACCGATGTTAACTGTCTTGACCTCCTCCAACAGATCAAACCGGCTCTCCTGCAGCTGTGCAACGGCTTTTTTCCGCATGATCACCAAATACTTGTCCTTCTCCAGCTTTTTGCTGATACCATCCAATGCAGCAATATATTTATTCACCTTACGGTCAATCAATGCAATCAACAGAGATCTGCGGACTTCTTCCACACTTTCCAATGCTTCTTCATAGTTGTCCAGATAGATCATTCCCACAGCCAGACTCTGATCGTCCACTTCCTGCAGCGCAATATGAAGAGCCGTCTCATCAAACAGATAGACTGCGATCAGATAACCGTTGTATCCCTCCGCATCGATCATATCACTGTATTCCGCCATTTCTTTCAGTGAAATTTTGCGAAATTTTGCCACATATTCACTGCCTTCATACTCCAGTTCATACTGTGCCTCATCCACGCCGGAATCATCAGGCAGCCTGTCCCTGGTAATGGTAGGGAACAAGGAAGTAATAGATTTATTATACCCCTTGGATTGATGCACTACATTTTCAAAGGCAATGTTAGTCCAGATCACTTTCCCGGAGTCATCTAAAAGTGCATAGGGCACCTCCAGATCCCGTAACAGTTTTCGCTGAATCTGACCATATTCCGTAGCAAAGCTGATCAATTCGTTCATAATAATTGGCTTGTTATAGAAATACAATGTCAATGTGATTGCGAAATAAAAGATCGTAAATCCGAAATTAAGCAGTCCGGCGCGGAAATCCAGCATGAATACCGCCGCATCAATTGCCAGCAGCAACAGCCCCAGATACAGGGTGAACTGGATATATGTACGGATTCTGCCTTTCAGTCTGATTCGTTTTTTCATGAAAGAACACCTCTCAAAATCATTCCCGATGAGTGAACGCATTTTTACGGTTCATTTTTTATTATAGCAAAATTTTCTATACTCTGCCACAACATTATTTTAGCGAATTGACAATAATATATTGCCAAATTTGTGCTTTTTGTCAACTTTTCCGGATGAAATCATCCAGGTCTATTTACACATTTCCCAGAACGCTACCGTACTGGCTGCGGCAACATTCAGGGAATCCACGCCATGCGTCATGGGAATGCATACGGTATCGTCACAGACTGCGATAGTTTCCGGCATCAGTCCTTCGCCTTCCGTTCCCAAAATAATGGCAAGTTTTTCTGCCTGATGCAGTTTCTCGTCATCCGGTCGCAGACTGTCATCTTTTAAAGCCATTGCCACCGTATGGTATCCCATATTTCGCAGTTGTTTCAAGGGATGCTCCGGCCAGCCCTCCGACTCCAGAATTGTCCATGGCACCTGGAATACCGTTCCCATACTGACTCTCGCTGAGCGGCGATACAGTGGATCACTGCAGCCTCCTGTCAAAAGTACCGCATCGATCCCCAATGCTGCCGCAGATCGGAAGATTGCGCCTACATTGGTGGGATTTACCACATTTTCCAGAATGGCAATACGTCTGGAATCCCTGCACAGATCCTCCATCTTTGGCAGCTCTCTTCTGCGCATGGCACAGAGCATGCCTCTTGCCAGTTTGAAGCCAGAAATCTGTGACAGCACCTCATTGGAAGCGACATAGACAGGGATTTCTCCATATGCCTCTGCGATCCGCTCCAGGACTTCCCTGCCCTTCTCCGAATCTGCCTCCCTCTGCTCCATCAGAAATGACAGTGGTTCATATCCTGCTGCCAGTGCCCGCAGGATCACGTTCGGGCTCTCTGCAATAAACAGCCCCGGTGCCGGTTCGTAATAATGAAAAAGCTGCGCTTCCCGGCGCTCATTGTAGATCTCCAGTTCCGGTGTATGTAAATCTGTGATCGGTATTAATTTATGCTTATCTGTACTCATGCTTTTACGCTACCTTTTCCCCAGTGATTTTACATATTATTATAGTTGAGCATTTCTACACCGTCAAATGTAACTGTCCAAAAACGCTTATGCGAATACCCTGTACACCTCCGCCCGATTGTACTGCAGGAATTCTGCAAAAAGAGACCAGTCACAATGTGACTGGTCTCTATCATTACTTTCTTACCTGAAATTATTCAGCTACGTAAGGCATAAGTGCAACGTGGCGTGCTCTCTTGATAGCAACGGTCAGTGCTCTCTGATGCTTTGCGCAGGTACCGGTAATACGACGAGGAAGGATCTTACCTCTCTCAGATACGTACTTCTTCAGCTTAGCTGTATCCTTGTAATCGATTACATTATCTTTACCGCAGAATACGCAAACTTTCTTTCTTCTGCGCATACCGCCTTTTTTTCTCATCGGAGAATCGGTCTTCTCAGTCTTATTAAAAGCCATTATTATTACCTCCTATCGGAATCTGTCAGGGCAGAGGCGGGTGTCAGCTCCGCTTGTCACTGAAACTTAGTTAAAGGGTAATTCTTCATCGATGCCGTCAGGGATGTTCATAAAGCCATCACCGGCTCCGGAAGGAGCAGGGGCATTATTACCACCACCAAAACCAGCGTTCTGGTATCCACCGTCATTATTGCCGGCAGATGCATTCTTGCTCTCTGCGAACTCTACGTTCTCAGCCACTACATCGGTAGTGTACACACGCTGTCCATCCTTATTGGTATAACTGCCGGTCTGGATACGTCCTTCCACAACGAACTTTGTTCCCTTGTGGCCATATCTCTCGATAAACTCGCCAGTCTTACCAAACGCTACACAGTTAATAAAATCAGCATCCGGCTCGCCATCACGCTTAAATCTTCTATCTACTGCAATGGAAAAACGAGCGATCGCTGTTGCGGTAGCTCCCTGAGAATATCTTACCTCAGGATCCCTTGTTAAACGTCCCATAAGAATTACTTTATTCATATTTCGCTTCTCGCTTTCTGTTTATGCCTCGTCCTGTCTAACGCATAAGTATCTGATCACGTTGTCCATGATACGAACACGGCTCTCGATCTCTGCAGGAACAGTGCTCTCAGCTTCGAATCTGATGAAGTAGTAGAAAGCTTCTTTCATCTTCTGAACTTCGTAAGCAAGCTTCTTCTTGCCCCACTCGTCCACTTCTGTGATGTTGCCGCCGAATCTCTCAACCAGTGCTTTGCACTTGTCAACAACGGCTGCTCTCTCATCATCCTCGATCTTAGCGCTAACAACAACGGCTAATTCGTACTTGTTCATGTTAGTTACCTCCTTTTGGTCTCTGGCCCATATTTCACATATGAGCAAGGAATAAAGTGTCTCACGAAAAAACATGATACCATAGCATCGTCCACTTTTCAAGCTTTTTCAACGATTTCTTTCACATTTTTTTCTAATAATTTCCGTGCGATCATAATCTGATGCCCACATCCCAGACATTTCAGTCGAAAGTCTGCTCCCACCCGGAGGACTTCCCATTCTCTACTGCCACAGGGATGCTGTTTTTTGAGCTTTAATACATCTCCCACATTAATATCCATAACATTTCCCTCTTCTTCCTACTATAATAATACCAGTTTGTAACTCCTGTATTATAAATGATTCGTCATAAAATCCTTTATCACACCAAAAGCTTCCCGTAGCAGATTGTTCGGCACTGTTGCGGGATAGGTTCCGGCAGATAGTCCTTCCACATGCTGATATCCCTGCTTTTCTGCAATTGCCAGTGCCCGATACATATGAAAATTATTTGTTACGATAACCACACGGTTTTTTGATTTATCCAACAAATTTCCGCTGAAAATCAGATTCTGTGTGGTGTTTGTGGAGGCATCCTCCATAAGTATCCGGTCATGATCGATTCCTGCATCCATCAGATATTCTCTCATCCCTTCCGCCTCGCTGACAGGCTCGTTATATCCCTGACCTCCGGACACAATAACTTTAGTCTCCGGATTGGTATTCAGATATTCTATTGCCTTATCAAGTCGTTTCTGCAACACATAACTGGGCCCGGTGCTTTTCCATTGTGCACCCAGGATGATCACATAATCTGCTCCTGCATCCGCTGTTGCACAGAACCGGCTGAAAATCATTCCCTCTAATATAAGAAGCAATAACACACCTGCCGTCACAAGACTCCGGAATATAATACGCAGCCACCTGGGGATTTTTTCTTTCACGGTCCTGTGGGTCAATACCCACGCCCATGCTGCACAAAATATTCCGATTGCACCCCAGATCAGAAAGAAATAACTTCCAAAGCCGACGAACAAACCGATTCCAAGACAGTAGAGCAGGCACAGAGCCGCAAGGACATACAGTGCATACGCTCCATAATGTTTCCGCCCGGCTCCTCTTCCTCTAGGATCCAGGTAAATCACTTTTTTACTTTTTTCTCTCGGAATCAAGTGGTCTCTTCTCATAATGCCTCCATCCACTTTTTCTTTATTGTAGCATATCCTGCGTCCGGGGCTCAATAGCACATATTTTAGGGTTTTCTTAATTTTTTCAAAAGTTTTATTTTGCAGTGTCGATTGACTTGTCCTATCAGAAAAATTATGATGTAATTATAACAACTATTTTAAAGTTCTGAATGGTCATTAAATCACATATAAGAAGGTACATTATGCACAACAGGATAAAACATGCTGTAAAATATCTGCCTATTGTAATATTGCTTTTTACTTTATTCCGGATTCTCGCCGGCATAAGGATTCCTTGCATGATTCTCGCAGATCAACGCTATGACGACCGCATGATGTTTGAGAATGCCGGCAATCTGATCAATGGTGTATGGCTGGGTGACTACAATTCCTACACACTTTCCAAGGGCATCAGTTATCCCCTGTTTCTCGTGCTCGCACGTAAGCTGTTTCTGCCCTACTCAGCCCTGCTGTCACTATTACAGGCTGCCGGAGCCGGGCTGTTCGTACGGGCGCTCTCTCTACGGCTGCAAAATCCATATGGCCGGGCGGCACTATATCTTCTTCTCTTATTCTCGCCTGTCAGCCTGACTTTGCTGGTGACTCAGCGCTTATATCGTATGGCAATTGTTCCGGGTATGGTACTTCTTGTATTCTCCGGTATGATTGGCTTGACACTGCGCAAAGACCAGCCTTTGAAGCGACAGCTTCCATGGGCTCTTTTAACCGGTTTGACTCTTGCTTTTTTCTGGCAGATCCGTGAAGATTCTGTCTGGATCATGCCTTTTATTGCAGTTATGACTGTGTGGAATATCGGATACGTGATTTTAGTGCTGCATAACAGAATCAACAGAACGCAAATCCTGCTGCATTGTCTTGTTCTGATGCTCCCTATGTTTCTTCTTTTCGTTGGAAATTCCGGGATTGCTGCGATCAATGCACTTCACTATGGTGTTTTTCTCACAAACGACCGTACCGAAGGCAGCTTCGCCGAGTTGATGTCTCTCTTTTATCGTCTGGAAAATGATACAACGGTAAGCTCCGATATCTGGATCTCCCGGGATACCATTGCCAAGGCTGAGAATGTCAGTCCCACATTACAACAGCTTTGTCCGCTTCTGGATACCTACGTAGAAGACTGGGCCACTGCAAACGGTGAAATTCCCGGAGATCATTTCAGCTGGGTTCTCAGAGATGCCGTCCAGGATTCCGGCTATGCAGAAGATGCGGTCAGTGCACAGAATTTTTACAATAGTGTATTCTCTGAACTTCTGACAGCGATTGATCAAAATAAACTCTCTCTGAAGCAGGATGGTGCTGTTTATTTCTCCTCACAATCCAGAGGTGTCCCAGTAGGAGAAATTCCGGGTATTCTATCTGATGCTCTGCGAAACATCTGGAAAATTGCAGGTTATACCGACTGTGCACTCAGTAGTTCTGCCAGAAGTGCAGGCCGTCTGTCGGATATTCGCAGAATGGAAGCTTTCACCTCCTGTCTGGCAGTATATCCAACACTCTCTCAGTTTCAGGCGACTGAGTATGATTCTATTGCAAACGAAACTTTATATGATTTCAATGAAGTTTACAGTTCCGGAATCGTTTCACTTCTTAACAGGATCACCTCAGTCTACCGTTTGCTGGGGCGTCCGGTATTTCTGACCGCACTACTTTGTTTCTGTATTTTGACTTTTCGTGTGCTTCGGGAAATTCTTCATAAGAACATAAAAGATCTGGAATTGTGGATTTTGGGCTGTGGGCTTCTCCTCAGTGCCATCCTGTTACGTTTCGGCTGTGGGCTGTTCACGACCTGGTTTACGGAAGATATGCAGAAATTCATTAACAGTTTTTACTCCTGTGGCGTTTATATCCTGCTTCAGATGTTTAAATATCTGATCATTTGCACCGTTGTCCCGAACCTGAGATTTCTTAATCCAAAACGGACTCTTTGAATTATTGGAGGTATTATCTATGGGAAACTTAAACGAACAAATCAAAGAATTACAGAAACTCATTGATACTTACGACAATATCGTATTTTTCGGCGGTGCCGGTGTCTCCACCGAAAGCGGCATTCCGGACTTCCGCAGCGTGGACGGTCTGTATCATCAGCAATACGACTATCCACCCGAGACCATATTGAGCCATACTTTTTACCGGTCCCATACGGAGGAATTCTTCCGCTTTTACCGTAATAAAATGCTATTCCCCCATGCGAAGCCCAATGCTGCCCATAAGAAACTGGCAGAACTGGAAGCCGCCGGAAAAGTACGTGCTGTAATCACGCAGAATATTGATGGACTGCATCAGGCCGCCGGAAGTAAGACTGTCCTGGAGCTTCACGGCTCGGTACTTCGCAATTACTGTGAAAAATGTCATCAGTTCTACGGTCTGAATGCTATCTTAAACAGCACCGGCATACCGCACTGTGAGAAATGCGGTGGCACCATTAAACCGGATGTGGTCCTGTACGAGGAAGGACTGGATGAAAAGACGATAAATGCCGCCGTCAGATACATCCACGAAGCAGATGTCCTGATCATCGGCGGCACTTCTCTGGCTGTCTATCCCGCAGCCGGGTTAATTGATTATTTTCAGGGTGATAAGCTGGTGGTCATCAACAAAAGTGCGACCCCCAGAGACAAAAATGCGGATCTCCTGATTCAGGGACCGATCGGGGAAGTATTTCACTCGATCCAGAATCCGTAAGAAATATCCTGCTCTCCGCTGATATGATAAATGTCTTCCACATCAGCACCCCAACTGTTGATACCTCCCACGCCTCTCACTGCTCCCAGGATGGATACCACCGTCCTGCGGGCAGGAGGGAGTTCCTCGTGGTGCATTGCATTTTCCAGTTCCTGCGCCGTATAGGGGAGACAAGAAAATGCGAAGTCTTTTCCCTCTTCCGCAGTTATTTTCAAACGGCTGCTTCTTCCTCCACGGTCTGTATTATCCAGGGAAGTCTTCCTGACGATCTCCAGCCATTTGGTCTGCATATGCATCCCACAGTCCTGAGGCACCATATAAGGTGTCACCGGCAGGCCCTGTACTTCATACACACCGGGGATTCCTCCTGCCATACGGTCCGGATAAGTCTCTCCGGACAGTCCTTCATAGGTATACCTCTCCGCTGCGGTGGGCATCAGGAACCGCATTCCGAATACCGGAAGCTCCGGCAGACCCTGTTGTCCGCGATACTCTGCCTGCACATGGATTCTGCCATCCGTTTCCACTGTATAAGTCACTGTCACCTCCGTGGCCGGAACTGTCGGCGTCTCATACGTATAGATCATCTCGAATCTGTCACAGGTCTCTTTTCCGGTGTATTTATTATTCGCCGGTGCCAGCGGGATGGCAATCTCCTGCCCATCCATCCGGGCCTCTACCCGGCTGCAGCGTACAAAACGATCCGCCGCGGACCATACCGCGCTGCGGAATGCAAAGCCACACCCTCTGTCATTATCCGTGACCGCGCGCCAGAAAGCCGGTCGGGGAGACCTGTACAGCCACTCTTTGCCATCCTTATATAAAGACTCCATGCCTCCGCATCCCACGGAGAAAATATAGGAAAAATCCTGTCCCTGTATACCTATCGTCACATCACCGATTACGATTCTGAGTGCCATAATAATATCTCACCTCCTGCATTGCCGGTTTTTCACTACGGTCTGCGAATAAGATTCCATTCCCTGAGAATTCATAATCACTGGGTCTGTCATCAAAATCTCCTCCGTAGCGCAGTACTCTGCGTCCCGTCACTTCGTCCTTTACCCACAGTGCCTGGTCGATATAGTCCCAGATAAAGCCACCCTGGTACATCTCAAAACGGTCCAACAGGTCCATATAGGAATTCATTCCACCCAGGGAATTGCCCATATCATGCATATATTCGCACAACAGATACGGCTTTTTCGGATCATTTTCCAGATAATCTATAATCTCCTGCGGATATGCATACATCCGGCTCTCCATGTCGGAAATCACATCCTCATATGCCTTGTTATGGAAAACACCCTCATAGTGCACCAGACGCAAGTCATCTTTTTCCTTGAAGAACTGCTGCATCTCAGCAATATCATCCTCGGCATAGGATTCATTTCCCAGGGACCAGAACAGGATTGACGGATGGTTCTTATAACATTCAAAATTCGTTCTGGCGCGGTCCACTACCGCTTCTTTCCACTCCGGCACAGAACCCGGTACATTCCAGGAGGGCTCTACATCACCCATTTTCTGCCAGGAGCCATGGCTCTCCAGATTGGTCTCCGCCATCACATAGATTCCGGCTTCATCGCATAGTCCGTACCATTCCTTGCGGTCCGGATAATGACAGGTTCTGACCGCATTGATATTGTTGCGTTTGAAGCAGGCAATATCCCATTTCATGTCTTCCATGGTAATACATCTTCCGCTGGCAGCATTCCATTCATGGCGGTTCACACCACAGATCACCAACCGCTCACCATTCAGCTTCATTACCTCATCCTGCGGATCCAGCGCAAAATCACGGAAGCCTATTTTGTACGGCACCACTTCCGTCACTTCCCCCTCACTGTCTGTCAGAGTGATCTCCAGCTGATATAAGTGCGGATTCTCATGGCTCCAGGGAATTACTTTTTCTGCCAATGTTTCCCGAAGGTGCAGCGTCTGTTCCAACTGTGACTGCAAAATCTGTGTCTGCTCCAGCAGGCATTTCCCGTTGGCATCCGACAGGCATACACGCATTTTGCCCGGACGCTGTCCCTCATCCTCAGCAGATATTTTGATTGCCGCATCTAACGTGCCTTTTCCATTCTCTACGGAAAAATAAGGCTTCGCCCAGAGGTCTTCCACATGCCACTGTGGCTTGGCATATAATTCCACACTCCGGAAGATTCCGAAAAAGCGGAAGAAATCCTGATCCTCCAGAAAAGCAGCCGTACTGCGCTTATGTACTTCCACCGCCAGCAGGTTGTCTTTTTCCTTAATATACGGCGTCAGATCGAATTCGGAGGGGGTAAAGCTGTCCTCTGCATATCCCACGAAATGCCCATTCAGCCAGACATACATTGCCTGTTCCACACCTTCAAAACAGATGGCCACCCTTTTCCCCCGCAGACCTTCCGACAGGTGAAAACGCCTGCGATAGCTTCCTACGGGATTATACTCTGCTTCGCTGAAAGCACCTTCTGCCAGACCTTTCCCCAACGTATACGCCGGACGGCGGTAGATTTTTCCCTCCCAGGGATACATGTTATTGATATAATGAATTTGGTCATAACCTGCCAGTTCAATATGTCCCGGCACACGGATCGTATCGAACTGTGCACTATCGGCATTTTCCCGGTAGAAATCCACCGGACGGCTTTTCGCATTCACCGAATAGGCGAACTCCCATGTCCCGTCCAGAGACTGTACCAGGGAACTTCTTCCCTCTGCCGCTTCTTCCGTATCCTGATAGATCGGATGATCACTGTGGGCTGGCAGTTGACCGACCCGGAACACCTGTGGGGCATCCAGCCATCTGATATCTGCTTCCATTTTGCTCCTCCTTATTTATCCCTTTTCTATTATAATAATTGTGAATTTTCTTCCATGCAACAAGTATTTATCTCTTCTGGGAAAAAACAGATTCCATGATACACTGCCCGGAAATCAAGATTTTTAGTGGCAGCATATGTGAAAATATGTTAATCTATAAAAGTATTTGTCTTATATCCACAAATGATAGGAGATTTCGTCTATGTTATCCACAATTGAAGCAGTCAACAGTGTTGTCAACAATTTCATCTGGGGTGTCCCCGCCATGATCTGTATCATCGGTGTCGGTCTGTATTTAAGTATCCGGACGCGCTTCCTGCAGATCCGCAAGTTCCCCTATTCCATGAAGGTGACACTGGGACGTATGATGAAGAAAAAAGAAGCCTCCGATGGAGCCCTGACACCTTTCCAGGCGGTATGTACCGCTCTCGCAGCTACCGTTGGTACCGGTAATGTGGCAGGTGTGGCAGGTGCTATCGCCATTGGCGGTCCCGGTGCGGTATTCTGGATGTGGGTATCTGCGCTGCTCGGCATGTGCACCAAGTTCGCCGAAGTAACACTTGCTGTACACTTCCGCGAGACCAATGCACAGGGAGATCTGGTAGGCGGCCCTATGTATTATATTAAGAACGGACTGGATAAAAAATGGCACTTCCTGGCGTATTTGTTCGCCGCTTTCGGTGTGCTGGCTGTGTTTGGTACCGGTAATGCCACACAGGTCAATACGATCACTACCGCCATTGATTCTGCTCTGAGCAGCTTTAACGTACTGCCTGCAGATGCTGTGAAGCTTGTCAACCTGATCATCGGCGTGGCTCTGGCGATCATCATTGCCCTGATCCTGATCGGCGGTATCAAGCGGATCGGCAATGTTACTTCTAAGCTGGTACCTTTCATGGCGATCATGTATATCGTGCTGGCACTGGGTGTGATCTTTTTCCATATTAAGTCTGTACCTGCTGTATTTGCTTCTATTATAGAAGGTGCTTTCCATCCCGCCTCTGTCACCGGCGGTGTGGTCGGAAGCTTCTTCATGAGTATGAAAAAGGGCGTATCCCGCGGTATCTTCTCCAACGAAGCCGGTCTTGGTACCGGATCCATCGCTCATGCCTGTGCCGATACGAAGAAACCGGTAAAGCAGGGCTTCTTCGGCATCTTTGAGGTATTCGTGGACACCATTATCATCTGTACCATGACAGCTTTAGTCATCCTGTGCAGCGGTGTACCTGTAAATTACGGTGAAGCTGCCGGTGCGGAACTGACCATCAGCGGATTCACCGCAGTATATGGCAACTGGGTATCGATCTTTACCGCTGTGGCGATGTGCTGTTTCGCCTTCTCCACCATCATCGGCTGGGGACTGTATGGCACGAGATGTATCGAGTTCCTCTTCGGTTCCCGCTCCAACATGCCTTTCATGGTACTGTATTCCCTCACCGCTATTGTAGGCGCTACCATGAATCTGGGTCTCATGTGGAGCATCGCCGAGACCTTCAACGGACTCATGGTCATTCCCAACCTGATTGCCGTATTCCTGCTGTCCGGCGTTGTAGTAAAAATGACAAAGGAATATTTTGCAAAAGAGAACGGGTAATACGTTGGCTATACCGGGGTTCCCTCTGTCGAGGGAGGCTTTTTTAGAATTACCGCCGGAAAGCCCGGAGTCATTGTCTGGGCGGTAATAATTGCTGTGAATAAGCGAATCCTGTCTCTTTATTACTGCTTCCATGGCGTTATCTCTGTCACAGGCGGTAAAATCTGGCACTTTGGAATACAAATTGCAGAAAATTTACCGCTTATAAAGACAGCAGTGGGACATCGGCGGTATAATATGGATGAGTCGAGGGTAAAATGACATTTTTTTACCGCCTCACTGGGAAATCAGACGCATGCGGCGGTAACATACATGAGTATCGAAAAGAATTCCTCTTTAGAGAGGTGTTACGCACGATGAAGGTCAAACGACAGGAACAGATCAGGGCATTTCTGATAGAAGAATTGGGACAGGATCGGGGCAGCGCTTTGTTTGATACGCAGGAGCAGTTGTTCCACACGCTGATAGAAAGCAAAAATACAGAAAACAAATCAAAAAGACAGCAGGAAACGCTGATTCAGACCATTCTTCCCTGTGTAGCGCTGTATAAGACGCTGTTACAGGAGGGCTTTTCGGAAGAGGAAACCTCCGCATATCTACAAAAATATATGTTTACTATTGTCGGAGCAAATATGCACTCTTCCATGGCAAAAATGGAGCGGATCCCCGGCTTCTTCTTCCTTTACAGCAGTATTTTCCGGAAGGTCATGCGCTCCTCCGACCTGCATGAAAGTACACAGGATCACACCAGCGCTTCCTTCGATGTAACCATCACAAAATGCCTCTGGCACACCGCCTGCGTTGAGAACAACTGCCCGAAGCTGTGCCACATCTTCTGCGATGCCGACAACGTGACCTACGGCGGCCTAAAAAAACTGGCCTTCTCCCGGGCGAAAACTTTAGGCTGGGGTGAGGATTACTGTGATTTTCATTTCTCCAGAAAATGATTCCATACACAACAAATAAGAAAGGGAAACACTACGAATGAAGCTGGCAATCCTGTCCGATATCCATGGCAACTACATAGCCTTGCAAAGCTGTCTGAAGCATGCTTGGGAACAGCAGGTCGATGCCTATCTTTTTTTAGGCGATTATCTGGGAGAATTTTCCTATCCCAAAAAGACACTGGAAATTCTTTATGAGCTGCGGAGTAACTATTCCTGTTTTTTCATAAGAGGAAATAAGGAGGACTACTGGATCAACCGCAGAAAAGATGTGAGGTGCGACTGGAAAAACGGGAATCACAGCATTATGGCAATGCTTTATAATTATGAAAATCTCACCTCCGCTGATATTGATTTCTTTGAGTCTCTGCCAATAAGCCAGAGAATTGCGTTCGATGGAATGGAGCCAGTACTGTTCTGTCACGGAACCCCCTTTGCCAACAATAAAGAGCTGCATCCAAACAGTGAGGATTTCAAGGATATTCTTCATAAATGTCAGGAAAACTATATCGTATGCGGTCACACACATATTCAGGGAATCGTTTATAACAGTGAAAAGAAGATAATAAACGCCGGAGCTGTGGGTGTCCCCCTGAAATCTCCCCACAAAACGCAGTACATGATATTGACCTCCGATAGCTGCGGTTGGAACCCCGAATTTATTTCACTGGAATATGATGTGGAAAAAGTTATAAAGGAGCTTCACGAATCCGGCCTTTGGGATCTGTCACCTTATTGGTGCAGGATCACACAGCATTTATTGTATACCGGTGAAGTCTCCCACGGAACCGCATTATTTCGTGTAATGAAATTAAATGGATATAAAGACCCGTGGTATAATATTGCTCCTTCTTATTGGGAGGAGGCATTGCGGCAGTTGGGTATTGATTAATAATCATGGTTAAATAGAAAGTTACGCGAGCAATGAGCCGCGCATAGGCATAGTGAAGACAGCGATGGGCGCTCGCACATGATTCGCTGTCTTTACTTATGCCGAGATGCGGCGAACGCCGCGATATGAAATAAGATTGGCAGCGTTTTATGCTGACAATCTTATGAATAGACGGCTGTCAAGTGCGTCCGATAAGGTGGGACGCACGGTATAAAAATAGAGTGAACCAGCCTCGTTTGTGCGCAAGCGCCCATCGAGGTGTTCCACTCTATTTTTGCATGGCTCGTAGCTATGCTAACTTTCCATTTACATCAATTCAATAGAAGTAACTTTGTATCCCAGCTTCTCTACGGCTTTCCGCAGTTCCTCATTAGGAATGTCTGCGCCGAGTTTTACGATTGCTTCGCCTTTCTTCCAGTTGACTTTGGCATTGACCTGGGTCATGCCGTTCAGGGAATTCTCGATACGATTCTGGCAGTTCACACAGGACATTCCTTCAATATGAAGCTTTTTGGTCGCTACGATAGTATCTAAGTGCTTCGGCTTGATCTTCACATCTCCGCCTCCGCCACAGCATCCGCCTTCTCCCTTGAAATGCTTTTTGGATCCCAGTAATGCTGCCACGATCACTATGATCAATATTCCACATATCATATATGTTCCCATTTTTCACTCTCCTTATTGTTTTCTTTCAAAAAATAACTATTCAGAACCACATTCGCAAAATCGCCTCTACGAGGCTTCCTTTTCGCTGCAATATCTGTCAAAATTTCATGCAGATCAGTATTATCCTGCCACCCATATAAATAAAACCGGTGTAGGAAACAGTTCTATCCATCCAGATCTCCTGCCCCCACACCGGTTTTTTACTTATTTCTAATTTTTTCTAATTTCTAACATACCTGTTCCGCACACTCACACGGTCTGATGGTCACATTGGTCACCTTCTGACTGTTCAGGTAACCGCAGGACTTCAATCCGGCCCGGATCACGGAATTCCATTTTTTTGCTGAGAGATGATGTATCGATCCATCATCCAGCTCAATGGTACAGGCATTTTCCATCATGCAATTTTCAGAGTAAGCTACCTTATACATGTTCTTACGGCTGATGGCACCGATCTCCTCCAGGAGATTGACCATGCGGTATACGGTTGCAACTCCCAGCTTGTCATCCTCTTCCAATGCCCGGTAGAAGATTTCCTTACAGCTGGAGCATTCATTCTGGAGGATAATATCAATCAGCCGAAGTCGCTGCTTTGTAATGCGGCAGCCTTTTTCTTTCAGCTTGGTCAATATGATCTCTCTCTGCATTTTCGTGGTCTGATAGCTTACCTGTTCCTTAGTGTCCACAATGACCTCCGCAGTGGCTGCAATCACCGCCGCACTGAATGGATTTTCCATTCTTTTTATCATTTATCATTTTGCGGACAATCAATGCAACTACACCTGCCAGTATCACCAATACAACTACGGTTCCCATAGACTGCCTCCTTACTCTTACTTTGAAATCCTGCGGATCCCCTTGTCGAAGACCCGCAAGTAATGTTACGTTTCTATCTGTTTACTTCCCTCACGAGTATCTGGCTTTACCTGCTGGCAGTCACACCGGACACCTGTAGGAAAGATTTCTCATTTATTTTACTTATGCAGCCTTCCCGGTGTCAACCTTCAGAGTGGTGCTCTCCTTGTAAGGACGGAAGAGCAGATAAATGAAGCCGACGATCAGAAGGAATGCTACTACAGTGCCGATACCGAAAGCACCGGTGGTGATCAGCGTACCGATCTGATATACGCACAGGGATACCACATATGCCAGGCCGCACTGATAACCAACTGCGATCCAGAACCATCTGGTATTGTTCATCTCACGCTTGATCGCACCCATTGCTGCGAAACAAGGTGCGCACAGCAGGTTGAATGCCAGGAATGCATAACCACTTGCTGCGGTGAAGTGAGCTGCCATGTTAGCATATACGGAACCTTCTCCTGCGCTGTAGAGGATACCCATGGTACCTACGATGTTCTCCTTAGCTACCAGACCGGTGATGGATGCAACAGTTGCCTGCCAGTTACCAAAGCCCTGAGGAATGAAGATCCATGCCAGGCACTGACCGATCTTGCCCAGGATACTCATATCGATCTCATCCTCAGCCAGCATACGGAAGCCGTCCTCGGTGAATCCGAAATAAGTAGTAAACCATACAACGATGGTGGACAGAAGGATGATGGTACCTGCCTTCTTGATGAAGGACCAGCCACGCTCCCACATGCTGCGCAGTACCGTACCTACGGTAGGCCAGTGGTAAGCAGGAAGCTCCATAACGAAAGGAGCGGGATCGCCCTCGAAGATCTTGGTCTTCTTCAGGATAATACCGGAACAAATGATTGCTGCAATTCCCAGGAAGTATGCGGAAGGAGCAACCCATGCTGCGCCGCCGAAGATAGCACCTGCTACCATGGCGATAAAAGGAAGCTTAGCACCACAAGGAATGAATGTGGTAGTCATGATCGTCATCTTACGGTCTCTGTCGTTCTCAATGGTACGGGAAGCCATGATACCGGGAACACCGCATCCGGAACCGATCAGCATAGGAATGAAGGATTTACCGGATAGACCGAACTTACGGAAGATACGGTCCATGATGAATGCGATACGTGCCATGTAACCACAAGACTCCAGGAATGCCAGGAAGATAAACAGTACCAGCATCTGAGGTACGAAACCAAGCACTGCACCGACACCGGCTACAATACCGTCAAGGATCAACCCTTTCAGCCAGTCGGCACATCCGATCGCATCCAGACCGCTCTCTAACAGTGCAGGTACGCCGGGAACCCAGATACCGTAGTCTGCGGGATCGGGAGCTTCTCCGCCGTCTGCTACGTATACATCAACTGCCTCTGCCAGCTCAGCACCGGTGTAAGTAACATCCTCGGTTGCCAGAGTCTCTTCATCTTCCAGGGTGTAATCTGCGGTAGCGGATGCATCGATGCCTGCTGCGAACTCCCGAACAGCTGCTACTGCTGCTGTGGGATCGTAGTCTTCAGCCTCGCTGTCGATGACTGCTGCCAGAGCTTCATCACCGTCAGCTTCTACGAATGCGTTGATCACGTTCATTGCATCATCATAAGGCTCGGCTGCTTCTTCATAAGCACCGGTTCCGATGGTGAACAGATGCCAACCATCACCGAATACGCCATCATTTGCCCAGTCGGTAGCCCAGGTACCAACGGTAGTTACGGATACATAATATACGATGAACATAACAACTGCGAAGATCGGCAGTGCCAGCCATCTGTTGGTCACAATTTTATCAATCTTATCGGAAGTCGTTAACTTCTGGCCTTCCTTCTTGGTATAACATTCTTTGATGATAGAGGAGATGTATGTGTATCTCTCGTTGGTGATGATACTCTCTGTGTCATCATCCATAGCAGCTTCCAACTGCTTGATCTCTGCGGATACATCGGGAACACTCTTCATCTGTGCCTGGATCTTGTCATCCTTCTCTAACAGCTTGATAGCGAAGAATCTCTTCTGCTCCTCGGGAACATCGGTAAGCTTCTTCTCTACGGTCTCGATCACGCTCTCAACCTCAGGCGCGAATTTATGTACCGCAACTGCTGCACTCTTCTTCTGTGCCAGTTCGATCGCTTTTTTGGTAGCATTCTCGATACCGGTCAATTTCAGAGCGGAGATCTCAACAACGGGGCAGCCCAGCTTCTCAGCCAGTTTTGCTACATTGATCTTGTCGCCGTTCTTGTTCACGATATCGATCATGTTGACAGCCATGACAACGGGGATGCCCAGTTCCATCAGCTGTGTGCTCAGATATAAGTTTCTCTCAATGTTGGTACCGTCTACCAGGTTCAGGATCGCATCGGGTCTCTCACCGATCAGGTAGTTACGTGCTACCACTTCCTCCAGAGTATACGGAGACAGGGAATAAATACCGGGTAAGTCCATGATGATCACGTCATCACCGTTACCACCGTACTGCTTCTTTAATTTACCTTCCTTTTTCTCAACGGTTACGCCGGGCCAGTTACCTACGAACTGGTTGGAACCGGTCAGAGCGTTGAAAAGTGTTGTTTTACCGCAGTTAGGGTTACCTGCAAGTGCAATCTTAATTGCCATTTTTCTACCTCTTTCCTCTAAAATAATACTTTTCATAACTATTCAGAGCCTCATTCACAAAATCGTCTCTTCGAGACTTTCCTTTTGCTCATTGAGGCTATATCGCCCTATAACTATCACAACATATTCTTACGAATGCCAGCATTCGACAAATATTTTGTGATAGTTACATGGCTCTGAATAGTTACAACATTGTGATTAGCCTTCACTAATTAGTTCCAGCTAACCTTCCTGCTAAAAAAAAGATCATTTACTCAACGCAAATCATCTCAGCGTCTGCCTTACGAAGAGACAGCTCATAGCCTCTGACTGTTACTTCCACGGGATCTCCCAAAGGAGCAACCTTTCTCACATAGATCTCAACACCTTTGGTAATGCCCATGTCCAT
>CAKSAM010000002.1 GCA_934436245.1 uncultured Acetatifactor sp.
AGGCAAAGGATGTTTCTGTACTTACCTATGTATTATCACTGATCTTCCTGTTAAAGTTCTTTATTGTCGCATAAAGAGTTTTGACTTTTTTATATTAAGAATATGGGGCGGGCACTGCGTGGGGCGGTGTCTGCCTTCTTGTATCCGGAAAAGTGAGAAAAAATATGGAATTTGTTGTATTTGCGGGTGTACTGCTTTTACTTTTTATATTTATGATCCTGCAGGAACTGGTACAGGTGAAAAATCAGGAAAAATTGTTCCGGAGATCTCTTCGGGAAAACTACGGAAAAGAAATACAAAAGGAATATTCACTGGAACGATTTGCAAGGCTGGACAGTTACCTGGAACGGCATCAGGAAGAAAAGCAGTTAGACGATATTACCTGGAATGATCTGGGGATGGATGAAATCTTTCGACAAATCGACCGTACCTATTCTGCGGCGGGAGAGGAATATCTGTATTATACGCTCAGGAATATTTTCTGTGGGAGAGAGGCACTGGAACATCTGGAAGAGGTGGTCACCTGGCTGGACGGGCAGGAGGATACAAGAGTCCGGATCCAGCTGCTGATGAAACAACTGGGACACTTGGGGAAATATTCTCTTTATGATTATCTGGACAACCTGGATTATCTGGGGGAACGTTCCAATCGGAAGATGATCGTGGGAAATCTGTTATATCTGCCGTTTGCCGGATTACTGTTCGTACAGCCTGCCGTGGGCAGCATAGGAATCGTGGTATGTATGCTCTGGCATATCCTGACGTATTTCCGTGAGAAAAAAGTGATCGAACCCTACATTGTCAGCTTTGCTTATGTTCTACGCCTGGTGGATGTATGTGAGGAACTGCAGAAGCGGAAAATACCGGTATATGAAAAAGAGCTGGGAGAACTTCGTGAGGCATTGAAAAGTCTGCGGGAATTACGGCGTGGATCTTATTGGGTCATGGCCGGCAATCAGGGACAGATCGGCGGCAATCCTTTAGACATTCTGTCGGATTATCTCAGAATGATATTGCATCTGGATATCCTGCAGTTTAACTGTATGCTTCAGAAACTGAGAAAGAAGACCGGCCAGGTGGAGATCATGCTTGGGATCATCGGATACCTGGATATGGCGGTAGCCATAGGCGGGTTTCGGAGATCTCTGGAAGGATACTGTATTCCGGAACTGGAAGAAGTGACGCAGAAAGCGTTTATAGATATGGAGAACGGCTGGCATCCGCTGTTATCACATCCGGTGAAAAACACTATCCGGGCAGACAGAGGTGTGCTCCTTACCGGTTCCAATGCTTCCGGTAAATCCACGTTTTTGAAAATGGTAGCGGTGAATGCTGTGTTGGCGCAGACGATTCATACCTGTACGGCAGAAAGCTACCATGCCCCGATATTCCGGATCTTTTCTTCCATGGCGTTAAGGGACAGTATAGAGAACGGGGAAAGCTATTATATTGTGGAGATCCGTTCCCTCAAACGAATCCTGGATGTGGTAGAGGAACGGAAAAGTCCGGTGCTTTGTTTTGTGGATGAGGTACTGAGAGGAACCAATACAGTAGAGCGCATCGCCGCAGCAACCCAGATCCTGATCCATCTGGCGGAAAGCGGAGCTCTTGGATTTGCCGCTACCCACGACATTGAAATGACAGAGCTTTTGAAAGAACAGTATGACAATTATCATTTTGAGGAAGTGATAAAGGACGGAGATATTATGTTCCCTTATCAACTGCTGCCGGGAAAAGCATCCACCAGAAATGCGATCCGGCTGCTTCAGATGATGGGCTATAACGAGGAAATCATAAAGAAGGCATCAAGGCAGGCAGAACACTTTCTGGAAACAGGAAAATGGACCACCGAAGGGACCTCTTGACGATGCAGGGGCTTCATTGGTATACTTCTTATAAATGCAACAGGTTCAGGATGCAAAGGTATCTGGAAAAGGAGAAGACATCATGGCAGTAATAAGCTTTTTGAATTCATTTTTATCTTATCTGGTAGTACTGGTAGTCATCGCAGTGGTAGGTGCTGTGGCTATTACTCTGGGAATTACTCTGCGCAAGAAGAAAAATGCTGCAGTGGCAGAAGATCAGGCGGAAGTAAAAGAAAATGATGGAGAATGATCCATGGCAAAATCGTCAGGGCAGAAATTAAAACTTTTGTATTTAATTAAAATGCTGGAAGAGAATACTGATGAAAATCACCCCATAAGCACTTCGGATATTATAAAATATCTGGAAAGTAAAGGAATCCATGCGGAACGCAAGAGTATTTACAATGACATGGAATGTCTTGTGGAATTCGGATATGACGTGGTGCAGGTACAGAGCAGACTCGGGGGAGGTTATTACCTTGGCAGCCGTGCTTTTGAACTCCCGGAATTAAAACTGTTAGTGGATGCCGTACAGTCCTCCAGATTTATTACCACAAGAAAATCAAGAGAACTGATTCATAAGCTGGAGCGGATCGCCGGAAAAAATGATGCTGGGAAGCTGCAGAGACAGGTGTATGTGGCCGGAAGAGTCAAGACGGAAAACGAGAGCATTTATTACAGCATAGATGCTATTCATCATGCTATTCAGGAAAATAAACAGATTCAATTTGTATACCTTGACTGGAATCTGAAAAAACAACTGGTTCCCAGGGCTAACGGGAATAAGTGTGTCAGTCCCTGGGCATTGATCTGGCGAGATGAAAATTATTATCTTGCTGCCTATGACAGTGAGGATAAGGTGATCAAACACTACCGGGTGGATAAGATGGGACAGGTTGAAATGATCAAAGCACCGAGAGAAGGTGTTTCACAATTTTCCCAGATAGATGTTACTGCTTATACGAGGCAGACCTTTGGTATGTTTGCGGGGGAAGAGAGTATTGTAACAATGGAATTTCCTGTGCGGCTGATTGGCGTGGTACTGGATCGTTTTGGCAGAGAGGTGGATATCCGTCCGGTGTCGGATACAAAGTTCCGGATCCGGGCGAAGGTGGCCGTCAGTGGACAGTTTTTCGGATGGCTGTCCGGCATCGGAGCCGAGGCACGTATCGTAGCACCTGAAGCGGTGCAGAATCAATATGCACAGTGGCTTTCAGATATATTGAAATCGCAGGCACGGACAACAGAATAAAAAGTTATCCAAAAATTCAAAATCTTTTTTGTATAGTTTTCTTAAGAATCCCTCGTTGACAAGCAAGGGATTCTTTTTTATACTGATACATAGCACCCACAATATATTGCTTTTTAATGTGGGCAGACACCATATATGGTATCTGGAACACTGAGGTATGCAAGGGGAAACAGTACAGTCCGGTGAAATTCCGGACACAAACGGATGAAGGGAAGAGGAAGATGAGTAGTAATTTTGAACATGACCATGTGGAAAATGAAGATTATGGAAAACAGTTCAGACCTGACAAAGAAGTCTATGTGGTAAAAAAGGATGGAAGCAAAGAACTATTCAATGTCCAAAAGGTAATCAGTGCCGTAGGCAAGAGTGCCTATCGTGCCCTGACCAAGTTCACCAAGGAAGAAAAAGAGCAGATCTGTCAGTATGTGGTAGATAAGGTGAATGAGCTGGAGGTGAACGAGGTTCCCATTCCTATTATGCACAATATCGTGGAAAGTGCCCTGGAACAGGTGAAACCGATCGTGGCAAAGAGTTACCGCGATTATCGTAACTATAAACAGGATTTTGTACGGATGCTGGATGATGTTTATAAAAAGAGCCAGTCCATCATGTACATCGGGGATAAAGAGAATGCCAATACAGATTCTGCATTGGTATCTACCAAGCGCAGCCTGATCTTTAATCAGCTGAATAAGGAATTATATCAGAAATTTTTCCTGACTACGGAGGAAATCCAGGCTTGTCGTGACGGCTATATTTATGTGCATGATATGTCAGCCAGAAGAGATACCATGAACTGTTGTCTGTTTGACGTACAGAGTGTTCTGACAGGTGGCTTTGAAATGGGCAATATCTGGTATAATGAGCCTAAAACACTGGATGTTGCATTTGATGTTATCGGAGATATTGTTTTAAGCGCTGCCAGTCAGCAGTATGGTGGATTTACCGTACCTAGTGTGGATCTGATTCTGGAGCCTTATGCGGAGAAATCCTATAACAGAGCACTGGCAAAATATGAGCGTCTTGGTATCCCTTCAGAAATCGCCGAGAAAGAAGCACTGGCAGATGTGCGGAAGGAATTTGAACAGGGCTTCCAGGGGTGGGAGTATAAGTTCAATACCGTAGCCAGCAGCCGCGGTGATTATCCGTTTATCACTGTGACCGCAGGAACCGGTACCGGAAAATTTGCAAGGATGGCTACCATCACGATGTTGGAAGTACGGAGAAAGGGACAGGGCAAAAAAGATCACAAAAAACCCGTATTGTTCCCGAAGATCGTATTTTTATATGATGAGAACCTGCATGGCCCCGGAAAGCCTCTGGAGGATGTGTTCGAGGCAGGTGTGGAATGTTCTGCCAAGACCATGTATCCTGACTGGCTGAGCCTGACCGGTAAGGGTTATGTAGCAAGCATGTATAAACAGTACGGCAAGATCGTTTCGCCCATGGGATGCAGAGCCTTTTTGTCTCCCTGGTATGAAAGAGGCGGAATGCATCCTGCAGATGATAAAGATCAGCCGGTATTCGTGGGCCGGTTTAATATCGGTGCGGTTTCTCTGCATCTGCCCATGATTCTGGCGAAGGCGAGAAAAGAGAGCAGGGATTTCTATGAGGTACTGGATTATTATCTGGAACTGATCCGTCAGCTGCACATCAGAACCTACGCTTATCTGGGAGAAATGCGTGCATCTACGAATCCACTGGCATATTGCGAGGGAGGTTTCCTGGGTGGACATCTGAAACTGACAGACAAGATCAAACCGTTATTGAAGTCTGCAACAGCCAGCTTCGGCATTACGGCACTGAATGAGCTACAGGAATTGTACAACGGGAAATCGCTGGTAGAGGATGGAGCGTTTGCCGTGGAAGTATTGGAACATATCAACCAGAAGATTGCAGAATATAAGGAAGCAGACGGCAACCTGTATGCAATTTACGGTACCCCTGCGGAAAATCTGTGTGGATTACAGGTAAAACAGTTCCGTAAAAAATATGGTATCATTGAGGGTGTTTCTGACAGAGAATATGTCAGCAACAGTTTCCATTGTCATGTAACGGAGGATATCACGCCCATCCAGAAACAGGATCTGGAAAATCGTTTCTGGGATCTGAGCAACGGTGGCAAGATCCAGTATGTAAAATATCCGATCGACTATAATACCGAGGCGATCAAGACATTGATCCACAGAGCTATGGATATGGGATTTTATGAAGGAGTCAATTTGTCTCTGGCATATTGTGATGACTGCGGTCACCAGGAACTGGAAATGGATGTGTGCCCTGTATGCGGAAGCCGGAATCTTACCAAAATTGATCGTATGAATGGCTATCTGTCTTATTCCAGAGTACATGGAGATACGAGACTGAACGATGCTAAAATGGCGGAAATCGCAGAACGCAAGAGTATGTAAAAACAGGATGGACAGATAAATGAGATATCATAATATAACCAAGGACGATATGCTCAACGGAGATGGGCTGAGGGTCGTACTGTGGGTAGCAGGCTGCAATCATTGCTGCAGAGAATGCCAGAATCCTATTACCTGGGATCCTGACGGTGGGCTTTTGTTTGACGAGAGCGCAAAGCAGGAAATTTTTGATCAATTAGAAAAACCTTATATTTCCGGAATTACTTTTTCCGGCGGTGATCCTATGCATCCGGTAAATCGTGCAGATGTCAAAGAATTAATGAGGGAGATCCGTGAAAAATATCCTGCAAAGACAATCTGGATGTATACCGGTGACAGCTGGGAAGATATATATAATCTGCCGGTATTACAATATGTGGATGTTGTGGTAGACGGAGAATTTCATGTGGAAGAAAAGGATGTAAAGCTTCTATGGAAAGGCAGCAGAAACCAGAGGGTAATTGATGTGAAAAAGACACTTGCCGGTGTGGATCCGCAGGAACCGGTGTTACATTGCGGAGATTATGTGTAACAGCAGAAAAATAAGCATATTAGAAAAGGACAGGATAAAGATGCAAAGAATTGCGAAATTTCATTTTGTAAGTCCTGCACAGTTTTTGACGGCTATGCAGGAAGAATATCCACAATATACAGAGGAACAGGTCAAAAAAATGTATGAAGCATTAAAGCTTCCGGAACGTGCAACAAAGGGAAGTGCCGGATATGATTTTTTTGCCCCGTTTTCTTTTACACTGGCACCCGGAGAGACGATTAAGATTCCCACCGGCATTCGGGCAGAGATGTTGGAAGACTGGGTGTTACAGATTTATCCCAGGAGTGGTCTTGGATTTAAATACAGACTCCAGATGAATAATACAGTAGGTATTATTGATAGTGATTATTTCTTCTCAGATAATGAGGGACATATTTTTATGAAAGTCACCAATGATTCCAATGAGGATAAGACGGTGGAAGTACCTGCCGGAACCGGTTTTGCCCAGGGGATTTTCATGCAGTACGGAATCACGGAGGACGATGATGCGGAAGGCATCCGCAACGGTGGCTTCGGAAGTACCACAAAATAATCTGTGCGCAGGAAACAAGCGGTATAACAGGTGAAAACAGAAGAATAATACTCAGGCAAACGATGAATTGAAAAAAAGAGCAATCAAAAAGATGTGACAAAATGTATCACTTTTGTAACAGAAAATTGAAATGGTTGGTCTTTTGATGTATGCTTAGATAAAATTGATAGCATCAGGAGGACGACCAATGTTTAAAATTGTAACAGACAGTACAGCTGATCTGCCGGTGGAGTATCTGAAAGAGCATGATCTTGGATGTATGAATCTCAGTTACATCATGGATGGCGTGACTTACGGACAGGGAAAGGAACTCCCCGAAAAAGAATTCTATGCATTGATGAGACAGGGTAAAATGCCGACAACTTCCCAGGTCAATCCCGAGGAGGCAAAAGCCCATTTTATGGAATACCTGAAAGAAAATAAGGAGATCCTCTGTATAGCATTCTCTTCTGGCTTAAGCGGCACATACAACAGCATGAGAGTTGCAGCAGATGAGATTATGGAGGAACAGCCGGATTGCAAAATTATTGTGATTGACAGTCTGTGCGCTTCTCTGGGAGAGGGACTTCTGGTTCATAAGGCTGTTACATTGAGAGAGCAGGGAAAGTCCATGGAAGAGGTGGCAGAATGGGTGAAAAATAACCGCCTGCATCTGGTACATGTATTTACTGTGGATGATCTGTTTCATCTGTATCGTGGCGGCCGTGTCAGCAAGGCCACTGCATTTGTAGGAACTCTGGCAGGTATCAAACCCAAACTTCATGTAGATAATGAAGGACATCTGATCGTCATAGGAAAGGTAAGAGGTCGTAAAAAATCGCTGCATGCCCTGGTAGACTATATGGAAGAAAAGATGGGGGCATACCGTGACCAAAATGATATTGTATTCATAAGCCATGGAGATGATCTGCCTGCGGCAGAGCTGGTGAGAGACTTGATTAAAGAACGATTTGGAATGGATAGTTTTTTGATCAATTATGTGGGACCTACCATCGGTTCCCATTCAGGACCCGGAACACTGGCACTGTTTTTCATGGGAGAAGAGCGATAAATTGAAAGTTAGTGAAGAAACCACGAACGCCCACGGCGAACGGAACATCACGCCTTGATGTTGCGTCTCCGGGTGTGAATTTTCTAATGAAAAGTGAGTAGCGGTTCTCATCAAGACGGGGCCGCCTACACGCACCATCCATGGTGCGGATCGGCTGACGCGGACATCGTGTCCGCTTTCCCCCTGTCTTTCAGCACTTTTCAAGAAAATATCAACACCCTCCGACAGACATCGCGGCATGACATTCCGTCCACCGTGGGCGTTCTGTGTTTTGGGTCTATACAGAAAAAATGAGTTGTGAGATACTAAATTTGCTGCAAATAAGGCATAAAAAGATGAATATGGGTCTATAGAGAAAAAAACAGCTCTGAGGTACTCATTTTGAAGAAATTGAGTATCTGACAGACGAATTTTTCGCTATAGACCCATATTGTTTAGTTTTTGTTTTTTACCCGTCCCCCAAAGTACCTACAGGGAAATTTATCTTCTATAGACCCACGAAGATTTTAGAACAACTATTCAACCAACTCTCAATATCCAAAAAAGTTTCTGTATTCCGCTAAAGTCATTTACATACTTAATTCTTATTTTTAAATTTTATACATGTGTTTTCTAAATCAATATACATACCTATTTTCTGTTTTAGCCTATTGCGCATGTGTTTTCCCGGTTATCATACATGTCGGATCGTTATTTTTTGCTTTTAAGCATGTATTTCCCAACTTGTTATACATACCTAATTGTGACTTTTGAATTATTTGCATGTGTTTCCTGCTTTTTTGCACATACCTAATTCCTGTTTTTGAATTGTCCGCATGTATTTCTTGATTTTTCGCACATACTAGATTCTTGTTTTTTGACTTCCGCACATGTATTCTAAAATGCTCTGCCTAAATAATTGGGATGTTTTACATAAACCCAGCAAAAAAGGACTGCTCCCCCGGACGTAGATGCGGTGGAGACTGTGAGATTTTCTTGGAAAGTGATTGATTCGCAGGGGCAACGCGAACACGATGTTCGCGTTAGCCGATAAGCGACATGGATGGCAGTGTAAAGGCGGCCCCGTCATGATGAGAAACACTTGGCCACTTTCCTTTAGAAAATCCACAGTTGTAGCTAGCATCCGAGTCCGGGGCGGGCAGCCCTTTCTGCGTGGATTTTACGGCCCCTACGTTACGAGCCATGCACTCAATTCATAAATGTGTCGCAAAAGGCGCTCCACATTTATTGGCAGTTCTCCGCAATGAGCCACACTATTCATAAGATTGTCAGCAAAAAACGCTGCCAATCTTATTTCATATCGCGGCGTTCGCCGCATCACGGCATAAGTAAAGACAGCGATTTGTGCGCAAGCGCCCATCGCTGTCCTCACTATGCCTATGCGCGGCTCATTGCTCGCGTAACTTTCCATTTTCGTACCATAAGCAGTAATTCATTCCTTAAAACACTGACAAATCATAGAATTCACAATAATTCGCAATAATACACAATATTTACTTGTAAATACTACAAAAATTTAGTAAAATACACGTAAGGGGTTAAAAATCCAATCCGTCGGCTTGGCAAAATACCCAAAATGCAGAAAAAATGGAGGATGGGATATGAATATTTACACAACTGACAAGATCCGTAACGTAGTATTACTGGGCCATGGCGGCAGTGGCAAGACCAGCCTGGCAGAGGCTTTTGCTTATCTATCCGGCATTACTTCCCGTATGGGGAAAGTAGATGACGGCAATACTCTTAGTGATTACAGTAAAGAAGAACAGAAACGTCATTTCTCGATCAGCACCTCCGTGATTCCGATTGAGTGGGAAGGATATAAAATCAACATTATTGATACACCGGGTTATTTTGATTTCGTTGGAGAGGTGGAAGAAGCAATCAGTGCTGCTGGTGCGGCTATTATTGTAGTTAACGGCAAGTCCGGCATTGAAGTTGGAACACAGAAGGCATGGGAACTTTGTGAAAAATATAAATTGCCCCGTTTTATTTATGTTTCCAATATGGATGTGGATAATGCTTCTTTCCGTCAGGTTGTAGAGGATATGACCAGCCTGTATGGCAAGAAAATGGCACCGTTCCATTTGCCGATCCGTGAGAATGAAAAGTTTGTAGGCTATATCAATGTTATTACAGAGAGCGGTAACCGTTGGGAAGGTAAGGAAGTGGTTCCCTGCGAGGTACCGGATTACAGTCAGGCAAATCTCCAGATCTGCCGTGACACCTTGATGGAAGCGGTGGCTGAGACCAGTGAGGAGTTCATGGAGCGTTATTTCGGCGGAGAGACATTCTCAGAGTCAGAGATCCGTGCGGCGCTCAGAACGAATGTCTGTGATGGAAGCATTGTCCCTATGACTATGGGATCCAATGTATTATGTCAGGGAATGTACACCTTATTGGATGATATTATTAAATATATGCCGAGTCCGGAGAACAGGGAAGTGGCAGGCATTAATCTTAAAACTAATGAAATCTATCATGCAGATTATGATTTTGCAAAGGCAAAATCGGCTTATATCTGGAAAACGATTGTAGATCCTTTTATTGGAAAATATTCGTTGATCAAAGTAAATTCCGGTGTACTCAAAACGGACGATCTGCTGTATAACATAGACCGGGATATTGAGGAAAAAATCGGCAAAATTTATGTACTGCAGGGTAATAAGCCTATAGAAGTCAGTGAATTACATGCGGGAGATATCGGTGCTTTGGCAAAATTAACGGCAGCCAGGACCGGAAACAGTTTGGCTACAAAGGCAACAACAATTAAATACGGGAAGTTTGATGTATCCACACCATACACCTATATGAGATATAAACCGAAGAATAAAGCGGATGTGGATAAAATATCTCAGGCATTGCAGAAGATGACACATGAAGATCTGACCATCCGGGTGGTGAACGATGCAGAAAATCGGCAGACGTTACTATACGGTATGGGAGATCAACATCTGGACATCATAGTCAGCCGCCTGCTGAATGAATATAAAGTGGAGATAGAGTTGTCTAAACCGAAGATTGCTTACAAAGAAACCATCAAAAAGCAGTCGGATGTGGAATATAAGTATAAGAAACAGTCCGGTGGTCATGGTCAGTATGGTCATGTCAAGATGCGTTTTTCACCTTCCGGAGATTTGACAAAGCCCTATGAGTTTGCAACGGAAGTTGTAGGTGGAGCGGTGCCGAAGAACTTCTTCCCTGCAGTGGAGAAAGGCATACAGGAGTCTGTTGGCCGGGGACCGCTGGCTGCATACCCGGTAGTCGGCATCAAAGCTGTATTATACGATGGATCTTATCATCCGGTAGATTCTTCGGAGATGGCTTTCAAGACGGCGGCCATTCAGGCATTCAAAAAAGGGATCATGGAGGCCGGACCGGTGCTCTTAGAGCCTATTATGTCATTGAAGGTTACTGTGCCTGATGCTTATACCGGTGATATTATGGGAGATCTGAATAAGAGAAGAGGGCGTGTACTGGGCATGACTCCCATGAGTGGCGGCAGACAGGTGATTGAAGCAGATATTCCTATGAGTGGACTGTTCGGTTATTGCACGGATCTGCGTTCTATGACAGGCGGCAGAGGCGATTATTCCTATGAATTTGCACGTTATGAGCAGACACCTTCCGATGTACAGGAGAAAGAAGTAGCTGCCAGAGCTGCAAAAGTAGCTGAAAATAGCACAGAAGATTAGGATGTTGAAAGAAAGACAAAACGAAATAACAATGAACACAAAAAGGAACCGGATATACTCTCCGGTTCTTTTTTGTGGGTGCTATGCAGCAAAATCAGCGATAACGCTGCATCAGATTGATCAGTAATGTGATCCATGCTAACACGATTCATCACCTCTCACATACAGTATATGAAAAAATAAAGTGGTGTATTCGTGAGATATCTGTTAAGGCTGAGAAAATATGCAAAAAAAAGCTTTAGATAAAGCCGCAGTCCTTGACAGTATCGGTAAAACACGATAAAATAATCGATAGTTTTTTAACGACTTGAGAAAACATAAAAGTACGTTTCTCATAGTTTAGGAGGAAATAATTATGGCAGTACCTTACAATCACAGAGAGGTAGAGAAAAAATGGCAGACTGTCTGGGATGACGAAAAAGCATTCAAGACTTCCGACGATTTCTCCAAGCCCAAATATTACGCATTGGTAGAGTTCCCTTATCCTTCGGGACAGGGATTACACGTAGGTCATCCGAGACCTTATACCGCACTGGATATTGTAGCACGTAAGCGCAGAATGCAGGGTTACAACGTGCTGTATCCCATGGGATGGGATGCGTTCGGTCTCCCTACTGAGAACTACGCAATTAAAAATCACATCCATCCGAAGATCGTAACCAAGAATAACGTGGCAAGATTCAAGAATCAGCTGCATTCCTTAGGTTATTCCTTTGACTGGGACAGAGAGATCAATACCACGGATCCCGAGTATTATCATTGGACCCAGTGGATCTTTTTAAAGCTGTTCAAGGCAGGACTGGCTTACAAGACAGAGATGCCTATCAACTGGTGTACCTCCTGTAAGGTAGGTCTGGCAAATGAGGAAGTAGTCAACGGTGTCTGCGAACGTTGCGGTTCCGAAGTTATCCGTAAGGTCAAGAGCCAGTGGATGCTGAAGATCACTGAATATGCAGACAAGCTGATCCAGGGACTGGATACCGTAGATTATATCGAACGTGTCAAGGTTTCCCAAAAGAACTGGATCGGTAAGTCCCAGGGTGCGGAAGTAGACTTTACCCTCACCGGCAAAGATGAAAAATTGCGCATTTACACCACCAGACCGGATACTCTGTTCGGTGTTACCTACATGGTAGTATCTCCGGAGCATCCTGTTCTGGATAAATATAAGGACGAGATCAAGAACTGGGATGACATTGTGGCATATCGTGAGATGGCTGCGAAAAAGTCTGATTTCGAGCGTACCGAGCTGGCAAAGGATAAGACTGGTGTCTGCATCCAGGGTCTGACCGCTACCAATCCCGTCAACGGTAAAGAGATTCCTGTATGGGTATCCGATTATGTACTGATGACCTATGGTACCGGCGCAATCATGGCAGTACCTGCCCATGATGAGAGAGACTGGGAGTTTGCTAAAAAGTTTGGCATGCCCATTATTGAAGTTGTAGCCGGAAGCCCTGTCAGTGTAGAAGAAGCTGTATATACCGACGTGGCTGACGGTACTTTAGTCAATTCCGATTTCCTGAACGGTCTGTCTGTGGCAGAAGCCAAAGAGAAGATCATGAACTATCTGGAAGAGCAGGGCATCGGTAACCGTAAGACCAATTATAAATTGAGAGACTGGGTATTCTCCAGACAGCGTTACTGGGGTGAGCCGATCCCTATCGTACATTGCGATAAGTGCGGATATGTTCCCATTGATGAGAGCGAACTGCCTCTGCAGTTACCCGATGTAGAGAGCTACATGCCTACCGATACCGGAGAATCTCCTCTGGCTGCCATGACTGACTGGGTAAATACCACCTGTCCCTGCTGTGGCGGACCGGCAAAGAGAGAGACAGATACCATGCCTCAGTGGGCAGGTTCTTCCTGGTATTATCTGCGTTATACCGATCCTCACAATGACAAGGCACTGGCAAGTCCTGAAGCACTGAAGTACTGGCTGCCGGTTGACTGGTACAACGGTGGTATGGAGCACACCACACTGCATCTGCTGTATTCCCGTTTCTGGCATAAGTTTCTGTATGATCAGGGCGTAGTACCTACCCCAGAACCTTACCAGAAGAGAACCAGCCACGGTATGATCTTAGGATCCAACGGTGAGAAGATGTCCAAGTCCCGTGGCAATGTGGTAAATCCGGACGATATCGTACAGGATTACGGCGCAGATACTCTGCGTACCTACGAGATGTTCATCGGTGCCTTTGACCTGAGTGCTTCCTGGAGTGAGGAAGGCGTAAAGGGATGCCGCAGATTCCTTGAAAGAGTATGGAAGCTGCAGGATATCCTGACGGATGAAGAGGGCTATAGTGCAGACTTAGAGACCAAGCTGCACCAGACCATCAAAAAGGTCAGCAGCGATTTTGAGAACCTGAAGTACAACACCGCCATTGCGGCTATGATGTCCCTGATCAACGAGTTCTACAAGAAGAACTCCATTACCAGAGGCGAATACAAGACACTGCTTACTTTGCTTAACCCCGTAGCACCTCATATCACTGAGGAATTGTGGCAGGCTGCCGGCTTTGAAGGCAGACTGTATCAGGCAGCATGGCCTGAATTCGAGGAAGAGAAGACCGTAGAGAGCGTTGTCGAGATCGGTGTCCAGGTCAACGGCAAGATGCGTGTGACTATCAATGTTTCCAAGGATGAGACCAAGGAAAATGTCATCGACATGGCAAAAGAAGCTCTGGGAGACAAACTCACCGGCAACATCGTAAAAGAGATCTATGTTCCCGGCAGAATCGTTAACATCGTAGCTAAGTAGTTCAGCAAGGTAGTCACGTAGTGACGTAAAAGCGTGATAACGCAACTTTGCGAATGGTGTTGGCTGAACTTTCGTGAAATAAAATAACTCCTGACAGACATTATGCCTGCCCGGAGTTGTTTTTTTGTGATCTGCTTTTTTCCAGAATGCTCTCAATCTGCTGCAGTTCTGATTCTGTACTGTATTTTTTGATGGCTGTGATGGCAGCCTGCATTTCCTGCGCTGTAAAAGTAAGATGCTCTTTTTTGGCTCTGCGCAGGGCAGGCATGAGAAGTGCCATCATTTCCCTTTGACTTTTACCATGTCCTTGGGAAAACATCTGGGAGAGAAAATCTAATTTTTGCCTGGGGATGTCCTTTACCAGATCATCCTGCATCCAGAGGGGTGGAGTTATCCGCTCCTGATTCATTTTGTTGACCTCCTGGTTCTTTGTTTTGAAAAAGCCCGGACATCATGGAAAGATCCATGCCGGACAGATCGGAAAAACCTTCCGGAAATAGTTCCTGCATCGTTTGTACCATTTCCATCATCTCCTGAAAATTATTCATATTCTCCAACATCTGACTGATCTGCCTGAGCGATTCTTTCTGGGTCTCGTTGCATAATGGCATGAGATCATTACACAGCTCGCCGGCATGGTTACTGTTTACAGGCGCTTTTAAGGGCCGGCACAGAGAGGTCTCTGGATGTCTTTGAAAAAGGCTAAGCGTATATTGTAATTCTGATAATTTTATGTAGACAGCAAGTCCTTTCAGAAGATGCGGATCCATATAATAAGCCAGTATTTTCAGAATCTGAATGCGGTTGGTGGTGAATAAGGTATCAAAGGCTGCCGCCTTGTCGATTCTGCTATCATCCATGTATCGGTTACCTTCCTGCAAAAGAGTTACTAGTATTTTATGAAAGCGGAGATCATCTTATGACGTGCAAAGGGGATATGCAGACAGCTGTAAGTCATCGGGGTACGTAAAAAGAGAACGTACCCCGGAATGACTATGCCCTTACGGAAACGGGAAAACCGGAAACCGGGCAGGAGAAAAATCTAGCAGCCACAATTTCCACAGCCGTTGCCACAACCATTACCACAGCTGCCGCCACAGAAGAAGGACAGGAGCAGGATCCAGATCAGCCATTCACAGCAGTCATTTCCACCACAGCCATTGTTGCTGCCAAGAATTCCGCAGCCATTGTTACTGCAGCCATTGCCGCAGCCGCCACAGAACAGTAAAAGGATGATCCAGATGCAGCTGTTGCCGAAGATACCGTTACCACAGTTGTTATTGTTGCTGCAGGAGTTATTGTTGCAGCCACAGTTTGTAGCAGTTAAGTCACTCATTTTAGTGCCTCCACATTTTATTTATGCTCTATTGTATGCGTGGAAGCCTGTCAATGTTTCCGGAAAAGACTTGCAATAATTTTCGGATATAGTAAAATATAAATATCTATGCAGACATGGCATAGATTCCAAATAGAGTAGATATGGGCAATAATTAAGGATAGATGATAAATGGCACAAAAGATATATGTGGTAGAGGGGCGGCAGTTCTGTACAGAGGTGGATTACCAGAACGCTCTGAAAGACCAGAAAGTGATCGGAAATCTCCGGGTGCAGACGAAAAAAATGAGCCTGGCAGATCAGAAGAAATTGCTTGAAGTGATCCGCAGTGGGAAGTGCCGATTCCATAGTATTCTTGGACAGGATTACATGGAAGAACTGGCAGAAGATATCCGTCAGCAGGAGAAAAAGGGACAGGGGACGTCTCTTTCGAAGGACAAAAAGGTTCCGAAGGAGAAACCTTCTAAAACCCCAAAGCAGGAAAGACCCGGAAAGAAAAAAGAGTCTTCCACGAAATCTGCAAAAAAGAAAACCCCATGGAAGGCAACAGAAAAAAAGAAAAGTTCTACACAGAAAACAAATACGAAACAGCGGTTTGATGAAGCTGAACTGGATCAAATTGTAAAAGAAGAACTGAAGAAACAGGAAAAGAGAAGAAAATTTCTTGTGGTCTGCTGCAGTATGATCGCAATTGTCTGTCTTGGTTATTTCGGAATGTATAACTGGTATATTTACCGGACTACAGACAACTATAAGCAATTGAGTGAATTGAAGGACAAGGAACCGACAGCCAGTGAAGCACCGGCTCCGGTGATTCATTATACTGCTGATGAGGGTCAGAGTACCCCCCCACCGGTACTGGATGAATATAAAAATTTATTAAATAAGAACAAAAGGCTAATCGGATGGGTAAAAATTGACGATACTAATATAGATTACCCTGTAATGCAGACTACAGATAATGAATATTATCTGGATCATAATCTGAATCAGGAGTATGACAAGAATGGATCTATTTTCATGGACAAGGACTGTGATGTACTAAAACCCAGTACAAACCTCATACTGTATGGACATCATATGAGGAGTGGACAGATGTTCGGAAGCTTATCCTTATACAGCGACCAGAGCTATTATGAGAAACATCCTTATATACAGTTTGATACCATCTATGAAAAAGGGCTGTATGAGATCATGTATGTATTCCGGTCCCGGGTATACAGCGAAGATGAAATCGTATTTAAATACTATCAGTTTATAGACGCCCAGAGCGAGCAGGAATTTGACTCTTATATGAATGATATGGAAGGGATGTCATTATATGACACAGGAGTCACGGCCTCGTTCGGTGACCGGCTGCTGACCTTATCTACCTGTGATTATCAGGAGAAAAACGGCAGATTTGTAGTGGTTGCCAGAAAAGTGACGGCAAAGGAGTAAAGGATGACTAAGGGTACAAAGAAGACCAACAGAAGATTAAAAAAGACAGTAAGGAAGACCCTGGGAACATTGTTCCTGATCTCAGCAATCGTAGTAGCAGCAATCCCCACGGAAGGACTGCGTGCGGAGGAAGATGCTGTGGCACAGGCGGCAGGACATACACATGCCGCAACACATACTTCCGGCAGTGCAAAATACAAGGTATCCATCCGGAAAGATGCGACGGAGAAGGCAGCGGATCTGAAGGCCGGAAGCAATGTCCCGACTATGGATTCACTGATTCCTGTAGTTCCTTCGGGAACAACGATCTACACCACCAGTACGAATGCTGACGGAAGCAACTATCAGTTCGCATATATGGCAGTAAACGGTGTATGGTCAGCCATTCTGCTGGGGTATAATAAGGACAATACTCTGCCGAACAATACGCTGACGATCCCTAATAAAGTAAATGCGTACATACAGCCTACCGGCAACCTTGGTACCGGTAACGGTTATGTGGCAGCCAACATAAAAGGGGAGCCACTTTATTATGAAGCAACAACGGAAAACACCCGTATGGTAGATGATATAACCAAGCCAAGATATCAAGAGGATGGGAAAACACCGTTGGTGGATGCTACCGGTAAGCAGTTGTATGAACAGAAGGAAGAAACTTATAAAGTAGGAGAGATAAAACCCTGTTATGCTACCGATAATGCATGGAAGGGTCTGGATGTTTTAACACAGTTTTATTATTATTCCAAGGGAGCTAACGGTTCCAGCGTAAATGGTGCGGAGGACGGCAAGGGAAACGCAGCAGTATATGCCGATTATGCGATCGCAACTGACAGTGATCACCAGTGGATCAAAGATGCGGAAGTAAAATATATCGGCAACCAGTACCTGGATTCTGCATTTGATGCCCTGACAAATACAAATAAATGGAGTGTTCCAACAGACGGAGGCTATATTACAGCAGCAACTGCTTCCAGGGGTATCTTTGCACAGGCCGGTAATATCGGAACGCTGATTATCGGAGAGGATCTGGTAGGCATCGGTAACTATGCTTTTTATGAATGCACAGGTCTGAATGATGTAGAGTTTGGTAATGGTATTACCGTTATTGGCAACTATGCTTTTGCCGGATGCGGCAGTATGAGAGATGTGTCTATTCCGGAAAAATGTAATCTCGGTCAGATCGGAGACCATGCCTTTTATAACTGTACCAACCTTACAAGCTTTACTTTACCAATAAGTGTAAAGTATATCGGAGATTATGCTTTCGCAGAATGCCGTTTCTTAAGTGATTTTGAAATGTGCAATTCCGGTGACGGAACCAGTGCAAGTAATTTGAAGGAGCTGGGGTGGAATGTATTTGAAAACTGTGAGACCCTTTCTTCTCTGACCTTCCCGGAGAGTTACAATGAAGCTCTGGATATTTCAGCCTTTAAGGGATGTAAGAATCTGAGACACATTACTGCCCGCAGCAAACAGATGACGTTTACGGAGAAAGAAGATGGGGATGTCTATTGCTTTGACTGCTTTAAGGATATGCTGTCCGGAGATCCGGTAAACGGAACCTTCTACTTTGAAAGCAGGGATGATTCCACACTGCATACCTTCACCAGAGATCATTGTTTTGCATTCAGTTATATTGATTATGATTCCGAGGCAAATCAGTATAAAAGCCTGAATAAATATGAACTTACGGTTCAGGATTCTAATGTGACCGGAGAAAAAGGAAGATCTACGTATGTAGTAAATTCCAACAATGTACTGATATCCAGTACGGTAGGAGAAAATGTATCGACGTTGGAGATCCCGGATCCTATCGGACCTTATCATATTTATAATATTGACGCCAATACTTTTGCCAACAACTGTAATCTGACCATGGTATCACTGCCTGCCAGTGTTGTATCTGTCGGAGATAACGCTTTCAAAGGATGTCATAATCTGGCAACGGTGATCTTCAATAACAGTTCAGTGGCAATAGGAACAGATGCATTTAAAACGCAGGATTATACAGGAGCAGCGCACAGAGGCAATTGCCCTAAAAAGGTAGAAGTCGATAGTGATAATTCTCCGAAGGTAAAGCTTACCTTTGTGGGAGAAGTTTCGCCGAGCTCCACACCTTACCTGTATGCCATGAGTGAGGATGGAAGATATAATAACGGCAGTCAGCTGAAGACGTATGTCAGATATTGCAGCGGCTGGCCGACCAATCTGGTAGTACAGTACAATGAGGAAAAGGGCGTCAGCGAGCTGATCGATTTTCCTGCCTTTTCACAGCTGAGTGGATATACAAGTGAAACAAACTATCCTTATCTGACAACTGCCCAGAGAGAAGCTGCAAGTACTGCACTTAGCAAATATTCGAGTGGTGCGACCCTGACAGAAGATCAGCAGCAGTTTATTGATTCCGCATTGAATGTTGTAATACCTGAGGGTATCCAGGCGATTAAGGACGGACTGTTTGTAGCTAAAGAAGATGCGGATGCTGCAAGCCTTAAGGAAGATAAGACAGTTACCATATACGGTCTGGATGCCATCGAGGAAAATGACTTTAGAAGTGCAGACGGTACCAGAGCTGCAGCACATTTGAAGGAAGTTAACATTCTTGGCAATACAGCATCTATTGCAGCCAAAGCTTTTGAAGACTGCGAGAAACTGAAGACGGTCAATATCACCGGAAATATGAGCTCCATCGGGGACTATGCCTTTAAGGATTGTCCTGTTCTGGATGATGTGACATTGTCCGGAACGATTAACAGTCTGGGACTGATTCCTTTTACCGGATGTGACAAACTGAGTAATGTGTCATTCTTAGGAAACGATTATTTCAGCTGCGATAATTCCATTATTTATGGAATGAGTGGCGGTGCCAAAGCAAGGATTATTGAGTGCCTGGAAGGCAGAACCAGTAAATATGTAAAGCCTTCTGAACTGGCAGGGGTTACTTCCATTGCACCCAGAGCATTCCAGGGATGTGATGCCCTGAGAGAAATCGATCTCACGGAAAGTGAGATTACAACGGTGCCGGAATATGCCTTTGCAAATACAACGGAAATGCGTACGATTAAGCTGCCTACTACCTGTACCACTATTGAAGATTATGCGTTCCAGAAGAGTGGTATGGAGCGGTTGGAGGCGAGCCAGTATCTGAACCTTATCGGCCAGCATGCATTTGATGATCTGCTCAAGACAGATCCGAAGGATGTGGTAATCTGCAGTCCGGAAAACAGTTACTTGTATAATTACGCAAACTTAAAGGGCTTTACAGTAGATACTACTCCCCTGGTAGAGTATTTTACCGTTAACTTCAGAGACTGGAATGAAGAATTAGGCAGCTATGCCCTGGTACCTGATGCAGAGCAGAGAGTTAAGGGCGGTGAAGCTGCAACTCCTCCAACCCCGGCAGGTAAGAGTGGAGAGGTGTTCCAGTATTGGGATCCGGATCCCAGTGAAATCACTGAGGATGTTACAATTACTGCTATGTACAGCAAGGAAGATCCTGATGCCAACAAACTGACCGTAACCTTCCAGGATTGGGATGGTACGGTAATTAAGGAGATCAAGGTATCCTCCGGAGGCAGCATCGCAGATGCGGATCTGCCCAATACGTCTAATCTGGTGAGAGACGGTTACATATTTATCGGTTGGGACAGAAATCTGACCAATATTACAGAATCCTTTACTACCATGGCTGTATACAAGGCTCTGAGTGAAGATGATATTGTAGTCAGATATATTAACAGTGTAACCAAAGAGGTATTCTATCAGACCACCATTAAGAAGGGCACGGTTGCACCCAGCATCCAGACACCTACGGTCAGTGGCTATACTTTCAAGGAATGGCTGCCGGATATTGCAACAGCCATTACGGAAAATACAGATTTTTATGCGGTATATGAGGCAAGCGGTTCTAATAATGGTGGAACGGGCAGCCCGGGTACCAGCACCGGTCCCGGAAGCAGTACCAGTCCGGGAGGCAATAATAACAACGGAACTACTGCCAAGATGTATACGCTGACGGTTAAAAATGGTTCCGGCTCCGGCAGTTATGTAGCAGGTTCCCAGCCGATCATCGTTGCGAATGATCCTGCAAAGAATCAACAGTTCAGCAGCTGGTCTATTGATCCCGGCAATACAACAATTGCCAGCAAGGTATTGTCAGCAACTGTGATTACCATGCCGGAAGCAAATGTAACCGTAACAGCAAATTATACGGCTAAGTCCGGTTCCGGCACCAGTACTTCTACCGGAAGTGGGAATTCCACAAATTCCAATTCCAACAGAAGACCGAACAGTACTACTACGGGAAATCTGTCAGGAGGAAGAACTACCGTTGTCATAGACAAGAACGGTCTGTCCAATACCGGTGTAGTATCTGCAACTGTGAACGGATCATCCGATAATTTTGTAATCAAGATTACGGAGAGTGCGGCAGCTTCTGAGGAAGTAGTAAAGGCGCTGATGGCAGAGTACGGCAGCGATATCAGTGCCATCAAGTATTTCCCGATGGATATCAGTCTCTATGATTCCACCGGTAATAACAAGATTACTGATACTACAGGATTGTCTATCAGCATTACTCTGCCGATTCCGGATTCACTGATCACTTACGCTGGTAACAATAAAGTGGCCGGAGTAGTGAACAGCAAGCTGGATAAGCTGACACCGAAATTCTCCACAATTTCCGGGGTATCCTGTATTACATTTACAGCTGAGCATTTCTCACCTTATGTGATTTATGTGGATACGAATAACCTGACAGCGGGAACGATTGCCGACAGTACGCCTAAGACCGGAGACGGAATTCATCCGAAGTGGTTCCTGTCCATTGGGCTTGCCTGCATTTCGGTGGTACTGTTTATGAAGAAAGATAAAAGGACTTTGAAAAAAGTCAGAGCCTAGAGAAAAATAAAGGATGGGAAGGTTTATGAATCATAAAAAGTGGATGGTCGTCATAGCATTGGTGGCTACCGCATTGATCCTGACACATCTTCCTGTGTCAGAGGCAGATGCGGCAGCGTCTGCCTCTGATTTTCAGATGCAGGGCAGTACATTGGAAAAATATCGTGGAACAGATGAACGAGTCACGATTCCGGACACTGTGGAAGTAGTGGGAGAAAGTGCTTTTGAAAACAATCAGAAAATTCAGTTTGCGGTGATCCCAAAATCTGTCAAACGGTTAGAGGCTTATGTGTTTTGGGGATGCAGCAACCTGGAAGAAGTCGTATTGGGAAAAGGTCTGACGGCTGTGGACGAATATTCTTTTGCCGGTTGTACAGGCTTGAAGCAGATTACGATCCCTGAAAATATACAGAGCATTGAAGCCCAGGCTTTTGCCGGATGTACGAACCTTACAGATATTTATATTTCATCATCAGTGACCAGTATCGCAGAGAATGCATTCCTGAACTGTGAAAAAGTGACGATTCATGCGGATGAGGGCAGTGCAGCTGCACAGTTTGCACAAAAACTTGCAGAACAGAGAAATCAGAATCCGATAGTGACAGCGCCGCCTTCTGAGACTCCGGCAGTAAATGGAACATCGGAAGCACAGATGACAACAGAGCCTGCTGCTACAGAGACACCGGCTCCGGCACCGACACAAGTGCCCGGTAATGTGATCGGCAGCACGATAGTCGTGGGAAATCATGCTATGGTAATGGTATTGCCCGAAGAAGAGAAGATACAACAGGGTTACACGGAAACGGACGCAGGGCAGGAAACGGATGGTGGGCTGCAGGATATTATTGTAGAGACAGAAGACGGCAAAATTCCTGAATGGATGTATTACCGTAATCAGTTTGTCGGAGCTGCAATGATCCCGGAGGGAACTACAGAAATTGAACGGTTTGCTTTTTCCAGAAGTTCGGTCCGGACAGTGACGATTCCGGATGGTGTTACGACAATTGATTATGCGGCATTTTACCATTGTGATAATCTGGATGATGTGATATTGCCAAAGACAGTGACTGTTGTTGGTGCGAAAGCGTTCACACATACCGGATGGATGGATAATTTTGAAGAGAACAGTATGGATGATTTCCTGATCAGTGGAGATGTTCTGGTGGCTTATAAGGGAGATCTTGCGGAGGTGACGATACCGGATGGCATCCGTGTGATCGCAGATGAGACATTTCGTGAGCATACGGAACTTAAAAAGGTTCATCTGCCTGCAAGTGTCACCAATATTGGTGACAGTGCTTTTCCCGAAGGAATTGAAATCATAAAGGAATAATGGGTGTTCACCGGCACCTGTGAAGAAGATCGGCATAAGATAGAATAAGTCTTATGCCGGTCTTTTATGTAAGCAGATCAGGCAGAAATCAGCCTGCTTGATGATCTGGTGGAAAGGAAACGAAATGCTGAGGGTAAGGAGACAGGTGCAGGTGCCGGAAAGTTATGAACGATGGTCATTGGAAACAGACCCGGTTACGACAGCGGTATTAGACACAGGGATTGGATATCATCCGGATCTGGCCGGTCGCCTGTTGTGCTTTTCTGACTTTATCTCAGGGAAAAAGTTTCCTTATGATGACAATGGACATGGAACTCATGTGTGTGGAATTCTATGTGGAAGTGGTGAAGTGTCAGGGGGAAAACTTCGTGGGATGGCTCCGGATACAAGGCTTGTAGTGGGAAAGGTACTGGATCACAAAGGGGAAGGATCCTGTGATTCTATGCAGGAAGCATTACAGTGGGTTTTAAATGTAAAGAATAGATATGGGATCCGTATATTAAATATTTCGGTAGGAATCGGTGAACTGCGGGAGGTTTATAAAGAACAGGTTTTAAGAGAGTATCTGGAAAAACTTTGGGATCATAATGTTCTGGTAGTCTGTGCAGCGGGGAATACAGGACCTGAGGATGGTAGTATTTCAGAAATGGCAAGCAGCAGAAAAGTGTTGACAGTAGGCTGTCATGACGGAAGATTTTGCAGAAACAGTCCGGATTGCTGTGAGTCTTATTCCGGGAGAGGAAGAAAATATGATGTGATCAGGAAACCTGATATTGTGGCGCCAGGCACCAGAATTTTGTCCTGCAATGCCTTCTGGCAGAAACGGAACGGAAGAATTGTCAGACCTTATATCGCCAAAAGCGGTACTTCCATGGCTACACCGGTGGTATCCGGAGCTGCGGCTCTTACGATGAAAAAATATCCGGGAATGACCAATGAAGAATTTATCCGTCTGCTGTCTCTTACAGCAACGGATCTGGGAGAAGCCTGGAATAAACAGGGTTTTGGCATGCTGAACGTCAGGAGATTATTAGAAAACAAGTAAAAAGATAAAATCACTGATGAAAATTGAAATTGTGATTAAAATAAGTCAATAAAATTAATGGCAAAGATATTGACACAAATGGTATGATTGTATACAATGATACGAGAACTGCAAAATGTATTTTTACTGCGCAGAGTAAAAATAGAAAATAGGTTGCAGATGTCGAATGTCAGGGAAGAGAGGTATACCAATGAGAGATAGTGATGCATTTCAGAATCGTCCGGTCTCCATGAATCCGAAGAACAACCTTCTGGAGATTGAGGAGCATATGTACATACTGGATGATGTGGAGAAGCCGAACGTGTTCCGTAATATGTTCCCTTATTCCGAAATCCCCAAAATACCTTTTAATGATCGTATCGTGCCTCATAACATGCCGAAAGATATCTGGATCACAGATACCACTTTTAGAGACGGACAGCAGTCCAGGGCACCTTATACTACAGAGCAGATCGTGAAGATCTATGATTATCTGCACGAACTGGGCGGCCCCAACGGAATGATCCGTGCCAGCGAGTTCTTCCTGTACAGTAAAAAGGACAGAGATGCTGTCTATAAGTGTATGGAGAGAGGATATAAGTTCCCCGAGGTCACCAGCTGGATCCGTGCCAGCAAGGAAGATTTCAAATTAGTAAAAGAGATCGGAATGAAGGAGACCGGTATTCTGGTAAGCTGCTCCGATTATCATATTTTCTTAAAGTTAAAAATGACCAGAAGACAGGCAATGGATCACTATTTAAGCGTTATCCGTGACTGCTTAGAGGAGGGCATCAGCCCCAGATGTCACCTGGAGGATATCACCAGAGCGGATATCTACGGCTATGTGGTGCCGTTCTGTCTGGAATTGATGAAACTGATGAAAGAGTATCAGATTCCTATCAAGGTACGTGCCTGCGATACCATGGGATACGGTGTCAACTATCCCGGTGCTGTTATCCCCCGTAGTGTACAGGGTATTATCTATGCGATCCATACCCATGCAGGTGTACCTCATGAACTGATTGAGTGGCATGGTCACAATGACTTTTACAAGGCAGTGTCCAACTCTACCACAGCATGGCTGTACGGCTGTTCCGGTGTCAACACCTCCCTGTTCGGTATCGGTGAGCGTACCGGTAATACGCCGCTGGAGGCAATGGTATTCGAGTATGCACAGTTAAAGGGCGACTTAAACGGAATGAATACCCGTGTGATCACAGAACTTGCAGAGTACTACGAGAAGGAGATCGGTTATCAGATTCCTCCCAGAACCCCGTTTGTGGGCAAGAACTTTAATGTGACCAGAGCCGGCATCCATGCAGACGGACTGCTTAAGAACGAGGAGATCTACAATATCTTCGATACCGAGAAATTCCTGAACCGCCCGGTACTGTGCGCTATTTCCAATACCTCCGGTCTGGCAGGTATCGCACATTGGCTGAACACCTACTATAAATTAAAGGGAGACAAGCAGGTACAGAAGAATTCTGAACTGGTAGCAGAGATCAAAAAGTGGGTAGATGAGGAGTATGCCAGCGGTCGTGTGACTGTGCTTACGGATGAAGAGATTGTGGCATGTGTCAATCGTATCTGCCTGGAGAAGAATCTGAAGATCGGTGAGTAAACATAGAATGAGCATGACAACGGTAACAGTGTTGTCTGGAATCGAGGATTATAGTGAGTAAGTATGATGTAAAGCAGGAAGTAACGGACAAGTTCTCCCTGCGGGGACGGGTATTTCATAAGCTGAGAGAGGACATTTTAAGCGGAAAATATCAGGAACATGAAGAATTGAAGGAAGTGGCGATCGGCGAGGAGATGGGCGTTAGCAGAACCCCTGTCAGAGAGGCATTCCGTCAGCTGGAGCTGGAGGGGCTGATCCAGATCATTCCGAACAAGGGTGCCTATGTCACCGGCATTACCCAGAAGGATGTGAAGGATATTTATATGATCCGTTCCCTGCTGGAAGGTTTGTGCGCCCGTTGGGCTACGGAGCATATCACCAAGGAGCAGATGGAAGAGATGGAGGAGAATGTTTATCTGTCCAAGTTCCATGCACAGAAGGGGCATCTGGAGCAGTTGGCGGAGTTAGACAACCGTTTCCATGACATTCTGTACGAAGCCTGTGATAGCAAGATGTTAGAGCACCAACTGAAGGATTTCCATCAGTATGTTCTCCGTGTCCGTAAGAAGACATTGTCCAGCGCCAACCGCGGACCCAAGTCCAACGAAGAGCATGAAAAGATCATGGAAGCCATTAAGGCAGGAAATGCTGATCTGGCAGAGCAGCTGGCACATCAGCACATGATCAATGCTTATGAAAACATGGTGAAGAACGGGTTGAACGAGGCCTATGCACAGCAGGAGAAACCACAGGAATAGGTTGCCTGTCTGTGAAATTTACTGTAGAATGGTAACTATGCAGAGCCGTGTAAAAAGCATCGAATGGGCTTTGAATGCTTGCATTCGTAAGAATATTTGATATTTTTTATAGGGCGAAGTAACCACATTCGCAAAAGGTAAGCCTCGTAGAGGCGATATAAGAATAAATACCGGAAAGGAAATCGTTATGGAAAAGATTAAAATGACAACCCCTCTCGTAGAGATGGACGGAGATGAAATGACCAGAATCCTTTGGCAGATGATCAAGGATGAGCTGTTACTGCCTTATATCGATCTGAAGACAGAGTACTATGATTTGGGACTGGAGCATCGTAATGAGACAGACGATCAGGTAACCGTGGATTCTGCCAATGCTACCTTAAAATACGGTGTTGCCGTAAAATGTGCGACCATTACCCCCAATGCTGCCAGAATGACGGAGTACAATCTGAAGGAAATGTGGAAGAGCCCCAACGGAACCATCCGTGCGATCTTAGACGGTACTGTATTCCGTGCACCGATCCTGGTAAAGGGTATCGTTCCTTATGTAAAGAACTGGATCAAGCCCATTACCATTGCCCGTCATGCTTACGGTGATGTGTATAAAAATACAGAGATCAAGGTACCCGGTCCCGGTAAGGCAGAGTTGGTATTCACCGCAGCAGACGGCACCGAGACCCGTGAATTGATTCATAATTTCGACGGAGCAGGTATCATTCAGGGTATCCACAATACCAATAAGTCCATCGAGAGCTTTGCAAGAGCATGCTTCAGCTATGCGGTAGATACAAAGCAGGATCTGTGGTTTTCCACCAAGGACACCATTTCCAAAAAATACGATCATACCTTCAAGGATATTTTCCAGGAGATCTATGATAACGAGTACAAGGCTAAATTCGAGGAACTGGGCATCGAATATTTCTACACTCTGATCGATGATGCCGTAGCCCGTGTCATCCGTTCCGAGGGCGGATTCATCTGGGCATGTAAGAACTACGACGGTGATGTAATGTCCGATATGGTAGCTACCGCTTACGGCGATCTGTCCATGATGACCTCCGTTCTGGTATCTCCCAGTGGTGTCTATGAGTACGAGGCTGCTCACGGAACCGTACAGCGTCATTACTACAAGCACTTAAAGGGTGAAGAGACCTCCACCAACTCCATCGCTACCATCTACGCATGGACAGGAGCTCTCAGAAAGCGCGGCGAGCTGGATCAGATTCCAGAGCTGTGCAGCTTCGCAGACAAGCTGGAGCAGGCCTGCATCAAGACCATCGAGGACGGCAAGATGACCAAGAGCCTGTCCCTGATCTCCACCTGTGAGCATCCTGTGATCCTCAACAGCCTGGACTTCATCAAGGCTATCAGAGAGACCCTGGACAGCCTGCTGTAAGGAATAAATAAAATGGAAGAAACGGATGCTTCCCTGTAGGAATGGGCGGCATCCGTTTTTGACATATATCCAAAGTATTGAAAAGAAAGTCGAAATGGAGACTGAATTTTCAATAGAGTTGCCTAAAGGAGAATTTCAGAAGTGAATAATGAGAAAGAAGTTGTGTGTTCCGGGAAAACGGTGGCTCCATTTATAATGGGAGTGATGTTTTGGCTCATCGGAATAGGAGTTACTGTTTTATTACTGATTTCAGGCACTTCACAGGGAGTGAAAGGCGTGGGTATTATCTTTTTTCTATTATGCGGAATGGAAGGAAGCTATTTCCTTTTGTTCTGGCGTAACAAAAGAATCACTATGACGTGGGATGACATTACTTATCGTTCCATTTGGGCAAAAGAGAAAAAATACTCATGGGAAGATGTGAGATCAGTGCGTTATAAGTCAACGGGAAGAGGGGCGTATAGAATTCTGATCCAGACAGACCGAAAGATATCTATCGAAACCGGAATGATGGAAAACAGTGAAGAGGCTGAAAAACTGATAAAGGAAAAGGGATATTTAGATTGAGTGCATGCCCATCAGAGAGGCTTTGGATAGTCTGTTGTAAATTGAGAGTTAGTGAAATAGTTGTTCTAAAATCCACGCAGAAAGGGCTGCCCGCCCCGGACTCGGATGCTAGCTACAACTGTGGGAGCAGTCCTTTTCTGCTGGGTTATGAAAAACATCCCAATTATTTAGGCAGAGCATTTTAGAATACATGTGCGGAAGTTAAAAAACAAGAATCTAGTATGTGCGAAAAAGTAGGAAATACATGCGCAATAGGCTAAAACGGAAAATCCAGAAACTTTGATGAAAAAGAGGCAAGATTTTTGCTTTTGTATTAAAAGCGCTATTTTTCGCCAAAAAAAATACAAAAACAGGGAATTTGGATGCTTTGGAAGTAACTGTTTTCGTAAAATGAGAAAATCAGGCTATTTTTATACAAAATATCTTGATTTTAAAAATTATTTGTATGAAATACGTCATTATTACGTCATTGACACCAAAGTAATCAACAAAACTTTTTTGGATATTGAGAGTTGGTTGAATAGTTGTTCTAAAATCTTCGTGGGTCTATAGAAGATAAATTACTCTGTAGGTACTTTTTGGAATGGGTAAAAAGCAAAAACTAAACAATATGGGTCTATAGCGAAAAAATCGCCTGCCAGATACTCAATTTCTTCAAAATGAGTACCTCAGAGCCGGTTTTTTCCCTATAGACCCATATTCACCTTTTTATACGTTACTTGCTGCAAATTTAGTATCTCACAACACGTTTTTTCTGCATAGACCCAAAACACAGAACGCCCACGGTGGGCGGAATGTCATGCCGCGATGTCTGTCGGAGGGTGTTGATATTTTCTTGAAAAGTGCTGAAAGACAGGGTGGAGTGAACAGGAGGTTCACGACAGGCGGACGTTGCCATGGATGGCAACTGGAGCCGTGCCCGTGCGGATTAGAACCACTGTATCACTTTTCAATAGAAAATTCACACCCGGAGACGCGACATCAAGGCGGTGATGTTCCGTTCGCCGTGGGCGTTCGTGGGGTCTACGACAGCCCTACGTTACGAGCCATGCACTCAATTCATAAATGTGTCGCAAAGGGCGCGCCACATTTATTTCATTGACGGCTGTCGCCGTATATAGTCAAAAACAAAAACAGCGACTTGTGAGCAAGCTCCCAGATCGCTGTTTCCGTTTTGACTATGCATGGCTCGTAACTCTCAATTTACTCTGCCAGTTCTTCCCACTGTTCGTATAATTTCTCCAATTGTTCCTGGCAGGCGGACTGCTCTTTGGACAGCTCCTGCAGCTTTGCCACCTGGGTACCGATGGTGGGATCGGACATTTCGGTGTCGATCTCGGAGATGTGGGCTTCCAGTTCAGCAATCTTTTCTTCGCATTTTTTCAGGTCGTTTTCTTTCTTGCGGAGTCTTGCCTGTTCTTCCTTCTGGGCTTTCCAGTCCAATTTGACTTCGGAGTCCGCAGCCTTAGCAGCACAAGTATTATCTGCATCCGCACTCTGCGGTGACTTTGCCTCTATAGCAGCCATCACGGTGTCGTGTTTTTCCAGATAGTAGTCATAATTTCCGACATAACTTACGAATTGTCCCTCTGTCAGATCCAGGATCCTGTGGGCGGTACGGTTGATGAAGTAACGGTCGTGGGAGACATACAATATCGTTCCCTCGTAACCGTTCAGGGCATCCTCCAGAATCTCCTTGGACATGATATCTAAGTGGTTCGTGGGCTCATCCAGGATGAGGAAGTTCGCGTTGGAGAGTACCAGCTTGGCGAGAGACACGCGTCCGCGCTCACCGCCGCTCAGATCACTGATGCGCTTGAACACATCCTCCCCGGTGAAGAGGAAAGCCGCCAATACATTGCGGATCTGGGTATTGTTCAGGTAGGGATAATCATCGGAGATCTCTTCAAACAATGTCTTCTCGCTGTGGAGCACATGATGCTCCTGATCGTAATAGCCGATCTCTACATTGGAACCCAGCCGGAATGTGCCCTGATCGGCAGGAACGAGACCGTTTAAGATCTTAAGCAAAGTGGTCTTGCCGCTGCCATTATCACCGATGATCGCCACGTGTTCACCGCGCTTGATCTCGAAATTGACATCGGTAAAAAGCTTATGGGAGTCAAAGCTTTTGGACAGATGCTCCACAGTCAGCACGTCATTGCCGCTTAAGATCCGGGGCGTCAGAGTCAGCTTCATATCCGTGCGGACCTCGGAGGGCTTTTCGATGACCTCGATCTTGTCCAGCATTTTCTCCCGGCTTTCCGCCCGTTTGATGGACTTTTCCCGGTTAAAAGACTTTAATTTTTCGATGACTTCTTCCTGATGCTTGATCTCACGCTGCTGGTTCATATAGGCATTCCATGCAGCGACACGCAGCTGTTCCTTTTTAACGGCATAATCGGAGTAATTGCCCATAAAGGTCGTAGCCTTGGACTGATCGATCTCGATGACTTTTCCGGCGATCCGGTCCAGGAAATACCGGTCGTGGGAGACGATGAGAACGGCTCCCTTGTAATTCAACAGATAAGTCTCCAGCCAGGCGATGGAGTTCATATCTAAGTGGTTCGTCGGCTCGTCCAGGATAATGAGATCAGGGTTCTGTAACAGAAGCCTGCCTAACGCTACACGGGTCTTCTGACCGCCGGAGAGTGTGGCAACCGGCTTGGAGAATTCATCTTCGGTAAAGCCAAGACCCTTTAACACACCGACCAGCTCACTGCGATAAATATAACCGCCACCGGTCTCAAATGCGTGGGTGAGAGAGGTGTACTGCTTCATCAGGTCTTCCAGCGCATCCCCATCAGCATGCTTCATATTGTTTTCGCATTCTCGGATCTTTTCCTCCAGGCGCAGCAGATCCGCCTTTACAGACAACAGTTCCTCGTAAATGGTGTGAGAGGTATCCACGGTGCTGTTCTGGGCAAGATACCCAAGTGTCTTGTCCTTTGCCAGAACCACCTGTCCGTCATCGGGAGTCATTTCTCCTACGATGATGCGGAGCAGCGTTGTTTTTCCGGCACCGTTGATGCCCACAATGGCAGCTTTTTCATGATCCTCTATATGAAAAGAGACATTTTTCAATACCTGATTTTCCACAAATGCTTTTGAAATATTCTGACAAGATAATATCATGGTAGTAAGTATCCTTTATTTCCAGCCCACACAGAACAGGCTTTTTAAATTTTATTGTAACGAAAAGAAGAAAACCTGTCAATTCATTGACAAGTTTTTAACATATGGTGTATACTTAAAAAAATCGGAGGTGAAAGTATTGGAAGCAAAAGAAATTTCACAGGCTGTGATCGGCAGACTGCCCAGATACTTTCGATATTTGGGGGAACTTAAGGATGAAGGTGTAGAACGTATCTCTTCGCAGGAACTTTCCGGACTGATGAAAGTGACCGCATCCCAGATACGTCAGGATTTCAATAATTTCGGTGGTTTCGGTCAGCAGGGATACGGATATAATGTAGAATATCTGTACCGTGAGATCGGTAAGATATTAGGACTGGATAAGCAGCACAATTTCGTTATTATCGGAGCCGGTAACCTGGGCAGAGCCCTGGGGAATTATTTGAACTTCGAGCGTCGTGGTTTTATTTTCAAGGGAATGTTCGATGCGAATCCGGAGCTTGTGGGGAAGGATGTCCGTGGTGTGAAGGTTATGCCCATGGAGCAGCTGGAATCTTTTATCCGGGAGAATGACATAGATATTGCCGTGCTGACGATTCCCAAGACCAGCGCCGTGGAAGTGGCTGACAAGTTGGTGGCGAACGGAATCCGGGCAATCTGGAATTTTGCCCATGTGGATCTGAATGTTCCGGAGGGAATCCAGGTAGAGAATGTACATTTGTCGGATAGCTTAATGAAGTTATCCTACAATCTTAACCGTTACAGCTCAGATATGATGTAATGAAGCAAAATCACTTGCTTGCAAGTGTGATTTTGCGAAATGCATTGAGTGAGCTATGCTTACGATATAATGAGCGCAAGAGAGCCAACATGCCTGCATGATTGGCGAACGGCGAATCATGAAATAATGAGCCTCAAAGAAAAACAAGTGGCTGCGAAGCAGGTGGTAGAGTGCTATCGCATGGATTTGCCAGCTTACGAGAAAATATGGCATAAAGGAGTGATATTATGGGCAACGGTAACGCAGGGGAAAATGCGCAGGACCGACAGGAAGCTTTCAAAAGTGCACTGGCAGGAAAGCATCTGCCCGTACTCACTTTGGACAATAAATGGTATCGACTGTTGAATAAGACCGGTTCCGTTCCGTTAAAAGAAACGGAGAATGCTCTGAATCAGCTGCTGAAGCGGCAGGGAAAGCTCAACACAGAATCGAAGGATATCCGGAATCTGAAGAAAAAGCTGATGAAAGAGATCGTACCCATGGTGGGCGAAGCGGAACAGCAGGGAAAGAACAGTGGGCTGAACAAGCAGATAGAGGATCATAAGCGTCTGATCGAGGAATGCAATGAAAAACTGGAAGCTTATGAAGATGAGCTGAAGGACATTCCAAGAGAAATTGAAAGATTAAATCTTCAGCTTATGATGTTTACTATGGAGTGCTGCTATGATATTATGAAGGATAATGACAAACAGATCAAAGAGACTGCGGAGTGGGTGGGTGCGATCCGTATCGAACTGAAAAAACGTCTGATCGAAAAACAGCAGATGGAACAGCAGAATCAGGAGATCTACAACTACATGCATGATATTTTTGGTGCAGAAGTGGTCAATCTGTTTGACATGAAATATAATCCGGAGCAAAAATAGTATGAGATATCTGGTAACTGCACAGGAAATGAAGCAATACGATAAAAATACCATAGAGTACCTCGGCATCCCGGGGCCGGTTCTGATGGAAAGAGCGGCTCTGGCTGCGGAGGATTTTCTGAAAGAGCGCTTTGATGCCGTGAAGGAACGGACAAAAGTGCTCATTTTTGCTGGTATGGGAAATAACGGAGGAGACGGTCTGGCTTTGGCAAGACTGCTGTACACTGATGGATATACAGTGGCAGTGAGACTGGTGGGAGATCTGACAAAGACCACAGAACAGTGGAAGAGTCAGTGGCAGATATTACAACATTTTCCGGTGGAGACAGACAGTAATGCACCGGTGGATGAATATAATGTGATTGTAGATGCTATCTTTGGTGTGGGACTGAGCCGTCCGGTAGAAGGAATTTATGCATCGGTTGTGGAAGAGATGAATGCTGCGAAGGGCTTTAAACTGGCGTTGGATATCCCCAGTGGAATCTGCTCGGATACCGGCAGCGTGCTTGGATGCGCTTTTTTTGCCGATGCAACAATTACCTTCGGTTTTTGCAAGAGAGGACTGGTAATGTATCCCGGGGCAGACTACGCCGGACAGATCTGGGTAGCAAATGTCGGGATCGGTCCGGAAAGTTTTCTGGGACAGAAGCCGGAAATGTACACGTATGAAGCCGGTGAAATAATTCTGCCGGACAGAATGCATTCCGGTAATAAAGGAACTTTTGGAAAGGCACTGCTGGTAGCCGGGAGCAACGGTATGGCCGGTGCAGCAATTCTGGCGGCGAGAGCAGCCTATCGTACCGGTGCCGGTATGGTGAAGGTCATTACGGCAGAGGAGAATCGGCAGATTCTTCAACAAGGGATACCGGAGGCACTGTACGGATCCTGCAGGCAATTATCCGAAGGTCTGGAATGGGCGGATGTGATTGCCATCGGTCCGGGCATCGGCAGAGATGAGCAGGCTTTGCAATGTCTGAAAACCGTGGTAGAAAAGAGCAAAAAGCCACTGGTACTGGATGCGGATGCATTGAATCTTCTGGCTGAGAAAAGCGGAAAGACACTGGTGGAAAGCCTGCGTATGCAGGGAACTGAGGGAAGAATTATTATTTTGACCCCACATGTAGGGGAATTGTCCAGATTGTTGGGACGCTCAATCCCGGAATGCAGACAGGAGCTTCCTGCCTGCGCCAGAGTACTGGCAGAACGTTTTCATGGGGTCGCAGCTGCAAAGGATGCAAGAACCGTTGTATGTAAGGAACAGGGAGATTATTATCTGAATACTACCGGAAACAGTGGCATGGCTACAGCAGGCAGCGGAGATGTACTGACCGGAGTGATCCTGGGGCTTCTGGCGCAGGGAATGGAAGCACTGACTGCAGCAGTAAACGGCGTATATTTCCATGGCAGAGCAGGTGATCTGGCGGCAAAACGGTATACGGAGTACGGTGTAATGGCAGGAGATATTGCGGATTGCCTCATGAAAGATTACAGTGAGAAAGAAAGTGTGGAAAAATGACTAGAGGACTACAGGAAAAGATAAATTCCTATCAACGGGTATGGGCGGAAGTAGATCTGGACGCTATTTGGGAAAATGTGCTCCATATGAAAGAGAATATTGATCCGGAGACAAAGATACTTGCAGTGATCAAAACAGATGGATACGGGCACGGCGGCGTACCGATTGCGAAGATGCTGGAACAGCTGGATTTCATGTTTGGTTATGCGGCAGCTACTTACGAGGAAGCACATGTTCTCAGAGAGGCCGGGGTAAAGAAACCAATTCTGATTCTGGGGTACACATTCCCTTATTGCTACGAAGAAATGATCCGAGAAGAGATCCGTCCGGCAGTGTATCGCAAAGATACGGTAAAGGAACTGGATGCTGCGGCTGCGAAGGCAGGGAAAAAAGCAAAAGTTCATATCAAGGTAGATACCGGCATGGGACGAATCGGCATTGCACCGGATGATGAAGGGTTGGAATTTGTAAAATTTCTTCTGGAGCATAAGGGACTGGAAGTGGAAGGAATCTTTACACATTTTGCAAGGTCAGATGAGGCGGATAAGACGTCCGCAAATCATCAGCTGGAACTTTTTCAGAATTTTATCCATAGAATACAGACAGAGCTTGGGGTTGTTATTCCGGTAAAACATTGCTCAAACAGCGCTGCAATTCTGGAAATGCCACAGGCAAATATGGATATGGTACGTGCGGGAATTACGACATACGGACTGTATCCCTCCGAGGAAGTAGGCAAGGACATCATACCGCTGCGGCCGGCTATGTCACTTTACAGCCACATTATTTACTGCAAAACGATTCATGCGGGGCAGAGTGTCAGCTATGGCGGACTGTTTACTGCGACAAAAGATACCAGAGTGGCTACTGTCCCTGTGGGATATGGAGACGGCTATCCCAGAAGTCTGTCGGGGAAAGGCTATGTGTTGATCCATGGGAAAAAAGCACCTATTCTGGGAAGGGTCTGCATGGATCAGTTTATGGTAGACGTCACCGGGATTCCGCAGACAAGGGAAGGCGACAAGGTGACTCTGCTCGGCACAGACGGTGCGGAGCGAATCACTGCGGAAGAACTGGGAGATCTTTCCGGCAGATTCAATTATGAATTTGTCTGCGACCTGGGAAAACGTATCCCCAGAGTTTATAGACAAAATGGTGAGATCACAGAGGTAAAAGACTATTTTGAAAATTTCTGACGGATCGAAAGTGTTCGTATAACTCCGGAAGAATCGGCAATACTTATGTTAAATCGCTGATGAAGGAGTAGAAATGAGAAGAGGAGATGTCTATTACGCAGATTTAAGACCGGTTATCGGCTCGGAGCAGGGCGGTATCCGACCCGTACTCATCATCCAGAATGATGTGGGAAATAAGCATAGCCCGACCGTGATCTGTGCTGCAATCACCTCAAAGATGAATAAGGCGAAGCTGCCCACGCATATAGAACTGAATGCACGCCTTTATGATATGGATAAAGATTCCGTTGTACTGCTGGAACAGCTGCGTACGATTGATAAAAAGAGATTAAAGGATAAAGTGTGTCATCTGGATGGGGATATTATGCGAAGAGTGAACAAGGCATTGAAGGTAAGCCTGGAACTGGATACATAACTTGACGTACAGCGTATCCGGATGATATAGTTACAAAAAATACGAAAGGATGAAATGATTTATGGACGTCAGTGGGCCTACGGCCGCTTTTCTCTTTTTCCTGTTGTTGTTTGTGGATATGTTTTTCTATGGATTTGATGCGGCAATTGACAATCTGAATGAAAAAGAGATTTTACATAAAGCAGAAGAGGAAAAGGATCGCCGATCCATACGATTGAGTGAAATGATCAGCCGGCCGGGGATCTATATCAATACGGTACATCTGGTGATCACCCTGATCAATATTATGATGGGAGCATTTTATCTCAATCTCTGGTTAAAGACGATTGATAAAGGACTTCATGTGATAAATATCGGGGGAATGACCATGGAAAACATCCCGGCCGGAGTAATCTCGGGAATTGCAACGGTATTGTCCTTTATAACGCTGATTTATATTCTGCTGACTTTTGGAGTGCTGATCCCCCGGAAAATGGCATCCAGAAAACCGGAAAAATGGGCATACACCTGCGTAAATCCGATTTATGTCATCACAAGACTTTTATCTCCGCTGACAGGAATTGTGAATCTTACTGCCAGGGGAATTCTGTTTCTTTTCGGTGTCCGTAATAATACGGATGAGAATGACGTGACCGAAGAAGAAATCATTAATATGGTGCAGGAAGGACATGAACAGGGCGTCATTCAGGCCAGTGAGGCGGAGATGATTTCCAATATTTTTGAATATGGGGACAAGGAAGCCCAGGATATTATGACTCATAGAGGAAGTATTGTGGCCATTGATGGTGAGACGAAGCTGAAGGATGCCATTGCTTCCATGCTGGGAGGTAAGAACAGCCGTTATCCCGTGTATGAAGAGAATATCGATCATATTATCGGTATTCTGCATCTGAAGGATGCCATGCGATTTCATATCAGTGATGATAAACTGGATCTTCCCATAGCGAAACTTGAGGGACTGTTACGAGAACCTTATTTTGTACCACAGACAAAAAATATAGATGAACTGTTCAAAGAAATGCAGTCACAAAAACTGCAGATGGTCATTGTAGTAGATGAATACGGGCAGACAGACGGACTGATCGCCATGGAGGATATTCTGGAGGAAATTGTCGGGAACATCATGGATGAATATGATGAAGACCAGGAATACATTAAGAACCGGGGCAAAGGTGAATACGTCATGGAAGGCAAGACACCGTTGAAAGAGGTAGAAGAACTTCTGGATATTACCTTTGATGAGGAAGAATTTGAGACGCTGAATGGATTTTTGATTTCAAGGCTGGACAGGATTCCGGAGCCGGATGAACAGTTTAATGTCGATTATAAGGGATATAATTTCAAAATACTTTCCGTAGTCAGAAAAATGATCGGAAGCGTGCTTGTCACGAAACTTCCCGAGAAGAAAACAGAGCAGGATACGGAAGACGGACAATCAGTGCTTGAAGAAAAAAGAAAATAATGCTATCATAAAAAAGTGTTTGTTGCGCAGGGGCTGTGCACAGAAAGAGAAAGAAAACATAAGTTCAAAGGAGTAACAAAGATGTCAGGACATTCTAAATTTGCTAATATTAAGCATAAAAAAGAGAAGAACGATGCAGCAAAGGGTAAAATTTTTACCATTATCGGCCGTGAAATTGCCGTTGCGGTAAAAGAAGGTGGTCCGGATCCTGCCAACAATTTTAAGCTGGCAACCGTTATTGCCAAGGCAAAGGCAAACAATATGCCTAATGATACGATCGAACGTGGCATTAAGAAAGCAGCCGGAGATGTAGGTAACGTAAATTATAAGTACGTAACTTACGAGGGATACGGTCCTAACGGTATTGCTATCATCGTTGATGCACTTACCGACAACACTAACCGTACCGCTGCAAATGTCAGAAGCGCATTCACCAAGGGACAGGGTAATGTAGGTACTCCCGGATGCGTATCCTTTATGTTCGATAAAAAGGGACAGATCATCGTGGACAAGGAAGAATGTGATATGGAAGCGGACGATCTGATGATGACCGCTCTGGATGCCGGAGCGGAAGATTTCTCCGAAGAGGATGACAGCTTCGAGATCCTGACTGATCCCGATAACTTTGAAGAGGTACGCAAGGCTCTGGAAGATGCCGGAATTCCCATGATCAGTGCGGAAGTTACCATGATCCCTCAGAATTATGTAACACTGACCGATGAGACTGCAGTGAAGAACTTACAGAGAACCCTGGATCTACTGGAAGATGATGATGACGTTCAGGCAGTATATCATAACTGGGACGAATAAATTGAAAGGGTAAGGGGTAGCAGTATGGAAAAACTTGCAATTGTAGTGCCTTGTTATAATGAAGAAGAGGTATTGAAGATTGCTTCCGAAGCACTGAGGGGTGTACTGGATGATCTGATCCGCAAGGGAAAGATCGCGGAGGATAGTTTTATTCTGTTTGTAAATGACGGTAGTAAGGATCGTACCTGGGAATTGATCGAGGAAGAGCATCAGGCGCATCCGGTTCAGGTATGTGGCGTGAAACTTGCCGGTAATGTGGGACATCAGTTTGCACTGACCGCCGGACTGATCACGGCTATGGATCTGTCTGATGTTACGGTTTCCATTGATGCGGATCTGCAGGATGATGTGACTGTTATTGAGGAAATGATCGATAAGTTCCATAATGGCTGTGATATTGTATATGGTGTCCGCAAGGAACGTAAGACAGATACTTTCTTCAAACGTACCACCGCACAGGGATTCTATAAGGTTATGGAGCTGATGGGCGTTAAGACGGTTTACAATCATGCGGATTTCCGCCTGATGTCTAAGCGTGCGGTAGAACAGTTCTCCAAATATCAGGAGACGAATCTGTTCTTAAGAGGCATGATGCCCTTGATCGGATATCAGACAGACTCAGTCTATTATGACCGCAAAGAGCGAGTGGCAGGAGAGTCAAAGTATCCATTGAAGAAAATGCTGGCGCTGGCATTTAATGGAATTTCTTCGTTCAGCGTGAAACCGATCAGCATGATTCTGGGTGCAGGCATAATTATTGTACTGTTAAGCGTATTGGCTGCTATCTATGCGTTGATTTCTTATTGTACCGGACACGTGGTACCGGGATGGACTTCTCTGATTTTGTCTATCTGGTTCCTGGGTGGTATTCAGCTGATGGCCGTCGGACTGGTAGGCCAGTATATTGGTAAGATTTATATTGAAGTAAAACATCGTCCCAGATATAACATCGAAAAGGTACTGAAATAATGAATTTAAAAAAAGGTGTTTTAAGTGTTGTATTGTGGTTCATTTATGCAATTATAGTGGGAACCGGAATGGTAGGAACGGCAATGACCGTGATCCTGCCACCGGGGGGATCCCACCTGATCGGCCTTGTTATTGCAGGTGTATGGCTTGCGGTGACAGGGCTGGTTGTTTTTCTGTTACATAGGTTATTTGAAAAAAAGACAGGTATTGAAACAGATAATGTCCGGCAGGCAAAGCTGATCGCTGAGGGACTGCTGGTAGTGATCCTGATCGCAGCCGGTATTGCACTCCGGGTCAGAGAAATTCTGTCATATGATCTGACTGTCACTGGCGGCAATGTCTGGTTCGATGCTGCGAAGATCACGGAAACAACAAGAATTCCACAGGTGGTACATGGTGCAGTGTATTTTTATCTGCAGTTACTGCATGGTCTTTTGCTCTTTCTGGGAAATAAAATGTCAGCAGCCCTGATCATGCAGGCAGCCTTACAGATTCTAACAGGAATTTTGATGTATTTTGCTGTACGGAGGCTGACAGGTGTTATTGCGGCTATGAGTGCCATGGGATATTGGATGCTGTGTCCATTGCTTGCGTCTGCGGTTGTTCTGGAACCGGAGGCTTTGTACCAGCTGCTTTGGATGATCGGTCTGTGCATGTTATCAGGAACATTGGGACGTTTTCAGCAAAGGGGCAATGAACCGGGAATAGGTCCGATGATTGGCTTTTTTTTCAGTGGTGCTGCCATTGGATTTCTGAGTTACCTGGACATTATGGGGATATTGCTGCTGCTAATTGCTTTTTCTGTAATTATGCTGGAAACCAGAGAAAAAACAGGAGTTTTGCACAGGGCTGGTGCTGGATTGCTAGGAATATCCGGGACACTTGCAGGATTTTTTCTCTGCATAGCACTGGATGCCGTAGGCAGTGGAAAATTATTGGAAAATGTGTTAATGGCATGGTGGAAAATCTATATGCCTGACAGATTTGCATGGCCGATCGTCTATGGGCAGGATAGTTTTTTTACAGGTGTTGTGATTGCAATTCTTGGGATAGGCGTATTCAGCTACTGGTGTCAGAAAGGACTGGAGAGACAGTCAGAGTGGCTGGCGGTGGCAGCCGGGCTTGGAGCTTTGATCTGTTATGGAATGACGGGCGAGGAAATGCAGGGGATGTCTTTGTGGTATCTGGTTGTGGCAATTGCAGCAGGAGCAGGCATTCAGGCGGTATTACCATATGATGTACTTCATGAGAAATTGACGATTGCAGAGACGATAGAAGAGACAGAAAGTAAACCGGAAAAACGCAGATTGAAAATACAGGATCTTGAGACAGAAGAGCTTCCGGAGGAGGAATCAACGACAGCAGAGGAAAGCAAAGAAATTCAATTGATAGAAAATCCTCTGCCGTTACCAAAGAAGCATGTTCCCAGGGTGTTAGATTACAGGTTGAACAATGAGGGAGGAGATTATGATTATCCGGTATCGGATGATGATGATTTTGACCATTAAATAATAAAATACATAAAAAAGGATATACTAAAAGACGATACATGGGTAAAACATCCGGTATCGCCTTTTTTGTTTCAAAAAATAGCAGCCTGCTGTCAGGCAAAATGGGAAAGGGTTGAATTATGCAGAATCAGAAAATGGTTGATCAGAATGCAAAGGATGCGCAAAAGACTGAGGCTGAAGAGCATAGAGATGAACGAATAGAAAAAACAGGACAACTGACATTGCCGGGAAAAGTTTCAGATAAGAGAATTCACTTATTGACAATTATCGGTGAGATTGAAGGTCATGAGAATCTGTCCGGCAATTCAAAAACCACAAAATATGAGCACATTTTACCACAGCTTGCAGCCATTGAAGACAGTGAAGAGATCGGTGGGGTTCTGGTGCTGTTAAATACGATGGGAGGTGATGTGGAAGCCGGACTTGCCATTGCGGAAATGCTGGCGTCATTAAGCAAACCGACGGTATCTCTGGTACTCGGCGGCAGTCATTCCATCGGTGTTCCCATTGCGGTAAGCTGTAACTATTCCTTCATTGTACCTACAGGGACTATGGTGATCCATCCGGTACGCATGAATGGTATGGTGATCGGTGTCCCACAGACGTTTGAATATTTTAAATTAATTCAGGACAGGATTACCGGGTTTGTCTGCAAAAATTGCAGAATCAGCCGCAGCAGGCTGGAAGAACTGATGATGGAAACTGGATTTTTAACCAAGGATGTCGGAAGTATTCTGGTAGGAGAAGAAACTGTAAACCACGGTATTATTGATGAAGTAGGAGGAATTGACCGTGCTGTCTGCAAACTTCGTGAGATGATAGAGCTCCATAGAAAAAAGGATGACAAGGGAGTAGAAAAATGATATACTTCTAAGTATTGATTATCATCAGGCATCTGTCCGGAAACAGATAATTTCAAATATAGTGATACGGGCAAAAATCTGAAAGCATATATCAGTAGTATGAAAGAAGTTAGAGGTATGATGAAATGGCATCTTCATCAGGCAAAAGAACATCATCTTCCAATAGGACAAGAAAGAGTACAAAAAGCGGCCGCAGCAGACAGACACAAAGTCCTGCCAAGGACAGTGAACTTTTCCATGAGATTGGTCTGATCGTACTGTTTGTGGCAATGGTGATTTTATTTTGTTGTAATTTTGGTATTATCGGCCCGGTTGGCAATGCGATCAGTGGGGTATTATTCGGTATTTTCGGATTTACTGCCTATATAGCACCGGTAGTGCTGTTCCTGGCTGTGGCTTTCTGGTTTGCCAATGAGGGCAACCCTACCGCTGTGCGGAAAATGATCGCCGGTGTTGTATTGTTTCTGATGATCGGCGTAATCTGCGATCTGATCGCCAGAACTGCCGGCTCTATGGAGCAGTACGATATCAAAGCGTTATATATGGACTGTAGTACCGGTAGAAAAGGCGGCGGCGTTCTGGCAGGAAGCATTTGTTATCTGCTGCTGCATTATCTGGAAACAGTGGGAACAGTTCTGGTAGTCTTATTGTGTTCTGTGATCAGTGTGATCCTTTTAACGGAGCGATCTTTCCTAAACAGTATGCGGAATGGCGGAGAACGTATTCGCGAGTATTCCAGGGAAGACGCTGTAAGACGTCGTGAAAACGCAGAAATCCGCAGACAGGAACAGGAAGAACGCACTTCTCAGAGGGAAGAGGCCCGTCGTATCCGGGAAGAGGAAAGACGCATTCGCGAGGAGGAACGCAGACTTCGTGCGGAAGAAAAGGAAAACGAACAGATACTGAATGCGGTTCCGAGGAGAGAGAAAAAAGTATCCGGTGTTATGATGGATACTTCATTGAAGAAACAGGATATTCTGAATAACGGCAGACGAGAAGATATTCATGAAATCGTATATGACGAGGCAGCACAGCCGGCACCGGTTGTAGAAGAGACGAAAGTTATTTCCAGTGATTTTGAAAATCTCAAAGTAACCGGAATGCATCAGGTGACAATGCAGGAGACAGCCACGGATACTTCTTATGAAGAGATTCCTGTGGAGGAAGTGAACAGCGCAGCAACGTTCAAAAAGCCTTTTGAACGGAGAGAATCCTGGCAGGAAGAGGCTGCGCTTCTGACGCCCCAGGCGGAAGCGATCCGTATTCACAAAGAAGATATTCCGGAACCTTCGGAAACTTCGGTCTATGAAGAGCCGGTACCGGTCAGGACAAACACGCAGCCGGAAAACCGTATGAGACCGAAGATCACGGCGCCGGAGCCACCAAAGGGGAATTCGCTGGCTGAGGACCAGATACATAAGGATATTGTAAGAGCTGAGAAACAGCCTCCGGCAGAATATCATATTCCGCCGCTGAATCTTCTACAAAAAGGAAAGGCTGCCACGGGAGATTCTTCCAGAGAATTAAAAGAGACTGCCATGCGCTTACAGCAGACATTAAATACCTTTGGTGTAAAGGTAACGATCACTGATATCAGTCAGGGCCCCAGCGTCACACGCTATGAACTGCAGCCGGAACAGGGCGTCAAGGTATCCAAAATCGTAGGTCTGGCGGATGATATCAAGTTGAATCTGGCGGCAACAGATATTCGTATTGAAGCGCCGATTCCCGGGAAAGCGGCAATCGGTATTGAAGTTCCGAATAAAGAAAATATGATGGTGGCGCTCAGAGATCTTCTGGAAAGCAAAGAGTTCCAGGAATTCCCTTCCAAGCTTGCTTTTGCGGTAGGTAAGGATATCGCCGGTAAAACGGTGGTTGCGGATATTGCGAAGATGCCCCATATGCTGATCGCCGGAGCTACCGGTTCCGGTAAGTCTGTATGTATCAATACTCTGATCATGAGTATTTTATATAAGGCACATCCTGATGATGTGAAATTGATCATGGTGGATCCCAAGGTGGTGGAGTTGAGTGTGTATAACGGGATTCCGCATCTGCTGATCCCTGTTGTGACAGATCCCAAGAAAGCATCTGCCGCATTGCACTGGGGCGTCAGTGAGATGGAGGATCGTTATCGGAAGTTTGCAGATTATAACGTCCGTGATCTGAAGGGCTACAATAAGAAGATTGAGAGTATGCCTGTTCCAGAGGGACAGGAAGCGCCGAAGAAGATGCCACAGATTGTTATTATTGTAGACGAACTGGCAGATCTGATGATGGTATGCCCAGGTGAAGTGGAAGAATCCATCTGTCGCCTGGCACAGCTGGCAAGAGCAGCGGGAATTCATCTGATCATTGCCACGCAGCGTCCCAGTGTGGATGTCATTACCGGCCTGATCAAGGCGAATATGCCCAGCCGTGTAGCATTTTCCGTGTCCAGCGGTGTCGATTCCCGTACTATTCTTGATATGAATGGTGCGGAAAAACTTCTTGGAAAAGGAGATATGCTCTTTTATCCTCAGGGATATGCCAAACCGGCCCGTGTGCAAGGGGCTTTTGTATCGGATAAGGAAGTATCGGACGTTGTAGATTATCTCAAGAATCAGTCTCTGGGCAATATCTATAGCAATTATGCTGAAGACATTGAAGAGAAGATCAAAAACATCGGCACATCCGGTGGCTCATCATCAGGAGGCTCCGGCGGAGGGAATGACCGGGATGAGTATTTCGAAGAGGCAGCACGTTTTATTATCGATAAGGACAAAGCGTCCATCGGTATGCTGCAACGTGTACTTAAAATCGGTTTTAACCGGGCAGCCAGAATCATGGATCAGTTATGTGAATATGGCGTGGTCGGAGAAGAAGAGGGAACAAAGCCCAGAAAAGTACTTATGAGTATGGAACAGTTCGAGCAGCTGCTGGAGGAAATCTGACAATCTGATACTTGGGCTGTCTGAATAAACGGAGGGAAAACACATGAAAACAGATATTGAAATCGCACAGGAAGCGGTAATGGAGCCTATTACAGAAGTTGCTGCGAGAATGGGAATAGAAGCTGATGATCTGGAGCTTTACGGCAAGTATAAAGCAAAGCTTTCGGAAGATTTTTTAAGGAAGAACGCAGATCGTCCCAATGGAAAGCTGATTCTGGTGACGGCGATCAATCCTACCCCTGCGGGAGAAGGCAAGACCACGACCACGGTAGGCCTGGGAGAAGCTTTCGGAAGAATGGGGAAAAAGGCTGTCATTGCACTAAGAGAGCCTTCTTTAGGTCCCTGCTTTGGTATTAAGGGCGGTGCTGCCGGAGGCGGCTATGCCCAGGTAGTTCCGATGGAGGAACTGAACCTGCATTTTACCGGGGATTTTCATGCGATTACCTCTGCCAATAATCTTCTGGCTGCACTTTTGGATAATCATATCCAGCAGGGCAATGAACTGGAAATCGATACCAGACAGATCGTCTGGAAACGTTGTGAGGATATGAACGACCGCGTACTGCGCAATATCGTAGTAGGCCTTGGCAACAAGACAGACGGCTTTGTCAGAGAGGATCATTTTGTTATTACAGTTGCCAGTGAGATCATGGCAATTCTGTGCCTGGCAGATGATATGAAAGATCTGAAGGAACGTCTGTCGAAGATTGTAGTTGCTTATAATTATCAGGGAGAACCGGTTACGGCAGGACAACTGAAAGCTGTGGGTGCTATGGCAGCCCTGTTAAAAGATGCCATGAAACCGAACCTGATTCAGACACTGGAGCATACACCGGCGCTGGTACACGGTGGTCCCTTTGCCAATATTGCCCATGGATGTAATTCGGTGAGAGCCACAAAAGCTGCTCTGAAAATGGCGGATTATTGTATTACAGAGGCAGGCTTCGGTGCAGATCTGGGCGCTGAAAAATTCTTTGATATCAAGTGCCGCATGGCAGGGCTGACGCCTGATGCAGTGGTACTGGTAGCAACGATCCGTGCGTTGAAATACAATGGGGGTGTCGCTAAAACGGACCTGGGAACAGAGAACCTGGATGCCCTGAAAAAGGGAATTGTCAATCTGGAGAAACATATTGAAAACCTGCAGAAATATGGTGTACCTGTGGTGGTGACTCTGAATTCTTTTATCACAGACAGTGAAGCCGAAACTGCTTATGTAAAAGAGTTCTGTGAAGCGAAGGGCTGTGAGTTCGCACTTTCCGAAGTATGGGAAAAAGGTGGAGAAGGCGGAATCGCACTGGCTGAAAAAGTTTTAAAGACTATGGAAGAAAAAGAAAATCATTTCCATGTTCTTTACGATGATGAAGCATCTCTGAAGGATAAGATCACAAAGATCGCACAGGAAATATACGGAGCAGACAGTGTGAGCTTTGCACCTGCCGCAGCAAAACAGCTAAAGAGACTGACAGAGCTCGGATTCGGAAATCTGCCGGTCTGCATGGCGAAAAACCAGTATTCTCTGTCGGATGACCCCACACTGCTTGGCAGACCCTCCGGTTTTGAATTAAATGTCAGAGAGGCATATGTTTCTGCAGGAGCCGGATTTGTTGTCGTTCTTACCGGTGCGGTTATGACTATGCCGGGACTGCCCAAGGCACCTGCTGCCTATAATATTGATGTAGACGATACAGGAAGAATCGTTGGATTGTTCTGATAAGGAGGGAAGTGTCCCATGGCACAGTTAATAGATGGAAAGGCAATTTCCACGCAGATCAAAGAGGAAGTAAAAGAAAAGGTCGCAAGGTTAAAAGAACAGGGGCGTGAAGTGACTCTGGTTGTAATACAGGTAGGTGCAGATCCGGCCTCCAGCGTATATGTACGTAATAAAAAGAAGGCATGTGAATATGTGGGAATCCGTTCTCTGGCTTATGAACTTGCGGAAGAAACAACAGAGAACGAATTATTAGATCTGATCCATGAACTGAATGACAGAGCAGACGTCAACGGGATTCTGGTACAACTGCCGCTGCCTGCACACATTGACGAAGAAAAGGTACTGGATTCTATTTCGTCTCTAAAAGATGTAGACGGATTTCATCCTCAGAATGTCGGTGCGCTTTGCATCGGTAAACCCGGTTTTGTTTCCTGTACACCGGCAGGAGTGATTCAGCTGTTAAAACGCTCAGGTATTGAAATTGCAGGAAAAGAATGTGTTGTGATCGGCAGGAGTAACATTGTCGGTAAACCTATGGCATTATTATTGCTACGTGAAAATGGTACCGTTACGATTGCCCACAGTCGCACAAAGGATCTGAAGGAAGTGACGAAAAGGGCGGATATTCTGGTGGTTGCAGTCGGTAAGCCCAGGATGATCACAGCTGATTATGTAAAAGAAGGTGCCGTTGTTATTGATGTGGGAATCCATCGCAATGAACAGAATAAATTATGCGGTGATGTGGACTTTGAAAGCGTAGAACCGGTGTGCAGCGCAATTACACCTGTTCCCGGTGGAGTAGGTCCTATGACCATAGCCATGCTTATGAATAACTGTCTGGAATCAGTTTCGTTACAGGCAGTAAGAGGATAGTTGTATGAAGTGTCCGAATTGTGGGGCTGAGATGAAAGAGGGGACACTCTATTGTGAACATTGTGGAGAAGATATCCATATTGTTCCCGATTTCGAACCGGAAATAGAATACAACATGGAGCAGACGCTGAACGATATTGCCAAAGAAATGGAACCGGAAACGGAGAAGGATAAGGAAGATGCGCTGCAAGATGCTACAGAGTTTCAGGACTGGGATGAACCGTCAGGAAATCAGACCATCAGACATCCGTTCCGCTGGAAATTTATTTTGCTGGCATTGGTACTTGTGGTTGTGGCAGTCGTGTGTACCGGCTTTGGAATTTCATATTCCCATTATCATTCTGCCGAATACCAGATAAGGTGTGCCAAAGATTATGTCGCCAGAGAGGAATATGATCAGGCTATTGCCTGTTATGAAAGGGCATTGGAAATAGATCCCGGAAATATTACTTTAAAATTTGAACTGGCAGATATTTATTTCCAAAAAAACAACAAGATCGAATATGAATATTTACTCCGTGAGATTGTTGCTGATCCTACAGCGACTACAGAACAACTGGAAAGTGCTTATGGAAAACTGATCGCTATTTATGCCGCAAGGGAAGATCACAAAACGATCAATGATCTTTTACAGAATTGCGGCAATGTGAATATTATGAGCAAGTACCAGAGTTATATGGCAATGGAGCCGGAATTCAGCCTGCAGGAAGGCTATTATACCAGCATTCAGCCATTGAAACTGACCACTTTCGGAAGCGGAAAAATTTACTATACCATGGACGGAAGTGAGCCTGGGGAAAACAGTTCTCTGTATACGGCACCGATTTTGCTGGAAAGTGGTGATTACTGCGTGAAAGCAATCTATATCAATGAGAACGATATCAGCAGCAAAGTGGTCACCAAAAATTATCATATTGAAATTGAGGAACTAAGCGCACCGGATGTGACCGCAGTCAGTGGAGATTATAAATTTCCGATTAATATTGAAGTCTCTGACGGCGAAGATGTCTATTATACGACAGACGGTTCTGATCCTACGCAGAATTCTTCTGTATATATCGGACCGATTCCCATGCCATTAGGAAAATCTGTATTTCGTTTTATTCGAATTGCAGACGGCAGGAAGAGTGAGATTGTGGAGAAAAGCTATAATCTGGTGATGAATACGGAATATATGCCGGATGAGGCTGTGCAGGATGTGATCAATTATTGCATACAGAACGGAAAGATATTGGATGAATCCGGCAGCTTTGATGAATCAGGGGCAGCATATCTGTATCAATATCAATATGTGACCAATATTAACAAAGTGGACGATTTTTATGTGATTGCGGAGATTTACAGAGGGGAAGACGGTACTCTTACCAAAACAGGAAACCTGTTCGCTGTGAATGCGTATACCCGGGAATTATATAAATTGCAAAAGGACGAAAGCAGCCGCCAATATCAGCTGGTAACTGTTTAGAAATAAATACTTACAGAAGGGACGGAAAAGAAAAATGTATAAGATCGTAAAAAAACAGGAGCTGACAACCAACATCTATCTGATGGAAGTTGAGGCAGAAAGAGTGGCAAAGACCTGTGAACCGGGGCAGTTTGTCATTGTAAGAATGGATAGTGAGGGAGAGCGTATTCCTTTGACTATCTGTGATTACAACAGAGAGAAGGGAACGGTTACTATTGTATTTCAGACGGTAGGAGCCGGCACAAAGCTGATGGCTCAGTTAGAAGAAGGAGAATATTTCCATGATTTTGTAGGTCCTTTAGGATGCCCTTCTGAACTGATAGAACAGCCGTTGGAGGAAGTAAAGGCAAAGAAGATCCTCTTTGTGGCAGGTGGTGTAGGTGCTGCACCGGTATACCCTCAGGTAAAATGGCTGCATGAGCATGGGATTGCAGCTGATGTTATTGTGGGCAGTAAGACCAAAGACCTGCTGATTCTGGAGAAAGAAATGGAAGCAGTGGCAGGTAACCTGTATGTAACTACAGATGATGGATCCTATGGAAGAAGCGGCATGGTGACCCAGACCATCAAAGATCTGGTGGCAGAAGGTAACAAATATGATTTGTGTATTGCCATTGGTCCCATGATCATGATGAAATTTGTCTGCCTTTTAACCAAAGAACTGGAAATTCCCACAGTGGTCAGTCTGAATCCCATTATGGTAGACGGTACCGGTATGTGTGGAGCATGTCGTGTAACCGTTGGTGGAAAAGTAAAGTTTGCATGCGTGGACGGACCTGAGTTCAATGGTCATGAAGTAAATTTTGACGAGGCAATGAGACGCCAGCAGATCTACAAGACAGCAGAGGGACGGGCAATGCTGGCTCTGGAAGAGGGAGATACCCATCATGGCGGATGTGGCAATTGTCAATAGAATTCTTTTACAGCAGCCGAAAAATTTGAACACGATAAATCAGAAAGGCATGGTTAAATAATAAAATGGATGTATTAAAGAGAGTTCCTGTCAGAGAACAGGATGCAAAGGAACGTGCTACCAACTTTAAAGAGGTTTGTCTCGGATATAACAAAGAGGAAGCAATGGAAGAGGCTTCCCGTTGTATTAACTGCAAAAATGCGCAGTGCGTGAAAGGATGCCCCGTGTCCATTCAGATTCCACAGTTCATTGAGCAGGTGAAAAACGGTAATATTGAAGAAGCTTATCATATCATAGGGGAGTCCAGTGCACTTCCGGCAGTATGCGGCCGTGTGTGCCCTCAGGAGAGTCAGTGTGAAGGAAAATGTATCCGTGGAATTAAAGGAGATCCCATTTCCATAGGCAAACTGGAACGTTTTGTAGCAGACTGGGCAAGAGAAAATGGAATCAAACCGACGCCTGCAGCACAGAAAAACGGTAAAAAGGTAGCTGTGATCGGTTCAGGCCCCGCAGGTCTGACCTGCGCCGGAGATCTGGCCAAAATGGGTTATGATGTAACTATTTTTGAAGCATTGCATGAGGCAGGAGGTGTTCTGGTATATGGTATTCCGGAGTTCCGTCTTCCCAAGAGTGCCGTTGTGGCAAAAGAGATCGAGAATGTAAAATCTCTTGGAGTCCATATTGAGACCAATGTAGTCGTTGGTAAATCTGTAACGATTGATCAGTTGATGGATGAGGAAGGCTTCCAGGCTGTATTCATCGGTTCCGGTGCGGGACTGCCGAAATTCATGGGAATTCCGGGTGAGAATGCCAACGGTGTATTCTCGGCAAATGAGTATCTGACCAGAAGTAACCTGATGAAGGCATTTGATCCCGATTCCAGAACTCCCATTATGCATGGTAAAAAGGTAGCTGTTGTCGGTGGCGGAAATGTAGCTATGGATGCTGCCAGAACAGCACTGCGTCTGGGGGCTGAGGTGCATATCGTATACCGTAGAAGTGAAGAAGAACTTCCTGCCAGAGTGGAAGAAGTGCATCATGCGAAGGAAGAAGGTATTATTTTTGATCTTTTGACCAATCCGGTAGAGATTCTTTCTGATGACAAGGGCTGGGTAACCGGTATGAAGTGTATCCGCATGGAACTGGGTGAGCCTGATGCAAGCGGCAGACGTCGCCCGGTAGAGATCCCCGGATCTGAATTTGTAATGGAGCTGGATACAGTGATCATGTCTCTCGGTACCTCTCCCAATCCTTTGATTTCATCTACCACCAAGGGATTGGATACTAATAAGTGGAAATGCATTATAGCTGATGAGAATAACGGAAAGACCACAAAGGAAGGTGTATATGCCGGTGGAGATGCAGTAACCGGAGCAGCTACGGTTATTCTGGCAATGGGAGCAGGCAAAGCTGCAGCCAAAGGCATTGATGAATACCTGAGTGCAAAATAATTATCCCGGATCCCATTCCTCTGACACCGACAGATGCATATGGAATGAGAAGCAGAATGGAGGATTACATGGTAAGACATATTGTTATGTGGAGCCTGGAAGGTGATCTGACCTCCCAGGAAAAGAGAGCAGCCGCTGAGAAGATCAAGGCATTATTGGAGCCGATTAAAAATAAGGTTCCCGGTGCCGTAAAAGTAGAAGTGATCATCAATGAACTGGACAGCAGCAACCGGGATGTGGCTCTGATCTCTGAGTTTACAGATACGGAGGCACTGGCTGCTTATCAGGTACATCCGGATCATCTGGCAGCAAAGGAATATATTGGATCTGTGGCAGGAGGAAGAGCCTGCCTGGATTACGAATATTAAGGATGGTGTTAGGGTATGGCATGGTGTCCGAAATGTAAAAATGAATATCGGGAAGGAATCACTGTATGTCCCGATTGTGGGAAAACGCTGGTAAGTGAGGAAGAATTGACAGACTGGGCATCTGTTTTGTTCGGAGAACAGGACGAGATGGAAAAGCTAAGGGATTTTCTTACATACAATGGAATCACTAAAAGCAAGATCGCCCTGGATGATGCAGAACAGGTATATGAGTTGTTTGTAGATTCCAAAGATGAAAAACAGGCAAAGACAATTGCAAGAGTATTTCTGGAGCAGCAGGAAAAGAATCGAAAAGAAGATGCGGCGGAGGAAGAAGCTGCCGTTGATGAATTTCTGATGCCGGAAGATGAAACGGACAATGTATTATTTGAAAAACAGACTGCCGATACCATAAACAGCTTAAATTCTGCGCAGGGTGGCCTGACTTACATGAATAACGGTACCAGGGCGGAGGAAAACAGATCTTCTGCCTGGGTACTGTTGGTTGTCGGTGCACTGGGAATGCTTGTTATGATTCTGGGATTTTCAGGGATACTGCCTTTTCAGGTGGGAAATCCCTATATGTTTTACGGGGTCATGAGTGCTGTCTTTATTCTGTTTATCGTTATGGGCGTGGTATCTATGCGCAATGCAAAAATCTTTGAAAAAAAGGCAGAGTCTGAAAATTCGTTGGTGGATACTCTGCTCCAATGGAGTAAAGAAAATCTGACAGCAGAGAAAATTGATGAAGGCATTCAAAATGCAGCGGATACCCCGGTGGAAGCTTTGTATTACAAGAGATTCGAAGTGATCCGCAGCCAGATGAATCATCAGTTCATGAATCTGGATCAACAAATGTTGGAAAATTTGATCGACACAAAGATTTATGAGCAGATTTTTCCGGACAATGACGGAGAGACGGAAGAATGATCAAAATATCCATAATATGTGTTGGAAAAGTAAAAGAAAAATTTTTCCGGGATGCCATAGAGGAATATTGTAAAAGACTGGGGCGTTACACGAAACTCAATATTATTGAGGTAGCAGATGAAATGACACCGGATGGCGCAAGTGCTGCTGTGGAAGACCAGATCCGTGAAAAGGAAGGTGCCAGAATCCTTGCAAAACTTCCGCAGGATGCAAGGATCGTCACTCTGGAGATTGCAGGAAAAATGTATTCTTCAGAAGAACTTGCTTCCTGGATAGAAGACTGTACCGTGAAAGGAAACAGTCATATCTGCTTTGTGATCGGCGGCTCTCTGGGATTACATCCTAATGTCTGCCGGAAGGCAGATGCAGCGCTGAGCTTTTCCAAAATGACATTTCCCCATCAACTCATGCGTGTGATTCTGTGTGAACAGATATACCGTGCATTCCGGATCATTCAGCATGAACCTTATCACAAGTAAAAGTTGGTATGCTATGACAAAAAAGCAACGAGCACTGGAAATCATAGAACGTTTGAAAAAGGAATATCCGGATGCCGGATGTACTCTGGATTATGATCAGGCATGGAAACTGCTCGTCAGTGTACGCCTGGCAGCACAGTGTACTGATGCCAGAGTGAACATCGTGGTAGAAAAGCTGTATGATAAGTTTCCGGATGTGAACGCACTGGCACAGGCTCCGGTGGAAGAAATTGAGGCAATCGTAAAACCTTGCGGCCTGGGGCACAGCAAAGCAAGGGATATCAGTGCCTGCATGAAGATTCTCCGGGATAAATATCACGGCATGGTGCCGGATGACTTTGATGAACTTTTAGATCTTCCGGGTGTAGGCAGAAAAAGTGCAAATCTTGTAATGGGAGATGTCTTTGGCAAGCCCGCCATTGTGACGGATACCCACTGTATCCGTCTGGTGAACCGCATGGGCCTGGTAGATGGAATCAAAGAACCGGCAAAGGTGGAAAAGGAACTGTGGAAGATCATTCCCCCCGAAGAGGGAAGTGATCTCTGTCATCGTCTGGTAAATCACGGCAGAGAAGTATGTACTGCCCGGACACATCCTTATTGTGATAAATGCTGTATTCAGGATATCTGTAAAAGGGTCGGTGTATAAGCTTAAGACACTATAAAATTACAGAGTGGGAGGATTGCCTATGAGAATGTATGATATCATCATGAAAAAGAGAAACGGCGGAGAGCTTTCCAGGGAAGAGATCCGCTTTTTTATTGAAGGATACACCCGTGGGGAAATCCCGGATTATCAAGTCTCAGCATTGATGATGGCAATCTATTTTCAAAAGATGACAGAAGCGGAGACCTGTGAATTGACCATGGCAATGGCTCATAGCGGTGATATGCTGGATCTTTCTGCCATTCGGGGCTGCAAGGTGGACAAACACAGTACCGGCGGCGTTGGAGATAAGACTTCTCTGGCATTGACTCCCATGGTTGCTGCCTGTGGAATTCCGGTTGCAAAAATGAGCGGCAGAGGATTAGGTCATACAGGTGGGACGATTGATAAATTGGAAAGTTTTCCGGGATTTACCACTTCACTTACAACGGAACAGTTTATCCGGAATGTGAATACCATCGGTATTGCCATCATGGGGCAGACGGCAGACCTGGCACCGGCAGATAAAAAACTGTATGCTTTACGGGATGTAACTGCTACGGTAGATAATATGTCACTGATCGCAAGTTCCATTATGAGTAAGAAGCTGGCTGCGGGAGCAGATGCCATTGTACTGGATGTCAAGACCGGAAGCGGTGCATTTATGAAGCAACAGGCAGATGCTTTTGCTCTGGCGGAAGAAATGGTAAAAATAGGGAAAAATGCAGGGCGTAAGACAATTGCAGTGATATCGGATATGGATCAGCCTCTTGGACGTGCAGTGGGAAATGCCTTGGAAGTAAAGGAAGCAATCGCAACCTTAAGAGGAGAGGGACCGGAGGATTTCAGGGAGCTTTGTATGGTTTTGGGAAGCAGAATGCTGCTTGCCGGCGGCAGGGCGGATACTGTGGAACAGGCAAGAGAACTATTGAAAAATGTCATTTCCGATGGTAGCGCATTGCAGAAACTTTCACAATTTGTTGAAGCACAGGGAGGTGATCCAGAGGCAGTCAGCAATCCGGAAATTTTGCCGGCTGCTTCTATGGTAGTGCCGGCATGTGCGGACAGGGATGGGTATGTAGAACAGATTGCCTGTGAAGATATTGGAATCTGTTCGCTGCTGCTTGGCGGTGGCAGAGAGACCAAGGAGAGTGTGATTGATCTGTCGGTGGGAATCCTTTTGGAAAAGAAAAAAGGAGATCAGGTTAAGAAGGGGGACGTTTTAGGATATCTTCATGCCAACGATGAAAAGCGCCTGGAGACAGCCAGAGAAAAATTTATAAAAGCATATACGATCACAGAGCATAAGCCGTCTTCAGAGCCTCTGATCAAGGGCATTGTTGAATAACATATTTTGTCTTTTTCATTCATATAGTTTACTATGAAAATGAAAAAACAGCCAAACCGGAAAGAAAAATTAATTACCACATTGGGACTGCCTAAGGATGTATGTATGGGCGCACTCCGCATGACACTGACGGGAAACTCAGAGGTCTGGATAGAGAACTACAGAGGGATCCTCGAGTATACAGAAGAACGGATTCTCCTGCAGGCAAGAAACTGTCAGGTATGTCTGGAAGGAAACAGACTTTCCATCGATTATTATACCAATGAAGATATGAAAATCAGTGGCAATCTCAGCGCACTGCGGTATCTGTGCGAGTAATGGGATGTTGCAGATCAGCATTTAGAAGGCGGAGGATTGATGGAATATGATGGAATGGATCAACCGTTTCCGGGGATATGTTAAGATTCGTGTGTGGGGATTTGCACCTCAGAGATTTATGAATCTGTGCAGCAATAAGGGTATTCTGCTGTGGAATATAGATAAACAGGATGAAATTTATACCATGTGTGTCAGCCTGAAATCCTTTTACCAGCTGAGACCTGTTGCAAGAAAGACAAAAGTAAGGGTAGTCATATCGGAAAGATGTGGACTACCCTTTTTAGTGCCGGAAATGTTACATCGAAAGGCATTTTTGACCGGTCTTTTACTTGCGGTAATCTTTTGGAGCCTTTCTTCTTTGTTTGTATGGGACATTCAGGTGTCCGGTAATTATCAGGTGACAGATGATATCTTTTTCCAATTTTTAACGGAAGAAGGAATCCGGCCCGGGATGCGCAGAAGTGAGCTGAATATAGGAGAACTGGAAAAACAGATCAGAAGGACATTTCCTCAGATCATATGGATATCCGGAAGACTGGATGGAACCAGACTCTTAATTGAATTAAAAGAAAATGACACCGTCTATTTGGCGCAGCCACGGGAAAAACTGACAGAAACGTCTGGAAATCTGGTGGCAGAGTATGATGGTACCGTGACGGGAATCATTGTACGCAGTGGAGTCCCCAGAGTGTCCGCAGGAAGCAGTGTAACAAAGGGGGATGTGCTTGTAGAAGGAAAAATTCCGATTTATGCGGAGGATGGAACGGTCAGGGAATATCAGCTGGTAAATGCGGATGCTGATATTGTTATGGAGCATTCCACAGCTTTTCAAATATTCCTGCCTGTAGACTATATAAAAAAGAAATATACAGGAAGAGAGAAAAAATGCATTATTTTACATTTTGGTGGCAGAGAGTGGGGATCAGATGCAAAAATTCCTTTTTTGGATTACGACAGTGTTCTGGATACCTATCCAATAAAAATTCTGGAATATCTTCACTTTCCATGCACGATAGTCAGAATTACATACAGAGAATATCAAAAAACTGAATACTGCTATACTGCACCGGAAGCAAAAAGTATATTGCAAAAAAAAATCTCGGATTTTCTTGAAAGTTTAAATGAAAAAGGGGTACAAATAATCTCGAAAGATGTTAAAATAGAAACGAAGACTGCCGGCTGGAAGGTAAAAGGAAAGCTTACGGTAAGAGAAACGGCAGGAATGCTTGTGGATTCTTCTGCGGAGGAGACTGAAGATTCCGGAGCAGAAGAGATTGACAGAAATGAGGATTAGGACACAGATGGGTGTGACAACGATCAGTCTGGAAATGGATACAGAGCAGATGCAGAAGATTTTTGGAATGCAGGATGCTTATATTAAAAAGCTGGAGCAGGATTTTCAGGTTACTATCGTAGACAGGAACGGAAATGTAGTTATTACCGGAGAAGAGGTAAATGCGGATAAAGCCTCCAGGGTTCTGAAACAACTGACAGCATTGTCAGATCATGGAAATGACATTGAAGAACAAAGTGTGGATTATGCCATAGAAATGGGAAAAGAAGATCAGGAAGATAAGCTGATGGAAATGGATGCAGACTGTATCTGTCATACAATCAGTGGGAAGCCCATTAAACCCAAGACCTTAGGCCAGAAGGCTTACGTGGATGCAATCCGTAAAAATATGATCGTCTTCGGACTTGGACCGGCAGGTACCGGTAAGACTTATCTGGCTATGGCCATGGCCATCACGGCATTTAAGAATAATGAGGTCAGTCGTATCATATTGACCAGACCGGCAATAGAGGCAGGAGAAAAACTGGGATTTTTACCCGGCGATCTTCAAAGTAAGGTAGACCCGTATCTGCGTCCGTTATATGATGCGTTGTATCAGATCATGGGAGCGGAGAGTTTTGCAAAGAATATGGAAAAAGGTCTGATCGAGGTGGCACCGCTTGCCTATATGAGAGGCCGTACGCTGGACAATGCTTACATTATCCTGGATGAAGCACAGAACACAACGCCGGCACAAATGAAAATGTTTCTGACACGTATCGGCTTTGGATCAAAAGTGATCGTAACCGGGGATTCATCACAGAAGGATCTTCCGGCAGGCGCAAAATCCGGTCTGGATGTAGCAGTGAGAGTTCTGAATAATATTGGAGATATTGCGTTTTGTAATCTTACAAGTAAGGATGTAGTAAGACATCCGCTGGTGCAGAAAATTGTGAAAGCCTATGATGATTACGAAGCCAGGGTGGTCAAAAGCAAAAGAAGTCCGAGAATAAACAGACATCCGGATAAAGGAAACAGATAAATATGAAGAAAAAAGAAAAAAACCGTTTTTTGATACTTTTGCTGCCGGAGATTCTTACGGTACTCATCGGAAGCACTGCTGTCTATGGACTGGGATTTTTAGGAAAACAGTTGTCTGTAGAAAATGCCCTTCGGGATGCTGTAATGACGGCGTTAGGACTTGCGGTGGCGGGATTTTTTCTACGCAGAGAAGTAGTGGATGCACATTTGGATTATGATAACGGTGAACACCTGCTGCGGTTCTGGATCGCTGTCTGGTGCAGTCTTTTGTTTTCTCTGGCCTGTGCGATTCTTCCGGTGGGAGGATGGCCGTTTCTGGCGGTCTTTGTTGTATTATCTCTGTTCAGCAATCTGTCTCTGGGAATTGTTTTTTCCTGCGTATTTCTTATGATCGCTACGTTGTGGGGGCAGTCTGTGGGCATATTTTTCCTGTATTTTATCAGTGGGGTTTTTGCCGCCTGTCTGTTTCAGCATCTCGAACAGGAATTTGCCATCGGGATTCCCCTCTTCTTGTCTCTGTTCTGTCTGTTATTGTGCGAAATTGCCAATGTGGTATTGCTTGCCAATGAGCATTTGAATCTGGAGCAGTTTCTGGTCCCGACAGCGAATCTGATCATATCGGGAATATTGCTTCTGGGGATTCTCAAGCTTTTCTCCGGAACTGTGGTATTCCGTGATCGCGTAAAATATCTGGAGTTGAATGATACAGAGAACCAGGTGTTAGTAAAATACAGGGAAGAGGATCGCTCTGAATATTTTCTGTGTGTACATACAGCATATTTTTGTGAACGGATTGCAAACAAGCTGGAACTCGACAGTGATGCATTGAAATGTGCCGGATTATATCACAGGAAGGGCTGGGAACTTATGCAGGAGACTCCCACAACGAAATTCCCGGCAGGAGCCGCCGAAATTTTAGAGGAATATAAGGGGACGAAAAAATACAGAAAAGCCGGGACGGCGGTGCTGTATTGTTCCGATGCAGTGGTCAGTGCAATTCTTTTACTGTTGCAAAAAGATCCGGGGAAAAAGCCGGATTATGACCAGGTCATTGACAGGATCTTCGACAGGATCCGTGAGAAAGGTATCTTAAATGAGTGTGCGCTGTCCTTACGGGACTGGAACCGGATGCAGAAGATATTTAAGGAGGAAAAATTATACTATGACTTTTTACGTTGAAAATGAAACCGATGAGACATTTTCAAAAGGGGAAAACGGTTTTCCCATTGAGGAGACTGTAGAGCAGGTTGCAGCAGCGGTTCTTGATATGGAAGGATGTCCGTATGAGATCCAGTTGAATGTTCTTCTGACAGATAATGACGGCATTCATGCCTATAATAAAGAATACCGTAATATCGACCGCGAAACAGATGTATTGTCTTTTCCGAATCTTGATTTTGATGCTCCCGGAGATTTTGAAATCGCAGAAGACAGGGAAGCAGATTACTTTGATCCTGATAGCGGAGAACTGATATTGGGAGATATTATTATTTCTGTTGATAAGGTGAAGGAGCAGGCAGATAGTTATGGACACAGTCAGAGGAGAGAATTTGCTTTTCTGGTGGCACATAGTATGCTGCATCTGTGTGGATATGATCATATGGAAGAGGATGAAGCGAAAATAATGGAGGCAAAGCAGGAGCAGGTTCTCGCATCCCTTGGAATTACAAGAGATTAAAAAGGGCGTGTTGTACACGTAAGGGTAATTTACATGAATCAGGTCGAAGTAAAAAGAAAACAAATACAGAGTTTTTCCTATGTCCTTGCATGCATCAATATCTGGGTGTTTGGAAAAAGCATCGGAGATAATGGGCTGGGATACCTGGCGGCAGCTGTTCTGGTTTTTGCCCTGTTCTGGGTGCTGACCGGAAAAAATCTTCCGGACAGAATGGGCAGGATGCTCCGGGGAAGAAATGCCAAGGGACAGTATCGGAATGTTTCCAAAATGCGGAAAAATATGATGCTTTTTCAAATCATTGAAGGTTTTTTGGGAATGCTTCTCTGTATGAGTCTTGGCTGGCTCCTCTTAGAAAAAGTCTTTTTGGTTCCTTACGGAAGTATGATTCTGTGGATCTTAAGTCCGACACTTTTTCTCCGTTGTATCCAGTCCGTATTTTTGGGATACTTTCAAAGTGAGGGGTCTGAGATGCCCACGGCGGTATCTTCCGTGTTACGACAGGTATTTTTTCTTGGATTGGGACTTTTGTTTCAGGGGATTTTCCAAAGTTACGGAGAAAAGGTAAGTCTTCTGTTAAAAAGGGCGGATTTTACTTCCATGTACGGAGCCATGGGAATTGCATTAGGCATGCTGCTGACCGAAGTGTTGATATTATTATTTGTCTTTGTAATTTATCGTGGCAGTCTGCCAGACAGAAGAGAAACGGAAAGCGGTATGAAGGGAACGGATTCCTTTTTCGCACAGCTTGGAGTATTGCTGATACCAATGGGCGGAGACATTCTCAGGGATCTGCTTTTGTTGCTGCCGCTTTGGACCGGGTTATGTTTCTTTCAGAAAAGAGCAATGGATATTTATGCATCAATTTCTGTTTATGGGATCTTTGCTGGCAGATATCTGACAACTCTATTGCTGGTTGCAGCGTTTTTTAGTATGGGAGTTTTACCGGGGGTCGCCAGAACCGGCGGTCATATCCGCAAAAAAGAGGATCGATATGCCAAAACTGCGTTTCAGGCAGGTATACAGGGAACTGTGGTACACGGCTTCTTTTTCACGGCATTGATCGCAGTGCTGGCAGCACCGCTTTCCCAGATCCTGGATTTGTCTGCTGAGAAGGCACTTACAGAGTTTTTTACTACGGGCTCTTCCTTGGCGCTATGGCTTCTGCTCCTGCTCTATTTTTCGGAGATACTGGAGATCCGCAACGAAAAATATCTGCTTCTGGCCGGGGCTGTGGTCATGGATATTATAAGCATTATAGCGTTGCTTATTTTCCTGAATACAGGAAATGTATCAACTGCATTAGACTTAAGTCTTGTGTCAGGAACGGCGGTTGGAAGTATTGCACTGGGTGTGCTCAGTTGTCTTCGAATGAAAATCTGGCCGGATCCGTTGCGGACACTGGCAATTCCTGCCGGGTGCTGTTGTGCCTGTGGCTTATTGGCTTTTGGACTGGAAAAGATATGCATGCCACATTTGGGAGCGGTGTTAACAATGATCTTGGAACTGGCGGTTACCGGAGGAATCTACTGGTTCCTGCTTTTACTGCTGCGCTGCTTTCGAGGACAGGATCTGAATTATGTCCCCGGTGGTAAATTCCTGCGTGCGTTCGGAAAATCGCTCCGGCTGCTCTAAAACTGTTTTACGGATGTATATTTTCGTTAAAATAACTGATACTGATACAAAGAGTCAACATTGACATCATGGATGTGAGGCAGTATGAAATTTGTAAAACGTATCAGTTACTTTTTTGTGATTCCGGTTATATTTTTAAGCCTGGGTATTTTCCTGGGAGTCTGGGGCAGTCATTTTTTCTATCCGGGACAATGGCAGAATATGAATGAAAAAGTTCAGAGACCGCTGGATTCAGAAGAAGTGACAGACAGTGGAACAGAAAGTGTTGCAGTGGCTGTCTCAGGGGAGACACTTTGTGCAGATACCGAATATGTGCTGGAAGAGAATGATATTGTGCGAAATACCACAGTAGAAACGTCCTGGAAAATTCCTCATAAATATATCGGTATGAACAGAGAAGGTTTCCTGGAGACAATGGAGCTCTATGCGGCACATCCGCCATTGTCGGAACTTGAAAGGGGCTTTGTAGGATTGGAGGTATTATCCTTTTCCCGGGAAAAGGTAGTGATCCGCATGGATTACCGCTATGTCCAGCCCAGTGAAAGCTTTTATCTGGCGGTATCGGATAATGAAGTAGTGGTGTATCTGGAAGATAAATCCACGGTATATATCAATACCGGAATCCTGTTGGAAGAATTGCCGGAACAGGTACAGCTGCAGATCATGGACATGCTTCTGGTTCCGGATGAGGAAACCTTGTATGATTTTCTGGAAACCTATTCTTCATGAAATACAGGAATGTAAAATGAAATGACAAAGTGCACAGCTTTTGAGAAAGGTATGGTTATTCATATGAAAAAAACCATAGGTATTGTGGGCGGCGGTGCCGCAGGAATGATGGCGGCGATCACCGCAGCAAAAGAGGGGGCGCAGGTGACGATCCTGGAACGCAACGACCGTGTGGGAAAGAAAATATTGCAGACAGGAAACGGGAAATGTAATCTGGGGAACAGGGAGCTTTCCGTGGAATGTTATCATGGTGGTAATCCGGAATGGATTGCCTCGGTACTGGAACGTTTTGATAACGAAGATACGATACGTTTTTTTCAGAGTATCGGGCTGATGGTGAAGGAAAAAAATGGTTATTTCTATCCTGTGTGCGAGCAGGCGGCATCGGTGCTGGATGTCCTTCGCTATGAGCTGCAGGCTTTAGGGGTTGAAATCTTATATCAGTGTAAGATCACAAAAATCGAACGCCTGGATTCCGGAAGGATAAATGTCAGTGACGGGGAAAGAAGCCGTATGTTTGATGCCGTGGTCGTAACCTGTGGAGGAAAAGCGGCACCGGCTACCGGGTCTGACGGCAGTGGTTTCAAAATAGCAAAGAAACTGGGACATACCTGCATTCCTCCGGTTCCTGCGCTGGTGCAGCTGCGTTGCCGGGAAACAGATCTCTTAAAAGGTATTGCCGGTGTCAGAGCGGATAGCGAGATCCGGATTTTGTGTGGCGGAGAGGAAATCTGCCGGGAACGAGGAGAATTACAGCTGACAGACTACGGAATTTCCGGGATTCCGGTCTTTCAACTGAGCCGTACGGTCAATTATCTGCTTCGGGACAAACGGGATGTGTTGGCACAGATCGACTTTTTACCGGGACTGTCACAGGAAGCGTATGAAAAAATACAGGCAGGGCGGATACTTTTGCAGGAAAACCGTACTGCAGAAGAGTTTTTTACCGGTATGCTGCATAAGAAACTGACCTCTGCATTGTTAAAGATGGTGGGGATTCGTCTGACAACTTCCATGCAGGAGATCCCGGAGGAAAAAATCCGGAATTACTACAGTCTCTGTCGGGCGCTGAAATTACATATTACAGAGAGCAATCCCTATGAGAATGCCCAGGTATCTGCCGGAGGAATTGATGTGACGGAGGTAGATACGACCATGGAATCCAGGCTTTGTCCCGGCGTCTATTTTGCAGGGGAGATTTTGGATGTGGATGGACGGTGTGGCGGCTATAATCTGCAATGGGCCTGGAGCAGTGGATATATTGCAGGATATCATGCAGCTATGGATCATTTGAAATAAAGGCAGGGAATGATTATGATCAGATTAAATCAGCTGAAGCTTCCGGTAGATCATACCAGAGAGCAGCTTATACATAAGACAGCGCAGAATCTGCGGATCCCGGAATCCGAGATCCTGGAACTTCGGATTCTCAGGCAGTCACTGGATGCAAGAAAGAAGCCGGAACTTTTTTATAGCTACAGCGTTAATGTGGCGGTTAAGAAGGAAGAAAAAGTATATAAAGATGCTGTCCGCAGACTGGGCAAGGCCAATGTGCTGCCTGGGGACACCACAGAATATCATTTTCCCACGGGCGGCACGGAGAAGCAAAAACATCCGACGGTGATCATCGGGATGGGACCTGCCGGACTTTTCTGCGCTTATTATCTGGCACAGCATGGTTACGCTCCCGTTATTCTGGAACGTGGTGAGGATGTAGATACCAGACAGGCAGATGTGGAAACGTTCTGGCAGACGGGAAAACTGAATCCGGATTCCAACGTACAGTTTGGAGAAGGCGGTGCCGGAACTTTTTCGGACGGTAAATTAAATACACTGGTAAAAGATAAATACGGCAGAAATACGGAGGTGCTGAAAACCTTTGTGAAACACGGCGCAGATCCTGCCATTTTATATCAGGCAAAGCCTCATATCGGTACAGATGTTCTGAGCAAAGTGGTAAAAAGCATGAGGGCGGAGATTCTTCGTCAGGGAGGAGAAGTCCGTTTTCACAGTCAGGTGACGGAAATCCTCACGAAAAACGGTCAGGTTGTCGGGGTAGAGGTGAATGGGACAGAAGAAATCCTATGTGAACAGGTGGTACTGGCTCCCGGGCACAGTGCCAGAGATACCTTTGCCATGTTATATGAAAATAATTTTCCCATGTCGGCAAAGCCGTTTGCAGTGGGCTTTCGTGTGGAACATCCACAGAGCCTGATCAACCGGAGTCAGTATGGCGCAGCACAGGTAAAGGGATTGGGTGCGGCAGCGTATAAGGTAACGGCGAAAACAAGTACAGGCAGGGGTGTTTATTCCTTTTGCATGTGTCCGGGAGGGTATGTGGTGAATGCTTCTTCGGAACCCGGGAGACTTGCTGTGAACGGTATGAGTTACAGCAGGCGTGATGGGAAAAATGCCAATAGTGCAATTATCGTGGCAGTAACCCCGGCGGATTATGGTTCGGAGCATCCACTGGCAGGAATCGAGTTTCAACGTAGATTGGAACAAAGGGCGTATGAATTATGTAATGGGAAGCTTCCGGTACAACGGTACGGAGATTTTCGGAGGAAAGTTACCGGAGAAATGGTACAAAAGGCAGATGAACAGGAAGATGCAGTCCGGGAGGCATTGGAACCGCAGTGCAAAGGAGCTTATGAATGGACAGATCTTACCGGAATCCTTCCGGAAGAATGTAATCGGGCATTTGTGGAGGGAATGGACAGTTTCGACCGACAGATCCATGGCTTTGCATCCCGGAGTGCAATTCTGACCGGAGTGGAGAGCAGGACTTCATCGCCCGTAAGAATTGAACGTGATGAAAAACTGCAGTCCCGGATCCGCGGCTGTTATCCCTGTGGAGAAGGGGCAGGATATGCCGGGGGCATTACTTCTGCGGCCATGGATGGTATCCGTGTGGCGGAAATGATAGCATCACAGTTTGCTCCGCTACAGCGTTGACGTATCCGGAAAAATAAGATAGAATGAGAAAAATGAAATGCAGTTCGAAACAGGACAATACAGAAAGGCAATCACGTGAGTAACATAAGGGAACAAATCAGGGACAAAAAGAGAATCGTGGTCAAGATCGGTTCTTCTTCTTTACAGCATGCGGAGACGGGAGATCTGGATTATATCCGTCTGGAGAAGCTGGTAAGAGAGTTATGTGACATCAGCAACCAGGGGAAAGAAGTCGTACTTGTGACTTCCGGTGCTATCGCAGCCGGAAAACAGGCGGTTCATTTAAAGACGATAGAAGGACAGACAGGGGCAGAGTCCATGGCGATCAAGCAGGCCTGCTCTGCCATTGGCCAGGCGAGACTGATGATGACATATCAGAAGCTTTTTGCGGAGTACAACCAGGTAGCGGCACAGATCCTGATGACAAAAAACACCATTGTGGATAATCTGAACCGTTACAATGCCCATAATACCTTTACACAGCTGTTAAAAATGGGGGCAATTCCTGTTGTCAATGAAAATGATACCGTAGCGACTTACGAGATCGAGATTGGTGACAATGATACACTGTCTGCGATTGTGGCAGCGTTGATCGATGCGGATCTTTTGATCCTTTTGTCGGATATCGACGGTCTCTACACTGATGATCCCAGACAGAATCCCGATGCAGTATTTATTGAACAGGTGGATGAGCTTACGGATGAATTTATGAATATGGGAAAAGCCAGCACCGGCAGCAATGTGGGTACCGGCGGCATGAATACCAAGATGATCGCAGCTAAGATCGCCACAAGCTCAGATGTGGATATGATCATTGCCAACAGTAAGGATATCGGAGTGCTTCATCGTCTGTTATCCGGAGAAAATGAAGGTACTTTATTCGTGGCACATAATGACGAGAGCTTTGATCTGCCGGAATTCGTACAGAATCTACATAAAAACCAGTGACCATTATTGCAGGATCAGATTTGAAATTTGATTCGTGCTTTCTCCGGCGGAAGGAATCGTCTGCGGAAAGGAGATTATTATGAATATGGATGAAAGAATAAAGCGCATCAATGAGCTTTATCATAAATCTCAGAAGGAAGGACTGACGGACGAAGAAAAGCTGGAACAGTCCATTCTCAGGCAGGAATATGTGGACAGCATCAGGCGCAACATGAAAGCCCAGCTGGACAACATTGAAATCGAAAGACCGGATGGTACCATTGAAAAATTAAAACCGTCCTATAAAAAGAAGAAATGAATACAGAAGAAATCAGAGAACAGAAAAAGAAGTTACGCAGGGAAATACTGGCTCACAGAGATGCACTTACGGAAGAAGAACGGGAGAGAGGGAAGCTTCTCATTACGGAACGGATCCTGGGACACCAGTGGTATTACCTCGCAAATACGATTCTTGGCTTTGTCAGCTATGGAAGTGAAATCTGTACTACAGAGATCCTGGAAAACGCCCTGAGGGATGGGAAAAGTGTCTATGTGCCCAAAGTAGAGGGCCGTGAAATGCAGTTTTACCGGATCCACTCTCTGGCAGAATTGAAAGAAGGATATAAAGGAATTCCGGAACCGGAAGGGAATACGGAACGTTATGAATTTGATCCGGAAGACACAGCAAAATGCCTGCTTCTTATGCCGGGAAGTGTCTTTGATCCGGAAGGCAGCCGTCTGGGATATGGTGCCGGATTTTATGACCGCTATCTGGCGGATAAGGAAGCATTAAGACTTCACAGTATCGGCATCGGTTTCCGCTGCCAGCAGGTGGAGACGGTACCAACAGAAGATACGGATCTTAAGCCCTATCAGGTAATTCTGGTATAGGCGTGTAAAATGACATAGCATTGTTTGAGAAAAGGCGGGAAAAATGACAGAACTTTCAGAATTGGGAAAAAATGCCTGCAATACAAAATATGTATTGCAGAAGCTTACAACAGAAGAGAAAAACAAAGCGTTGCTGACAGCGGCAGATTATCTGTGCGACCGACAGGAAGAGATTCTTGCCGCAAATGCACTGGATCTGGAAAACGGTAGAAAAAACGGTATGAATCCGGGGCTTCTGGATCGATTAAAGCTTACTGATGACCGGATCGCACAGATTGCAGAGGGCCTTCGACAGATTGCGGATCTTCCGGACTGTATCGGTGAGACCATGGAACATTTCGAGCGTCCCAATGGACTGAAGATCGACAAGGTCAGAGTTCCTTTAGGGGTTATCGGCATTATTTATGAAGCCCGTCCCAACGTGACAGCGGATGCCTTTGGATTGTGCTTTAAGACGGGAAATGCCGTGATCTTAAAGGGAGGCAGTGATGCCATCCATTCCAATATTGCCATCGTAAAAGTGTTACAGGATGCACTGGAAGCCTGTAACATGCCCGGGACGGCGGTACAGCTCATCGAAGATACAGACCGTGCGGTCACTGCCCGGTTTATGAAGATGAAGGAATACGTGGATGTACTGATCCCCAGAGGCGGTGCAGGACTGATCCGCAGTGTAGTGGAAAACAGCACGATTCCCGTCATAGAGACCGGCACAGGCAATTGCCACGTTTATGTGGATAAAGATGCGGATGTGGATATGGCGGTAAAGATCCTGATGAATGCCAAGACCCAGCGGATCGGCGTCTGCAATGCCTGTGAATCCCTTGTGGTACATCGTGACATCCGGGATCGATTCCTGCCGAAGATGGCAGAGACCCTGAAGACAAAGAACGTAGAGCTGCGGGGAGACGAAAGCACACAAGAGATCCTTCCGGACTGCATTCCTGCTACAGAAGAGGATTACGGTACGGAGTATCTGGATTATATCCTGTCTGTCAAGACCGTGGACAGTGTGGAAGAGGCTATTGCCCACATCAACCGTTACAATACGAAGCATTCCGAATGTATCGTGACGGAAAATGCGAAGACAGCAGAGAAATTTTTAAATGAAGTGGATGCAGCCTGTGTCTACGTCAATGCCTCTACCCGTTTTACGGACGGTTTTGAATTCGGCTTTGGCGCAGAGATCGGCATCAGCACCCAGAAGCTGCATGCCAGAGGTCCCATGGGACTGAAGGAACTGACTTCCTATAAATATAAGATCCATGGAAACGGTCAGATCCGCGGATAAGCATTTGAGACCCGCCACAGGCGGATGATTGCGTATTCTCCGGCCGGGTATTTTGTCCTGTATGCAAAGATATCTGTCGGAAATAACTATAGAGGAAGAGGAGAAAAATTTATGAAAGAAGTAAACGGAAGCATTTGGCACACTATGAGCACCCAGAGAGTCACGCCTACAGATTTTGTCTGTGTCATCGAGATCTCCAAGGGCAGCAAGAACAAATATGAACTGGACAAGGAGACGGGACTTCTGATCCTGGACCGCATCCTGCATACTTCTACCCATTACCCTGCAAACTACGGTTTTATTCCCAGAACCTACGGCGATGACGGGGACCCTCTGGATGTATTGTTATTGTGTTCAGAGCCGGTACAGCCTATGACTCTCGTAAGGGCTTATCCCATCGGAGTGATCTCTATGCTGGACAATGGTAAAAATGATGAAAAGATCATTGCGGTTCCTTTCAATGATCCCAATTACAACTGCTACCATGATATTTCAGAACTGCCCAGTCATGTGGTAGATGAGATGGAGCATTTCTTCACGGTATATAAGGCACTGGAGAACAAGACTACTGCAGTCAATGAAAAGGGCAACAGAGAAGAAGCTATTGAAGTTATCAAGAAATGTCTGGATAACTATATTGATACTTTTATCAAGAGCTGGTAAGCATAACAATTGATAATTGATTTTCAACAATCACAAAGCACCGTATTTCCCATACAGTTCATTGGGGGATACGGTGTTTATTTCTATAAACTATTGAAAAAAATTGTCAAAACCCCTAGATTTTTTAAAGGAAATATGAGAGAATGAACACGACCATTATGATATTATTTTATCAATAGTATTATAAGTACATATTGAAAGGAGATTTCACATGATTTATTCAAAAGAAGTTGAAGAAATGTGTCCCGTTGCACAGGGCGTACATCATGGTTGTGCTCCCATTCCCGAAGAGGCAAAATGGGTGCAGGCAAAAGAAGTTAAGGATATTTCCGGTCTGACTCACGGTGTGGGCTGGTGTGCACCTCAGCAGGGTGCATGTAAGCTGACCCTGAACGTTAAGGAAGGTATCATCCAGGAGGCTCTGGTAGAGACCGTTGGATGTTCCGGTATGACTCATTCCGCAGCTATGGCTGCTGAGATCCTGCCCGGTCTGACCGTTATGGAAGCTTTAAATACTGACCTTGTATGTGATGCGATCAATACCGCTATGAGAGAACTGTTCTTACAGATCGTTTATGGTCGTACCCAGAGTGCATTCTCTGAGGAAGGTCTGCCTGTAGGCGCAGGTCTGGAAGACCTTGGTAAGGGCTTAAGAAGCCAGGTTGGTACCATGTACGGTACTCTGAAGAAGGGCCCCCGTTATCTGGAGATGGCAGAAGGTTATGTAACCGGTATCGCTCTGGACAAGGATGATCAGATCATCGGTTACCAGTTCGTTAACCTGGGCAAGATGACCGACTTCATCAAGAAGGGTGACGATGCCAACACTGCATGGGAGAAGGCTAAGGGCCAGTATGGCCGTGTAGACGATGCGGTTAAGATCATCGATCCCAGAAAACAATAAGATACAGGAGGACAGAAAAAATGGCTTTATTTGAATCATATGAAAGACGTATTGATAAGATCAACGCTGTACTGAACAGCTATGGTATCTCCTCTATCGAAGAAGCAGAGAAGATCACAAAAGATGCTGGCCTGGACGTATACGATCAGGTTAAGAAGATCCAGCCCATCTGTTTTGAAAATGCTTGCTGGGCTTACACTGTAGGCGCTGCAATCGCAATCAAGAAAGGCTGCAGAAAGGCATCTGAAGCAGCAGCAGCAATCGGTGAAGGCTTACAGGCATTCTGTATTCCCGGTTCCGTTGCTGATACCCGTAAGGTAGGTCTTGGTCATGGTAACCTGGGCAAGATGCTGTTGGAAGAGGATACTGACTGCTTCTGTTTCCTGGCTGGACATGAGTCCTTCGCAGCAGCAGAGGGTGCGATCGGTATCGCAGAGAAGGCTAACAAGGTTCGTCAGAAGCCTTTACGTGTTATCCTGAATGGTCTTGGTAAGGATGCTGCAAAGATCATTTCCCGTATCAACGGATTTACTTTCGTAGAGACCTCTTATGATCCTTACACCAATACCGTTACCGAGGTAGAGAGAATCGCTTATTCCGAGGGACTTCGTGCTAAGGTTAACTGCTACGGCGCTAACAGCGTTCCCGAAGGTGTAGCTATCATGTGGAAGGAGAACGTAGACGTATCCATCACCGGTAACTCTACCAACCCTACCAGATTCCAGCATCCCGTAGCCGGTACTTACAAGAAGGAAAGACTCGAAGCTGGCAAGAAGTATTTCTCCGTTGCTTCCGGCGGTGGTACCGGACGTACTCTGCATCCCGATAACATGGCTGCAGGTCCCGCTTCTTATGGCTTCACCGATACTCTTGGCCGTATGCACTCTGATGCGCAGTTCGCTGGTTCTTCCTCCGTACCTGCACATGTTGAGATGATGGGTCTGATCGGTATGGGTAACAACCCTATGGTAGGTGCTACCGTAGCTGTTGCCGTATCGATTGAGGAAGCTGCTAAAGCTGGTAAGTTCTAAAGAAAACCAGTAAAATCAATACTTTTAGGACTCTTGCATTTTTTGTGAGAGTCCTATTTTTTATATGAGTAGATAATTGTGTGTTAAAAATTACTCCAAGTCTACGAGAAGTCTACAAAATTTTTTCTTGTAGACTTTGTAGACTTTTAGTGCTATTATTCAATCGTACATATTACTTTATGTGAAAGGAGAGCAATATGGGCGAATTATTTATTAAACAAAGAACTCTAAAGTCAGGTAAAACTGTTTATGAGTATGCATTTGAAATAGCATCAGTAGATGGAAAAAGAAAAAGAAAAACTAAATCTGGGTTTGCGACCAAACGAGAAGCAAGAGAAGCAGGTAAACTCGCACAACAGACATATGAAAATATAGGGCAAGCAATAGAACCTTCAGATATGTCATTCTCAGATTTTCTTGATGAATGGATGGAGCAGATTTGGCTGAATATTATTTTCAACTGCCAGGGTATTGAGATCCTTCTCACCCTTTAACAGTTCGATCACAAGGTCTGATTTGAATTTTGCACTAAAATTTCTTCTTTGTCTGGACATGATAATGAATCCTCTCTTTCATACTGGTTTTAGTATATCAGATTCATTAAAATCTGTCCTGAAAAGTGTCTTAATTTATGAGACCATTATAAAAGTGATCGGGGCTTTTGCCCCGACATTATTTAATATAATTAAGGAGGAAAATTAATTGAGTAGAGAAAAAATCAGAGGTTCACTTGCAAGAAAGATTATAGGTGCAATTCTGATCATGCAGGTTGTTGTCATGACGTGTCTTTCCGTAATGGTGGTATATGGAATTACACAAAATGTAAGGACAACGGCAACAGACAATCTGCAGACAATCGTACAGGAGAGAAGCCAGATTGTGGATAATTATGTACAGGAATCCGAGGTGATTCTGTCAGCATACAGTAAGGCAGGAGAAATTTTGAATGTCCTCAAAAATCCGGAAAATAAATCAGCAGTTGATGCAGCACAGAAATATACGGAATCCTTTTCTGCGGATATAAACAATCTGGAAGGACTGTATGTAAGTGAATGGAATACCCATGTACTTGCCCATACCAATGCAGGTGTTGTTGGCATCACTACAAGAGAGGGTGATTCCCTGCAAGCATTACAGGATATACTGCTTGCAACGGATGGGGTATATAATACAGGGATTATTATATCGCCTGCAAGCGGCAATCAGATTGTTTCCATGTATCGGGCGATCTATGATGAAAGTGGAAATCCTGCAGGACTTGTTGGAGGAGGAATTTATACGGCAGGTCTTGTCAACAAACTGGACAGCCTTGGAATGAGCGGAATGGAACATGCAACTTACTGCATGATTAATGTAAAGGATCATAAATATATTTTCCATAATCAACCGGAAATGGTTGCTGCAGAAACAGAGGAAGAGTATCTGCTGCAGTTATGTGAGAAATATAAGGATACCCCCAATTCCGTTGGCGGTTATGTCGAGCACAAAGAGAATGGAAAAGACTACATTGACTCCTATTATTACATGGCAGACCGTGGATGGCTGTTTATTATTAAAGACAGCTACGAGGAACTCTTTGCCTCAGCATTGACAATGCGTACCAATCTGATTATATTATGTGCAGTTATTCTGCTTATACTTGGGATAGTTTCTGTGATCATCATAAACCGGATGATGCGGCCGATGAAACCAATCGAAAATGGAATCCTTGCATTACAGCAATTTGATATCAAAGAAAATGAGGAAATAGAAAAGCATTATACAAGAAAGGACGAGTTGGGAAGTATTTCAAGAGCAACAGGTACACTGATCTGTTCGTTGAGAGATATTGTCCAGACTCTTCGGGATTGCTGCGGTACTTTGCATGGAAAAGCGGATGATTTACAGAATTCGGCAGTGGAACTCGTGGATGATATGACGGATCAGACGGCAACAACGGAGCAGCTGTCTGCCTCTCTGGAAAGCACAAATGATGCGATTGCCCATGTATATGAAGAAATAGGGCATATCAATACCATTGTGGAGAGCATTATGCAGGAAATCCGGGATTCAGATGATATGAGCAGAAAAGTGAAAGCAAATGCAACGGAGATGCAGTCAAGCGCCACGGAAGCATATGAAAAAGGAAAGGAAGAGCTGGAAACAACCAGAATTTCTGTTAAAAATGCAATTTCCAGCCTGAATGGGTTATCCAAAATTAATCAGCTGGCAATGGAAATACTGAGTATTGCAAATAAAACGAATCTTTTATCTCTTAATGCGTCCATTGAAGCAGCAAGAGCCGGCGAGGCCGGAAAGGGCTTTGCTGTTGTTGCGGGTGAAATCGGCACACTTGCTGATACATCTAAATCAACGGCAACCAGTATCCAGCAGATTTGTGCGGAAGCAAATGACAGTATTGACATTGTTAATAATTGCTTTAATGATATGATGGGTTATATGGAACAAAGTGTTGTACGGCAGTTTGAAACTTTTGCAGAGCAGTCAACGGATAACCGATCAGCTGCGGAAGTAATTAAGAAACAGTTGGATGGAATAAATATCGCAATCGGGCAGCTGGAACAGTCAGTCAGTCAGATTGGCGAGCACATAGAAGATGTCCATGAAATCACCCAACAGGATCAGGAAGCAATAGGCAACATTGTACATAAGAATGAAAAGCTTGCTGCAGTGGCAGATACGATTCAGAATCAGGCACAGGAGAATCAGAATATTGCACGACAGTTGGCAGAAATTGTGGATCAGTTTGAAATGTAGTATTGTGTATGAAAGGCCGTTCTTATCATGTGGTGTATCCTGGTGGTTACAATTTTGTACGGCTTGCGTTTGCAAAACCCGATAAACTATAAAATAGTTGCATTTTTAAAGAAAATAATCTATACTTAATTCATATTAAATATTTAAGTTTTGAACTTCCCCGGAAGCCAGTTAAAGTTTAGCAGTTATGTAACTTTAACTGGCTTTTTTAATTTTTAAATTAATCCGGTATATACCGGTTAAAATAGATCACTTTAATTCCATAGAAGGAGGTTAAACGATGAGTTTAGACAAAAATCATCCAGATTTTATGAAATTCAACAGAATGTTTGTAGACCTTTGGAATCTCTTCAAATTGTATTACAGTCCCAATTGTAAAACACAGGAAGAAGAGGATGCATGGTGGCAAGCATTCATTAATGATGCACAGGAATTCTCAAAAAAATATGACATGATGCCATTTGCAAGAGCTTTGGTTATGTGCTTGCAGGATGAAATGACAAGAAAGTTTCGTATTTTGAAAGGAGAAAATGAAAATGAAATTAAAAATTGAAATCAATTTCGATGATGAAATAGCGAGGGTCGGTTTGTACAATTTGCAGTTTAATGGCAATACTAGGCTTTTTGCACATAAAGCAGAAGTTGAACCTAAAAAGATCATATTGGACAAAATTGAATTCGACGGAGATGTCAGAGAATTGATTTATGGAGAACTGACAGGCTTTCCAATCTTTTTCCCCGATATCAAGAGTATGACGTTAATCACAGATAAAGGAGAGACCTATCCATTTGCAGAATCTGCTTTTGCAGCTTATCAGCATATGGAATTCGCAGGAAAAACCATCACAAAGAAAGAATATCTGGAAATAGCCAGAGAAGTCCACAAAAATGACCGTAAGGATCGTTTTTTCAATATCATCGAGAATATGGACGGTTATGATGATGAACAGGACGAAGCCTTGGACTATCTGAAGAATAACCCAGCAGAAGAGTTTATTGAGTTTGTGGATGACAAACTTGACGAACGAATAACAGGAGAAGATGAGATCGCGGTGATCGAAGAACTCATCGAAAATTACAAAGACACTATTTTGGGTAACCGCTAGGAATTCTTAGCGGTTACATTAGTGTAAACATTTTAAGACATAGAAAGGAAGCATTATAAAGCATTATATAACATAAGACAGAATAATAAAGCATAATAATTCGGTATGGGTAACAACCCTATGGTAGGTGCTACCGTAGCTGTTGCCGTATCGATTGAGGAAGCTGCTAAAGCTGGTAAGTTCTAATTGAACTTATAGGAAAGATTTTAAGACTCCCGATATTGTTCGGGAGTCTTTTTTTCCAGAAAATTACTTTGTAATCGAATACACGTTCTGGTATAATGTAATAGGCGCATGCGCTATTAGTGAGAAAACTTGCCTGCGAAAGCAGGCAGTTAAGCGCGGAAGCGCAGGTTTTCAAACTTAAAAATTTGTTCGCTTAAAGCGCAGAAAGGAGGCATTTATGGAGCAACAATCCCATGTTTATATTGCAATGGATCTGAAGTCCTTTTATGCCTCTGTGGAGTGCGTGGACAGAGGACTGGATCCTTTAAATACGAATCTGGTGGTGGCGGATGCTTCCCGGACGCAGAAGACCATCTGCCTGGCAGTATCCCCTTCCTTAAAAGCCTATGGAATTCCAGGACGAGCCAGATTGTTTGAGGTGATTTCCAAAGTAAGAGAAGTAAATGCCCTGCGGAAAGTAAGAGCACCCCGGGAAAAGTTTTCGGGAAAGAGCGTTTTTGCAGACGAACTGAAGAAACACCTCGAACTGGAGGTGGATTTTGTGATCGCCACACCACGCATGGCCAGATATCTGGAATACAGTACCCAGATTTATGATATTTATCTCAAATATATTGCGCCGGAGGATATTCATGTCTATTCGATCGATGAGGTTTTCCTGGATGTGACACAGTACTTAAAGACCTATGGTATGACGGCAAGAGAACTGGCATCTAAAATTGCAAAGGAGATTCTTGAAAAAAAGGGGCTGACTGCCACTGCGGGAATCGGCACAAACCTGTATCTGTGCAAGATCGCCATGGATATCGTGGCAAAGCATATGGAACCGGATGACAATGGAGCCCGGATCGCCGAGCTGGATGAGATCAGCTACCGTGAACTTTTGTGGGATCACAGGCCCTTGACGGATTTCTGGCGGGTAGGAGCAGGATACTGCAAGAAACTGGAAGCTGCCGGAATGTTCACCATGGGAGATGTGGCCAGATGTTCTATCGGTGGACCTGGCGATTATTATAATGAAGATCTGCTGTACCGGCTATTCGGGATCAATGCAGAACTTCTCATCGATCATGCCTGGGGCTATGAGCCGGTGACAATGGATCTGATCAAATCTTACCGGCCGGAGACCAACTGCATCAGTTCCGGACAGGTGCTGCATTGTGCTACGGATTTTACGCAGACAAAGATCGTTGTCCGGGAAATGGCAGAACAACTGGCCATGGATCTGGTAGAGAAAAAACTGGTCACGGATCAGATCGTACTGACTGTGGGCTATGACATCGACAATCTGAAAATACCGGAGATTGCGAACCATTATCACGGGGAGATCACCGTAGACCGTTATGGCAGAAGCGTACCGAAGCATGCCCACGGTACAGGGAATCTTGTGACTCTGACTGCATCGTTAAGCAAGATCACGGAGACAACAATGGCACTATATGAGCGGATCGAGGATGCCTCACTGCTTACCCGGAGGATCACGCTGGTGGCCAATCATCTGAAAGATGCGGACAGTGTGAGGGAAGAACCGGTCTATGAACAGCTGGATCTGTTTTCCGGTGGACTTTTACAGACTGGACAGGAGGAAAACTCACAGGAGACGAAGCAGCAGGAAAAGGAACGGCTGGAGAAAGAAAAACATTTACAGGAAGCAATGCTTCGTGTGAAATCAAAATATGGCAAGAATGCTATCCTGAAAGCCGCAGACTTACAGGAAGGTGCTACTACCATAGACCGGAACCGCCAGATCGGCGGTCATAAGGCCTGAGGGAATTGGAACAGTAAGGATGCCATAAATAGAAGAGGGTAGATAGATGAATCCTAAATATAAAGATATGCTCCATCTGCCGCATCCTGTGTCGGTGACACATCCCCGGATGTCCTTGCAGGATCGTGCTGCGCAGTTTTCACCCTTTGCAGCTTTGACGGGATATGATGATGCCCTGAGAGAAACGGCCCGTCTGACAGACCGGTTTATTGAACTGGATGAAGACAGAAAGCAGGAGATCGACCGGCAGCTTTTTTATCTGCAGCAGCACCCGGAGGAAGCGGTACCGGTGAAGATCATTTATTTTATACCGGATGATAAAAAGACCGGAGGCAGCTACACTACTATAGAAGGATGCGTGCGTAAGATCGATGAGAATAATAAAAGTCTCCGGATACAGGAGACAGAAATTCCGGTGGACCGGATCTACAGCATTGATTTCCTTTAGCCGCATTGTAAATATTTTGAAGAAATGTTAAAATACTACCAATAATATCTTGTGAGAAAGAGCGGAAAGGAATTCCTGACAATGAAGAAAAAGTGTATCAGTGCGGCAATACTGTCAGTGCTTTTGCTCGTACTGTTTCTTCCGGTTCTCTATTATGTGGTCTTCTACGGAACGAACATAAATTATAATGAAATGCATAAGATCGTTACGCTGGAAGGAAATAAGGTTTTGTCTCTGTGTGCAGTGATCGGAGTGGCCATCCTGGGTGTTATCTGGTATTTTCTCCGCAGGATCCCTTATACCCGGCGTACTGCGATGGGCTTTGCGGGATCACGTCATGGCGGTTCTGGGATATTGTGAATTGTATCAAAAAATATGCACATTTTGCGACGAAAGGCGGAAATAGTTCTGCTTTTCTATAAAAATTGCACGTTATTCATAATGTGAAAATAGCACTGGTAAAATATACAAACATCCTGTATAACGTACAGTAATGACTGAGATATAAGCCAGGAACAAAAAAGAGGGAGAAAGAGTAAATGTACTTTTGTAAGAATTGCGGCGAGCCTTATATGACAGTTTTTGTCAATGGAATCACATAAGGAATTGACAATATTTTAATATACACGTATACTTGTAAATGTCCATTAATTTAATAATGGAATTTAGATTACCATATTACCAATGGGTCTTGTAAAATGAAAATGAATAAGAGAGAAGATATCAGGGCAGTTCTCGTAATTGCAGTATTATATTTGTTCCTGTCAGTGATTGGTGCTGGATGTCCGATTGCTTTTCTGACAGGAATATCATGTGCTGGCTGTGGAATGACAAGAGCCTGGCTGGCTGTTTTAAAAGGTGATATCGGGCTTGCAATGTATTATCATCCGTTATTCTGGATGGTGATTCCTCTGCTCATCTGGTTTTTAACAGGGCGGAAAATGAATCGCAGATTATATCGTGCAGGATTTGTGGTTTTTGCAATCTTGTTTATTCTGCTATATATCTGGCGTATGCTTTGGGGAGATGGAACGATTGTTTATTTTCATCCGCTACAAGGCGCAATTGCCGGTGCTTATAGAAAAATCTTTTCATTTATAGGAGGGTACTTATGAAATGCAGTAAGTGTGGTAAAGAACTAATAGAAGGAGAGAAGTTTTGTGGGAAATGTGGTTGCCCGGTAGATACGCAGACAGCACAGCCGCAGTATACCGCATCTGCGCAGCAGACAACAAATGCACAAACCGCAGGCAAAAACGATGCGGATGATAAAAAAATTGTACTGCAGATTTTTGCAGGTATTTTTACTGTGGTATTTGCTATTTCATTTTTAACTAATTTCTTCGGTGGAATAGGTAATTTCTTCAGATCCTTTAGCGTTTTTGGCTATTACGGTGTACTTGGAGGGATTTTTACACTGCTATTGAGTATTTTACGGATAATCAAGGCTGTTGTTAAACTTGTTTTTGCAGTAACATTATTATATACATTATTGCAATGGACACGTGAAAAAGCACAGGTACTGTTTGTGACTGCTGCCGAAATCGCAGCTGCAGATTTTGTGATCGTATTATTCGGAACAATTATCGACACAATCTACAGATTGATTTTACAGGTGAATCCTCTTTACGCATGGCTTGCTGTACTGAAAGTACTCATTGTAAATGTCATTATTCTCGCAGTTTATTTCGGTATTTTATATCTGATGAATGTGAAACTGGAGTTGACATTTGATAAGGATATGCTGATGAATGCTCCGAAGACATTCTTCAATGATGCATCTGCTTATGTTAAGGGATTGAAGAAGGATAAAGCACCGTCTGCATCTAATAATGCAGCGAATAATACAAATAATACATATAATGCAAATACTACATACAATACAAATAATACATATACTGCTCCCGGAAATCCGGCGGTAACAACTCCTGTTGCAGCACCGGCTCCCACAATGAATTATGCACCTGCGGCCGTTGCTTTAAAGACGGACAGAAGTCTGATTGTTTTAATCCTGCTCAATCTGGTTACCTGCGGAATTTATAACTGGTTCTTTATCCATCAGTGGGCAAAAGATGTGAATGTTGCCTGCGCAGGTGATAATCAGAACACACCGGGACTTTTACCGTTTATTCTGCTTTCTATGGTAACATGTGGCATTTATTCCTGGATCTGGTATTATAAACTTGGAAACAGACTGGCAGCAAATGCACCGAGATATGGTCTGAGTCTGCAGGAAAATGGTACTACCATTATTATGTGGCTGATCTTCGGTATTTTCCTGTGTGGTATTGGTTCTCTGGTAGGTATGAATATCGCCATCAAGAATACCAATATAATTTGTGCGGCATATAATAACAGCATAGCCAGAAATTAAATAAAAATCAAAAGGTGCAGATTCTCAAAAATCTGTGCCTTTTTTGCAAATAATGCACGTTACAGAGTTTTATAATGTGAAAATAGCACTGGCAAATTATATGACCATCCTGTATAATGTACATCAATGGTTTGAATATTTACTAAGCCATAAGAGAAGAAGAGGGAGGATAGATAGATGTACTATTGCAAAAATTGCGGCGAACCCTACATGACAGATGAAGCTGTTATGTGTATAAAATGTGGTGTAGCCAAGGGGCAGGGAAGCAATTATTGTCATAATTGTGGTAAACCTCTGGCACCGGATGCGGCAGTATGTTTGAACTGTGGCGTGGCTAATAAGCAGGCTCCGGCAGCAGATGCGAAATCCAGACTGGCAGCAGGGCTTCTGGGTGTTTTCCTTGGAGGGTTCGGTGTACATAACTTTTACCTGGGATATACCAATAAGGCAGTGACCCAGCTGGTTCTCACGATTGTAGGGATTCTTTTGTGTTGTGTTGGCATCGGTGCTCTCATCGTAATGGGCGTTGGAATCTGGGGACTGGTAGAAGCTATTATGATCCTGACCGGCAATATCAACACCGACGGCAAAGGGAATCCATTAACAGATTAAATCAGCAGGCCTTGAAAAGGCGGAAAGAGGAGAACATGGACGGACAGAATTTTGAAAATGAAAACATTGTTACAGTAGATACTACAGCAACAGAGGTAACTCCGGCAGCAGAACCTGTACAGGATACACCGGTAACAGAACAGCCTGTCAGCAATAATTATCAGGACTATACGGCAAATGTACAGCAGCAGATGACATCAATACCTCCGTATCAGCCACAGCAGCCGCAGAATACGGAGACGAATGTGTTGGCAGTTGTCAGCCTGGTACTGGGTATTCTTTCTATTGTTCTCGGATGTTGTACCGGATGGATTGGTGCTTTGTTTGGTATCGGTGGAATTATTTGTGCTGTATTTGCTGACAAGCAGGGGAAGACCGGACTGGCAAAGGGTGGGCTGATCTGCTCCATCATTGGTATCATACTGGGGATTATAGTTACAATCATGGCTGCAGTTTTTTCTGTAGCATTTATGAGTGAATTTGCAAACTATTATTAAAAAACAGCGGAGTCTGGAAGATCAGCTTTATATTACAGGATGGATATTTCTGTTGGCCGGAAGCGTTGGAATATTTATTTACCTTCACAGGATCGTTCCGGAGATTAAGGGATATACTTGTGTGATTTATCGGCTGTTCGGCATTTATTGTCCCGGCTGTGGGGGAACAAGAGCGGTGAATGCAATCCTTACAGGACATTTTCTGCAGGCACTATGGTATCATCCGCTGGTTCCTTATACTCTTGTTATTTTTGGAGGTTTTATGCTGAGTCAGACGCTTGCCAGGTTACATATTGGCAGGATCAGAGGCTGGCGCTTCCATGAATGGCATCTGTATGGGGCGGTAGTGATCATAATTGTGAACTTCATCCTGAAGAATATATTGCTTCTCGGATTTCATGTTGCACTTTAACTTGATGTTGTCAGCTGTTCTGAATGCATTCCTGTTTGTCTGCCGGAGCAAGGGGCTGGTTTATGCCTGCCAGGATCAGGAGAAGAAAGTTACTCTGATCGGTCAGATCAAAGTCTTAAAATAATAAAATGATATAAGTTATAAAAATCCCCGATGCATAACGCATCGGGGATTTTATGCGATTACTCTGTGACAGAAGAGGTATCAGCCGTTTCCTCAACAGTGGATAGATTCACATCTTCAGGCTGTTCTCCATGTAAGAAGGTGATAATTATCTGGATACGCTTATAAGCTCTCGCATAATTCTCTTTGGCATAATCGGCAGTGAGCTGATTATAACCACCATTGCTGTAAGCCTCATGATAACTTTCTACCGCAGTAGTCATATAGGAACTGGCTTCATCGGCTAAAGATTCCAGATAGTCAAATTCAGTGGGAAAATCCAAGGCGGCAAAATCCTTGAAGGAAGCATCCAGTTGATCCAGATATCCCAGAAGTTCTTCCGTTGCATTGTCTGATTGAGCATCTACATTATTGATTTCAGTATCAATATCCGAAATTTCAGTGCAAAATGCATCTATTTCCTCTTTAAACTGAGTCAGCTGAGGATTCTTTCCACAGGCGGTCAGGGTCAGGGCGGTCAGGATTCCGGCCGTAATAGCAAGTAATTTTTTCTTCAAAGTAATCATCCTCCAAATCAATTGATCCACATAGAATTTATCATATTATGCGGCTTTGCGCAACCTATAATGTTAAAACCTCCCCTTTACGAATAAAAGTACCTTGTGGTATGATTAAAAGAATCAGGAAACAGGAAAAGAGAACAATGACAAGAGAAGAATTTATTAAATTAAGCAAAGATCATATCATATACCTTGACGGTGCGACAGGCTCCAATCTGGTAAAGGCAGGAATGCCTTCCGGGGTATGCCCGGAACAGTGGATCCTGGAACACCGGGAGGTAATGCTGCAATTACAAAAAGAATATGTACAGGCAGGTACCAATATTCTGTATGCGCCTACATTTACAGCAAACCGCATCAAGCTGGCGGAATATCATCTGGAAAAAAATATGTCCGCCATGATCCATGAGCTTGTGGCAATTTCGAAGGAAGCTGCAGCAAGTACTCCCGGACATCCGGTGTATGTGGCAGGCGATATTACCATGACAGGCGAGCAGCTGAAGCCCATGGGAAAAATGGAACTGGAAGAGCTTATCAGTATTTATAAAGAGCAGATTCTCTGCCTGGTGGATGCTGGTGCGGATTTGCTGGTGGTAGAGACCATGATGAGTCTGGCAGAAACCAGAGCAGCTTTGATCGCTGCAAAAGAAGTGTGCGATCTGCCGGTGATCGCCACTCTTACTTTTGAGGCAGATGGAAGAACGTTGTTTGGTACTGACGCCATGACTGCGGCTGTTGTATTGGAAAGCCTGGGTGCCAGTGCCATAGGAGCCAATTGCTCCACCGGTCCTGCCCAGATGGAAAGTATTATTCGGGATATGGTATCACATACTAGAATCCCTGTGATCGCAAAGCCCAATGCAGGTCTTCCGTTCCTGGATGAGAACGGCAACACCTGCTATAACATGGAGGCGGAAGAATTCACGGAGGAGATGGAAGTGCTGGTGGACGTGGGTGCCACAATTTTAGGCGGCTGCTGTGGTACGACACCGGAGTACATACGGCAGATCCATGGGCGCTTTGGCACAGAAGCAAAGATTACGTCAGCCAGAAGACCGGAGGGAATCCGGTATCTGACATCGGAGCGTCTTACTCTCAGCTTCGGATTAAATGATGGCTTTTTCGTGGTGGGAGAGCGAATCAATCCCACCGGTAAAAAAGCACTTCAGGCACAGTTACGGGAAGGCAGCTTTGAAAAGGTAATACAGTTTGCTGAAGAACAGGAAGCCTGTGGTGCAAAGGTGCTGGATATCAATATGGGAATGAGCGGTATTGACGAAAAAGCCAGTATGCTCCAGGCACTGGAGGAAGTCAGCGGAGTGACAAATCTCCCACTCTCCCTGGACTCCAGCTATGTGGAAGTCCTGGAAGCGGCACTTCGTCATTATCCGGGACGGGCGCTGGTCAATTCCGTCTCTCTGGAGACGGAAAAATTCGAGAAGCTGCTTCCCATTGTAGCTAAATATGGTGCAATGTTCATCCTGCTTCCCCTGTCGGATGCGGGACTGCCCAAAGACATTGAAGAAAAGAAGGAAATCATTCATAAGATTTACGAAAGAGCGGCATCTCTGGGACTACACAAGGAAGATATTGTAGTGGATGGTCTGGTAGCAACCGTGGGTGCTAATCCCAAAGCTGCGCTTGAGACACTGGAGACTATCCGCTATTGCAAGGCAAACGGATTTGCCACGATCTGTGGATTGTCCAATATTTCTTTTGCTATGCCGGAAAGAGGATTTGTCAATACAGCATTTTTGACCCTGGCAATTCAGGCAGGGCTTACCATGGCTATTGCCAATCCCTCCCAGGAACTTCTTATGAGCTGTGCACTGGCTGCGGATCTGCTGCTGGATAAAGAAGATGCGGCTCTGCGGTACATTGAATATGCCGGAGGCGTAAAGGAACGGAGAGAAGAAAAGGAAGCGGAACTGGCGAAGAAACTGGCGCTTGTGGAAAGTCAGGGAACTTCATTCCAGACCCCGGGCGGAACCGTCAGCGATCCGAAGGAACCTGCTGTAGAAAGCAGCAGGCAGACCAGCGAAATGCAGGATAAACTGAAAACTGCTGTTTTAAAAGGAAACCGCAACGGGATCGTAAAGATCACGAATGAAGCATTGGAAAGCGGAGAAAAACCAGCAGAATTATTAAATCAGGTATTACTTCCTGCCATTAATCAGGTGGGTGAATATTTCGACAAAGGAAAATATTTTCTGCCACAGCTGATTGCCAGTGCGGAGGCTATGAAAAATTCCATTGAAGTGTTGGAACCATTATTACAGACGGATAGTAGTGGAGAGGAAATGCCTGTCGTTGTCATTGCTACTGTGGAAGGTGATATTCATGATATTGGCAAAAATCTGGTGGCACTGATGCTTAAAAATCACGGATTTCATGTGATTGATCTGGGAAAGGACGTTCCACAGGCAAAAATTCTGGAGACCGCCAAGGAGCATCATGCAGAATTTATAGCGCTTTCTGCGTTGATGACGACTACCATGCAGAGAATGCGGGAAATCGTAGCTGCTGCCAGGGAAGAAGGGATTACTGCCAAAATCATTATCGGAGGCGCTGTGATTACTCAGGATTATGCAGACGAGATTGGAGCGGATGGATATTCCAAGGATGCGGCAGATGCCGTAAAACTGGCCAAAAGCTTAATGTAAGGGAACTCGGAAAGTGCGTTTTACAACAAGGTTCTGAATGACTGTTATAAATATTTAACAGGGAGTATAAATAAAGGAGAGACGAAGATGATTGGAGCAGATGCAATGATTAAGTGTCTGGAAGAAGAAGGGGTAAGCACTGTTTTCGGATATCCCGGAGTTGCCATATGTCCTTTTTTCAACAGTATTCTGGATTCCGATATTAAGACAGTATTGATCCGCACGGAGCAGAATGCAGCTCATGCAGCCAGTGGTGTGGCCAGGATGACCGGCAGACCCGGGGTCTGTGCCGTGACCTCCGGCCCGGGGGCTACGAACGTGATCACAGGTATAGCAACAGCTTTTGCGGATAGCATTCCTTTGGTCTGCATCACGGGACAGGTGAACAGCGGACTTTTAGGAAGTGATGTATTTCAGGAAGCAGATATCACCGGTGCTGTGGAATCTTTTGTAAAATACAGCTATCTTATTAAAAATGTCAATGATATTCCCAGAGTTTTTAAAGAGGCGTTTTATATTGCGAATACCGGAAGAAAAGGTCCTGTTCTGATTGATATTCCCATTGATATCCAGAATGCCACCATTAAAAATTTCCACTATCCGGAAGAGGTTAATCTTCGCACTTATAAGCCTACTGTCAAGGGGCATGCTGTACAGATCAAAAAAGTCATCAAAGAGCTGGAAAAGGCAAAACGGCCCATTATCTGTGCCGGTGGTGGGGTCCTGCTCAGTGAAGCCGAAGAAGAATTACGCAGCTTTGCAGAAGAACATGGTATCCCCGTGGTATCCACTATGATGGGAATCGGTGTGATGCCCACCGAACATCCCCTGTATTACGGAATGGTAGGCAATAACGGCAAAGTCTATGCTAACCGTGCCATGAACGAATCGGATCTGCTGATCATGGTAGGTGCCAGAGTGGCGGATCGTGCGGTCAGCCAGCCGGATCTGATTACCCGCAACAAGATTCTGGTACATATTGATGTGGATCCTGCGGAAATCGGTAAAAATGCCGGCCCCTCCATTCCTCTGGTGGGCGATGCCAAGCATATCTTCCAGGATTTCCAGAAAGAAGAATTCAGTTGCAGCTATGATGAATGGATTCAGACATTAAATGAATATCGTTCCACTATGGAGACGAAGCGAACCCCCAATCCCGATTATGTGGACCCTGCAGCGTTTATAACCAGACTTTCCGAAAAAATGCAGGAAGATGGCATCTACGTAGCCGATGTTGGACAGAATCAGATCTGGTCCTGCGGCTATCATATTGTAAAAAAAGGTAAGTTTTTGACCTCCGGTGGTATGGGAACCATGGGCTATTCCATTCCGGCAGCAATGGGAGCCAAGACAGCTGCCATGGATAAGCAGGTCGTTGCCGTGTGCGGTGACGGTTCGTTCCAGATGTCCATGATGGAATTAGCCACCATAAGACAGCACAATATCCCGGTGAAGATTATTGTGCTGAAGAACAATTATCTGGGAATGGTCCGTGAATATCAGCATTATACCTATAAAGACCATTACTCTGTCGTTGACTTATCAGGAAGCCCGGATCTGGACAAGCTGTCGGCGGCTTATGATATCCCATATCTTCGTCTGGAAACGATGGAACATGTAGATGAAATACTGGATGCTTTTCTGGCAGAAGATAAGACCATGTTACTGGAATGCCTGATCGATCCCATGGATCTGGTAAAATAACGGAAGGGAGCCCTGGTTAGATGAAAAGAATATATTCTGTATTGGTAGAGAACCGTTCCGGTGTCCTGTGCAAGGTAGCCGGATTGTTCTCCAGAAGATGTTTTAATATTGACAGTCTTGCCGTAGGAGAGACAGATGATCATGCGGTCTCCTGTATGACCATCGTAAGCTCCGGGGATGAACGGACTCTGGAACAGATTGAAAAGCAGCTGAATAAGAAGCTGGATGTCATCAAAGTAAAGACGTTATCCCAGGAACAATGTTATACCCGGGAATTAATGTTATTAAAAGTTAAATATAACAAGAATAATCGTAGGGATATCATAGAAATCTGTGACATTATGAAAACAGAGATCGTGGATATGTCAAAACACTTTATGATGCTGCAGATTTGCGATGCTCCGGAGAAAATTGATACTCTGATCAAGATGCTGCAGACCATCAGTATCGTGGAAGTCGCACGAACAGGAACCCTGGCATTAGCAAAATGTACGGAGAATGATGATTAAAATACATCAATCATAATGTTAAATTCACTAATTGACATTCTACAGGCATCTTGCTATATTAAGAATACAGTTGCTGCACCGGTAACGGATAGCCGCAGCTGCAGGAATACGAAAGGTATGGTAAAGCATTCATGCAGAAGAGAGTATTTCAGCTGTTGGTTGACAACACATCAGGCGTACTGAGCCGTATTTCCGGATTGTTTTCCAGACGTGGTTACAATATCGAAAGCATCACGGCAGGTGTAACGGCCGATCCCCGTTTTACCAGAATTACCATTGTGACGTCGGGCGATGATGACATTTTGGAACAGATCGAGAAGCAGGTAGGAAAGCTTGTGGATGTACGGGATATTAAAGAACTTGATCCCGATGACAGTGTGTACCGTGAACTGGTACTGGTCAAGGTCAAGGTAGATCCTGGGAAACGCCTGGAGATTCGTCAGGGAGTAGAGTTCCTTGCCAATAATTTCCGTGCGAAGATCATTGATGTGGGTGCGGAAAATCTGATCGTGGAATTCACTGGTAATCACAGCAAGGTAAATGCACTGATCCAGCGTTTTACGGAAGAGTATGAGGTACTGGAACTTGCCAGAACGGGTATCACAGGTCTGGGCAGAGGCATTGAGAACGTTACCTACATAGAGGACTGATCATTCATAAAAGTAAGGTCTCATAATTTATTTTTGTTAGCTCTAGGGAAGATCCCTATCAGTTATAAATTTTTAGTTTCATAACGGAGGAGAAGAAAATGGCTAAGATTTTTTATCAGGAAGATTGTAATCTCTCTTTATTAGAGGGTAAGACTATCGCAATTATCGGCTACGGCAGCCAGGGTCATGCACATGCACTGAACCTGAAGGATTCCGGATGCCATGTTATCATCGGTCTGTACGAGGGCTCCAAGTCCTGGGCAAAGGCTGAGGCACAGGGCTTCGAAGTATTTACCGCTGCAGAGGCTGCAAAGCGTGCTGACATCATCATGATCCTGATCAATGATGAGAAGCAGGCTGATCTGTATAAGAACGACATCGAGCCCAATCTGGAAGAGGGCAATATGCTGATGTTCGCCCATGGTTTCAACATTCATTTCGGATGTATCGTACCTCCCAAGAACGTTGATGTTACCATGATCGCTCCCAAGGGACCCGGACATACCGTAAGAAGTGAGTACCAGGCTGGTAAGGGTGTTCCCTGTCTGATCGCTGTAGAGCAGGATGCAACCGGTAAGGCTCAGGATCTGGCACTGGCTTATGCACTTGGTATCGGTGGTGCAAGAGCAGGCGTTCTGGAGACTACTTTCAGAACCGAGACCGAGACCGATCTGTTCGGTGAGCAGGCAGTTCTGTGTGGCGGCGTATGTGCTCTGATGCAGGCAGGCTTCGAGACTTTGGTTGAGGCTGGTTACGATCCCAGAAATGCATACTTTGAGTGTATCCATGAGATGAAGCTGATCGTAGATCTGATCTACCAGAGCGGTTTCGCAGGCATGAGATATTCTATCTCCAACACTGCTGAGTATGGAGACTACATTACCGGACCCAAGCTGATCACTGAGGAGACTAAGAAGACCATGAAGAAGATCCTGTCCGATATTCAGGATGGTACTTTTGCCAAGGAATTCCTGTTAGACATGTCTCCCGCAGGCAAGCAGGTACATTTCAAGGCTATGAGAAAGTTGGCTTCCGAGCATCCTTCAGAGAAGGTTGGCGAAGAAATCCGTAAGCTTTACAGCTGGAACAACGAAAACGATAAGCTGATTAACAACTAATCGATCGAAAAAATCCAATGCTATGACAAAAAGGCTGTGCGAAAACGTAAAAGTTTTGGCACAGCCTTTTTTGGCAAAAAAGAAGTTATTTCTGACCGAAAACAACAAAAATAAACTGGAAAATACATATTAATTACGATAAAATAAACGTAACTATTCAGAAGCCCATTCGTAAAATCGCCTCTGCGAGGCTTTTTGAATAACATGTTTGATACAAGCATTTGCAGAAATAAGTTTGTGTCATTGGAAAGGCATTGAGTAAAATGAAAGATTTTGAAGCAAAAACATCCCCAAGACGCAAAATGGATACGGAAAGCTGGTTTATCGAATGTTACCGGAATCACCAGGGACATCCGCTGCGTACACTGGTGCATCTGTACAAGGGAAATTATCATAAATTTGTCATGGCGGTCATCTGCTTTTTTGCAAAACATGCCTGTGTCTGGGTACTGCCGATCATTACAGCCAATATCATCAATGATGTGACTTCCCACAATCCGGATACCTTTCGGAATATTATTATTTACAGTATTCTGGAAGCCGGACTGATCGTGTTAAATATCCCGATGAACTATCTATATACTTCCTATAAAAGTCTGGCCACCCGATATGCCGAAACTGGACTTCGAAAGGCGTTGATCCGGAAACTCCAGCAGTTATCCATTTCTTATCATGTAGAGACGCAGTCAGGAAGACTGCAGTCTAAAATCATGAGAGATGTGGAAGCGGTGGAAGGACTTTCCACACAGTTATTTTTAAGTATTCTGAATATCGCATTGAATATTGGTGTAGCCCTGGTGGTTACCATCAGCAAGAGCCGGATCGTGTTCGTATTTTTTCTGCTGACTACCCCTGTAGCAGCCATTACCATGGTCACTTTCCGGAATATTATGAAGAGACGGAATACAGAGTTCCGTAAGGAAATGGAAGAGACTTCCGCAAGAGTCATGGAAATGGTGGAACTGGTACCGGTAACAAGAGCTCATGCTCTGGAAGACGAAGAGGTAGCCAAGATGAGTGGACAGCTTTTTGCTGTGGCGGAAAAGGGCTATAAGCTGGATCTGATCCAGGCATTGTTTGGCTCCGTGGGCTGGGCTGTGTTCCAGATCTTTCAGGTAATCTGCCTGGCATTTACCGGATATCTGGCCATCGGCGGTAAGATTCAGGCTGGTGATATCACATTGTATCAGAGCTATTTTGCCACGGTGGTCAACCAGGTGTCCTCCATTGTCACCCTGCTGCCTACCATTGCCAAGGGCATTGAATCCGTTAATTCCATCGGTGAAGTGTTGTTATCCGAAGACATTGAAGACAACGAAGGCAAGGAAAAATTAGAGCAGGTGACCGGTGATTTTGCTTTTGAGGATGTGTGCTTCCATTATAAAAACAACGAGCATAATGTGTTGAATCATTTAAATCTGCATGTAAAAGCCGGAGAGACCATTGCTCTGGTAGGAGAATCCGGTGCCGGAAAGTCCACGATCTTAAATCTGGTGATTGGTTTTAACCAGGCGGAAAGCGGAAAAGTCCTGATCGACGGAAAGGATATCAGTAAGATTGACCTGCGTACTTATAGAAGGCATCTGGCGGTTGTTCCCCAGACGTCTATCCTGTTTTCAGGTACCATCCGGGATAATATTACCTATGGATGTGAAAATGTGTCGGATGAAGAATTACAAAAGGTGATCAAAGCTGCCAATCTGTCGGACCTGATCGCATCACTGCCCAAAGGTCTGGATACCATGGTGGGAGAGCATGGCGGTAAACTGTCGGGTGGACAGAGGCAGCGGATCTCCATTGCCAGAGCGTTGATCAGGGATCCCAGGGTAATCGTGTTGGATGAGGCGACTTCTGCTCTTGACAGTATCTCTGAAAAACTGATTCAGCAGGCATTGAATAATCTGACAGAAGGCAGGACTACCTTCATTGTGGCGCATAGATTGTCCACCATCCGGGATGCCGACAAAATTGCAGTGATCGCCGAGGGCCATTGCACAGAATATGGTACCTATGAGGAGCTTATGGCACTCAGGGGTGAATTCTATCAGTTAAAACAGATCCAGAGCTGACCATGGAAAAGGAAATAGAAAACTGAAAAGCTGCTTGAAACATATGTTCGGCTATGGTATGATATCTATATCATAGCCGGTTTTGCTGGCTGCAATTTTGATGACAGGAAAGATGAGGTCTTAATATACATGTTCGCATATGTAAATGGTTTTTTGGAAGATGTCACGGTGGATAATGCTGTGATCGATGTAAATGGATTTGGTGTCAATGTACGGATTTCTGCAGATACAGCCTCCAGACTGCCCGGGATTGGAGAGCAGATCCGCCTCTATACCTATACTTATGTGAAGGAAGATGCATTTTTATTATATGGTTTTCTCTCCAGAAGTGATCTGGAGATGTTCAAACTCTGTATTACAGTAAGTGGGATTGGACCGAAAGGTGCTCTGGCTATTTTATCTGTTATGGATGCGGATTCCCTGCGTTTTGCCATTATGTCCGGGGATGCTAAGGCAATCTCCCGGGCTCCCGGAGTAGGGGCACGGACAGCGCAGCGTCTGATCCTGGAATTGAAGGATAAAATCTCTATTGATGATAATCTGATTTCCCGTGAAATCGCTGCAGGCGGTGCAGAAGGAATTCTGACTGCAGGCAGTCTGCATATCGACAGTGAGAAGAAAAAGGAAGCGGTGGAAGCACTTGTGGCGTTAGGCTATGGACAGGCAGAAAGTCTCAAGGCTGTTAATGCTATCGAAGATGTGGAAACCATGGATTCCGGAGCAATCCTGAAAGCAGCACTGAAAAAATTGTTTTAAGGAACTGGATGAATTATGCCTAGAAGAATGATAGAGACAAACATTACAGAAGAAGACATTAAGCTGGAGGGCTCTCTGCGTCCACAGACACTGGATGATTATATCGGACAATCCAAGATAAAGGAGAATCTGAAAGTCTATATTACGGCGGCAAAGCAGCGTGGGGATGCTTTGGATCATGTATTGTTCTATGGCCCCCCCGGTCTTGGTAAGACAACACTTGCTGGAATTATCGCCAATGAAATGGGTGTTCATATGAAGGTGACCAGTGGTCCGGCGATTGAGAAGCCAGGTGAGATGGCAGCTATCTTAAATAATCTGGAAGAGGGAGATCTGTTGTTCGTGGATGAGATCCATAGATTGAACCGTCAGGTGGAAGAAGTATTGTATCCGGCCATGGAAGACTATTGTATCGATATTATGATCGGTAAGGGTTCCAGCGCCAGATCGGTACGGCTGGAGCTGCCGAAATTTACACTGGTGGGTGCAACAACCCGTGCCGGACTTTTGACAGCTCCCCTGCGGGATCGTTTTGGCATGATCCATCATCTGGAATTTTATACGATTGAGGAACTACAGCAGATTATTATGCATTCTGCCGGAATTCTGAATGTAGAGATTGAATCGGCCGGTGCAAAGGAGATGGCCAGGAGAAGTCGTGGCACTCCCAGACTTGCCAATCGTATCTTGAAACGTGTCCGTGACTTTGCGCAGGTAAAATATGAAGGGATCATTACAGAAGAGGTTGCCAGAACTGCACTGGATCTTATGGATGTGGACAAGATGGGACTGGATCATATTGACCGCAATATCCTTGTTACGATCATTGATAAATTCAACGGAGGACCGGTAGGACTGGATACACTGTCCGCTGCCATCGGTGAAGATGCCGGTACTATCGAAGATGTTTATGAGCCTTATCTGATAAAAAACGGATTTTTAAACAGGACTCCGAAGGGAAGAGTTGTCACGGATCTGGCATATCATCATCTGGGACTGAACTGATCACAGAAACGTTCCTGCTTTCGGATATATTTGCAGCTGAACAGTTTCGGTGGGCTTACGAAATTTTACTTGCCACTCTATACATTCTGATATATAATAAATCTTGTATTATTTTTTTTATAAATAGCATATATTGTGTTTTCAAAAGAGTGTTAAGAGGGGTGTTGGCGATGTCTCCTAAGACAGATACAGAAGTAATCATCGGTGGTAAGGTATTAACCCTGAGTGGCTATGAAAGTGAAGATTATATGCAGAAGATTGCTTCTTACATTAATGGTAAGATTGCAGAATATGGTAAGCTGGACAGCTTTCGGAGACAGCCTTTGGATAAGCAGAATGTATTGCTTCAGCTGAATATTGCGGATGATTATTTTAAAGCCAAAAAGCAGATATCTATTTTAGAGGAAGAGCTGCAGGGCAAGGAAAAGGAACTCTATGATTTGAAACATGAATTGATTTCTGCACAGATTAAATTAGAGAATGCAGAAAAGCAGGGAAAGGAACTGCAAAAGCAGTTGGATGAAGACGCTAAAAAAATTGTACGTCTGGAGACAGAACTAAAAGGCAAATGAATTGACAGCTGTCCGTTTACGGGCAGCTATTTGCTTATATGATGAAGAAAGTGCAATAGGGAAAGTCCATGAATATAGAAAAGAAAGTAGAATTATTGGCGCCTGCGGGAAATATAGAAGCTTTTTATGGTGCAGTTCATGCGGGTGCAGATGCGATATATTTAGGTGGGAATCGTTTCGGTGCCAGGGCGTATGCGGAAAATTTTTCAGAAGAGGAACTTGTTTCCTGTATACGATATGCACATCTCTTTGGCAGAAAAGTATATCTTACTGTAAATACGCTGGTGAAAGAATCCGAGTTTTCGGAATTATATGATTATCTGAAGCCTTATTACTGTGCCGGCCTTGATGGCGTCATTATTCAGGATATGGGTGTTTTTGCTTTTCTTCGGGATAATTTCCCCGGGATGGAGCTCCACGGAAGCACACAGATGACGATCACAGGTGAATATGGTGCCGCCTTTTTAAAGGAACAGGGAGCTTGCCGGGTGGTTCCGGCCAGAGAACTGAACTTGCAGGAAATTCGTCGGATAAAAGAGACTACCGGAATCGAAATCGAGTGTTTTATTCATGGCGCAATGTGCTATTGTTACTCAGGTCAGTGTCTGTTCAGCAGTATTTTGGGTGGAAGAAGCGGAAATCGTGGGCGGTGTGCCCAGCCCTGCCGTCTCCCCTATACAACGGAAAACAATAAAAAAGAATGTTATCCTTTAAGCCTGAAAGATATGTGTACTATTGATGATATTCCGGAACTTCTGGAAGCCGGAATCGATTCTTTTAAGATAGAAGGCCGTATGAAGAAACCGGAATATGCTGCCGGTGTAACTGCGGTTTATCGCAAATATATTGATAAATATTATGCAGACCCAAATGCTTCATGGAAGATTTCCAGGGAGGATATGCATACTTTATCCTGCCTGTATATCCGTAGTGAAAGACAGGATGGTTATTACCATAAACACAACGGCAGGGAGATGGTTACATGGAGCAGTCCTGCCTACAGCGGTAATGATGATACTCTTTTAGAAAATATCCGGAAAAAATATCTGGAAAATAAATTATTGCTTCCGGTGCGCATGACTGCATGCTTTCATACAGGTGAAAAGGCGCTATTAACGCTAACCTGCGGCGTAAATCAGATTTCACTGGAGGGTGATGAGGTTCAGGAAGCTGCGAAACAGCCTATTTCCAGAGAAAATATCATAAAACAGTTGGGAAAACTGGGAGAAAGCAGTTTTTATCAGGATGGACCAGTCATACTTGAGTTAAGTGACAATGCATTTTATCCCTTGAAAGCAATCAATGAACTGAGGAGAAGGGGAATTGCGCTTTTAGAGGAAAAAATAATCCGGAAAAACGGCTTCCTCTATGAAAGGGTTCCGGTACAGTCTGCACAGATCAACAAAAAAAATGAGAATTTCATTCCCATGGAAGTGGAAGCTGCAAAAAGTCTTGCTGTCAGTATACAGACACTGCAACAATGGCAGGTGCTTTGCAAATCTTCCGTCTGGAAGAAAGAAAGAACTGACTTTCGGCTGGAACGTTTATATCTGGCGGCAGATTTTCTGCTGCAGGACAAGCTGCATGCGACACAGATACTGAAAAAGATAAGTTCGGACTACAAAGGAACGATGCAATGCATTGTGGCGCTTCCTAAGATACTGCGCCTCAGGGATCAGCAGTACCTCAGGGAACTTTATGAGTTTGTACAGGAAAATGCAGAAGATATTCAGGGCTTTCAGGCAGCATCACTGGAACAGATCGGCTTATTGGAGCAGTGGAAGCTGAAAGATCAGAAAATATATGGTGATCATAGTCTTTATATCTGGAATACCGTTTGTCGCGATTTCTGGAAGAAATATCTGGAAAGCTTCTGCATGCCGTTAGAACTGACTGCGGCTGAACAGAAATTACTTTCAGACAATCAACTTTCGGTGGAAAAAATGATTTACGGAAGGATTCCCATGATGGTTACAGCAAATTGTGTTACAAAAACTACCGACAAATGCCGCATGGATGAGGGAACAGGTATTACTCTGATTACTGACCGTTATCACAAGAAATTTCCAATCGTGCGTAATTGTATTCATTGCTATAATGTAATTTATAATACGGTGCCGCTATCTCTGCATAAAGATTGCAGCAAGTGGTGTGACCGGGGGATCGGGCGGATAGATTTTACCACAGAGACAGAAAGTGAGACTCAGAATATTTTAGATTATTTTGCAGGTATCCGCAGAGAATTACCTTATGAAGAATATACCACAGGGCACGAAAAACGTGGAGTAGAATAGAGAAAGGTATTGTACCGCTCATGCAGGAATATATAATTGAATTATCCAAATATTTTATAGCTTTTTTCATGGTTTTATATACAGTAAGCTGTTTTTATACATTCCGCTATCCTATAGGAGAGTATCGGCGTGGAATTTTCGTGTTACAGGATCTGTTGATGTTTCTTGTTCAGGTACTTTGCTTTTTGAATCTCTCTCTGACCAGTGGCGATTTCCAATATCTTTTTTTCTTTGCATTCATTCTTATTTTTTTGTTTGCAACTATTACGATGGTATGTCTGATCTACGAGAATATTAACAGACTATTGCTGAATAATATGTGTATGTTGTTGGGAATAGGTCTTTGTATTGTTTCAAGGCTTTCCTTTGACAAGGCGATCAGACAATATATCATTGTGCTGTCATCCCTGATTTTTTCCCTTTTTATACCATATTTACTTGGGAGAATTCATTTTTTCAAAAAGATTACATGGCTTTATGCAACGCTTGGAATCGCATTGCTTGGCACTGTATTGGTTCTGGGAGAAGTAACTCACGGTTCTAAAATATCTTTTTCTCTGGGGGGGATTACGTTCCAGCCTTCCGAATTTGTTAAAATTCTGTTTTTATTTTTTCTGGCCGGAGCACTTTGGGAAAATATTTCTTTGCAGAGAATTGTCCTGACAGCTATGATCGCAGGTGCACATGTAGTGATATTGGTTGTCTCTAAGGATTTGGGAAGCGCTCTGATATTTTTTGTGGGTTTTGTATTCGTTGTGTTTGCAGCCACACGGAATTATCTGTATCTTGCTGCCGGATTTGTGGGCGGTGGAGCCGCCTCTTACCTTGCTTATCTGCTGTTTGATCATGTCAGAGTCAGAGTCCTTGCATGGCAGGATCCCTGGAAATATATTGACAGTAAAGGGTATCAGATCACACAGTCGCTGTTTGCCATCGGAAGCGGAAGCTGGTTCGGCATGGGGCTGTTAAAAGGAAATCCCACGGCAATTCCATTTGTTGAGGCAGATTTTATCTTTTCCTCTATTTGTGAGGAGCTGGGTGTTATTTTCGGAATCTGCCTGATCCTGATCTGCATCAGCAGCTTTTTGGAAATGATGCGTATTGCGGTACGTATTCATGACAGATTTTATCAATTGATTGTTTATGGTATTGGTATCATGTATATTTTTCAGATTTTCCTGACCATCGGAGGTGGAACAAAATTTATTCCCCTGACCGGTGTTACACTTCCTTTTATCAGTTATGGAGGAAGTTCTGTCATGACTACCATGATTATGTTTTTTATCATTCAGGGAATCTATATCCGACTGCAGAAGGAAGGAGTGCATAGGGGTGGCAGAAAATAAGTCACAGAATACGCAAAAAAAGAAAGACATCGCCGGAAAAAAAGCTGCCCAAAACAGAAAACGGATGGGAAACCAACGGGAAATCTGGTTGTCTGCCGGAGGTATCGGGGTACTGTTTTTATGTCTTTTGATCTATCTTGGGTATTTTGTTGCCACAAGTGAACAGGATATGATCAACAACAGCTATAATTCCCGTCAGCAGATTTTGTTGTCCCGTAATTACCGGGGATCCATTTATTCCCGTGACGGAGAAATCCTTGCAGAAACTGTCCTGAATGAGAAAGAAGAGGAAAGCCGGAATTATCCTTATAAAAATCTGTTTTCTCATATTGTCGGATATTCCACCCAGGGCAGAATGGGAATAGAGGCCCTGGCCAATTATTATCTGATCAATACCAATACTTCCCTGGCCAATAAGGTCAAAAACGATACAGCAGGAAAAAAGAATCCGGGAGATAATGTATATACTACGCTGGATGTGCAAATTCAGCAGGTGGCAAATGATCAGTTGAATATCTATCGAGGTGCGATCATTGTAACAGAATGCTCTACAGGTAAAATACTCGCCATGGTATCCCATCCGGATTTCGATCCCAATTCTATTGCTGATATGTGGGATGAGCTGGTATCCGATGATTCCAGCACTGTACTTTTAAACCGGGCAACCCAGGGACTGTATCCCCCCGGATCGACCTTTAAAATAGTAACTGCTTTGGAATATATTCGTGAAAATCCGGATACGTATCTGAAATATTCCTACAATTGTAACGGTTCTTTCCGGCAAGGTGACAGCAAGATCAGCTGTTATCATGGATCGAATCATGGTCAGGTTGATTTTACAAGATCTTTTGCAAAATCCTGTAACTCTTCCTTTGCCAATATAGGAATGAGTCTGGATCGAAATGCATTTCAGGATACTTTAGATGATCTCCTGTTTAATAAGGATTTGCCGCTGACGCTGAATTATGCCAAAAGTACTGCCATTGTTTCTGACAGTACTCCTTCTGCTGAAATGATGCAGACCTCTATTGGTCAGGGAAAAACGCAGATCACACCAATGCATCTGAATATGATCACCTGTTCCATTGCAAATAATGGTGTTCTGATGAAGCCATACGTGATCGATCGTGTGGAAAATGATGAGGGTACAGTGGTCAAAAGTTTTAAACCTTCTGAGTACGGACGTCTGATGACAGAAGAAGAGTCTGCGATTCTCAGACAGCTAATGACCGATGTGGTACAGGAGGGAACTGCGTCCAAACTGAAGGGACTGGATTATACTGCAGCAGGAAAAACCGGTTCTGCAGAATACAACAATGTCAAGGGTGACAGCCATGCGTGGTTTACAGGATTTGCACCTGCAGAAGATCCGGAGGTCTGCGTAACGATCATCGTAGAGGGAGCCGGAAGTGGTGGCGACTATGCTGTGCCAATTGCAAGGCGCATATTTGATACTTACTTTAATGAAAAAGAGTAATCGGAGGTTTTACGCTACTATGATTGAAGCTACCAGTTGTGGCGGAGTTGTAATTTTCCGTGGAAAAGTATTACTTCTCTATAAAAATATTAAAAATAAATATGAAGGATGGGTATTACCGAAAGGAACAGTAGAAACCGGGGAGACACATGAGCAGACTGCTTTAAGAGAAGTACTGGAAGAAAGCGGCTCCAAGGCTTTTATTGTAGAGTATATCGGACGCAGTGAATATTCTTTTAACGTGCCGGAGGATGTTGTGGAGAAAGAAGTTCACTGGTATCTAATGGGAACGGGCAGTTATTACAGTAAGCCACAACGAGAGGAATATTTTGCAGATTCCGGTTTTTATAAATATCATGAAGCGTGGCACCTTTTAAAATTTGCAAATGAAAAACAAATATTGGAAAAAGCATATGCCGAATATCTGGAAAGAAAAAGGAATAACCAATGGAAAGATTGATTATTCCCATCTCCTCAAACGCATATTAAACATTTTTTACAATTTCAAGTTCCGGTCTCTGCAGTAGATCAACAAATTCATTTTTATCATTTTTCAGAATCGGTCGGGAGTATTTATTAGGGTGAATGATAAGTACTTCCCAGATGGTACCGTCATTTAACTGAACATTGGTTCCAATCTGGGCATCAGCAATTCGTTTCATGATCGGCATCAATAATTCTACATCATATTTATCCAGGCTCTTTTCAAAATTACCCAGAATCTGCAACGGTGTAAGGGCATTGCGGTAGGTTCTTGGGGATGCCATTGCAATATAGGCATCAATAATTGCTATATATCGGGCATAAACATCAATTTTCTGACCGGACATATGATAGGGATAGCCACTGCCGTCCAGACGTTCATGATGCATGATCACAGCATTTTTTACATGTTCATTCAGCTCCTGGCTGCGCACCGTAGTATAACCCACAACGGGATGGGTTTTGATTACTTTGAATTCCTCGTCAGTAAGCTTCCCGGGTTTCCATAGTAATTCATAAGGAAGCTGGAGCTTGCCGATGTCATAATAGAATCCACAAAGGATCAGAGTGTTTTTTTCCTCTTCATTCATGGATAACCAATCCGCAAAGGTTCCTGCCAGGAGAGCAGCATTTAATCCCTGCGTGTAGGTAAGCTCATCCTCACTTGGCATCAGATTATACAGATAATCCAATAAAACAGGACCGGAAGAGATATAATAATACAATTCTTTGTAAATTGTAAGCAAAATAATATCAGCCGGTTTTCTTCCCATGATCAGGAGCTGCTTCATTGCCAGCTTGTATTGACCCAGAAATAAAGGATATGCCTGCTCAAAGGCTTTAAAATTAGAGTCAAAACGGATCTTTTCATAATGGGTTGTGGCAAAATCAATATCCTCCATTACTGTAACACACACAAGATTATAACGCTTCAGCTTTTCGATAATCTGTGGTGTGACAGTTGTTCCCGCAGGATAAATAACACGATCCTGATCCAGAATATCTTCTCCGAGAACCATGTCCGGCTGCAGTTCCATTTTTGTAATAACTTTCAAAGGTATGCCCTCCTCGTTTGTACTAATTCAAGTATAAAATATCATGCTAAAAAGTCAAGCAACAAAAATTGTATTATTCCTTAATCTATGCTATACTAGAACAAAACATTTTTACAGATACAGTTTTCGATGGTACAAATTATTAAGGACAATATTTATGGCAGGAAAGCTTAAGTTTGCGTCAGATCTCTATTTGGGAGAGAGCATTGCATCCGAAAAACTGGATAAACTAAAAGTACAACTGGAGAGGAAGCCTTTTTTGTCGAATGTATATCTCATTACTCCGGCCAGAAACCCATCAGACCAATTGGATATTTTTGATGCCAGGCAGCTGATCCAGCCTCATTATAAAAATGAAAGTTTTCTGGTTCTGGGAATTGCATCCGGCTATGAGGAGGCACTACAGCTGATCGAACAGATTGCCAGGGAATGCATGGAAACCAGAGGAGACTGTAATCTGCGGGAGTATTTACTATGCTGACGATTCTTTTCAAAATATTTAGTATCCTGGGAATGATACTCCTGATTCTTCTGGGAATTGCACTTTTGCTCATCCTTCTGGTTTTGTTTTTCCCGGTTTTCTATAAAACCATTGGAAAAAGGAATTCCGGTGAGCAACAGTTTTCCGTAAAGGCCAACTGGCTGTTTGGACTTTTGAGACTGTCTTACGATTATCCGGTTCCCGGGAAACTGGTTATAAAATTACTATTTTTAACCATATATGATTCCACTGTAGAAAAATCACCGCGAGCCAGAGAAGAGAAAATAACCGCAGCAGAGAAAACAACTACGACAGCCGGTGATGGAGCTGCTGATTCCGGGGAAAAGGATGCTGTTGCGGCAGAGTTCTCAGAGTTGGCGGCACGGGACAATGAACAGGAACAGCATGAGCCGACAGATGATCCCACAGAGCGTTCACACACATTTTTTGATAAAATCAGATACACAGTACAGAAAATTTATGATAAAATCAAACATATTCTGCAAAATATTTCTTTTTATAAAGGATTGTGGGATGATCCGGATACGCAGGAGCTTCTACGACATGCATGCCATCGTATTGGCTGCATTTTAAAAAGTCTCCGTCCCAGAAGGCTTCAGGTAAATGCGATATTCGGAACCGGTTCTCCGGATACTACGGGATATCTGTACGGAATCTACGGTATGCTGCTTCCAAAGATCGGAAAGGGAATCTGCATTACGCCGGATTTTGAACAGGTCATTCTGGAGGGCAATTTTAAAGCATCCGGACATTTTACGGTTGCCTGGATAGCATTTCATGCTGCCCGGTTGTTTTTTGACCAGAGATTACGCATATTACAAGATAGAATCAGACAATTTAAAAAGACTCAGAAAAAATAATTGCTTAAAGCAGGAGGTTAATTATGGCAGATAAAGAAAATCAGTTCCAGGGTGTTGTTGAATCTCTTCTAAAGGGAATGGACACTGTGCTTTCTACCAAAACAGTGGTAGGTGAAGCTACAAAAATCGGGGATACCATTATTTTGCCTTTAGTAGATGTTACTTTTGGTGTAGGTGCCGGTGCAGGCAATAATACCGAAAAAAAATCCGCTTCCGGAGCCGGAGGTCTGGGTGGTAAGATGACTCCCAGCGCTGTTCTGGTAATAAAAAACGGTTCTACCAAGTTGGTAAATATAAAAAATCAGGATACTGTTACCAAGATTCTGGATATGATTCCTGACATTGTAGATAAATTTACGCAGCCGAAAGAAAAAGAAGATATGTCTGATGCGGAAGTTGTTGATATTGCATTTCCGGAAGATGAGAAAACCACAGAAGACAAGTAATATTTAATATACTCTGCATATAATAAAGTGAGAATAGTCTGAATCCGGATGGATTATGAAAAAGATCATTGGTCTGATATTCTTTTTTGTTGCTGTCGGTATGTTACTCATGCTGATCATACACAATCGATTCATCGGTCTGATCATGGTAGCTCTTTTATTATTTGCAGGGTATTATCTTTTCTGTGGTTGTGAGTAAGAGGGTGCAATATGATTGATTGGGAAGAGGTCATCAGGGCGGAAAGTTCTGAAGACCTAAGAGACATAAAGTTATGGCTGTTTCAGGAGAATATGCGCCTGAAACAGGAATACGCTGAGATGGAACAGGAGCGTACGGAGCTGGAACAGGCCAGGAACAAGTTCCTGGATGAGAGAGTGAAGCTGCGGGACGAGCTGGATGAACTGAACCGCCGCACTGTCATGGAGCGCAAACGGCTGAAAGAAGAGAATCTGTTCTTCGAAAAGAAAATGGCCATTTTACAAGAGGGATTCCGACAGCTGGAGGAAGACCGGAAAAAGTTCGAAAGAGAACGGCAGGCGCTTATGGAAGAAGCCAGAGAACATCAGGCGGAGCAAGGTCTTGAGGAAAGCAGTTTTACAGCCGTACAACTTTTATTCCGTGGTGTGAACAATCCGCTCGCATTACGAAAAAGATATCGGGATCTGATCAAAATTTTTCATCCGGACAACCTGTTTGGCGATGGAGAACTGGCTGGTCAGATTAACAAAGAATATTTAAAACGAAAACAGGAAGAGCGGTTTTGGTGACGATATCATAAAAACGTAAAAAATAAGCCAGAAATGATATTTTCATTTCTGGCTTTCTAAAACCTAATATTATCGTAGAAGATTAAGCTCTCTCAACTTTACCAGATTTTAAGCAGCTGGTGCAGACATGCATTCTTCTAGCTCCGCCGTTAACCTTGCACTTAACGCTCTTAACATTAGAGTTCCAAATTGCGTTGCTTCTTCTATGAGAATGGCTTACGTTGTTACCGAAATGAACGCCCTTACCACAAATATCACATTTAGCCATCTTGACACCTCCTCGATCTAACGCGCATTTACGCTTACTTTTAAACAATTTTTTTCATTAAAATACGTGTGAATGCTCACAACATTGATATATTAACAGAAAACCAAAATAAAAGCAAGCAAAAAATATTTATTTTTTTTATTTTTATGTTTCTTTTTCATGACAAAGCTGTTAAAATACATTTATATATGTCTGAACTTAATGATAAGGCAGAGATATCGGAAGAAACAAGTGATCCGAATATAAAGGAGGTTCTATATGAAAGGTTCTTCTATGAATACCCATATGGGAAATATTGTCATTGATAATGAAGTCATTGCACAGTATGCCGGCAGTGTTGCGGTAGAGTGCTTTGGTATCGTAGGTATGGCCGGAGTCAGCATGAAGGATGGTCTGGTGAAACTGCTTAAGATGGACAGCATCACCAGAGGTATCAATGTGTCCCTGGACAAAAATAAACTGGTTCTGGATTTCCACGTGATCGTAGCGTATGGCGTCAGCATTTTAGCTGTTACAGACAATCTGATCAGTAATGTGAAATACAAAGTGGAAGAATTTACCGGTATTGAAATCAAAAAGATCAACATCTTTGTCGAAGGTGTAAGAGTGATTGATTAAGGAGGAAGTAATTGTGGCTTTACAGCAAATCGACGCTAAGATGCTTTCCAAGATGTTCTTAGCCGGCGCCAAGAATTTAGAGAATAAGAAGGAATGGATCAACGAACTGAATGTATTTCCCGTCCCCGACGGAGATACTGGAACCAATATGACCATGACGATCATGTCTGCGGCCAGAGAGGTTTCCGCACTGGGAGAAGATGCCGACATGGCAGCTTTATGCAAAGCAATTTCCAGTGGCTCCCTGCGTGGTGCCAGAGGTAACTCCGGTGTTATCCTGTCTCAGTTGTTCCGAGGTTTTACCAAGAGTATTAAAGAAGAACAGGTACTGGATGTTCCCGTTCTGAGCCGTGCATTTGAAAAAGCGGTTGAGACGGCATACAAGGCTGTTATGAAGCCGAAGGAAGGTACGATCCTTACCGTAGCAAGAGGAGCTTCCGATAAGGCGAAGGAATTGTGTGAAGATGGTGCAGAGGATCTGGAGCAGTTTTTAGGAGCTGTGATCGAACATGCACGTTATGTTCTCAGCCAGACTCCTGAAATGTTGCCGGTATTAAAACAGGCAGGCGTTGTGGATTCCGGCGGACAGGGTCTGGTAGAAGTTTTAAGCGGTGCTTATGATGCATTTCTTGGTAAAGAGATTGATCTGACAGTAGCGCCTGCTGCAAAAGCAGAAGATACTAAAAGTTCTCTGGAAGTACAGGCAGAAGCGGAGATTAAGTTCGGTTATTGTACCGAATTCATCATTCTGTTAAACAAGCCTTTCAATGTAAAAGCAGAAATGGACTTCAAAGCATTCTTAGAGTCCATCGGTGATTCTATTGTATGTGTTGCAGATGACGATGTGGTCAAGGTACATGTACATACCAACGATCCCGGTCTGGCAATCCAGAAGGCATTGAAGTATGGTGCATTATCCAATATGAAGATTGATAATATGCGCTTAGAGCATCAGGAGAAGCTGTTCAAGCTCTCCGAGAAGGAAGCAGCGCAGAAGAAAGCCGAGGAAGAGAAGGCAGCACAGCCTCCCAAGGAAGTAGGATTCCTGGCAGTATCTGTCGGTGATGGCTTAAGTGAGCTGTTTAAGAGTCTCGGGGTGGATTACATCATCGAAGGAGGACAGACAATGAACCCCAGCACTGCTGATATTCTTGATGCGGTGGACAAAGTCAATGCGAAGACGATCTTCGTCCTTCCGAATAACAAGAATATCATTCTTGCAGCTAATCAGGCCGCAGAACTGATGACTGATAAGGAACTTTTAGTCATTCCTACCAAGACCATTCCCCAAGGCATCACTGCTGTGATCAACTTTGTACCAGAATTGTCTGTGGAAGAGAATGAGGAGACCATGCTTCGTGAGATCAAGAATGTCAAGACTGGTCAGGTGACCTATGCGGTACGAGATACCGTGATCGATGACAAGGAGATCAAGAAGGATGACTTCATGGGTATCGGTGATCAGGGGATTGTAGCCGTTGGCACTGATATGGTAAAGGTGACCCGTGATATGATCGCAGAGCTGGTGGATGAGGATTCTGAGCTGATCAGCGTATATTATGGCTGTGATGTGGCAGAGGATGCGGCAGAGGCATTGCGTGCGGATCTGGAAGATACTTATCCTGCATGTGATATTGAACTGCAGTATGGTGGACAACCCATTTATTACTATACTGTTTCTGTTGAGTAAATTGAGAGTTTACGCGAGCAATGAGCCGCACATAGGCATAGTGAGGACAGCGATGGGCGCTTGCGCACAAATCGCTGTCTTTACTTTTGCGTATGCGGCGAACGCCGCGGTATGAAGTAAGATTGGCAGCGTTTTTGCTGACAATCTTATGAATAGCGTGGCTCATTGCGAAGAATTGCCAATAAATATGGAGCGCCCTTTGCGACACATTTATGAATTGAGTGCATGGCTCGTAACGTAGGGTTGCCATAGACCCCACGAACGCCCACGGAGAACGGAATGTCCTTCCTCGATGTGAGGTCTCCCGGTGGGAATTTTCTAACGAAAAGTGAGTAGCGGTTCTAATCCGTACGGGCACGGCTCCAGTTGCCATCCATGGCAACATCCAGATGCCTTGAACGTCCTGTTCGCTCCACCCTGTCTTTCAACATTTTTCGAGAAAATATCACCACCTCCCGACAAACATCTTCGGAAGGACATTCCATCCGCCGTGGGCTTTCTGCGTTTTGAAAAGCTTTCAAAAACCAGTAGTCCTGCCAAGGGCTATTATTTTCATAAAAATACTTATTTTACTAATTTTATGAAAAAAATTCTTAAAATACATTTCCTTTTTTCATAAATTCTATAATATCTCGAATTTTATGAAATTTATTAGTTTTGAAATATAAAAAATGGGGTTATTTTTCATAAAAGCAACAATTATAACAATTTTTATGAAAATGCAGAACTTGACTCTTCCGCACATGTATTCTAAAATGCTCTACCTAAATAATTGGGATGTTTTTCATAAACCAGCAGAAAAGGACTGCTACCCCGGGCGTAGATGCGGCGGAGACTGTGAGATTTTCTTGGAAAGTGGTTGAGCCGCAGGGGCAACGCGAACACGATGTTCGCGTTAGCCGGTAAGCGACATGGATGGCAGCGTAAAGGCGGCCCCGTCATGATGAAAAGCACTTCGCCACTTTCCTTTAGAAAATCCACAGTTGTAGCTAGCATCCGAGTCCGGGGCGGGCAGCCCTTTCTGCGTGGATTTTAGAACAACTATTTCACTAACTTTCAATTTAGTTATAGAAAAGAGGGACCGGTATGAGCGATGCAATACCTGTGAACAGAATAAAAGGTGTGGGAGAGAAGACAGCTGCTCTGTTCGGCAAGATCAATGTCTTTACCGTAGAGGATCTGATCCGCCATTATCCCAGGGATTACGAGACTTATGATGCTCCGGCATCCATCCGGGAAGCGGTTCCGGGAAAGGTGCAGGCAATCTACGGGCAGACCACAGCAATTCCCAATGTGAAAAAGATTCGCAATTTATCAATCCTTAATGCTGTGTTGAAGGACAGTAACGGAGATACTGTTCAACTTACTTTTTTTAATATGCCATTTTTAAAAAAGGTATTAAAACCTGGTGGCTTTTATCTCTTCAGGGGGCTTATACAACAGCGTGGTATCCATAAGATCATGGAGCAGCCCCGGATGTTCACCTGGGACGAGTACCAGAAAAAGTCGGGACGGCTTCTGCCCAGATATGCTTTGACCAAGGGGCTGACCAATCAGACGGTACAGAAATCTGTAGCACAGGCATTGGAATATTATCCTCCGGAAAAGGAGTATCTCCCACAATCCGTATTGCAGAAAATTCCAATGCTTTCGCATAGGGAAGCCATCAATTCCCTGCATTTTCCGGAAGACCAGGAGAAACTGCTGGCTGCCAGAAACCGCATGGTATTCGAGGAGTTCTTTTCTTTTTTACTGGTTCTTCGGAAAAACAAGGATCTGGCGGCAAAGACAGAGAATCATTTTCCCATGTATGAGACTGCGGATACCGTAAGATTTCTGGAGCAGCTGCCGTTTCCTCTGACAAAGGCCCAGAGAAAAGTCTGGGGAGAACTCAGGGAGGATATGGGAAGCCCTTATGCCATGAACCGGCTGATCCAGGGAGATGTAGGCTCCGGTAAGACAATCCTGGCGGTACTGGCGCTGTTGATGTGTGCTGCTAACGGTTTTCAGGGAGCACTGATGGCACCAACGGAAGTGCTGGCTGTGCAGCATTTTGAGACCATTTCCGGCTATGTAAAAGAATACGGCATTGCTTTCCGTCCAGTGCTTCTGACCGGTTCCATGACGGCAAAGGAAAAGAGGGAGGCTTATGCAAAAATCTCCTCCGGAGAAGCCAATCTGATCATCGGAACCCATGCGCTGATCCAGGAGAAGGTGGAATATGCCTCTCTGGCACTGGTGGTGACGGACGAGCAGCACCGTTTCGGAGTAAGACAGAGGGAAACGCTGGCCGCAAAAGGAAAAGAACCTCATGTGCTGGTCATGAGTGCCACGCCCATTCCCCGGACGCTGGCCATTATCCTGTATGGAGACTTGAAGGTATCTATTATCGATGAGCTTCCTGCCAATCGTCTGCCCATCAAGAACTGCGTGGTAGGCACCTCCTATCGCCCCAAGGCCTATGATTTTATCGCAAAAGAAGTAGCAGCAGGAAGACAGGCCTATGTTATCTGTCCCATGGTGGAAGAGGGCGAATCGGAAGATCTGGAAAACGTGGTGGATTACACAGAGAAGCTCCGGGCGGCCTTGCCACCTTCCATACAGGTTGCATATCTGCACGGGAAAATGCGTCCGGCGGACAAGAACCGTATTATGGAAGAGTTTGCTAATAAGGAGATCGATGTCCTAGTCTCTACCACGGTCATCGAAGTCGGCATCAATGTTCCCAATGCCACAGTGATGATGGTGGAGAATGCGGAACGTTTTGGTCTGGCACAGCTGCACCAGCTGCGAGGACGTGTGGGACGTGGAGAATTCCAGAGCTATTGTATTTTCATCAGTACCTCCGAGGCCAAAGAGACCATGGAACGTTTACAGATTCTGAACCATTCCAACGACGGTTTCCATATTGCCTCCGAGGATCTGAAACTGAGAGGCCCCGGTGACATCTTTGGGATCCGGCAGAGTGGTGAATTTTCTTTTGTGCTGGGTGATATTTACACGGATGCTTCCCTGTTAAAAACCGCTTCTGAAGCTGTGGATGCGCTGTTAAATGAGGATCCCGGACTTGACAGTGAGGATACTCTGCCGCTAAGACAGTATTTTGCGGAACATCATTCGGCAAATATGGTTGACTTTCGGACCATCTGACAGTAAAATTACTTTTAGGTTCAAAGTTTTGAACTGCGGATCGGATAGGTTTATGCAAAATAATGCAAGGGAAGGTTTAGATACCAAATGGCAAAAATAGCGATTGTAACAGACAGCAACAGCGGTATTACACAGGCGGAGGGGAAAGCGCTTGGAATTTATGTGCTTCCCATGCCTTTTATGATCGATGAAGTTACTTATTATGAAGATATTGACCTGACACAGGAGCAGTTCTATGAGAAGCTGAAATCCGGTGCCAACATTGCTACCAGCCAGCCGTCTCCGGACAGTGTTACCAGTCTGTGGGACAAGCTTTTACAGGAATATGACGAGATCGTACACATTCCCATGAGCAGCGGTCTGTCCGGTTCCTGCCAGAGTGCTTTGGCCTTTGCGGCGGATTATGACGGCAGAGTCCAGGTCGTGAACAACCAGAGAATCTCCGTAACCCAGCGTCAGTCTGCACTGGATGCCTTACAGCTTGTGGCAGCTGGTAAAAATGCAGCTCAGATCAAAGAGTTCCTGGAAAATGATAAATTTAACAGCAGTATCTATATTATGCTGGATACTTTGTATTATTTGAAAAAAGGTGGGCGGATCACTCCAGCGGCCGCAGCCATCGGCACCATGCTTCGTTTAAAGCCGGTACTTACCATCCAGGGTGAAAAGCTGGACGCTTTCGCAAAGGCAAGAACCACCACGCAGGGCAAGACCATGATGATCAATGCCATCAAGAAGGATATCAACGAGCGCTTTGGTGGTATGACGGAAGATAAACATATCTGGATGCAGATCGCTTATACCCACGACAGAGCTGCAGCAGAGCAGTTCCGCACCGAAGTGGAGGCGGAATTCCCCGGCTATGATATTCACATCGATCCTCTGTCCTTAAGCGTTGCCTGCCACATCGGCCCTGGCTCTCTGGCATTGGCATGCTGCAAGAAGATCACGGTATAATTTAAGAATTTCAAAGTTAAAAATTTTCAATGCGAAAGAAGCTCCCAGTAAGCCATACATAAGGCTCCGGGAGCTTTTTATCCCCCTATCCCTTGTATTTTTTACTTTTCCAAACACAAAATCTATGATATACTTAAGACAATAATGTGTTGAGAAGGAGTTCCGTTTCATGGCAAAAGACAATAATTATGACGCCTCAAGTATTACCGTCCTGGAAGGCTTAGAAGCGGTAAGAAAGAGACCCGGAATGTATATCGGCAGTGTCTCCACTAAGGGTCTGAACCACTTGATCTATGAGATCGTGGACAACTCTGTGGACGAGCATCTGGCCGGATACTGCGATACGATAAAAGTAACTCTGGAGGCGGACGGTTCCGCCACTGTAGAAGATAACGGCCGAGGTATTCCCGTGGGAATGCATGAAAAAGGGATCAGTGCAGAGCGTCTGGTATTCACGACACTGCATGCCGGCGGCAAATTTGACAATTCCGCATATAAGACCAGCGGTGGTCTGCATGGTGTAGGTTCTTCCGTAGTAAATGCCCTTTCCACAAAATTGACTGTCAAAGTCAAGAGCGGCGGCTGCATCTATGAGGACCGCTATGAGAGAGGTATCCCTGTGCTGGATCTGGTGGACGGTCTGCTTCCCGTAGTGGGCAAGACCAGAGAGACCGGTACGGCCATCAATTTCCTGCCGGATGATACTATCTTTGACAAGACCCGTTTCAAGGAAGATGAAGTCAAGAGCCGTCTCCATGAGACCGCTTATCTGAACCCGAAGCTTACGATCATTTTTGAAGATAAGAGAAAAGAAGAACTGGAGAAAGTCACCTATCATGAGCCGGAAGGCATCATCGGCTTCATAAAGGACATGAACCGTTCCAAGGAGACCGTACACGATGTCATTTTCTTTTCCGGGGAGAGCGAGGGTATCTCTGTGGAAGTGGCATTCCAGTATGTGAATGAATTCCATGAGAATGTGCTGGGCTTCTGTAATAACATTTACAACTCCGAGGGTGGTACTCACCTCACCGGTTTTAAGACCCAGTTCACCAATGTGATCAATACCTATGCCAGAGAGCTTAACATTTTAAAGGAAAAGGATGCAAACTTCACCGGTGCCGATGTCCGGAACGGAATGACGGCAGTGGTATCCATCAAGCATCCGGATCCCCGTTTCGAAGGACAGACCAAGACGAAACTGGACAATCAGGATGCCGCCAAGGCAGTAGCCAAGGTGACAGGCGAAGAGATCGTACGGTTCTTTGATCGTAACCTGGAGACCTTGAAGAGCATCATCGGCTGTGCAGAAAAAGCAGCCAAGATCCGTAAGACAGAGGAAAAGGCCAAGACCAATATGCTGACGAAGCAGAAGTTCTCCTTTGATTCCAACGGAAAACTGGCGAACTGCGAATCCAGAGATCCCTCCAAGTGTGAGATTTTCATCGTAGAGGGTGATTCTGCGGGCGGCAGTGCCAAGACCGCAAGAAACCGTATGTATCAGGCCATCCTTCCGATCCGTGGTAAGATCCTGAACGTAGAAAAAGCCAGCATCGACAAGGTACTGGCCAACGCAGAGATCAAGACCATGATCAATGCTTTCGGCTGTGGTTTTTCCGAGGGTTACGGCAACGATTTCGATATCACTAAACTGCGCTATGACAAGATCATCATCATGGCGGATGCCGATGTGGATGGTGCGCATATTTCCACCTTGCTGTTGACCTTATTCTATCGTTTCATGCCGGATCTGATCTTCGAAGGCCACGTATACATAGCAATGCCTCCTTTATACAAGGCCATGCCCTCCAAGGGAGAAGAAAAATATCTGTATGATGACAAGGCGCTGGAGAAATACCGTAAGACCCACAAGGGTCCCTTTACCTTACAGCGATATAAAGGTCTGGGTGAAATGGATGCGGAACAGCTGTGGGAGACTACACTGGATCCGGAACGCAGACTGTTAAAATTAGTGGAGATCGAGGATGCACGCATGGCTTCCGAGATGACGGAGCTTCTCATGGGGACGGACGTACCGCCCAGAAAAGCCTTTATTTACGATCACGCCACAGATGCTGCGCTTGATATTTAAAAACACTGCATTACATAGACATAAAGGATAGTTTCCTGATTTTTAATCTGGGAATTTCTCAGAAAGCAATGTCAGAGACGCTGATAAGCGTCTGCAAGAACGGAGATTAGAAATGGACGACAGCAGAATCATAAAAACAGAATACTCCGAGGAGATGCAGAAATCGTTCATCGACTATGCCATGAGCGTTATTATTGCAAGAGCCTTACCGGATGTCAGAGATGGTCTGAAACCGGTACAGCGAAGAACCCTCTATGATATGCACGAGCTGGGGATCCGTTATGACCGCCCCTATCGTAAAAGTGCCCGTATCGTTGGTGATACCATGGGTAAATATCATCCCCACGGTGATAGTTCCATCTATGAAGCACTGGTAGTCATGAGTCAGGATTTCAAGAAAGGCATGCCCCTGATCGATGGCCACGGCAACTTCGGTAACATCGAAGGAGACGGTGCCGCAGCCATGCGTTATACCGAGGCCAGGCTTCAGAAAGTAACCCAGGAAGCGTTCCTTGCAGATCTGGACAAGGATGTGGTGGATTTCGTACCGAACTTTGATGAGACGGAAAAGGAGCCTTCCGTACTGCCGGTAAAGATCCCAAACCTGTTAGTAAATGGTTCCGAAGGTATTGCTGTAGGTATGGCTACCAGCATTCCCCCTCACAATCTGGGAGAAGTCATTGATGCGGTAAAAGCTTACATGCTCAATAATGAGATCACGACCAAAGAATTGATGCGTTATCTGAAGGGACCGGATTTTCCTACCGGTGGCATCGTGATCAATAAGGACGAGCTGGAAGATATCTACGAGACCGGAACCGGCAAGATCAAACTGCGGGGCAAAGTGGAGTTCCAGAAGGGAAAAGCCGGCAAGACCAATGTGGTGATAACGGAGATCCCCTATACCATGATCGGAGCCAATATCGCAAAGTTTTTATCCGATGTGGCGGCCCTTTCCGAGTCGAAGAAGACCCAGGATATCGTAGATATTTCCAACCAGTCCTCCAAGGAGGGCATCCGTATCGTCATCGAGCTGCGTAAAGATGCCGATCCCGAGAACTTTGTAAACATGCTCTATAAAAAGACCCGGTTAGAGGATACCTTCGGTGTCAATATGCTGGCCATTGCAAACGGCAGACCGGAGACCATGGGCTTAAAGCAGATCATCAAAGCCAATGTGGACTTCCAGTTTGAAGTAGCTACCAGAAAATACACCAATCTGTTAGCCAAAGAACAGGAACGCAAGGAAATCCAGGAAGGCCTGATCAAGGCCTGCAATGTGATCGATCTGGTCATCGAAATCTTACGTGGTTCCAAGGATCGTGCCATGGCAAAGGCCTGTCTCGTAGAAGGCAAGGTGGATGGCATCAAGTTTAAGTCCAAGGAATCAAAGATCATGGCAGCTCAGCTGATGTTCACCGAGAAACAGGCCAACGCCATCTTAGAGATGCGCCTGTACAAGTTGATCGGTCTGGAACTGGAGGCTCTGATCAACGAACACGAAGAGACCATGGCCAATATCTATCGCTATGAAGACATTCTGGATCGCAGAGATTCCATGGCGCAGGTCATCATGAACGAACTGGATGGCTTCAAAAAGGAATACAGTCATCCACGCAAGACTGTCATCGAGAACGGACAGGAAGCAGTCTACAAGGAAAAAGAACTGGAAGAGATGGATGTGGTCTTTTTGATGGATCGTTTCGGCTATGCCAAGACCGTGGATGTCACTACCTACGAGCGGAATAAAGAAGCCGCAGATGCAGAGAATAAATATATCTTCACCTGTAAAAATACCGGAAGGATCTGCCTGTTTACCAATACAGGACAGATGCACACTATCAAGGTACTGGATCTGCCTTACGGCAAATTCCGTGACAAAGGCACACCCATTGATAACGTCAGCAATTTCAGTCAGAAGACGGAAGAGATCGTCTATATCACCAGTCAGAAGGAGCTGAATCTGTGTCAGGTGATCTTTGCTACCGCACAGTCCATGTTAAAAGTAGTAGACGGCGGAGAATTTGATGTAACCAAACGTACCGTAGCTGCTACGAAGCTGGCAGAAGGAGACAGCGTTGTCAGTGTTGCTGCACTGACAGATCAGCGTAATATCGTATTACAGACGAAGGCTGGATTTTTCCTGCGCTTTGCCGTGGAAGAGATCCCTGAAAAGAAAAAGGGAGCCATCGGCGTCCGGGGCATGAAGTTAAATGACGGTGATCAGGTGGAAAATGTATATTATACAAAGAACGCCGTAGAGACCACTATTGAATACAAGGGCAAAGAGCTTGTCCTGAACAATCTGAAGCTTGGAAAACGTGACAGCAAAGGCACCAAGGTCAGAGTATAACAAAGTCAATTTAGAATACGGAGAAAAATATATGAGAGTCATAGCAGGAACCGCAAGAAGTCTGCCGTTAAAAACACCGGAAGGAATGGATACCAGACCCACCACTGACCGGATCAAGGAAACCCTTTTTAATATGCTGCAGACTTACATTCCGGATTGTGTATTTGTAGATATTTTCAGCGGCAGCGGCGGCATCGGCATCGAGGCTTTAAGCCGTGGTGCCAGAAAAGCATATTTTATCGAAAATGCACCGAAAGCCCTGGCATGCATTGAAGACAATCTGACATTTACGAAAATGAAAGACCGTGCTATCGTATTAAAACAGGATGCCTGTGCAGGACTGACGGGCATCTATGAAAAGCACGTGGATGTGATCTTCATGGATCCTCCTTACGATCAGGAGCAGGAGCGCAGAGTGTTAGAGCAGCTGCGCTACGCAAAATATGTCTCCGAGGAGACCCTGATCCTGGTAGAAGCTTCTCTGCATACTGATTTTTCCTATGCGGAAGATTTAGGCTTTGAAGTGATCCGTGAGAAAAAATACAAAACCAACAAGCATGTGTTTCTTCGTAAGAAGTAACACCGAAAGGCGTGAGTTTTTATTATGAAAAGAGCAGTTTACACAGGAAGCTTTGATCCCGTTACTAACGGCCATATGGATATTATCAGAAGAGCTGCGGAAATTTTTGATGTTCTGATCGTCAGTGTTTTAAATAATAAAGAAAAGACACCGTTGTTTTCTGTTGAGGAACGTGTTAAGATACTAGAAGAGGCAACAAAGGATCTGCCTAATGTCCAGATAGACAGTTTCAGTGGACTTTTAGTGGATTATGCAAGGGAAAAGGATCTGCATGTCATCGTAAGGGGACTGCGTGCCATTACGGATTTTGAGTATGAATTGCAGATGGCCCAGACGAACCGGATGTTGTCCCACGGGACGATAGATACAATATTTTTAACTACCAGTCTGGAATATGCCTACCTCAGTTCTTCCGCTATCAAGCAGATTGCAAGCTTTGATGGGGACATTACCCCCTGTGTGCCGGATTTTGTAGCAAAACTGATCTACGACAAATATCGCAATAAAAAGCTTTCAGAGAATAGTGATGTGTAAATAAGGAGAATTTCATGAGCAGCAGAATCGAACAATTAATTGATGAAATAGAAGAATACATCGAGGGTTGCAAGCCGAAGTTCATGTCCAGTACCGAGATCATCGTGAATAAGGACGAGATCGACGAGTTGCTGCGGGAACTTCGTATGAAAACACCTGATGAGATCAAGCGTTATCAGAAGATCATCAGTAATAAAGAAGCTATCCTGAATGATGCCAAAGAAAAAGCCCAGGCTTTGATCAATGAGGCTACAGTTCATACCAACGAATTGATCAATGAGCATGAGATCATGCAGCAGGCTTATGCGCAGGCCAATGAGGTTGTTACCATGGCAAGTAAACAGGCTCAGGAAATTCTGGACAATGCTACGATGGAAGCTAATAATGTAAAAGCTGCTGCTATGCAGTATATGGATGATATGCTGGCACATCTGGAGAACATCATTGCTTCCTCTACCCAGCAGGCAAGCGCCAATTATGATACTTTGATCGGTAATCTGAATCAGTACAGAGATATCATCCAGTCTAACCGTAGCGAACTCCATCCGGTAGATGAAGATCTGGATGGTGTGACGGGATCTGCTGAAGACAACAACGATCTGAATGTAATGTAACAACCAAAACCAGTTTTCTGTTGAAAGCTGGTTTTTTAAAAATGAGGAATCCAGAAAATGAAAGTTATGAAAAAGCAAAAAGGACTGTTAGTAAGGACAATGATCTGTGCGGTCAGTCTTGCTACAGTCTGTTTTTTTAATCACCCATTGGAAGTAAAAGCCGCACCCAGAGCTCAGGAAACAGGAGATCGCATTACCATCGTTATAGATCCCGGTCACGGCGGAGATAACGAAGGAACTCTGGAAGGACCTGCACAGGAAAAGAAAATGACTATGGTAACTGCCATGGCAATGTATGAAGAATTGCAGAAATATGATAATGTAGATGTCTATCTGACGCATACGGATGATATATCCATGTCCCTGGCTGATCGTGCACAGTACGCTGCGGAACATAATGCCGACTTTCTGTTCAGCATTCACTATAATGCCTCTGCAGACCACGACCTCTTTGGCTCAGAAACATGGATTTCCTCTGTTCAGCCCTACAATGCTTACGGTTATCAATTTGGCTGGGAACAAATGCAGCAGATGCAGAATATGGGGCTGTTTTTACGAGGTGTAAAAACAAAACTCAAGGATAACGGAGACGATTACTACGGTATTATCAGAGAATGCACGGCGAGATCTGTTCCCTCTACAATCATTGAGCATTGTCATGTTGATGAGTCCAGAGATGTTCCTTATTGTCAGACAGAAGAAGACTGGAAGACCTTTGGAAGAACAGATGCTTTATCTGTAGCAAAGTATTTCGGATTATCCAGTACAATTCTCGGAGTTGATTATAGTGCGGATGCAGATAATCTTCCGGAAGTTTCCCTACAATCCATCATTCCGGCTACTGTAAGAGATCAAACAGAACCGGATGTCTGCCTTTTATCATTGAAAAATGCTGACTATGATACCGGGGAAGTTACTTTGGAGGTGACGGCAGCAGACTATGATTGTCCTATGATGTATTATGATTACAGCACTGATGACGGGAAAACTTATTCAGAACTTTTTCCTTGGCCGGATCTTGATATGATGGCAGGTACTTATTCCGACACATTCACTTTTTCTGTTACCTTTACGAAGGGGGAGCAGCCTGTTATTACTGTCCGTGGTTATAACCAGGCGGATCTTTTTACGGAAAGTGAACCCGTTACGTTCACGCAGGCGTTTGTGGATCAGGAAAAGCTTGCGGCGGAAGAAGCCATGAGAGCAAGCCTGGAAGCTGAAGCGGCGGCAGCTGTTTCAGAAACCACAGGCACTGATTCTACCGAAGCCAATCCGGCAGTCATTACGATGGCGGATGCAGCAGGTAATATTTCGGAGGCTTCCGATGAGAATAAAGAAATTAATTTTGGCATTTTCCTTGGAATCTGCGTCATTCTGGTCGTATTACTTTTGATGGTCTTTTTGCTTTATCAGATACAACAAAGCAGGCACCGGAAGCGCAGGCGTAAACGTCAGAGCAGGAACGTTCCCGGGGATACAAGGAACCATCCAAGATAATAAATTCCCGTAAGTAATGTCAGCATTAATTTGTCAAAAATATATTTTCTTAATGACAAGCCGGTATTCCGGATACAACTGCCGGTCTGGGCAATACAGCTAAGGCCGCCCAGGGGCAATAGTAACAACGTATACAGCGGACAGCGTTCTCCCAAAAGTTTTAGTCCACCGCTGATCTCTAACAGCGGCGCATATCTGTAACTGTGGTGTAGAAAAAGCCTGGGCAGAAGATTCAGCAGATTGAAAAAAATCATATATCCGCCCAGCTGTAAGATATTTCTGCCGGAAGCGCTCACGGCCTCATCCAGAGCATCCGGCAGTGCCATAGCGGAAGCTCTTTCCTCAGAATCCCTGCTGGAATGGGAAATCCGGTTTCGGAACACTGTATGACGTAAAAGCAGCCCGTAGGCAAGTGGGATGCCGTACATACCTGCCAGGTATGGCAGGATCAGTTTTCTATGTAGCAGCGGCAGGATAAAGCTTATGAAATACACCGGTCCCAGATTATTACAAAAGGCAAGCAGATATTGCCCTTCCCATACAGAGAGCTCCTGTCTGTCCCGGAAGTCGGCTATCGTTCTGGCACCCATGGGAAAGCCACACAGAAATCCCATCAGGATGACATACACCGCCTGCCCGGACAGACAAAACAGCTTTGCAAAAAGGGGTTTCACCGGACGAATCAGCAGGGGAACCAGTCCCATCCGGATCAGGGTGCCTGATAAAATCATAAAAGGAAGAAGCACCGGCACCATCCGTTCATACCATAATTGAAGCCCCAATGCCGCATAGGCGAGGCTTAATTCAGAATGGGTCAGGATGCAGATTGTCATTATGAGAAAGAAAAGGATCGCAGCGACTTTTTTCATGAGTTGCATCCTCAAAGAGTTTGTATACTATATGCTTCAGAATAAAATTTAAGTCATAGGAAAGAACAATGCGTCTGGATAAATTTTTATGTGATCAGAACATCGGTACCCGCAGCCAGGTGAAAGAATTCATCAAAAAAGGACAGGTCACCGTAAACGGACAGGCTGTCAGGAAGCCGGAGACGAAGGTAGATGAGCTGAGTGATACGGTGGTCTGTCAGGGACAGCCCATCCAGTACCGGAAATATACCTACTATATGTTAAATAAGCCGGAGGGCGTGGTCTCTGCCACCAATGACAATACCGCCCCCACCGTTGTGAGCCTCCTGACTGTACCGGAGCAAAAAGAGCTGTTTCCGGTAGGCCGTCTGGACAAAGATACTACCGGCTTGCTGCTCTTAACCAATGACGGTGCACTGAGCCATGACCTGTTATCCCCCAGAAAACATGTGGATAAGACATATCTGGTGACACCGGGTAAGCCACTTTCCGTGGAAGATATCCATCGTCTGGAACTGGGGCTTGACATCGGCGATGAGAAACTGACGGCACCGGCAAAGGCGAAACTTACCGAAAACGGTGATCTGCTATTAACGATTCACGAAGGCCGATTTCATCAGGTTAAACGGATGCTGCAGGCGGTCGATAATCAGGTACTTAAACTGGAGAGGATAAGCTTCGGCCCTCTGTCTCTGGATCCGTCCCTTAAAAGAGGCGCCTACCGTGCCCTGACGGAAGAGGAAGTCGCCGCATTATCTGCTTTGCAGCAAAAGCAAAAAGAAAATCAGTAAAAATACAGTAAAAGGAGTTTTTTTCATGCAATTCAAAAGAATGTTTACCTCAGATGCCTATAAGGGAACCCACGGGTACCTTCGCACACAGAAAAATTATGAGATCTTAAGAACGGTGCTTTATTTTGCCATCTCTCTGTCTTTGTTTATCGCAGGATGGGTCAGCACCGGAAGTCGTGAGAATCTGTTGACGATCGTAGCAGTGCTGGGATGCCTTCCGGCCTGCAAAAGTCTGGTGGAAATGTTCATGTTCTTACGCTATAAAGGCTGTGATGAAAAGGATGCGGCTCAGATTGCAGCGCATGCAGGCGGTCTTACCGGTCTTTACGATATGGTCTTTACTTCCTATGAGAAAAATTATGTCATCCATCATCTGACGGTCTGCGGCAATACCGTCTGTGGCTATACCACAGATCCAAAGTTTGCGGAACAGGCTTTTTATAAGCACATTCAGGATATTCTGAAAAAAGACAATTACAGAGAAGTCTCTGTAAAAATATTTAACGATCTGGACAAGTATCTGAAAAGATGCGAACAGTTAAAAGAACTTCCCACACAGCCGGAACTGTCAGCCGGGATCTGTCAGACCCTTAAGAGCGTATCTCTGTAACAATTTTTTAAAAAAGCAGGGGGATCTTTTATGCAATTACTTACCATTGGCAAAAATCAGGCGGGCCAGCGTCTGGATAAATTCTTAAAAAAAGCATTGCCGAACGCAGGCACCGGATTTCTATACAAGATGCTGCGTAAGAAAAATATTACCTTAAACGGAAAGAAAGCGGAAGGAAAAGAGATCCTGGCCCAGGGCGATGAAGTAAAATGTTTTTTCTCCGAAGAAACGTTTGCCACGCTGTCCGGTGCCGGAAGCGCCGAGGATACCTCTGATTACCGGAAGGCTTACCGTTCTTTAAAAGAGATCGGCGTTCTCTATGAGGATGAAGATATCCTGTTGTTAAATAAGCCGGTTGGCGTACTGACCCAGAAAGCGAAACCGGAGGATCTTTCATTAAATGAATGGCTGATCGGTCATCTGCTGGCTACAGGAGCCATCAGGGAAGAGGATCTTACCACCTTTCATCCGTCGGTCTGCAACCGTCTTGACCGCAATACCAGTGGCATCGTCCTGTGTGGAAAAACACTGGCTGGTTCCCAGGCGCTCAGCCAGATCATCAAGGAACGTACGGTGAAAAAGTATTACCAGACGGTCTGCAAGGGCAAGATTTTACAGGAGAGCACGCTGGAAGGCTATCTCTGTAAAGACGAACGTACCAACACTGTACAGATCTTTTCCGAGAAGCCCGAAGCTATGGAAGAGGCTTCCTATATTCAGACAATCTACACCCCCAACGCCGTGGCGGGAGAATATACGTTACTGACCGTAGAACTGGTCACCGGCAAAACCCATCAGATCCGTGCCCATCTGGCAAGCACTGGGCATCCGTTACTGGGAGACACCAAATACGGAGACAGTAAATTAAATCGTAAAATGCAGTCGGCGTTTTCTCTGCATCATCAGCTGTTGCATGCAGGCAGGATCCATTTCCCTCAGGCCTCCGAAGGGGCGCTTGCGAAGGTCAGCGACAAGACGTTTACGGCACCGCTGCCCAGACAATTTGCCGAAATCCTGCAGGCTTTGAATCTGATGCCGGACAGTGCCTGTTAGAAAGGAAGAACATTACCTATGGCAACCTGGAATACCCGTGGTCTTCGGGGATCTACGTTAGAAGACATGGTCAATCGTACCAATGAAAAATATGCAGAAGCCGGTCTGGCACTGATCCAGAAGATCCCCACCCCCATTACCCCTGTCAAAATGGATAAGGAGAGCCGCCAGATCACGCTTGCCTTTTTCGAACAAAAAAGTACCGTTGACTATATCGGGGTGGTGCAGGGCATTCCGGTATGCTTCGATGCTAAGGAATGTGCGGTGGACACTTTTTCACTGCAGAATATTCACCCTCATCAGGTAGAGTTCATGCGACAATTTGAGAAACAGGGAGGAATTGCCTTTTTTCTGATTTTCTACAGTCACAAGGATCTGCTATATTATCTCCCTTATGAAATGCTCCGTTATTTCTGGGACAGAGCCCAGGAAGGCGGCAGAAAAAGCTTTCGTTTTGAAGAACTGAATCCGGAGTATATTATTCCGAAACATCAGGGAATCCTGGTACCTTATCTTGATATTCTGAAAAAAGACCTGGAAGACCGGGAAGATTGATATTTTTAAGGATGTTTTTTGCCTTGACAGCAGAGAGGTCTCCTAGTATACTACAAATAGTTTCGCATGCTACTATGATAATATGGTAGCACGTTAATATATTAAAGCGAACGAATTGAGGGATGCATATGAATAACAGACTTTTACATACGCCGGAGGGTGTCCGGGACATTTACGGCAAGGAATATGCTAAGAAACTGGTAGTAGAGCAGAAGCTGCAGAAAGCGATCCATTGTTTCGGATACGAAGATATCCAGACCCCTTCCATTGAGTTTTTTGATGTCTTCTCCAAAGAGATCGGAACTACTCCCAGCAAGGAGTTGTATAAGTTTTTTGACAAAGAAGGAAATACTCTGGTGCTGCGTCCGGATTTCACGCCGTCCATTGCCCGTTGTGCGGCAAAATATTTTATGGAAGAAAAGGTACCCTTGCGTTTCAGCTATAACGGCAATACCTTTACCAATACTTCCAACCTGCAGGGGAAATTAAAAGAAGTGACCCAGATGGGTGCGGAGCTCATCGGGGATCCTTCCGTAGAAGCGGATGCAGAAGTCATCAGTATGGTGATCGAAGCCTTGAAGAGTGCGGGACTGACCAGATTTCAGGTGACCATCGGAGAGGTGGATTATTTCCGCGGCCTCTGTGAGGAAGCAGGTCTGGATGAGGATACGGAAAAGGAACTCCGTTCCTGTATCTCCGGCAAGAACTTTTTCGCTGCGCAGGAACTGCTGGAACAGAAGCAGATCCCGGAGCCGTATCATGGCATTTTATTAAAGCTGGCAGATATGTTTGAAAACATAGAATCTCTGGAGGATGCCAAAGCACTGGTGAAAAATGACCGTTCTCTGCAGGCCATTGCAAGACTGGAAAAGTTAAAGGAGCGGTTAGAGCAGTACGGGGTAGTGGAATACATTTCCTTCGATCTCGGAATGCTCAGCAAATATCAGTACTATACCGGCATTGTTTTTAAGGCCTATACCTATGGCATCGGCGATGCAGTGGTAAAGGGCGGCCGTTACGATAATCTGCTCAAGAGGTTCGGTAAAGATGCGGCAGCCATCGGTTTTGTCATTGTCATTGATGATCTGCTGGAGGCATTGTCCCGTCAGAAGGTGACTATCGATATTCCCTCTTCCGGTAAAGTATTGTATTACCGTGCAGGAGATGAAGCCGATTATCTGGCAAAGCTGGCAGAAGCCACAAGCTTACGCAAGAAAGGCATCTCTACCGTGCTTTCTCCGGAGACCATAGAAAGTGAGGAGGCAGATCAATAATGAGTGAAGAAAGATATCTTACGTTTGCCCTGGGAAAGGGCAGACTTGCCAAAAAGACACTGGAGCTATTCGAACAGATCGGCATTACCTGTGAAGAAATGAAAGATAAAGATACCAGAAAGCTGATATTCGTCAACGAAGAATACAAATTACGTTTCTTCCTGGCAAAAGGTCCGGATGTTCCCACTTATGTAGAGTACGGTGCTGCAGACATCGGCGTGGTGGGGAAGGACACCATTCTGGAGGAGAACCGGAATGTCTATGAAGTACTCGATCTGGGGTTTGGCAAATGCCGCATGTGTGTGTGCGGTCCTGCTTCCGCCAGAGAATTGTTGAAGCACCATGAACGGATCCGTGTAGCCAGCAAATATCCCAATATCGCCAGAGAATATTTTTACAATAAAAAGCATCAGACCGTGGATATCATCAAATTGAACGGCTCTGTGGAGTTGGGACCTCTGGTGGAACTGTCTGATGTCATCGTGGATATTGTGGAGACCGGTTCCACGTTAAAAGAAAACGGTCTGGAGGTTCTGGAAGAGGTATGTCCTCTGTCGGCCCGCATGATCGTCAATCCGGTTAGCATGCAGATGGAAGCCGACCGTATCCGCAAACTGGTAGGTGCCATCCGCGAGCAATTAAAAAAACAGGCCTGACCGGATTCTTTCGGAAAGATAAAAAAAATAAAACAAATAAGCATTAACAGAATAACAGGTAAAGGAGAGTACCGTCATGAGAATCGTTGCATTGAATAAAGAATCAAAGCAGAGCATTTTGAACGACCTCTTAAAGAGAAGCCCGAACAATTATTCCCAGTATGAGAGCACTGTAAATCAGATCATCGAAAAGGTCAGAGCCGAGGGCGATAAGGCCTTGTTCGACTATACATTACAGTTTGATAAGTTTACATTGACCGCAGAAAACATCCGTGTCACAAAGGAAGAGATTGCAGAAGCTTATGCGCAGATGGATGAGAAGCTGATTGAAGTGATCAGACAGTCTGCGGAAAATATCCGTGCCTTTCATCAGAAGCAGCTTCGTAACAGCTGGTTTGATGCCAAGCCTGACGGTACGATCTTAGGTATGAAGATCACCGCCATTGAAAAAGCCGGTGTCTATGTGCCCGGTGGAAAAGCCGCTTACCCCTCCAGCGTATTGATGAATGTGATCCCTGCCAAGGTAGCCGGTGTAGATGAGATCATTATGACCACCCCTCCCGGAAAAGACGGTAAGGTCAATCCCGGTACTCTGGTAGCCGCTGATATTGCAGGCGTGGATACCATCTATAAAGTGGGCGGTGCACAGGCCATCGCAGCCATGGCTTTTGGAACTGAGTCTGTACCCAAGGTCGACAAGATCACCGGTCCCGGCAACATTTTCGTAGCTCTTGCCAAAAAAGCAGTCTACGGATATGTCAGCATTGATTCCATTGCAGGTCCCAGTGAGATCCTGGTGCTGGCGGATGAGACCGCAACACCCAGATATGTTGCAGCGGATCTGTTGTCTCAGGCAGAGCATGATGAGCTGGCAAGTGCCATTCTGATCACCACTTCCAAGGAACTGGCTGAAAAAGTTTCTGAAGAAGTGGATGGTTTTGTAAAAGTGCTGGAGCGTGCTCCCATTATCCAGAAATCTCTGGACAATTACGGATACATTCTGTTAGCTGACAGCATGGAAGATGCCATCTCCGCCGCCAACGCTATTGCTTCTGAACACTTAGAGATCATTACGAAGAATCCTTTTGACACTATGACCCGTATCCGCAATGCCGGTGCCATTTTCCTGGGAGAGTATGCTTCCGAACCTCTGGGAGATTATTTCGCAGGTCCGAACCACATCCTGCCTACCAACGGTACTGCACGGTTCTTTTCCCCGGTAAATGTAGATGACTTTATCAAGAAGACCAGTATCATTTCTTATTCCAGACAGGCACTGGAAAAGGTACATACACAGATTGAGACTTTTGCAAAAAGCGAAGGCTTGACCGCACACGCAAACAGTATTAAAGTTAGATTTGAAGATTAACAGCAGGGTTGATGAAAGGCATGGAGATTTTTATGGAACGTAAAGCAACTGTAACACGCACAACAAAAGAGACCGACATTGCTGTCACCTTAAATCTGGACGGCAGCGGAAAAGCCAATCTGTCTACCGGCATCGGATTTTTTGATCATATGCTTGATGGCTTTGCAAGACATGGTTTTTTTGATCTGGAATGCAAGGTAAAGGGTGATCTGCAGGTAGACGGACACCACACGGTGGAAGATACCGGCATTGTCCTCGGAGAAGCTATTAAAAAGGCCGTGGGAGACAAAAAAGGCATCAACCGTTACGGTTATTTTATCCTGCCCATGGATGAAGTGCTTGCTTTATGTGCCGTTGACTTAAGTGGTCGTCCTTATCTTAATTTTGAATGTGAATTCACCGTACCGAAGGTGGGTGGGCTGGATACCGAACTGGTGAAAGAATTTTTCTATGCTGTATCTTACAGTGCCGGTATGAATCTACATATCAAGATGCTTTCCACCGGCAATAATCATCATATGATCGAGGCGATGTTCAAAGCATTTGCCAAGGCGCTGGATCAGGCCGTTTCCTATAATCCGAAGGTAACGGATGTCTTAAGCACCAAAGGAAGTCTGTAAGAAAATAAAGTACCTGCGGCCTAAACTGTGCAGGTATAGAAAGGTACGAGGATTACTATGATCATCAAGAAATTTGTTCCCTGTATTTATTTATATCACGAGCATGCGGTAAGAAACCTTAAGGATACCACTATCGTAGATACGGATCCTGTCCGTCTGGCAGATTATTACTGTGAACACAACGCCGATGAGCTGATCGTGTTCGATATGTCCGAGGGGGATGCAGAGCATGATGCCGCACTGGATATTATCAAGGAAATCTGTGCCAGAGCAGAAGTGGATGTCATCGGTGCCGGTCATGTCAAGCGCATGGAGGACATTAAGAAATTACTTTATGCCGGATGTAAAAAAGCGGTTCTCGATTATGAGAAAGAGAGTAATATTGAGATTACAGAGGAAGTCTCTCTGAAGTTCGGTAAGGATAAGATTCTCATCTCTTACAACGATTCTGCTATTCTGGAAGCCCAGAAGGAACGCATTGAAAAATATATCTCTGCCATGATCCTTATGAACCCTCATCAGATCAGAGAGACTCAGAGCATCCTGTCTCTGCCGTTTTTTGTGCAGATCAATCAGGTAGCATTGAATAAATTATTGGAGATCTTCGCTTACGAAAATGTATGTGGTGTTACCGGTAACACCATCAATGATAATGTAAAAGAAATCGTTGCGCTGAAGGATCTGTGCCGGGAGAACGATATTCCCATTGAATCCTTCCAGGCTGCTTACAAGTGGGAAGATTTCAAGAAGAACAGTGATGGCATGGTGCCTGTCATCGTACAGGATTACCGGACTCAGGAAGTTCTGATGATGGCTTATATGAATGAGGAAGCTTACGAGCAGACCCTGAAGCTGGGCAAGATGACCTATTATAGCAGAAGCCGTCAGGAATTGTGGCTGAAGGGCCTGACCAGTGGGCACTACCAGTATGTGAAGGAGCTTGTGGCCGACTGTGATATGGACACGATCCTTGCGAAAGTATCCCAGATCGGTGCAGCCTGTCATACTGGAAGCCGGAGCTGCTTCTTTAACGAGATCACGAAAAAGGATTATGAGGAAAGCAGCAATCCTTTACAGGTATTTGAGGAAGTCTTCGATGTGATCAAGGACCGCAAGGTACACCCTAAGGAAGGTTCTTATACCAATTACCTGTTCGACAAAGGCATTGATAAGATCCTGAAAAAACTGGGTGAGGAAGCCACAGAGATCGTTATTGCCGCCAAGAATCCCAACCCCAACGAGGTCAAATACGAGATCAGCGATTTCCTGTATCATATGATGGTGCTGATGGCAGAAAAGGATGTCACCTGGGAAGAGATCACTACAGAGCTTGCGAACCGTTGACCGCAGTTTCCACCCAGGTCTTAAGATAAGTGCCGTAATCCACGTTGGTGACATAGTGCAACACCTGATCCATGGAGATTCCGGCAAAGCATTTGTCCTTTTGATCCAACAATATGATCGTAAGTAATAAGACTCCGGCCAGAGCAAGGCGGATTTTGAATGTACCGTTACCGGAAGATACGGTGGGTTCGGATTCCTTTTGTTCTGGCCGTATTTCTGTCTGTCTGCGCATCTGCACTAAAAGATCTTCTTGGTGTCTGTTATCCCGTTTTTCCATATATAAGCCTCATACTTTTCCATAACATGTAAGTCATCCTTGCAGTTCATTTTTATGTTCCTTTTGGTACTGGCAGAACTTCATTTTATAAGGTATAATAATTATTATTCAGAGCCATGTAAGCATCATGAGCAAAACGGGAACTCTGAAGGAGTTTTTTGCGAATGAAGTTCTGAATAGTTTAGTAGATCCAGGAGAAATTATGTCAACACAAAACGGAAAAGATTTAGCATCAAAAATAAAAACAAATGTCCAAAAGGTGCTGGTAGGAAAAGAAGAAGTGACAATCCTTCTCCTGACAGCATTACTTGCCGATGGTCATGTCCTTCTGGAGGATGTTCCCGGCACCGGCAAGACAAAGCTTGCAAAAGCACTGGCAAAGTCCTTAAATGCAGGATTTTCCAGAATTCAGTTTACGCCGGATCTGTTGCCCGGTGACATCACCGGCATTAATGTCTATGACAGGCAGAAAAATGAGTTTACCCTGCGGAAGGGACCGGTATTTACGAATATATTGCTGGCGGATGAATTGAATCGTGCCACTCCGAGAACTCAGTCGGGACTTCTGGAATGTATGGAAGAGCGGCAGGTAACTATCGATGGTGTCTCTTATACGCCGGGAGAGCCATTCTTTGTCATTGCCACGGAGAATCCCATTGAAAGTGCAGGCGTCTTTCCTCTGCCGGAAGCACAGTTAGACCGTTTTTTAATGAAATTGTCCATGAAGCTTCCCACCAGAGAAGAGGAACTCCGGATCCTGGAGCTGTATATGGAGGAAGATCCTTTGCATACCTTAACCCCTGTAGTCTCCCTGGAAGAACTTCTGACTGCCCGGATGGAGGCAGCCAGGATATTCGTTCATCCCTGCATCCGTGAATATATGGTGCAGATTTCAGAGGCCACCAGATGTTCGGATGGTATTCTGGCAGGGATCAGTCCCAGAGGCACCCTGGGGCTTTTGCGATGTGTCAAAGCCTATGCATATCTGCAGGGTCGTTCCTATGTGATTCCGGATGATGTGCGTACTCTGGCAGTTCCGGTGTTGGCTCACAGGCTGGTATGCAGTTTTGGCTCCGATACCGGTTCCACTGCAGATAGAATGGAAGCCATTCTTTCTTCCGTTCCCGTCCCTACGGAAAGGTTTGAACCATGATACAGCTTCTTGGTATTATTGTATTTGCTCTGCTTCTGTATCTGGGACAGAAATATGTATATGCAAAAATATGGCAGTGGGATCTGACCGTATCCCTGGCTTTCCGGGAGGATGGCATTTGGGAAGGACAGGAGAGTGAACTGTCAGAGATCATTGAAAACAGGAAACGTCTGCCGCTCACCATGTTGAAAGTGAAATTCCAGACCGACAGACATCTGATATTTGCTGATACCAAGGGATCCCGTACCACGGATCGTTATTACCGCAACGATATTTTCCAGATTGGACGTCTGGAAAAGGTCACCAGAGTACTGCCCTTTACTGGTGGCAGAAGAGGATATTACACGATCGGGGAGGTGGATCTGGTGGCATCGGATCTGTTCCTGACAGCGCAGTATACAGCCACTGCACCGATTACCGGGTGTAGTCTCTATGTGTATCCTAAGCCATTTTCCCACCCGGATTTCAAACGCTCCTTAAAGCAGTTAAACGGAGAAATTCTGACAAAGAGGCATCTCCTGGAGGATCCTTTTGAATACCGCGGTATCCGGGATTACCAGCCACAGGATGACTTAAAAAGCATTAACTGGAAAGCTACGGCCCGTACCGGGGATCTGAAGGTGAATCAGAAAAATTATACAGCCCGGAAATCTGTACAGATTTTTATCAATCTGGAAGATACCGGAATCCTCAAAAAAGAGGACTGTGTAGAAGCCAGCCTGCAGATTGCCGCAGCACTGTTATTACTGTTTTTAGAGCAGGGAATGCAGGTTGCTTTATATTGTAATGGAATTGACACTATCAGTGGTGAGCCCTGTATTCTGGAAGCAGGTGGTGGAATCAGACAACGAAATGCCTGTCTGCAGGCGCTGGCAAGAATCGATACGTCCAAACCGGTGCAGCCTTTTTCGGAGTTGTTTGCCGGCCGTCTTGCCGATACATCGAATTCGCTCTATACCTGTTTTGTCTCCCCCAATGCCTACGAAGACTTTGCAGCGTTAGTCCTGCAATATCAGGAAAGGCATCCGGATATGAAATGGTTTTATCCATATTCCGAAAGTACTCCTCCGGAGACAGCGGAGCCTCTGCGTTCCCTGATCACCTATATCTCCCTACGGGAAGAAAGCGTCTGAATGTGAAAGAATTATTGACTGCTCTGATGAATCAATTATGTTTTTATCCGCTGGCACTGACTGCAGCCACACTGCTGTCTGCGCTGGCTCCGGAAAGCCGTCCTTCCTTAGCTTTGTGGCTGCTTTGGGCGCTTCCTGCATGGTTTCTGTATTATGCCAGAAAACGCTGTAGGCATCTGTCGGTATTGCTCCTTTTGCATGTTCTTGTATTGTCATGCTATTATTTGTTCCCGGCGCCAAACAGTGTAAACCGCAGCGTCCGGCTGTTAGTGGGAGCGGGTTTTGTGATCTATTCTCTCTGGCTGCGTTTCCGGTCAGAGAGCGCTGCTTCCGATCCGTTGCCACTGCCGCTTGCTGCCGGAATTACTTTCTTAAGTCTTTTTCTGCAGCATTATCAGGGAAACGATGCCTGGGATCTCTATTATCGTATGAGTCTGATCCTGGAATTTTTACTGTATGCCATTATTTTGTTTTTACAGTCCTATGATGATTTCCTTGCGGTAAACCGGCTGAGTACCGGCAGAATTCCTTTTCAGGAAATATTCCGCTCCGGTCTCCACAGCACTGCAGTTTTTGTATTGATGTCGGGGCTTCTGCTTCTGGCAGTGTCACAGTTTGCGTGGTTAAAGCCCTTTTTGCAGTTACTGCGGTGCGGACTGGTTACGATCCTTCGTTTTTTGCTTGGTTTGCTCCCCACTGGTGCTTCTGATTCTGATGTGGTAATCGGTCAGACTATGGTCGGTGGTGATATGCCGCCTATGGAAACAGAAGATCCCTTTATTCTATGGATCATTCTGGAATATGTGGCCATGACCGCCCTTCTGATGGCCAGTACATTTTTGATATACCGGGGTATCAGGAAAATGATCGTCTTTCTGAGGGATAGAATGCAGATTTCACTTCCTGATATTATTCCGGAAAAAACGGAGAACATGGACAAACGGGAACGACTGGAGGCACCTTCTGGAATTGCTGCAGTGCAGAAGCAAAAAAGGGGGTACTTTGCCTTTTTTGATGCAGGAAAAAAGATCCGGCGGATGTATCAGAAAAAAATGAATACCTGTGGACTTGCAAAAGATCGGCTGCCATTTTATACTGCTAGAGATGCGGAAAAATCCCTGGACTCCGAAGGCATGGCTGCCATCTATGAAAAAGCCCGTTATTCCGGGGCTCCCTGCACGGAAGATGATGTCCGCCGTATGAAAAAATATGTATAAAAATTTTTGAGGTAATTATGAACGAAAAGTTAGCGTTAAATGATGATATTCTGATGAAGATCGAAAAACCGGCCCGTTACATCGGTAATGAGGTCAATGCCGTGGTGAAGGATAAGGACAGTGTGGATGTCCGTTTCTGCATGTGCTTCCCGGATGTCTACGAGATCGGCATGTCCCATCTGGGCATTCAGATCCTCTACGGTATGCTCAATTCCTGGGACGATGTCTGGTGTGAACGTGTGTATTCTCCCTGGGTGGATCTGGATGAAATCATGCGCAAAGAAAACATTCCGCTGTTTGCTCTGGAGAGTCAGGATCCGATCAGTGAGTTCGATTTCCTCGGAATCACCATTCAGTATGAAATGTGTTATACCAATATTTTACAGGTTTTGGATCTGGCGGGCATTCCTTTGCTGGCTGCAGAACGTGGGGATGACTGTCCCATCGTCATCGGCGGCGGTCCCTGCACCTACAATCCGGAGCCCATTGCGGATTTCTTTGATATTTTCTATATCGGAGAAGGAGAGACCCAGTATCGTCCACTGATCGATCTCTATAAAAAGTGTCGGGACGAAAATACCGGCAGAGAAGAATTTCTGCGCCGGGCTGCGAAGCTGCCAGGAATGTATGTCCCCCGGTTCTATGAGACCACTTATCATGAGGATGGCACCATCGCTTCCTTCCGGCCGACAGAAAGAGGCATTCCCACCACCATCCGCAAGGAACTGGTAACGGATATGACGAACAGCTTTTATCCTATGAAGCCTGTGGTTCCCTATATTAAGGTCACGCAGGACAGAGTGGTCCTGGAGATTCAGAGAGGCTGTATCCGCGGCTGCCGTTTCTGTCAGGCTGGTCAGTTGTACCGTCCGGTCAGAGAACGTGACGTGGAAGTCCTGAAAAAATACGCCATGGATATGCTGAAAAACACCGGTCACGAGGAGATTTCCCTGAGCTCCTTAAGCTCCAGTGATTACAGCAAGCTGCCGGAGCTGATCGATTTCCTGATCGAAGAGTGCGACAAGAGACATATCAATATCTCTCTGCCGTCCTTACGTATCGACGCCTTTTCCCTGGATGTCATGAGTAAGGTACAGGATGTAAAGAAATCCAGTCTGACCTTTGCTCCGGAGGCCGGCAGCCAGAGACTGCGGGATGTCATCAACAAGGGACTTACCGAGGAAGTGATCCTGCAGGGTTCCGCCCTTGCCTTCGAGGGCGGCTGGACTAGAGTCAAGCTGTATTTCATGCTGGGACATCCTACCGAAACAGAAGAAGATATCCGTGGAATTGCCGAGCTGTCCAACAAGATCGCAGCCACTTTCTTCGATACAGTACCGAAGGAGAAACGTGTCAACGGCAGAGTACAGATCGTTACCAGTACCTCCTTCTTTGTACCGAAGCCTTTTACTCCTTTCCAGTGGGCGCCCCAGTGTACCAAGGAAGAATTCGTGGAAAAGGCTTATCTGACCAGAAAGGCTATTTCCGAACAGCTGAACCAGAAGAGTATCAAATACAACTGGCACGAAGCGGATGTCAGCGTCTTAGAAGGAGTTCTTGCAAGAGGTGACAGAAGATTGTCCCAGGTGCTTTTATATGTTTACAACAAAGGCTGTTTTTATGATGCCTGGAGCGAGTATTTTCACAATGATGTCTGGATGGAAGCCTTTGAAGCCTGCGGTCTGGATCCGGATTTCTATTCTCACAGAGAACGTCCTCTGGATGAGATCCTTCCCTGGGATTTTCTGGACTGTGGTGTATCCAGAGCCTTTCTGGAAAGAGAATGGCAGAAAGCCAAAAACGAGACGATCTCACCGAACTGCAAACAGGCCTGTCAGGGCTGCGGAGCAGCCAGATTCGGCTGCGGTATCTGTGTAGAACCCAGAGGCTGATTGTAAAAGGCATGCCCTTGTGGCACATTATAGAGTGTAGAAGAATAAGAAGAAAGGGAAATTGCAGGTCTTTCACGGAAGACCGCATAGAAATCTGAAAGAAATTATGAAGTTAAGAATCAAATTCAGGAAATACGGACCGGTACGTTTTATCGGTCATCTGGATGTAATGCGTTTCTTCCAGAAAGCCAACCGCAGAGCGGAGCTGGATGTAGCATACACCGGAGGCTTCAGTCCGCATCAGATCATGTCCTTCGCCGCACCTTTGGGCGTGGGACTGACCAGTAACGGAGAATATATGGATCTGGAGGTGCATTCCCTGACTTCCTGCGAGGATGTTAAGACACGGCTCAATGCCGCATCTGTGCCCGGCATTGAGATCACTTCCGTGAGGATTCTGCCGGACAAGGCGGGAAATGCCATGGCAAGTGTGGCTGCCGCAGGATATACGGTTGCTTTCCGGGAAGGCAGAGGTCCTCATTTTGATCTGGCACCTGCTGTGGAACGCTTCCTTAAAAAGGACGAGATCCTGATCACCAAGGAGACAAAAAAAGGCAGCCGGGAAATCAATTTAAAAGAAGGCATCTACGAGATGAAAACCGTGGATGGTAACAGCCTGTATCTGTTGGTAGATGCATCCAGCGCCGGTAATATCAAACCAATCCAGGTAGTGGAGGCATTATTTGCGGAAAATGGAGAAGCCCTCCCGGAGAATGCCCTTATGGTCAACAGAGAAGAGACCTATTTAAGAAGTGATGCCGGAGAACTGCTTCCCTTAGATGCCATTGGTTACGACAACGAAGAAGCTTACAAAGCGGCTTCCGGAGATGCCGAATGAGCCGCAGTCTCACCGGCGGCAGACCGGCAAGAGAAAAAGAAGTGAATGAGATCCGCAAGAGCACGGACTGTACCACCGGGAAAATGATCTTTACGAAGCTTCGGGATAAAAATGTGGCATTACTTGTGAACTCCGGTGGAATTGCCGCTGTGCGGGTGCTGCGTTCGAATACAAGTAAGATCGGCGGAATCTACCTGGGAAAAATACAGAATGTGGCAAAAAACATCGATGCCTGCTTCGTGGAGATTGCGCCCGGCGAACTGTGCTTTCTGCCACTACGGGAAGCAGGTACGGCACATCTTACCAACAGACAGCCGGACGGAAGCTTAAAAGCCGGGGATGAACTGGTGGTCATGGTGACCAGAGATGCCCAGAAGACAAAGCGGGCTTCCGTTACCACAGATCCTTCCCGGATGAAGCAGCAGCTTGTTAAAAACGGATCTACCCCAGAGAACGCGTCTGAAGCCCTTCAGAGCCTTTTGAACCAGGTGAGCCATAAAGTATGCCTTACCTGCCTTTTTGCGCCTTCTGAAGCCATCTACGAGGTGTTGGAGCAGTTGGCAGATCCATCGGAATACAGTGAAGTCCTTACGGATGACCCGGAGATCTTCCACAAGCTTTCCGAAAGCAGTTATCCGCTTTTGCAGCAGAAGAACCTTCGGTTGTATGATGATCCTGCCATTTCCCTGCGTCTTTTATATTCTCTCGAACGGGGAATGGATGAGGCACTGGATACAAGAGTCTGGCTGAAATGCGGCGGATATCTGGTCATTGAGCCCACGGAAGCCATGACAGTCATCGATGTCAATTCCGGCAAAAATGAATCTAAGAAGATGGGAGAAGAGACCTATTATCAGGTCAATGCCGAAGCGGCAGAAGAGGTTGCAAGACAGTTACGTCTTCGGAATCTGTCAGGTATCATTATTGTAGATTTTATCAATATGGCCGAAAAGGAAAATCGTCAGAAACTGCTGGAATACTTGAAAACGCTGACCGCCGGGGATCCAATGCACCCCCGGATCGTGGATATGACACCACTTGGTCTGGTGGAGATCACCCGTAAAAAGTCGCATCCTACCCTGGCAGAACAATGGAAAAAAATATGAGACCTGCTTATAAACCAGTCAACACATGTTTGGCTGGTTTTTTTGTTATATTTCACAATTTTAGGAAACTCTTTTTGGCAAAAACGTTTCTTGAATATTCCCTGTTAAAATGCTACTCTTGTATCAAAGGAAACGCAATTTTAAATTTAAGTTTCCAAAGAAGTATAGAAACAATTCTAATCTAAAGACGGAGGAAAACCTATGGATACCACAGATGCTCTGCAAAAAAACATTTTGGATGCCACCCTTCGTGTCTTCGATCGGAAAGGGCTGAAGTTCACGATGGATGATCTGGCAAAGGAACTTTCCATCAGCAAAAAGACCATCTATACGGTCTATGATGACAAAGAAGCACTGTTCCTTGCCATGGTAGATTACATTTTTGACTCTATCAAGGAAAGCGAGCAGATGATCCTGACGGATCCTGCGCTGGGAACCACCGAAAAGCTGCAGCGCATCTTAGGTGTCCTGCCGGAAGGCTATCAGAATATTGACCTCAGAAAGCTGTATTCCCTACGGGACAAATATCCTAAGATCTACCATAAAGTGGAGCTGCGTTTAGAGACCGGCTGGGAGCCTACGATCCAGCTGATCGAGATGGGCATGGCAGAGGGCAGTATCCGCCCGGTTCCCATCTGTCTGGTGAAAATGATGCTGGAAGCCTCCATTGAACAATTTTTCCAGAGAGATATCCTCGCACAGAATCATCTGACTTACGTGGACGCCTTAAACGAGGTCGTAAATATTCTCATGTACGGAATCACACAGAGGCAGTAAATACGCAGACAAAAAGGGAGAAGAACTTATGACACATAGATTTTACTTAAACGACGACTGGCTGTTCACCGAACAGTTTGAGGACAATTTAGCGGCACCGGAATATCCGGAAAACACGCTGCAGCCGGTACGTCTGCCGCATACCTGTAAGGAAACCCCGTTTCATTATTTTGACGAATCCCTCTACCAAATGATCAGCGGATACAGGCGCCATCTCCTGATTCCAAAGGACTGGCAGGGAAAACAGATCCTGCTTACTTTTGAGGGAGCTGCCCATGACAGTACTGTATTTTGTAACGGGAAAAAGGTGGGAGAGCATCACTGCGGTTACACTGCATTTACTGTAGATTTAACGGACAATGTACTCTATGGGCAGGATAATCTGCTCTGTGTCCGCTTAGACAGCAGAGAGAATTTAAACGTTCCGCCCTTTGGCTATGTGATCGATTATATGACCTATGGCGGTATCTACCGGGATGTCCGGCTGGAAGTGAAGGAAAAAGTCTCCCTTTCGGATATCTTCGTCCATACTGCGATAGATTTCAGATCGTCTCCTGTGACAGCGCAGATTACTTCTGAGATCACGCTTACTGAAAGTGATGAGAACTTGACCATCCGACAGTACTACATACCGAAAAGTACCGCAGCCACGCAGGAATCCTGGCGACTTTTGTGCGAACAGACCGTTTCTGCGGATGCTTCCTGCGACAAGGAGCTCTCACTCACGGCAACCATTACCGCTCCTCTGTTATGGGACACCGAAGAAGCTAATTTATATATTTTAAAGACACAGCTATATCAGGACAATGCGCTTCTGGATGAGACTAAGACCACGTTTGGTATCCGGGAAGCAGTATTTAAAAAGGACGGCTTTTACCTCAATGGCAGGAAGCATATGATCCGCGGCTTAAACCGCCACCAGAGCTTCCCTTATGTGGGATATGCCATGCCTAAGAGCATGCAGCGGCTGGATGCATATCTTCTGAAAAAGGAGTTGGGTTTAAATGCCGTAAGGACTTCCCATTATCCCCAGAGCCATTATTTTTTAGAGCGCTGTGATGAGCTTGGTCTTTTAGTATTTACGGAATTTCCCGGCTGGCAGCATATCGGTGACGATGCCTGGAAAGCACAGGCGGTGGCAAATGCCGAAGACATGATCCGACAGTACCGTAATCATCCTTCCATCATTTTATGGGGAATACGCATCAATGAGTCACCGGATGACGATGCTTTTTACGAAAAGACCAATGCCGTGGCGCATAAGCTGGATCCATCCAGACCTACCGGTGGTGTCCGTGCCATGAAAAAAAGTCATCTGTTAGAAGATGTCTATACGTATAATGATTTTCTGCACGACGGTGAGATGCCCGGCTGTGAACCGAAGAAAAAAGTCACATCCGATATGGAGAAGCCTTATCTGATCAGTGAGTACAACGGGCATATGTATCCCACGAAAGCCTTCGACAACGAAGAGCGCCGCAGTGAGCATGCCATCCGTCACGCCAACGTACTGGATGCCGTGGCAGGTCAGCCCGATATCGCCGGAAGCTTCGGCTGGTGCATGTTCGACTACAACACTCACAAAGACTTCGGAAGCGGTGACCGGATCTGCTATCATGGTGTCATGGATATGTTCCGGAATCCGAAGCTGGCAGCAAATATCTATGCCTGTGAGCAGGAGCAGACTCCCGTGCTGGAGATTACTTCCTCCATGGACATCGGAGAGCATCCCGGCTGTAACCGCGGGAACATTTATATTCTATCCAATGCCGACAGCGTGAAGATGTATAAAAATGACCGGTTTATCAAGGAATATCTGCCGGGAATGTCACCTTATAAGCACTTAAAGCACGGTCCCATCCTGATCGATGATTTTATCGGAGATTCTTTTGCACAGAACGAAAGATTCCGTCCAAAACATGCAAAGGAGATCACGGATGCCATGAATCTCGTAGCGAGAGGAAGCCTGAACCACATTCCAAAGAGATTATATCTTACGGCTTTAAAACTGCTTCTGATCTATCATATCGATTTTGCAGAAGTGACCAGGCTGTATACGAAGTACATCGGTGACTGGGGCGGTACGGCTACCGTATACCGTTTTGACGCTGTCAAAGACGGCAAAGTCGTAAAATCCGTCACCAAAGAACCTGTTCGGGAAATCCGGCTGGAAGCAGAAGCGGATCATACCATTCTGACGGAACAGCACAGCTATGATGTGGCACTGGTGCGGATCCGTGCAGTGGATGACCATGGAAATGTGCTTCCCTTTTATCAGGAGCCGGTTCGTCTGATTACGGAAGGTGACATCTCCATCATCGGACCTGACACCATTGCTTTACAGGGAGGCATGGGCGGAACTTATGTTAAAAGTATGGGAAGATCCGGTCGGGGAGCTTTGCTCTTGCAGTCACTGACGGCAGGGGAAGTACGGATACCTTTTCAGATTAAGATATAATGATTTAATGGTTTCATTTGACAGAAAGATATCAAAAGATTTCAAAAGAAAGGATCAGGGTTACATTATGAGTTTAAGCGGAAAAGAAAAATTTTCTTATGGACTGGGTGCGATAGGCAAAGACATGGTATACATGCTGTCTGCCAGCTATATTTTGTATTATTATCAGGATATTTTAGGCGTGAACGCCGTAGCCATGGGTATCATTCTGCTGGTTGCAAGAGTGTTCGATGCGTTTAACGATCCCTTCATGGGCGTCATTGTGGCAAAGACCAGGACCAGGTGGGGGAAGTTCCGCCCCTGGCTGATGATCGGCACAGTGACCAATGCCGTTGTTCTGTATCTGATGTTCTCGGCACCGCCTGCACTGGATGGCAATGGACTGGTAGCTTATGCGGCAGTCACTTATATTCTCTGGGGCGTGACCTATACCATGATGGATATTCCCTTCTGGTCCATGATACCGGCATTTACTCACAGCGGAAAAGA
>CAKSAM010000003.1 GCA_934436245.1 uncultured Acetatifactor sp.
TGCCTTTGCAATGCCCTGTCCCATGGTACCTGCACCGATAATACCTACTTTCATGGTAAATCCTCCTGTTTTCTATAAATTCTATCATTTTATGTAACTATTCAGAACCCCATTCGCAAAACCGCTACTTCGTAGCTTTCCTTTTGCTCATGTGGTTACTTCGCCATATAAAACTGCTTATCTGCCTGAATGCAAGCATTCGCAGAACGCAGTTTTGCACGGCTCTGAATAGTTATCATATTATAACTATTTATTCTGGAAAGGCTCTTTTACTTTTTCCTTGTTCTTGTCAAGGAAGAAAGCCATGCCATACTTCTGATCTTCTGTCTCGAAGCAGTCTCCGAACAGCTTCTCTTCGATGACTACTGCCTGATCCATATCTGCATCCAGGCCATCATTAATAGCCTTCTTGCAGTTGCGTACAGCGATGGGAGCGTTCTTGGCGATGGTTGCTGCCATCTTCTGTGCTGCTGCCAGCATTACTTCCTGTGCGCTCTTTACTACATTACCGTCAGCATCTACCTCGGCGCTGTATACTTCATTTACCAGGCCGATTCTGTAAGCGTCTGCTGCCTTGATATTACGTGCGGTGTAGATCATCTGCTTTGCCATGCCTGCACCTACCAGACGAGCCAGTCTCTGGGTTCCACCAAAGCCGGGAGTGATTCCCAGTCCTACTTCGGGCTGTCCGAATACTGCGTTATCGGAACAGATTCTGATATCACAGCTCATGGAGATCTCACATCCACCACCCAGAGCGAAGCCGTTGACAGCTGCGATCACGGGAATGGGGAAGGTTTCGATCTTGCGGAACACATCGTTACCCTTCTTGCCGAATGCTTCGCCTTCTGCCTTGGTCAGGCTGCTCATCTCTCCGATATCTGCGCCTGCTACGAAGGACTTAGCACCTGCACCGGTGATCACCAGGCAGCGGACCGTTGCCAGATCTACTGCATCCAATGTAGCGTTCAGTTCATCCAGCACCTGAGAATTCAGTGCGTTCAGTGCTTTCTCACGGTTAATGGTGATGGTTGCCACATTACCATTCTGCTCATACAAAATGTAATCCATGTTTTTACCTCATTTCACATTTCTATTCGTGTTTTCAAAACCACACTAAGGCGATAGAGATTCTACCGCCCCAGCGAATATTTATATAATTAATCCTCGATCTTAACGATGGTGGAGCAGCCCATGCCACCGCCGATGCACAGAGTAGCCAGACCGGTCTTGGCACCTCTTGCCTGCATCTCATGCAGCAGAGTTACCAGGATACGGCATCCGGAAGCTCCTACGGGATGACCCAGTGCGATAGCACCGCCGTTGGGGTTCAGCTGCTTATCTACATCAATACCCAGTTCCTTACCAACTGCTACGGACTGAGCTGCGAATGCTTCGTTAGCCTCGATGATATCGAAGTCTTCGATCTTCATACCGGTCTTAGCCATTACCTTCTTGGTAGAAGCTACAGGTCCGATACCCATAACCTCAGGACGAACGCCTGCCAGAGCACCTGCTACGAAAGTAGCCATAGGCTTAACACCCAGCTCCTTAGCCTTCTCCTCGCTCATTACAACGACAGCTGCTGCACCATCGTTGATACCGGAAGCGTTACCTGCGGTAACGAATCCGCCGGGATTGATGGCACGAAGCTTAGCCAGACCTTCGATGGTAGAACCGTGACGAGGACCTTCATCGGTATCGAAGACGATGGTCTCTTTCTTCTTCTTAACTTCCACGGGAACGATCTCTGCCTTGAAAGCACCGTTCTTCTGAGCTTCTTCTGCCTTTAACTGGCTCTTTAATGCGAACTCATCGAGTTCTTCACGGGTAAGTCCCCACTCTTCGCAGATATTGTCTGCGGTCTTAATCATATGATAATCATTGAAAGCGTCCCAAAGTGCATCTTTGATCATGGTATCTACCATGGTTGCGTTACCCATACGATAACCGTAACGTCCCTGAGGAATTGCGTAAGGAGCCATGGACATGTTCTCCATACCACCTGCTACTACGATGTCAGCGTCGCCTGCCATGATCATCTGTGCAGCCTGGTTCACACAGTTCAGACCGGAACCACATACCACGTTCATGGTAACTGCGGGAACTTCAATGGGAAGTCCTGCCTTGATCGCAGCCTGACGTGCTACGTTCTGTCCCTGACCGGCCTGGATAACACATCCCATATATACCTGGTCAACTGCTTCGGGAGCAACGCCTGCTCTCTTCAGAGCCTCCTTGATCACGATAGCGCCCAGCTCCGGTGCAGGAGTTGTGCTTAAGGTTCCGCCCATGGTACCGATCGCGGTACGGCAAGCGCCTGCTAATACAACTTTCTTTGCCATTTGTTTGTCCTCCATTTTTTTGTTTTGTTTGGTTTGCTTTCTGAAATGTTTTTAGATTGTTATTTTTTTATCATTTCACTGTTCCTATTTTAACATAGCGAAATCTGTTTTGCAATGATTTTGTCAAAAAAATAACAAAATAACTGATGCAATTTTAAACAGCCTGCCGTAAGGCCGGCAGGCTGTCTGTCATTGCTTATTTAATTGTACCTTCTTACACTGTTTTTACGACTTATACTTCCGGCTCGATCAGTCCGTAAGTGTCACCTTTTCTCTTGTAAACTACATTCACCTGATCAGTCTCTGCATTACAGAATACGAAGAAGCTGTGTCCCAGCAGTTCCATCTGAATGCAGGCATCCTCGGGATACATAGGCTTGATATCGAATTTCTTGGTACGAACGATCTTGATCTCCTCATCATCCGTATAGTCATTCTCTACATAGGCTTTGCTAAAAGAAGCAGCCGCCTGCTGTTTGTCAACGATCTTGTTCTTATATTTTTTCAGCTGTCTCTCAATGATCTCTTCTACCAGATCAATGGATACATACATATCGTTGCTTACCTGCTCCGAACGGATAATACTTCCTTTAACCGGAATGGTTACTTCAATTTTCTGACGATCCTTTTCAACGCTTAATGTTACATGTACTTCTGTATCGGGATTGAAATACTTGTCCAGCTTGCCGATCTTTTCCTCCACTGCTGCTCTTAATCCTGGTGTAACTTCGATGTTTCTGCCAACAATAATAAACTTCATGCTGATCATCCCTTCCAAGTATTTATTTACAAAGATCACTGTAGCAACCCTTGCATTTATTGTATAGTCATTATAGCATAATAGCACAACGTTTTGCAACAATTTGAGGAGTTTTTTACTTGTTTTTGACATTCTGTATGTCAACCTTAAAATCGACAAATCGCATCATTTTTTGATTTTTATTACATGTTCACAAAACGTTTGTTCCTGTTTTTCCCAAAAATTGTCCCCCGTTCCAGACTGTTTTTCTGTGGATAATGTGCATAACTTGGTGTATAAGTAACATTTATCCTATTTTGAGGCATTCTGAATGTGGATAACTTATTATGTATTTAAGTCTTTCTTTTATCCCTTTTACGCCAATACCACTTTTTTTGTGTACTTTGTATAGTTTTGCTTTGTCAATCCTTTTTTCATCGCATAACTATATTTTGACAAATTGCACAATTCATTGTACAACTTCATACCATTATTCAAAACAGCATTCGCAAAACCGTCTCTATAGAGCTTTTGGGAAGAAATGGCTCTGAACAGTTGCAAAAAGCGTGAAAAGGCACTGTGCATTTCTACACAGTGCCTTGTACTTTCTGTTATATAAGTTAGAAGATCCGTCGAACTGCCAGTACTTTTTTATAATCCGCATTAGATACAATGATACCTGTCTTGGCGGTAGAGGCATGAACAATCTGTCCGTTACCGATATACAGTGCCACATGACCGGAATAGCAGATCAGGTCACCGGCCTGTGCATTGGCAAGTCCGTCTACTGCTGCACCCTGGCTGCGGTCTGCGGAAGAGGAATGAGGAAGGCTTACACCGAAGTTTGCATATACACTCATTACAAATCCGGAACAATCCGTACCGTTGGTCAGGCTGGAGCCGCCGTATACGTAAGGGTTACCAACGAACTGTAATGCGTAGTTGGCAACTGCAGTACCCATCTCGCTGTCTCCGCTGGCTGCATAAGTTACTGCCGGAGTACTGCCGGAAGAGCTCTTGCTGCTGCTTGCCGCCTTCGCTGCAGCTGCGGCACGTGCTCTTTCTCTCTCTTCTTTCTCCTTTGCCAGACGCTTTTCTTCTTCTTCTTTAGATTCTGCTTCTACAAATTCCGTATGCAGGGAAACAAATTCTGTAGATACCCATCCGAGACCTTCCTCAGTATCTACCTGTACCCAGCCGTCTGTCTCATCGGATACCACCAGATCATCCTCCAGAGGAACCAGACCTAAGACTGAAGCTTCCAATGAAGGCTCCGTACGTACTTTTAAGGTTGTGGTATTAACAGTTGCCAGTCTGGTTCCGACCTTCCTGGCCAGTTCCACTGCGTCATCTCCGGTAACACAATACTCAGCCTTTACATAGCCGGTAACAGAACCTGAGGAAATCTGATACCAACCATTTTCCTCAGAGATAAAAATACCTACGGAATCATCATATAACTTACCAACAATCTCGCCTTCCTCACTGGGCAGGCTTCTGACATTCACATAATCATTTACCTGTGCAATGACCAGATTCTTAAAAGATTCTTCTTCAGACGCCTCAGGTGCCGTATCCATCTGATCATCACGAATCACAGTCTCAATAATCTTTTCGATCTGCTTGGTATTATTCGTACCTGCAGACAGATTCTCCAATTTATTGCCCTTTGCCAGGGTCAGTTCAATTCCACCGCTGGGAAGTACGGATGAAGAAGCTGCTGCATCTGCGGTGATATTCATTCCGGAAAAAGCCATAACCGCCGCCATGGTACACACAGTAATTTTTACAGATTTACGAACCATTCTATCCTCCTGAAACTCTTGGAGCTGTCTTAATTTCTTAACTTGTTTCTTTACATTTTCAAATCATTTGTTACGAATTTGTTACATCTGTTAACAAATATATCACGCGAGCTTCCATTTGTCAATATAGTAAAATAATTGTTAACATTGCCAAAAGTTCCCATTTTATGCTGGTTTGTGGTACTTTTGCATAAAAAAAGCCACCACATAGGTGACTCTTTTCTTTAAATTTTTTTCAATTTTCTTTCAAAATTCTTAATGAATCTATTACCAATCTATGACTGTTTACGAAAACGATTACAGTAGTTTCCGGCGCTGACCGCCGCATTTGCACCGTCTGCCACCGCCGTCACGACTTGTCGCAGCGGTTTCTTACGGATGTCTCCTGCCACATAGATACCCGGTCTGTCAGTCTCACCGGTCTCTGACGCCTGGATATAACCGTCCTCATCGACCGTCACCAGTTCCTGAAGCAATTCCGTATTGGGATGAATTCCCACTGCAATAAAGATGCCTGCCGCTTCCAGATCTCTTTCTTCTTCCGTCTTCACATTTTTGATACGCAGCTTTTCCACCATATCCTCACCACAGATTTCTGTGACCACATGATCATACAGAATTTCCACATTGGGAAGGCTCTTTAATTCCTCCTGCAATATCATGGCTCCTCTCAGGCTGTCCCTTCTATGAATCAGATATACCTTTTCACAAGTTCTCGCCAGATAAATGGCGTCTTCCAGTGCCACATCTCCACCGCCGGCCACCGCCACCGTCCTGCCCCGGAAAAAAGCACCATCACAGGTGGCACAGTAGGATACACCCATGCCGTTTAATTCTTCCTCTCCTGGCACCTCCAATTTCGCATGCTCCGCACCGGTGGCAAAAATCACCGTACGGGTCTCCAGTTCCTGCTCTCCTGCATAGACGCATTTGTAATCGCCCCGTTCTTCCACACTGTGTACCGTGGCTTCCAAAAATTCCGCTCCCAGCTTCTCCGCATGCTGTCTGAAAGTCATCCCCATGTCGAAGCCGCTGATCCCGGGAAGTCCCAGATAGTTGTCCACTTCATAAGTATTAAGAATCTGTCCACCGCTCATGGGCTTTTCTTCTATAATAAGTAGGTTCAGCCCCGCACGCTTTCCGTAGACTGCTGCGGACAGCCCTGCGGGACCTGAGCCGATTATGATCAAATCGTACATAATATTCTCTCCTTTTGTCCAGTGTAACAGTTCCCCTATGGAAAAGCAAGTCCATCTGTGCTACACTCGTTTTACAGGTTTCTGTATCCGGCACTGTTTTATCTCCAAAGACCGCCGTAGCATAACGGAACCCGTGGCAGCTGATGGACTTTGTGCATAACTCATGCCCGGCTGCTGCCGCAAATGAAAAACAATAATAAAACAATACTTCAGAAAGGATACTTTACATGAATACAATGAAGAATGCACCGTTAGCTCTTATCACCGGTGCCTCCCGTGGTATCGGACGAGCTATCGCAGAAATACTCGCCGGAGCCGGTTACGACCTTGTCCTGACCTGCAGCCGAACTCTCACAGAGCTGTCCGCCCTGGCTGACTCTCTGGAAGAAAAATACGGTATCCACTGCACAGCGCAGATAGCAGACGCATCGGATCCCACTGCCATGGATCAGTTATTTGCCTCATTGGATCATCTGGACGTTCTGATCAATAATGCCGGAATCTCCCACATCGGTCTGCTTACGGATATGAGTGTCGAAGAATGGCAGCATGTCATCAACACGAATTTGAGCTCCTGTTTTTACACCAGCCGTCTGGCAGTCCCTCTGATGTTAAAAAAACATAGTGGACGCATCATCAACATCTCCTCTGTCTGGGGAAACGTCGGAGCTTCCATGGAAGTCGCCTATTCCGCATCCAAAGGTGGAGTGAACACTTTCACAAAAGCCCTGGCAAAGGAGTTAGCGCCCAGCAATATCCAGGTCAATGCCATCTCCTGTGGTGTCATTGATACTTCCATGAACCACTGTTTTTCCCCCGAGGAAATGGATGCTCTCCGGGAAGAAATCCCTGCGGACCGTCTGGGGCAGCCGGAGGAAGTGGGACAGCTTGTCCTCCAGCTAATCCAGGCCCCGGCCTATCTCACCGGACAGATCCTCACTCTTGACGGAGGCTGGCAATAACACTCTCCGCCGATTCTCCCGGTACCAGTGATGCCACGATCCGCTCCATCTCTTCTTTGGATCCAGCATCCCGGCACCGGAGGATCAGATGTTCCTTCTCCGTCTCTGTCAGTGCCGCATAGCCTTGCATGGCCTGTTCATTCATCGCCAGCGCCATGCCGAATCCTACCGGCAGTTCATTCAAGGGAAAAGCTTCTGTTCCGCCGCTTCCCCCAGTCAATCCATCCATTGCAAACTCCTTTCTCGCATTCTGCGAAGATGCCTCATTTTACAGTTATCCTGTTTTTGCATAACAATCGTGCACCTGATCGATAACATAATTTTGCATATATTATCGATCAAGTGCTACTGTTTAGTCTGTGCAGGAGGAATCTGCGATATACAAAACGAAAACTCGCTCTTTGTAAATGAAAATCTCACGAATAACGGTATTCTCCGCCATCCGTGAGATTTTCAGTTTGGTTTCTGTCTGTCAGGAATCCAACATTATTTTCCGGCAAGATATTTTCCCATGTGCTCTCTGATATGTTCAAATTGTTTTCTTGTCTGGGGATTCCATGATTCAAAATTCATCAGCTTGTCCAGATATCCCTGCTGCTTCACGATGCGGCAGCTCTCCGGATAGACCAGTTCGTACACCAGTGAAATATGTCCCACCACGTTGTCCACCGCTGTTTTTTTCAGAGAACGCAATACCGCATGTTCCTCATCAAAGCTTTGCAGCACTTCCGGTGTCACTTCCTCCTGATATAACACCCCGGTGCTGACATTGTAGATTTCTTCCAGTGGAAATTCCACATTGACCTTCAAAATATCGATTTTATCTGCGTCCCGCAATATATGGCAGAACATAGCCGTCCACTCCTCCAGTCCCTCCGGGATCCGGTAGGCGCTATGATAAAATACCGCCGTCCACAGCAGTTCATCGCAGGAAGCATCCTCCACGAAATCCCGGATACTGATCCCGGCGTCTGCCTGAATCCCTTCCGGAAGTGCCTCTTCGCTTCCCGATGTCAGACCGGACTTCTCCTCCCAGATTTTCCCGAACAGAATTCTTGCTCCGTATTTTGCATGGTCGATGGAATCCGCATCGATGAAAGTTCCATATACCCGCTGCTGCTCAAACCGTCCAACATCATGAAGCAGTCCTGTCAGCCACGCAATATCCACCTCTTCCTCCGGAAGTTCAAGGGATCTTGCGATCTGCTGACATAATCCGCAGACTCTGTAAGTATGTTCTATTTTCAAGCGGATCATGTCACGGCTGCTGTCATAGTGATCCGTGTATTCCTTAAATGCTGCCAGTGCTTTTTCTCTGTTGATCTTCATTGTCTGTCGCCTCTTATCTCACATATCATGCCTATGACATGTTTATTTTCTATAGGAAGTCCGTTTTCTCCTGTCTACAGCTTCCTGCCGTCCGTCAGGCTTTTTTCTCTGCTGACGTCATATATACCAATTTGTATACCGCTGCACAGATCACCGCCACGATCACCAACAGTCCCAGCTCCAGCGCCCATGTAGGAATCGTGGAGGCACACACCACAGTCAGAAAATCCACTGCGAAATGAAGTCCAAAGGCTGCTGCCAGATGCAGCTTTCTGCCTGTCCTCACCGCACTGTATACAAGAATCGACAACGCGATCTGCAGGGCGATCGCACTGATCCGCTCCACCGGTGCGAGGTAGAACTGGTAAGCCGGCGTGGTCCAGAGAATAGAGAGCTGATTGTAGGTTACCTCCTGCTGGGCGGGCTCCAATGCCGTCATGGTCTTCTCCATCAGACCGCCATTGATCATGGCTGCGGTAAGAAGATTGCTCATGGAAGACATGCCCAGAATCAGAAACGCCTCAATGCCGCCATGTCCGGCACCGTACATCAATGCGTTTTCCCGGGTCAGATGCTTTTTCAGGCAGAACTTCATGGCGATCCACCGGCCGGTCTCTTCGAACAGAGCTGCTGCCACACCGCCGTATAACCCATATAGCCAGATATTATCCTGCAATACACTTCCTGTCAGCATAAGTACGATGGCATGACAGATCTGCTCTAAGATCATGGCAAATCCTACAAAAATACCGCAACCGATGAAAAATGCCGGCACCCACGCCTTTGTCTTCTTATAGATAAAAATACACAAAAATATGGGTAAACCCACGGATAATAGCAGAGATATCACCATCCCCACCATGCTTGCACCGCTTACAGTTCCCCAGATCATTGCTGTTTCTGTTATACTCTCCACTGCCATATATTCTCCTATCCAGGCGCCTCTCTGCGCTCTGTTGTTTTATTATTTCTTTGTAACTATTCAGAACCCCATTCACAAAACCGCCTCTGAATAGTTACATTTCTTCATCTGTATTGTAAGATTCTCCGGAAAAAAGTAAGGAATCCTTCCTCTACCGCCACCTGATCCACCGCTGTCTCAGGCAGATCATAGAAATATTTCCCGGTTCCGGGATCCAGGGAAATGCTGTCTAATGGAAAACCCTCTCTGCGGACGCTGCTGTGGGGTACATCCGTCAGCCAGAATTTCTCACTTTCCATGTCAGGTTCCATTGCCTCATATACATGTTCCTCATCCTGCACATAGCAGATGGCGTTACGATATTTTGCAGTAAGCCTTCCATAGCGTCTGACCAGTCCGATATAGTGCTCCAGCATCTGCTCATCCGTCAGATACACACCATTCACCGTACGCACATGTACCCCGGGCTGGACCGCCTCCGGGACATCTTCAAAATACAGCCCGGAATCACAGGAAAATACCGGCATACGAAAAGCTTCGTAATAAGCATGGGCTTTCTGCCTGGCATTCTCCAGAGGCGTATGGCCCGTCTCCGGGACATTGGGGATCTCCATCCCCTGGGCCCGCAGATCCTGCAGACTGATCAGTTCGATGCCTAGTCCGGCTATGCGGTTCTGCATGGCGGCTGCCTTTGCCGGATTGCCGGTACCGTATAACAGTTTCATAAGCGTTGTCCTGCTTCCTTTCCGGTCAGATCAGCGCCGGTGTCTGTGCCAGGACAGAAACAACTGCGATCGCCGCCAAAATCACAACAATTACCACTACTGCAGCAATGATCTTCTTTTTCATATATAATACCTGCTCTTTCTAACTCTTTTATACTCTTGCATCCCATGAACTAATGATGGCATATTTCAAGGACATTTTCAAGGATTATGAAAATATTCGAGATGGCTCCACTTTCTCACCCGGCCAGGATTTTCTGAGTGCTGCATAGGAAACCAGGAAGTTGGCAAGCCAGCCTGCCGGCACAGCAAGCCAGACAAAGTCAATGCCAAAACGCGGTGCACAGATCAAAGCCACAGATAAGCGAATCGCAAGGTTAACCATATTGGCAATGAGGAACGGCCGCATGATGCCGAGTCCACGAAGAACTCCATCGGTCGCCATTTTAATTCCCATAAAGATAAAGAAGTAACCAATCCATCTCATATAATCTCCGGACACCTGATAGGCCAGGGCTGTTCCGTCTTTTCCCAGAAATAGCGAGGAAATCTGCGTGTGCAGCGTTTCAATGACAAGGAAGGCAAGTACCGCAAAACACACGTCCAACACCAAAGCTGCATGATAACCTTTTTTGATACGCTCGGTTTTGCCTGCCCCAAGGTTCTGGGAAACAAACGGCGAAACTGCATTACCGATGGACACGAAGATCAGGGAAAAAACATTCTCTACCCGCATCGTCGCCGCATATCCTGCAAGAGCCTGTGTGCCGAAGGGATTTACCACTGCCTGTACGATCATCATACCGATAGACACGGTAGACTGCTGCAGAACCGAGGGCACTGCGATCTGAAGCATCGAGCGCAGCTTACGCCCGTCAAACCACTGAAACGGGCTTTGGTATCGCCGCATCCGGTATAAGAAAATCAAAAGTGAAAACACTGCGGAAATTCCCTGGGCAATCAGAGTTGCAAGCGCCGCACCGAATACACCAAGCCCCAGACCGGCTACCATCCAAAGATCCATCACAATATTCAGAATTGATGAAAAGATCAGCAGTCCCAGCGGAATTTTTGATTCACCGATGGAAGTGAACATGGTAGAGAGAATATTGTACATGAACAAAAACGGAAAGCCCACAAAATAGACCCGCAAGTACAGTACCGCTTCCTCCAGAATATCAGCAGGTGTCTGTAACCCACTCATCATCCCATGGGAAAAGCAAAAGCCAAAGATACCAAGGATGATGCTCAGAAGTAAAAAGCTGATCAGCGACGTAGACACAATGGTTTTCATTTTGCCATACTCTTTGGCGCCAAAATAGCGGCTCACAAGCACACCTGCACCGACACCGGCACCCAATGCCACACAAATGAAAACATTCGTCAGGGCTGCACAGGCACCAACCGCCGCCAGTGCGGAGGAACCCACGAACTGGCCGACGATAATGGAGTCAGCCATATTGTATACCTGCTGAAAAAAGCTGCCGAGAATCATCGGCATTGCAAAAACCGTCAGCGCTTTCAGCGGCGCATCGGTAATCAAATACTCATCTTTTGACATGATCATATTCCTCCACAGTCCATTCAGTATTTCTTCAACTCGTTCATCTGCATCTTATCCGCCTTTTTCCCGGAAAGTGCTGCATCCTTCACCTTTACCAAGCATAAAGAAAACCCCGAAAATACTGTATTTTCGGGGTCTGTTGCTCTTTTTCGATATACGGCTGAATTATCTCTTTGAGAACTGAGGTGCGCGACGAGCAGCCTTTAAGCCGTATTTCTTTCTTTCCTTCATACGAGGGTCTCTGGTAAGGAATCCAGCCTTCTTCAGAACGGGTCTGAAATCACCGTCTACCTGCAGCAGAGCTCTGGAAATACCGTGTCTGATCGCACCAGCCTGGCCGGTGTAACCGCCACCACGAACGTTAACCAGAACGTCGAACTTCTCAGCAGTCTCAGTAGCTGCCAGAGGCTGACGAACGATAACCTTCAGAGTCTCCAGACCGAAGTACTCATCAATGCTTCTCTTATTGATTGTAATATTACCATTACCGGGTACTAAATATACTCTGGCGATGGATTTCTTTCTTCTACCGGTTCCGTAGTATCTTTCTGTTTTAGCCATGATTTATTTTCCTCCTCTCAGTCCTTTAGAATGTCAGTACTTCAGGCTTCTGAGCCTCATGCTTGTGCTCAGATCCTGCATATACGTGAAGTTTGGTGAACATCTGTCTTCCTAAAGGTCCCTTGGGAAGCATGCCCTTAACTGCAAGCTCGATCACCTGCTCAGGCTTCTTTTCTAACTTTTCTCTCAGGGTAGCTTCTTTTAAGCCACCAACGTAATCGGAATGATGATAATATACCTTCTGATCCATCTTCTTACCGGTTACTTTGATCTTCTCAGCATTGATAACGATAACGTTGTCACCGCAGTCGATGTGGGGAGTGAAGATAGGCTTGTTCTTGCCTCTCAGCACTTTAGCAACCTCAGATGCCAGACGGCCTAAGGTCATGTCAGTAGCGTCTACTACATACCATTTTCTATCGATTGTAGCTGGACTAGCCATAAATGTTTTCATTATGTTCCCTCCATATTACTTTCGCCGATTCGTGATCGACTTTTTCAGTGTTCTGATCCGATGATAATCTGCAGATGTCCGGCTACATTTTACCTCTTCCCAAAACGGTTGAATACTATATTTCAATGCTTCGTCGGGGCTTTGACTCAGCATATTGAAACACTGTCACAGTCATATATTATATGATACGGTTTCGTTCGTGTCAATACATAAACTAAACTTTTTTTGCGTTCATCTTTTATTGCTCAGCCTCTCTCACGCTTATATCACGTATTGCGAAGCTATTTACAAAAACTCATAACTATTCAGAACCTCATTCGCAGAACACAGTTTTGCATGGCTCTGAATAGTTACAAAAACTCATATTTCACCAAAGTCAGTCCGTGGGCCGGTGCGGTAGGGCCTGCTGCGCTGCGGTCTTTCGCCTCAAGGATCGTGAAGATGTCCATGGGATCCCGCTTTCCCTGACCGATATCCAGAAGGGTTCCGGCAATGATCCTCACCATGTTATATAAAAATCCGTTGCCGCAGACCCGGATCACCAGGTCATTCTCTCCCTGCTCTTCCACTTCTACGGAATACAGGGTGCGCACGGTGGTTTCCACCTGGGCTCCGGTCTGACAGAAGCTTTTGAAATCATGCTCTCCTTCCAGATAAACTGCCGCTTCCTGCATCCGTCCCACATCCAGTGCATGATAGGTAAACAGAGAATACAACCGCTTGACCGGCATGGGAAACTCCGCCCGGTAGATCCGGTACTCATAAGTCTTGCGGCTGTCGCATCTGCGTGGATGCCAGTCATCCGGCACCTGTTCGGAATTTTGTATCCGGATATCCTCCGGAAGTCTCTGGTTCAACGCATAGGAAATTTTCTCCGCAGGCATCCGGCTGGTAGTATCAAACACAGCAATATTCCCCAGTGCATGTACCCCGGAATCTGTCCGGCTGGCACCGATGACCTCGATAGGCTCCCGCAGCAGATCTGTGAGACAGCGGTTCAGTTCACTTTCGATAGTGATGCCGTTATTCTGGATCTGCCAGCCATGATAATTCGTGCCGTCATACGCTACGGTCAGGCGGACACGCTTTTTTTCTGTTTCCGGCGGCTTTTGCAGCTTTTCCATTGTAATTTCTGATTCCACTGTATTTCACCCACTTTCTCTCCCGTCACCTGTCTTAGGCTGCCCGGCATTCTCTCCTGTATTTGATGATATGCTATCTGCTATGGGCATTATTGTTTTGCAGTAAAAATTTAAGGTAAAAATGGTAATCTTCCTACCACAATGCTGATCACCATATATGCAACAATACAGCCGTAAGCAAGGTAATCTCTCTTATGATAAACTAACGGCTTCATCTTCGTCCTGCCCTCGCCGCCGCGATAACATCTGGCTTCCATGGCCATGGCCAGATCGTTAGCCCTGCGGAATGCGGAGATAAACAGGGGCACCAGCAGAGGCACCATAGCCTTGGCTCGCTTGAAAATATTGCCGCTCTCGAAATCCGCTCCTCTGGCGATCTGTGCCTTCATGATCTTATCTGTTTCTTCTAATAATATAGGAATGAAACGAAGCGCAATGGACATCATCATGGCCACTTCATGTACAGGCACCTTGATCACTTTCAGGGGTCCCATCATTTTCTCCATACCGTCCGTCAGGTTGTTCGGTGTGGTGGTCAGTGTCATCACAGAGGATCCGATGATCAATAACGTCAGCCGGATTGCCATGGAGATGGCCATTTTCAGTCCTTCCTGCGTAATGGTCAGCTTCCAGATCGTGAGTAACGGCGTTCCCGGTGTCAGAAACAGATTGAACACCACTGTGATCATCATCAGCATGACGATGGTCTTCATTCCTTTTACCATGAACTTAAACGGCACCTTCGACAAGCGGATCACCAGTCCCAGGAACAGGGCTGCGATCACATATCCCACATAATTATTGAAAAAGAACAGGGAAATGATAAACAGGACCGTGCCTCCCAGCTTGACCCTGGGATCCATCCTGTGTATCAGGGATTCTGTCTGATAATATTGTCCTAATGTAATATCTCTAAGCATATTACTCCTTACCTGAGTTTCCGCCCACCTGTGTCTACCGGGTCGGAACCCGCATCTTACCTCATGCTTCTCTTACTTGTGTTTTGCTTTCCAGACTCTGGCGATCTCTTCCGCTGCTTCCTCTATCGTCGTGGCGTCCACATCCACATCTGCGCCTCTTGCTTTCAGATCGTGCATGATATAGGTGACCTGTGGTGCAGCCAGTCCTACCGCTTCCAGTTCTTTGTAATGTTTAAATACTTCCCGCGGCGTATCGTCATACATGACGTTTCCTTTGTTCATCACAATGATACGATCCACATATTCCGCCACATCTTCCATGCTGTGGGATACCAAAAGGATCGTAAGTCCGGTCTCGGTCTGCAGTTTTTTGATCTGCTGTAAGATCTCGTCTCTTCCCTTGGGATCCAGTCCGGCTGTTGGCTCGTCCAGGATCAGTACCTCCGGCTTCATTGCCAGCACTCCGGCAATCGCCACACGGCGCTTCTGCCCACCGGACAGTTCAAAGGGGGACTGATAGAAAAGCTCATCCGGCAGCCCTACCTTTTTCAAGGCATCGTATGCCCGCAGTTCTACCTCTTTTTTATCCAACCCTAAGTTCTTCGGTCCGAAACAGACATCACTGAATACATCGATCTCAAACAACTGATGCTCCGGATACTGGAATACCAGTCCTACCTTGCTGCGGAGCTTCTTCATATCATAGTCTTTGTCGTAGATATCTTCTCCGTTGAAATAAATATGTCCGTCCGTTGCCCGGATCAGTCCATTCAGATGCTGCATCAGCGTGGACTTACCGGAACCGGTATGTCCAATGATACCGATGAACTGTCCATCCGGTATCTTCAGGCAGATATCGTTCAAGGCATGAACTGCCAGCGGTGTATCTTCACCGTATACATAATTCACATGATCTAATATGATAGACATTTTGTCGTATCCTTTCCCGGGTACTTTCATCCGCTGCTGTCCCTGTCACTATTTTCTGTCGCTTTTTCCATAGCCCAGTGCGCTGACCAACTCTTCCCTTGTCAATATGCCGTCCGGCAGCGGAATTCCCTTTTTCTTTAACTCATACGCCAATAACGTTACCTGTGGCACATCCAGCCGCAGCTTCTTCAGCTGCTCCACCTGGGAAAAGATCTCTCTGGGGGTTCCCTGCATGGCGATCTTGCCACCATCCATGACGAAGACCTTATCCGCATGAATGATCTCTTCCATATAATGTGTGATCAGGATCAGCGTCACGCCTTCCACCTGATTCAGTCCCCGGACCGCCCGGATAACTTCCTTACGTCCGCTGGGATCCAGCATGGCAGTAGGCTCATCCAATACGATACATTTCGGATGCATGGCAAGCACACCAGCAATAGATACTCTCTGCTTCTGACCACCAGAAAGTTTATTCGGAGAATATTTCCGGTATTCGTACATGCCCACAGCCCGCAGACTCTCTTCCACACGCTGCCAGATCTCTTCCGTGGGGATACCCATATTTTCCGGACCGAACCCCACATCCTCTTCCACAACCTGTCCGATGATCTGGTTGTCCGGGTTCTGGAATACCATTCCCGCCGTCTGACGGATCTTCCAGATATTCTCCTCTTCTCCGGTATCCATGCCGTCCACCCACAGTGTTCCTTCCGTAGGATTTAGAATAGCATTCATATGCTTGGCCAGAGTAGACTTGCCAGAACCATTGTGTCCCAGAATGGCTATGAACTGTCCCTGCTCAATATCCAGAGAGACATCATTCACTGCCTTAGTGATCCCTTCCACATTGCCTTCTTCATCCCGGCGGATATATTCATATACTACATTTTTTGCTTTGATGATTTCCATAATAATCTAATAATCTCCATTCCGCAGGCGTTTTTGCGCCGGAGAGTCCTTAACCCTTACGCTTTCGCATGATATCACCCTATTTTACTAGATTATGCATAGATTTACAACACTTAACGGGGAACTGGACTGACTTTTTCAAAATCTCTTGTATGCTTCCCCAAAAAACATTATAGTTATGCTAGTATCATTCTGTAACAGAACTACGATCAGAATATATCAGAAAGAATATATCAGAATCAGAAACGAGGAAAAATATTATGAATCCGATCGATCGCAATAAAATATGGAAAATGGTGGGGATCCTGGCTCTCATCACCATAGTGGCCGGAGGACTGCTCCGGGTGTCCCAGCACAACTCTTATACTCTGGGAGATTATGCGTCAGACAACCCCACACTGGCCTACCAGACAACGGAGCCGTCCCCTTCTGCTATCCCCAGTCCGACCCCTGTGTCCGACCCTTTATCCACAATTTCGACAGAAATCCTGCAGGAAGAATCTTCCATGACAGAAAACACCGTTCTTACCGGTGTTTCCCTGAACGGAGAGCTCATGGCAGACCAGCGGATCACCTTGTCGGAAGGCTTCTATTATGAGCCTTTATCCGAGAAATTGCAAAGATATATAACAGGTGTTTCTTATCCAGCTGCTGTGGATAACTCAGAAGGAACTTCTGAAGACCTGTTGAAATCTGTCGAAATCGGCTATGATGATCTGAGATATATCCACATCCTGCATTATGATTTTGAAGGAAATCCTGCAGAAGGTGAACTGATCTGCAACAAAGCGATTGCACAGGACCTGGCAGAGATCTTTTATGAACTGTATTGTAATGAATACCAGCTGGAAAAGGTCCTTTTGATCGATGAATATGATGGTGACGACCTCGCATCCATGGAGGATAACAATACCTCCTGCTTCAACTACCGCCCGGTAGAGGGGACAACTTCGCTCTCTAAGCATGCATTGGGACTGGCGATCGATATCAATCCCTTTTATAATCCTTATATTACTTATAATAAGGATGGCAGCGAAAAAGTATCCCCTGCAAACGCTTCCGCCTATGCAGACAGAACCGCTTCCTTCCCCTACAAAATTGACGAGAACGATCTGTGTTATCAGCTGTTTAAGGAACATGGTTTCACCTGGGGTGGACACTGGAATTCCTGTAAGGATTACCAGCACTTCCAGAAGGTGGTGGAGTAAGGACTGGGCTGTCAGCAGTCCGCAAAGCAACTCGGGAATGCAAAGCATCCCCTCGTTGTACGGCTGTCGCCGAATAAGTCTAAAAAAAGACAACCGATAGTGAATGCAAGCATTCCCTCTCGGTTGTCTCTTTTTATCCTTACTTTGCTCGTAGCTTAAACAAGCTCCAGAACAACAGTCATAGCTGCGTCACCCTTACGCTGACCGATCTTAACGATTCTGGTGTAACCACCCTTACGGGTAGCATACTTGGGAGCATACTCATCGAAGAGCTTTGCAACCAGGTCAACTTCCTTGGTGTTCTTTTTCTTGCCTGCTGCATCAGCGGGAACTTCAACTACAGGGTTCAGAACCTTCAGCATCTGACGACGTGCATGAGATCTGGTAGGCAGATCCTTCTTGATCTCCTTCTCAACTTCGTCGTATACAGTAACGGTAACACCGTTCTCGATCTTAACCAGCTTGCCATCCTTATCACGATGGGACTCAGCCAGGACCTTACCGGTCTCCTTGTCAACGATCTGCTTAACACGCTTGCCGTCCTTGTCCTTGCGGGCAACTTTGGTGGTAACCTTAACAGTTTCGAAGTTATCCTTCTCTTTTACTGCCAGAGCGATCAGTCCATCAACGATCTTCTGTACTTCCTTAGCCTTAGCTTCGGTGGTAACGATCTTGCCGTTGTTGATCACTGCAGTTACCTGATTTCTTAATAATGCCTTTCTCTGTGCAGATGTTCTGCCGAGTTTTCTGTACTTTGCCATGATAATTTTCCTTTCTCCATTCATGGTACATCCGGCCATGCACTTTGGACTTACTTACCGAATGCGTTAATTTTTGCCATTTAGAGATAAACCGCATCCGAACACTTTGGATTTACCGGATACGGAAATCTTACTTTTTATGTTCAGCCGAAATTAGTTCTCATCGCTGGGATTCAGCTGCAGTCCCAGTTCTTTCAGTTTAGCCAGAACTTCTTCCAAAGATTTACGTCCGAGGTTACGAACCTTCATCATATCTTCTGAAGTCTTATTGGTTAACTCTTCTACAGTATTGATACCTGCTCTCTTCAAGCAGTTGTAAGAACGAACGGACAGCTCCAGTTCGTCGATACTCATCTCCAGAACCTTTTCCTTCTCATCGTCTTCCTTCTCTACCATAACCTCTGCGGTCTTGGCATTCTCGGACAGATCGATGAACAGGTTCAGATGCTCGCTGAGCACCTTGGCTGCCAGGCTGACTGCCTCATCAGGAGCCAGGGTTCCGTTGGTGTATACATCCAATGTAAGCTTGTCGTAATCAGTACTCTGACCTACACGGGTATTTTCTACCGTAACGTTAACTCTCTCTACAGGTGTATAGATAGAATCAATGGCAATTACGCCGATTGGTAAATCTTCGTGTTTGTTCTTGTCGGCACTTACGTAGCCGCGGCCTCTTGTAATGGTCAGCTCCATGTAAAGCTTAGTGTCTTTACCGCTGAGCGTAGCGATTACAAGGTCGGGGTTCAGAATCTCAATATCCTGATCACACTGGATATCAGAAGCTCTTACAACACCTTCGCCTTCAAACTCGATATATGCAGTCTTAGCCTCGTTGGTCTCGCTGTTGTTCTTGATCGCAAGGCTCTTGATGTTCATGATGATCTCAGATACGTCTTCCTTTACGCCGGGAATAGAACTGAACTCATGAAGAACACCTTCAATTTTGATCTGGCTCACTGCAGCACCGGGCAGGGAAGACAGCATGATTCTTCTCAGGGAGTTGCCCAGAGTAATACCATAGCCTCTTTCCAGGGGTTTTACTACGAATTTACCATACTTTTTGTCTTCTGAAATCTCGCTGACCTCAATATTAGGTCTTTCAAAATCAAACACTGCCAATACCCTCCTTTGTGAACTTTATATGTTGACATGTTCTTACGAACAATATCCCATGGAAAAAAATTCCACAGGAAATGTTCATTGGGGTTACATAAAACTTACTTGGAGTACAACTCGACGATAAGCATCTCGTCAACAGGAACATCGATCATCTCTCTGGTAGGCAGATTCTTGATGGTTCCCTTAAAGTTCTCAACATCAGCATCAATCCATTCAGGTACCAATCTTCCAGCAGTTACCTCAAGGATATCCTTGTATCTCTGCATGGACTTAGCGCTCTCTTTGATCTCGATAACATCGCCGGCCTTGATCAGGTAAGAAGGAATGTTTACACACTTACCGTTTACAAGTACATGCTTGTGGTCAACGATCTGTCTTGCTTCTCTTCTGGTTCTTGCAAAGCCCATTCTGAACACTACGTTGTCCAGTCTGCTCTCTAACAGGGTCATCAGGTTTTCACCGGTCATGCCCTTCATTCTATCAGCCTTCTCATAGTAGTTACGGAAAGGCTTCTCCAGAACGCCATAGATGAACTTAGCTTTCTGCTTTTCTCTTAACTGAAGTCCGTACTCAGATACCTTTTTGCCTGCTCTTGCAGAGGTTCTGTTAGACTTCTTGTCATAGCCCAGGTAAGAAGGCTCAAGGCCAAGGGCTCTACATCTTTTCAGTACAGGTACGCGATTTACTGCCATTTTTTTATTTTCCCTTCTTTATACTTCGGAACTAAATTCCGAGGGTTGTTTACAGTGCCGCAATGCGGCACTTTCATCCAACTTGTTCTAATGTTACTTCATTAAGATTAACTGTTTCGTCTTCTGACGAATTCTCACTAAACGCGACGACGCTTAGGAGGACGGCATCCATTGTGAGGTACAGGAGTTACATCACAAATGCTTAAGACATCCAGTCCACTTGCAGACAGAGCTCTGATTGCTGCTTCACGTCCTGAACCAGGACCCTTTACAAATACGTCAACGGACTTTAATCCGTGAACAAGAGCAGCCTTTGTTGCTGTTTCAGCAGCCATCTGTGCAGCATATGGAGTAGATTTCTTTGAACCTCTAAAACCAAGACCACCGGCACTTGCCCAGCTAAGAGCATTACCTTCAGCATCTGTTAACGTTACGATTGTGTTGTTAAAAGAAGACTGAATATGTGCCTGTCCGCGTTCAACGTTTTTTCTTACACGCTTTTTTGTTACTTTCTTTGCAACTTTTTTAGCCATTTTAAACTAACCTACTTTCTCATTTCCTGGGGATGCTTACATTTGCTTCCCTCTCACAGTTACATTACGATCTTAATTACTTCTTCTTGTTTGCCACCGTGCGCTTAGGTCCCTTACGAGTTCTTGCATTGGTCTTAGTCTTCTGACCACGAACAGGAAGTCCTTTACGATGACGAATACCACGATAGCAGCCGATTTCCTGAAGTCTCTTGATATTCAGAGCGATTTCTCTTCTCAGATCACCTTCTACCATAACGCCGAGCTTTTCGATAGCTTCACTGATCTTCTTTACCTCATCATCGGTAATATCTCTCACTCTGGTATCAGGATTTACACCTGCTTCTGCCAACAGCTTGTCAGCAGTAGGTCTGCCTATTCCATAGATATAGGTCAAACCGATCTCAATTCGTTTTTCTCTAGGTAAGTCTACACCTGCGATACGAGCCATTTACGTTTCCTCCATTTTCCTGCGTAATCTCTTACGCTTTGCGCAACATTTCTGCGCTCACAACTTTCGTTGCGTGTGCGTACGTTTTGGTCTGTTGATTGTACGCCCAATAGTTACTAATTGATTGGGGCTCTCACCCAATCGGACACGATCCGATCTTTCCACGACGAATGCGTCTAACTCTTTTCGTCATGGTATCAACAAGTAATCTCCCGTAAGCTCTATCCAAATCTATTATGAAAATTGATATTTTACTAATAATCAATTCAGCCGCACATAATAACCGGACAAGAACTCACATACCTGATCAAATGACGATCAAGCGGTGATTATCCCTGTCTCTGTTTGTGCTTCGGATTCTCACAGATTACTCTGATGCGTCCTTTTCTCTTGATGATTTTGCACTTTTCGCAAATCGGTTTTACTGATGATCTAACTTTCATGTTAAACCCTCCTTTCAAAAAAGACCGTCTTACATTATAGCATGACGGTCTTTCCTTTGCAAGCGTATTTTTGCGCTTTTTTCGATGTTTTTCAATTTTTTTGAGGCTTTTTTATGCCTTTTACGATCAAAACAATAAAAGTGATGACCGCAGCCGCCGCTACACTCAGAATTCGGAAAGTAAATCTGGCATGTAGTGCCGAATGATGCTGTACCGCAATGATCCAGGCAAAGGGAATTGCCGCCACGATCACCATGGGGATCAACTGCATATACTCCTGTTTCCATTTTCCTGTAACGACTGCCATAATCAGAAGTACCACTGCCGCTGCTGCGAGAAGCGCCACTGCAATGCCCATATAGGCGGGATACTCCTGCAGATTTAGTCCGATGACATAGAAGCCTCCGTTCATACGGGGTCTGCCGCCGATGGCCTCTGTACGGCCGATAATGGACCAGATGGCATCCTTAATAGTACCGGTGTGCAATGTCAGATCTGCGATCACCCATTTTGCCGCCCACATTCCGGCATAACCGATGGCCCAGCTGATTCCGAAGCCGATCAGTTTTTTCACATTGTTCCACAGCTTATCACTTTCTAATAAGAAGTAACAACACAGAGGAATTCCCAACGTAACGATGGGATACGTCAGAAAATCGAAATAGGAGGTCAGGATTCCCACGATCAGAAAAAATTCCGGATAATGCTCTTTATCATGCAGGCTGTCATGGTGCAACAGCATATATTCCACTGCCAGAAGCGTCAGGATCCAGCACACTGACATGGTCAGGGATACCAGCACCAACACCGGTTTCATAAACAGGAAACTGCCCAGCATCACCACTGCAACGCCCACATTTTTCCTGCGGATCGCAGTAACCAATACCCAGATCATAAGCACGATCTGCACCGCCAGTTCCAGCCATACCACATGCTGCCAGGAAAACAGTAACAGCAAAGGTTTCAAATACAGCAGATAACCATGCCAGTATCTCGCATAAATATGAAGATACATGTTGTTAACATTCTCATGGGATTCACAAAAGGCCTTCAGAGAATCCTCCGGAGTCCACACATCCTCTTCCAGATCATAATGATACATCCACATGGCATGCTCATAAGCATTTTTATCCGGCAATCTTTCTATGGCATTCTGCACCATAATAGCATCGGTGTAAGTCTCTCTGTTTTTCCACAGATACTGGGAAAAAGCATCCGCCGGGATCTCATCCCCGGTTTTGAGCATATTCTCAACACTTTTCTCCACATTCCGGCGCATAGGACCTACAGGAAGCAGGAATACCAGTACTAAAAGCAGGGTTCCCACCACCGCGCTGACCGCCAGAATGGCAGCAAAGTTACGTATTTTTTTAGCCATATCTGTTTTCTCTCCAGATCGTCTTACTTATCTCTCCAGATAATACGTCCCTTGCTCAGATCGTAAGGAGACAGTTCCAGTGTTACCTTATCTCCGGGAAGGATACGGATGAAGTTCTGACGAAGCTTACCACTGATGGTAGCCAGTACTCTGTGTCCGTTCTCCAGTTCCACACGGAACATGGTATTGGGAAGCTTCTCCACAACAGTTCCTTCGATTTCGATTACATCACTTTTAGACATAAAATTCCTCCATAGCTTTCTACTTTTTAGTTCATAATTCAATCTTTATTACTTACAGTATCCTTCTATCATCTGTTCAGATAGTCTCCCAGAAGTTTCCGGATCTGTTCATTGATCACATCTTCCCACTCCGGTGCCATAGTTTCTATGCCCTGCAGCAGATTTCCCGGTGCAGAAAAATGGATGATCTGGATATGCTTTTTCTTTTTCTTTTTGAGATTGTTTACACTACGCAGCCTTCCATCACACAGATATACATTTTCATCGTCTTCTTTTACGATCAGATACAATCTGCCTTTGTCATGTCCGGCCTTTGAGGTCGCAAGTTCTCCTATCATACCGTAAGTCTTACCTTTCCTGTCTGCTTCCGGAGCATCAGCTTAATACAATGTCAGGATCTCCGGCTCACCATCTGTAACCAGAATGGTATTCTCATAATGTGCAGACCAGGATCCATCCTCCGTAACTACAGTCCAATCATCATCCAGCCATGCGACATCCGGTCTGCCCATGTTGATCATGGGCTCAATAGCCAGGGTCATACCTGCCTGCAGCTTTATCCCACGTCTGCGCTGTGCAAAATTGGGGATCTGGGGATCCTCATGTAAACTGGTGCCGATGCCGTGACCTACCAGATCTCTTACGATTCCATAGCCAAAGGGCTTAATATAAGCATCGATGGCATTGGAAATGTCATACAGATGGTTGCCTGCCGTTGCCATTTTTATGCCGGCGAAAAAGCTTTCCCTGGTTCTCTCCATGAGGAGCTTTGCCTCTTCACTTACCTGCCCTACCGGGAAAGTACGTGCCATATCGGAATGATATCCTTTGTAGATCAGTCCTGCATCCAGACTTACAATATCACCTTCGTGAAGAATATGATCTTTGTGAGGGATACCATGTACGACCTCATCATTCACGGATACACAGATGGATGCCGGATATCCGTTATAATTCAGGAAGTTGGGAATGCAGCCGTGAGCACGGATCAGTTTTTCACCCAGATTGTTGATATCCAGAGTGGATACACCGGGGTGCACTGCCTTCTCCATCTGGCTGAATACATCCGCCAAAATTTTACACGATTCTCTCATCAGCTCGATCTCACGCTGTGATTTGATAGTTACTGCCATTTTATTCACCTTTCCGTTCCGGATTTTTCTGCTGTTTGTCAGAGATCCGGACTTTTCTTAGCCAAGGATTGCTACGATATCTGCAAATACCTCTTTCATATCCTTGGTGCCGTCTACGGTCTTTAATACATTTTTCTTGGTATAGAAATCGATCAGAGGCTGGGTCTGGTCATGATATACCTTCAGACGATTCAATACGGTCTCAGGCTTATCATCATCACGCAGTACCAGTTCCTGTCCACACTTGTCACAGATACCTTCCTTCTTGGGAGGAATGTGCTCAACATGATAAGTTGCACCGCAGGACAGACATGCACGTCTGCCGGACATTCTCTTAACGATATTCTCGTCGGGAACATTTACATCGATTGCAAAATCAATGGCGTCTCCCAGTTCGGTCAGTGCCTTGTCCAGTACCTCTGCCTGAGGAATGGTTCTGGGGAATCCATCCAGTACATAACCGTTCTTGCAATCGTCCTGTGCTACTCTGTCTAAGAGGATCTTAACAGTCAGCTCATCGGGAACCAGCTGTCCCTGATCCATGTATTTCTTTGCTTCCATACCAAGCTCGGTTCCGTTCTTGATATTCGCACGGAAAATATCTCCTGTGGATACATGAGGGATTCCGTACTTTTCAGCGATCATCTTTGCCTGAGTACCTTTGCCCGCACCGGGTGCACCTAACATGATTATCTTCATTATCTGCTCCTATCTGCCTGTAGTTACAGGCGCTGCTTTTCCTATAGATAAACTACAAATACAGCCCAACATTTATATTTTAACTTTTATGCGGCTTTTTTGCAATACAAAAGTCCCCGTTTTTAGTATACCCGACAGAAAAACTGCCACAAAATATCCAGATAACCACAAAAACAGAAAGTCTCTTCCCTTTTCTATTCTTTTTGTTTCATAATATATTCCGCTTAGAGGCAGTCCTCCCTCTGACACCGTCTTGATTCGACACTCCCCGTCCCCGGCCAAATAAGTTAATTTCAATATATACGGCTTTTGTTCAAGACGCCAGTCACAGTCAATACTATAATTATCCTTGGCCGCATCCATGGCAATTTTCTTTGTTTTTACTATTTCTCCGGCTTCATTATAAAGTTCCATTTCCAGGACTGCATTCTCAGAATCGGTTGTGATATCAAGCAAATTTATTCTTAATATTTTTCCTCCCTCCGGAGTAAAAGTTCCCTGCATGCTTTCCTGTGGTGCAAGAATCGTCTCTTCCATCTCTCCACTTATCATTTTTAAGGATTCTCCAGTGGAATTCAGCGGCATAAGCAAGCCCACGATCAGGAAGATCAGGCATATGGCTCCTTTTTTCAGCTGGACTCTGAGAGACTGTTCCTTCTCCTCAGAAATACGCATCACCATATAAAGCAGCAATGCTGTCACACCAATATCAAAAATACGATAAGTAAACATATTATGTATATTGGTATGATTACACAAAACAATGTACCAGACAAACGGTGCACAGGCAACCAGTAAAACAGCCTTGCATCTCGGATCCCACTGCAATTTTCTGCGGATAGCCCTGTAAGTGACAATCACTGTAAGGATAACCAGCGTCCCCATAAAAATTTTATCTTCATAATGTTTCCAGTTTATCAGGATCGCACCCAATCTATAAGTCCACATATTCTGATCCTGTACACCCGATCGGAACAACACCTCATCCCATGCCGTTTCGAAAATATTAGTGTGCAAAATCAGGCTCGCCAGCGTCCATTTCATAAGCCACATTCCTGCATAGCCAGCGATCCATGCGATTCCCGTTCGAATCACATCAAAAAAGGAATTCTTTTTTTCCTCGTCCGTTTCCGACAAACAGATCCAACATAAAACAGGCAGACCCCATGTCAGCAAAGGATACGTCAACAAATCAAACAAACTTGTCAGGATACCACCCACTAAAAAGACATAACAGATCCCATTTTTATTTTTTATGAACTGTTCCTTTTTCAGCAGGGCCGCTATAAGGCCATATGTAATATAAAACACCCAGGAATATTGTAGGGATACTACAAGAGCCAATGGCATTAATAAGAAATATGACAAAGTAAAAACAAGCATATATTTTTTGCCAAGTCTGTCCCTTATGAGATTCAGTACATACAGCATGAGCAATCCCTGGACAACTGCATTTAATACACGTATCTCTTCATAGTTAAACAATAAAAGCAGTACTCTTAGTAAAAAGACGTAACCATGCCAGTAATATGTATATGCCCCTGTATATTCTGAATTCATTTCCAGCGCAGCCTGTACAGGATGCTCGTTATTTTCATACATTGCTGTAGAAATCATTATCATATCTGAGCTGTTATCCAAAATGCCGGCATAATTTTGTCCGAAATATTCTCCCGAGCTCTGGATTGGCACCCGGGGATACCATCCTTCGTTTTCTATGATAGTCTTTGATTGTTCATAATGCTCCTGACTAGTGGGCAGCAAGAATGCTAACGATAAAATTAATAATGCGGCTACTCCACTGCATATAACAACCATTAAATAAGAAAATATTCTTTTCATTTGTTTTCCTTATAAAAATATCCGGATGAAAAATCATCCGGATATTTATCATTCTTTAATCTTCCAGGAATCCCTTGTAGTTACGAACAAGCATCTGAGATTCTACCTGCTTCATGGTCTCCAGTACTACACTTACGATAATGATCAGGCTGGTACCACCGAAGGATACGCTTGCACCGAACACACCGTTAAAGAAATACGGGATCACAGATACAATGATCAGGCCGACCGCACCAATGAAGACGATATAATTCAGAATCTTGTTCAGATAATCACTGGTAGGCTTACCAGGTCTGATTCCGGGGATGAAACCACCCTGCTTCTTCATATTATCGGCAATCATCAAAGGATTAAATGTAATGGATGTATAGAAGTATGCAAAAAATACAATCAATACAATGTAAAGCAAAAGTCCCAGGGAATAAATCGGCTGGCTGGGTTTGCACCAGTAACCGGAATTCAGACCCTTGAGGATCTCTGCCCATACGCCGGTTCCGTTATATCCGATAAAGGAACAGATAATAATGGGGAACTGCATAATGGACTGTGCAAAAATGATGGGAATAACACCGGAAGTATTTACTTTCAACGGAATGTTGGAAGTCTGTCCACCGACCATCTTTCTGCCCTGCATTTTCTTGGCATACTGTACCGGAATCTTGCGCACACCATCGTTTAAGATGATAACCATTACCACCATGGCAACAATGATTGCAAAGATGATAACGACTGCAAGAATTGCGGTTGCCGGAGCTTTTCCGAACACAAACTGCTCAAAAAGGTTGCTCAAGTCTTCAGGCAGTCGGGAAATGATGTTGATCACCAGTACGATGGAAATACCATTTCCGATACCTTTTTCTGTGATTCGTTCACCCACCCACATCAGGAAAGCACTACCAGCGGTAAGTGCTGTGATCGTGGTAATTACATTCAGAGCGTTGAACTCGATCAAGTAGCCCTGTCTGCCAAAACCGATTGCCATTGCTGTGGACTGGATCAGTGCGAGTGCTACGGTAACGTATCTGGTGATAGCGACCATTTTCTTACGGCCGTCTTCACCGTCACGCTGCATTTCTTCCAGCTTAGGAATAGCAATTGTAAGCAGCTGCATGATAATGGAAGATGTAATATAAGGGTTGATATTCAATGCCAGAATAGACATGTTCAGGAAAGAACCGCCTGTAATGGCATCAAAGAAACTGAACGCACCGCCTGTCTGTTGGGCAAACCATTGAGAAAAGAACTTCGTGTCCACCCCGGGTACGGGAAGCTGTGATCCGATACGGATCACAACTAACATTCCCAGTGTAAAAAGAATCTTTTGTCTGATTTCTTTGATTTTAAATGCGTTTTTCAGTGTTGTAAGCATTACATCACCTCAGCAGTTCCACCAAGAGCCTCGATTTTTTCTTTTGCGGATGCACTGAATGCATCTACCTTTACATCAAGCTTTTTGGTAAGTTCTCCGTTTCCAAGGATCTTAACTCCATCTCTGGGGTTCTTAATGATTCCTGCTTCAACCAATGCGTTTACATCAACAACAGCACCGTTGTCAAAGCACTCCAGAGCACTTACATTGATAGCAACGATTTCCTTAGTGTTTCTATTAGTGAAACCTCTCTTAGGAATACGTCTGTATAAAGGCATCTGACCACCTTCGAAACCAGGTCTGGGAGCTCCGGAACGAGCCTTCTGTCCCTTATGACCCTTACCTGCGGTCTTGCCATTTCCTGAACCGTGTCCACGGCCTCTTCTAAAATTATCACTGTGTTTGGAACCTTCTGCAGGTCTTAAATTGGATAATTCCATTCCTAACACCTCCTTATCTGATTATGCTTCTTCTACCTTGATCAAATGATTCACCTGACGGATCTGTCCTCTTGTTGCATCATTATCAGGCAGTACTACGGACTTGCCGATCTTACGCAGTCCCATAGACTCCACGATTGCTTTATTCTTCGGCACAGCGCCGATGGTGGACTTTACCAGAGTGATCTTTAACTTCTTGTCTGCCATACTCTACTCCTTTCTGTTGGCCCTGTCAACTTAACGGGAAGATCCGGCTTACGCCAGAACTTCCTCAACAGATTTTCCACGATTCTTTGCTACTTCTTCGGGAGCCTTGATCTGGCTTAAACCGGAGATGGTTGCAAGAACAACGTTCTGCTTATTGTTGGAGCCAAGAGACTTGGTACGGATATTCTTGATACCTGCAAGCTCACAAACGACACGGGCGGGACCACCAGCGATGATACCGGTACCTTCGGGAGCCTTCTTCAGTAAAACGTTAGCAGAACCATACTTACCGATGAAATCATGGGTGATGGAATTGTTCTCATCCAGGTTGATCTCAACGATGTGCTTTACAGCGTCTTCCTTACCCTTACGGATAGCTTCGGGAATTTCTACAGCCTTTCCCAGACCAGCGCCTACATGGCCGTTGCCGTCACCAACAACTACCAGAGCGGTGAATCTCATGTTACGACCACCCTTAACGGTCTTGGTTACACGCTTGATGGTAACAACTTTATCATTTAACTCTAACTGGCTTGCATCTATGATTGTGTGTTTCATGGTGTATTCCTCTTTCCTTTCCTAGAATTCCAGGCCAGCTTCTCTGGCTGCATCGGCTAAAGCTGCTACTTTACCCTGATAAATGAAACCGCCACGGTCGAAAACAACTTCCTTGATACCTTTTTCGATTGCTCTCTTTGCGATCACAGTTCCAAGATATGCTGCTGCATCAACGTTATTGGTCTTCTCCAGCTCTGCCTTGATCTCTTTCTCAAGAGTGGAAGCAGATACTAAAGTGTTACCAACTGTATCGTCGATAATTTGAGCATACATATGATTATTGCTTCTGAACACTGCAAGACGAGGTCTTTCAGCAGTGCCGCTGAAGCGGTTACGGATTTTCATGTGCTTTTTAGCACGTACTAACTGTCTGGACTCTTTACTAACCATCTTCATACTCTCCTTATCTATTATTTCTTACCAGTCTTACCAACTTTACGTCTGATGGTCTCATCGGCATACTTGATACCCTTGCCCTTATAAGGCTCAGGTCTTCTCTTGTCGCGGATCTCAGCTGCAAACTGGCCAACTTTTTCTTTGTCGATACCCTTAACGGTGATCAGGTTCTGACCATCGACTACAGTCTCGATGCCTTCAGGATCGATCATCTCTACGGGATGAGAGTAACCAAGGTTCAGGGTCAGCTTCTTGCCGGACTTAGCAGCTCTGTAACCAACACCATTTACCTCCAGCTTCTTCTCGAAGCCATCGGTAACACCTACTACCATGTTGTGGATCAGAGTTCTGGTCAGACCGTGAAGAGACTTCATCTTCTTCAGATCGTTGGGTCTGCTTACGAGAACTTCTGCTCCCTCTACTTTAATATCCATCTCAGAGGGTAATACTCTTACCAGAGTACCCTTGGGACCTTTCACAGTCACTTTATTATTTTCTGCAACCTCTACAGTTACACCTGCAGGAATTGCGATTGGCATTCTACCTATTCTGGACATGCCCGTACCTCCTATAATTCTATAGAAAAACAATAGTTACATCTTTCGCCACGGAGAATTTTACGCTTGCGGAAAATTCTCTTAGAGACGAAACTTAATAATTCTTAAGCGGCGTCTTTCGACGCTTTAGAATTATTTTTCGTCTTTACCAAACGAATGCTAATACTTCGCCGCCAACCTGAAGCTCACGAGCCTTCTTGTCGGTGATAACACCCTGGTTGGTAGAGATGATAGCAATACCCAGACCGCCAAGAACCTTAGGCAGATCTTCCTTACCAGCGTATACACGTAAACCGGGCTTGGAAATTCTCTTGATACCGGAGATGATCTTCTCGTTCTTGTCTGCGCCGTACTTCAGAGTGATATGGATGGTCTTGAAACCACCGTCTTCAACGATGTCGTACTTCTTAATATATCCCTCGTCCAGCAGAATCTGTGCGATAGCCAGCTTCATCTTGGAAGAAGGTACGTCTACGGTGTCGTGTTTTGCAGTATTTGCATTACGGATTCTTGTAAGCATATCTGCGATAGGATCGCTCATTGTCATGATTTAGTTTCCTCCTTATTATTTGACTTGAATCATGCTCAGTACATACACTTTGTATATACCATCTATATTATAAGATTACTCTTATAAACTAATTTAAAACTTTTCGCTTCGGAGAATTCCATAAGGAATTTCTTTTCGTCCCGGAGAATTTTTCGCTTGCGGAAAATTCTCTTAGGAGCGAAACTTAGATTTTGTTAGCCTCTCGGAGAATTCCGAAGGAATTACTTTTCATCCCGGAGAATTTTGCCATGCAAAATTCTCTTAGAGACGAAACATAGAAATTCTTAGGCGGCGTCTTTCGACGCCTTAGAATTTCTTTTCGTCTTTACCAAGATGCCTTCTTAACTCCGGGGATCTCGCCCTTGTATGCCAGTTCACGGAAGCAAACACGGCAAATTCCGTATTTTTTCAGTACAGAGTGGGGACGACCACAAATCTTGCAACGGGTATAAGCCTGAGTAGAGAACTTAGGTTTGCGCTGCTGTTTAATCTTCATTGATGTCTTTGCCATCAGAATTTACCTCCTTGATTACTTTGCGAAAGGCATGTTGAACAGTCTCAGCAGCTCACGTGCCTCTTCGTCGGTCTTAGCAGTTGTTACGAAAATGATATCCATACCTCTGGTCTTGTCGATCTTATCGTACTCGATCTCAGGGAAGATGAACTGCTCTTTGATACCGAGTGCATAGTTACCTCTGCCGTCGAATGCGTTAGGGTTAACGCCTCTGAAGTCACGGACACGAGGAAGAGCGAGGTTAACCAGACGATCCAGGAACTCATACATCTTCTCACCACGCAGAGTGGTCTTACATCCGATAGGCATACCTTCACGGATTTTGAAGTTTGCTACGGAATTCTTAGCCTTGGTCAGAACTGCCTTCTGTCCAGTGATAGCTTCCATATCAGCAACTGCATTCTCAAGGATCTTAGCGTTTTCTTTTGCTTCACCAACACCCATGTTGATAACGATCTTGTCGAGCTTGGGAACTTCCATTACATTAGCGTAACCGAACTTCTTGGTCATAGCATCAACGATCTCATTGTTATATAAATCTTTCAGTCTGCTCACTTATATTTCCTCCTTCCTATTGATTAGTCAATCACTTCGCCTGTTGACTTTGCGAAACGTACTTTCTTGCCGTCTTCAACCTTGAAGCCAACTCTTGTGGTCTTGCCTTTTACAACAAGCATAACGTTTGAAATATCAATAGGAGCTTCTTTCTCAACAATACCGCCATTGGGGTTTGCCTGAGAAGGCTTTGCATGCTTTGTGATCTTGTTAACGCCCTCAACCAGGACTTTATGATTCTTTACGTCTACAGAGAGAACCTTGCCCTCTGTACCTAAGTCTTTACCAGCGATAACCTTAACGGTGTCGCCCTTCTTAATTTTCATTGTAGACATGTGGCAACCTCCTTATAATACTTCGGGAGCAAGGGAAACAATTTTCATGAACTGTTTCTCACGAAGCTCTCTTGCAACCGGCCCAAAGATACGGGTTCCTCTGGGAGTCTTGTCATCCTTGATGATAACTGCAGCGTTCTCATCAAACTTGATGTAAGAACCGTCTTTACGACGAGCGCCCTTTACGGAACGAACTACAACTGCCTTTACTACATCACCTTTTTTTACAACGCCACCTGGTGTTGCATCTTTAACGGAAGCAACAATCACGTCGCCGATCTGTGCATATCTTCTGGTAGAACCGCCCATAACACGAATGCAAAGTAACTCTTTTGCGCCGGTGTTATCAGCAACTTTCAGTCTACTTTCCTGCTGAACCATGTTATTCCTCCTTCACCGCTTCCGCGGTTTTTTACAAACTTAATATTCGTATGCTAATTTATTTGGCTTTTTCTACGATCTCAACAAGTCTCCATCTCTTGTCCTTGGACAGGGGTCTTGTCTCCATAACCTTAACGATATCGCCAATGTTGCACTCGTTATTCTCGTCATGAGCCTTCAGCTTGTAGGTGTCCTTTACGATCTTTTTGTAAAGGGGATGCTTAACATGCTCTTCGATTGCAACTACAATAGTTTTATCCATCTTATTACTGATAACCTTACCAGTACGTGTTTTTCTCAAATTTCTTTCCACGGTTTGATCTCCTTTCTACGCACCCACGCGTTACGCTCTAGCCTTCTCGGTGATAACAGTCTGAATACGTGCAATATTTCTTCTGACTTCTTTGATTCTTGCAGTATTATCTAACTGATTGGTTGCGTTCTGGAATCTCAAATTGAAAAGTTCTTTTTTAGCAGCTACCAGCTCCTGTGCCAGTTCTGCATCGGACTTTGTCTTCAATTCTTCTACAAATTTATTTGATTTCATTCTGTCACACCGCCTTCCACATCTGCCTTAGCAATGATCTTACACTTACAAGGGAGCTTGTGCATAGCAAGACGTAATGCTTCACGGGCGTCCTCTTCGGGAACACCAGCGATCTCGAACATTACACGTCCGGGCTTAACAACTGCTACCCAGCAATCTACAGCGCCTTTACCGGAACCCATACGAGTACCGAGAGGCTTTACAGTTACGGGCTTATCGGGGAAAATCTTGATCCATACTTTACCGGTACGCTTGGTATAACGGGTAAGCGCAATACGGGCTGCCTCAATCTGATTAGACTTGATCCAGCAGGGTTCTGTAGCAACCAGACCAAATTCGCCATATGCCAGGGTGTTACCTCTGGAAGCTTTTCCGGCCATGGATCCACGGAACTGTTTACGACGTTTTACTCTCTTCGGCATTAACATTATTTATCGCTCCCTTCCATCTGATTTCCTTTTGTAGGAAGTATCTCGCCTTTATAAATCCAAACTTTAACTCCAACTTTACCATAGGTGGTGTTTGCTTCAGCAAAACCATAGTCGATATCTGCTCTCAGGGTCTGCAGAGGAATGGTTCCCTCGCTGTAGAACTCAGCACGAGCGATATCAGCACCGCCCAGACGACCAGAACAGCAGGTCTTGATACCCATAGCACCAGACTTCATGGTTCTGCCCATGCAGGACTTCATTGCACGTCTGAAGGATACACGGTTCTCCAGCTGCTGAGCGATGTTCTCAGCTACCAGCTGTGCATCTCTGTCAGGTCTCTTGATCTCCTTGATGTCAACCATAACCTTCTTGTCGGTTAACTTGGAGAGTTCTTTCTTGGTTACTTCGATCTCAGCACCGCCCTTACCGATCACAACACCGGGCTTAGCAGTATAGATGATAACCTTTACTCTGTCAGATGCTCTTTCGATCTCGATCTTGGAAACACCTGCACTGTATAATTTCTTCTTCAGGAACTTTCTGATGTTGTAGTCTTCTACCAGATAATCGGAAAACTCTGCATCAGCGTACCACTTGGAATCCCAATCTTTAATAACACCGACTCTCAGGCCGTGAGGATTAACTTTCTGTCCCATAAACTTTTAATAGCTCCTTTCCCTACTTCTTCTCATCAAGAACGATGGTAATGTGGCTCATTCTCTTTTCGATTCTATAAGCTCTGCCCTGTGCTCTGGGCTTTACTCTCTTCATGGTAGGTCCTTTGTTCGCAAAGCACTCTGCAATATAAAGGTTCTCGGTATTCATACCGTTGTTGTTCTCAGCATTAGCGATTGCTGACTCAAGCAGCTTCTTGATCAGGCTGGAAGCATATCTGGGATTGTACTCCAGAATACCAAGTGCAGTCTGTACATCTTTGCCTCTGATGGCATCTAATACGAAACAAGCCTTCTGAACAGATACTCTTGCGTAAGACAGCTTAGCTGAAGGTCTTGTATCTTTCTGAGCGTTTCTTTCTCTCTTAATTTGGGATCTATGTCCTTTAGCCATAGATTTGGTCCTCCTTTCAAACTGAAACCGCGCAACGCACCCGTGTGTATCCTAAGTGCTGCGCACAAAAATATCCCGTCTTCTTTCCTCTTAATATATAATTTCGAGGGAAGACCCTCGGGAGAGCGTATAACTCTCCCAGCCATCTATATAAGATAGCATATTTTTAGCTCCAGGTCAATAACATTATTATCTAACCTTGGATTTCTTCTCGTCCTTGCCGTGGCCTCTGAAGGTTCTGGTTGCAACGAACTCACCGAGCTTGTGGCCAACCATATCCTCAGTAACGTATACGGGAACATGCTTTCTACCATCATGAACAGCAATCGTATGTCCTACGAAGGAAGGGAAAATTGTAGAACGACGGGACCAGGTCTTAATAACCTGCTTCTGTCCTGATGCATTTAAAGCGTCGACTTTCTTTAACAGGCTTGCGTCTGCGAAAGGTCCTTTTTTCAGTGATCTAGCCATGATCTTTCCTCCTTAACTATTTGATTGCTCTGCCGTCACGTCTTCTTACGATCAGCTTGTTGGAAGCCTTCTTAGATTTACGTGTCTTCAGACCAAGAGCAGGTTTACCCCAAGGTGTGCTGGGACCGGGACGACCGATACCGGTCTTACCTTCACCACCACCATGAGGATGGTCGTTGGGGTTCATGACGGAACCACGTACGGTGGGACGGATGCCCATGTGACGCTTACGTCCGGCTTTACCGATCTTAACCAGGCTATGATCAACGTTACCTACAACACCAACAGTTGCACGGCAAACCAGGGGAACCATTCTCATCTCACCGGAGGGAAGACGAAGAGTAGCATACTTACCTTCCTTTGCCATCAGCTGTGCGCTGTTACCGGCGGAACGAACCAGCTGGCCGCCCTTACCGGGATATAACTCAATGTTGTGTACCTGAGTACCTACAGGGATCTCGGACAGAGGTAAGCAGTTACCTACTCTGACCTCGGCCTCTGCACCGTTCATAACCTTCATTCCGTCGGTCAGACCTTCGGGAGCGAGGATATAGGACTTGGTACCGTCTTCGTAGCAGATCAGAGCGATGTTTGCTGTTCTGTTAGGATCGTACTCGATACCGATTACGGTTGCAGGGATGCCGTCCTTGTATCTCTTGAAATCAATTACTCTGTATTTTCTTCTGGAACCGCCGCCGCGATGTCTTACAGTGATCTTACCCTGATTGTTACGGCCGGAGTTCTTCTTCAGGGAAACACACAGGCTCTTCTCGGGAGAGGTCTTGGTGATCTCAGAGAAGTCAGAACCAGTCATGTTTCTTCTGGAAGGTGTATAGGGGTTGTATGTCTTAATTCCCATTACTGTATCTCCTTTACGATGATTTTTTGCGCGAGCACTTAAGTGCCGCATACTTGAATCTTAAGCAGTAGCTTTATTCTTACAGACCTGCGAAGATCTCTATCTCTTTGCTATCTGCAGTTAACTGAACAATTGCCTTCTTGGTCTTGGCAGTCTTGCCGGTAACCATTCCGCGTCTCTTGTTCTTGCCATCCATATTGATGGTGTTAACACTCTTAACCTTGGTACCTTCGAACATCTTCTCAACAGCCTCTTTGATCTGAGACTTGTTAGCTTCGGTGTGAACGAGGAAGGTGTACTTCTTCTCGCCCATGCCGGCCATGCTCTTCTCGGTAATAACGGGTTTGAGGATTACATCATAGTATTTAATATCAGCCATTATGCGTATACCTCCTCAATCTTTGCAACAGCATCCTTGGTCAGGACAACTGTCTTAGCCTTCATTACGTCGTAAACGTTGATGGTATTTACCAGGGTGGTATCTACATCAGCTACGTTTCTAGCAGACATAACTACGTTAATATCGTTATCAGCGATCACTACCAGTCCCTTTTCCACCTTTAAGTTATTCATAACATTGGTGAAGTTCTTGGTCTTGATCTCGTCAAATTTCAGCTCATCGACTACGATCAGGCTGCTTCCCTGAACCTTGCTGGTCAGTGCAGACTTCAGAGCTGCTCTCTTCTCTTTCTTGTTAAGCTTGAAAGAGTAATCTCTGGGAACGGGAGCGAATACTACGCCGCCGCCTGCCCACTGGGGAGATCTGGTTGAACCCTGTCTTGCATGACCGGTTCCCTTCTGTCTCCAGGGCTTTCTTCCACCACCGGATACCTCAGAACGGGTCTTTGCTTTCTGAGTTCCCTGACGATTATTTGCAAGCTGCTGTACAACTGCCATGTGTACCAGGTGCTCGTTCACTTCAACACCAAACACTGCATCGTTTAATTCGATTGTACCAACTTCTTTGCCTTCCATATTGTAAACAGATACGTTTGCCATCTGATTGGTCCTCCTTTCGTCCTAAACTATGCCTCAACCTTTACGGTCTCTTTGATGGTTACTAAAGCTTTCTTAGGTCCGGGTACTGCACCCTTTACCAGAAGCAGATTCTTCTCAGCATCTACCCTTACGACCTCAAGATTCTGAACAGTTACCTTTACACAACCCATATGTCCAGGCATTCCCTTACCCTTGAATACACGGCTAGGGGAGGAACATGCACCATTGGAACCCTGATGACGATGGAACTTGGAACCATGAGCCATAGGTCCTCTGTGCTGTCCAAATCTCTTGATTGCACCCTGGAAGCCCTTACCTTTGGAAATTGCAGAAGCATCTACCTTATCGCCTGCAGCGAAGATGTCAGCTTTGATCTCTGCACCAAGGGTGTACTCCTCAGCGTTCTCAAACTTGAACTCTCTTACATATCTCTTGGAGCTTGTGCCAGCCTTCTTGAAGTGGCCCTGCTCTGCTTTGTTAACACCATGTCTGTGTACGATCTGCTTCTTGCCGCTGGCATCCTTGTTAACAACCTTATCCTTCTTGTCAACGAAGCCTACCTGTACAGCACTGTAGCCGTCATTCTCCACGGTCTTTACCTGAGTAACCACGCAGGGACCAGCCTGAAGCACGGTTACGGGAACGAGCACGCCATCTTCATTGAAGATCTGGGTCATTCCAACTTTTGTTGTCAAAATTGCTTTCTTCATTTTTACCTCCTGTGTTCTACATAGCGGACCAAAGCGCTTCTTCGAAACTCAAAGTGTTTCTTCGAAACCCTTAGAAATACGCTTTGCGCATTTCCCTGACGATTGTTCATCGCACTGTGTTCTTACGTCTAAGTAGAGGTTTTTGTTGTTTTGGCTTTACTTTGAAAAACTTATTAGTTGTTCTTCATCGAAATGAAAAATTAGTTGTTTTTCATTTTAATGTCGATGTAAACACCGGCAGGCATTTCCAGTCTCTGAAGAGCATCAACAGTCTTCTGAGTGGGAGCCATGATGTCGATCAGTCTCTTGTGAGTTCTCTGCTCGAACTGTTCTCTGGAGTCCTTGTACTTGTGTACTGCTCTCAGAATGGTAACAACTTCCTTCTTAGTAGGAAGAGGTACGGGACCACTCACCTGAGCTCCGGTCTTCTTAACAGTTTCGATGATTTTTTTGGCAGATGAATCAACAAGCTGATGTTCATAAGCTTTCAATGTAATTCTCATTACCTGATTTGCCATAAAAAAAGTCGCCTCCTTTTCGCACTTTTGTAAGTTAATACTTACTTTTTGTACGGACAAGCGGTGACTGTACACTTTCCCGTGTGTGTCTGTGACCTTTGTGCAACGCTTTCTTCTCTCCGGTCATAAACTTACACGTTGTTACTGCTCAAGGCAGATGTTAATTGGTACAGTGACTTGCCGTCAGTTTTCTAACTTGACATTCGCTCCACGGAAAACCCGATCTCCATTACTGGGAACCGGCAACCTCACGCTTCACAGCTATCATGCCACAGCAAGGATTAGTATACATTGAATTTATGGGCATTGCAAGACTTTTTTTCAAAAAATTGTATTTTTTTTGAAACAATTTCTTTTTGCCGTTTTGCACAGGTTCGTCACTGTATTTTTGTGAGTTTCTTCTTAATATAATATAGCCAAATAATTTTTGTGACAAGTGAAACCGTCTCCCTGGATGCACTCAGAGGCCGACAGGGCGTATTTTGACAGAATCTCTTTCTAAGCCCCGATGGCTCGATATCGACGGGGCTTATTCCGGCAAAATCTCTTTCTACGCCCCGATGGTTCGATATCGGTGGGGCTTATTCTGACAGAATCTCTTTCTAAGCCCCGATGCCCCGTCGTAGCCGGGGCGTATTCTAGCAAAATCTCCATCTACGCCCCGATGGTTCGATATCGACGGGGCTTATTTTGGCAAAATTTCTTTCTACGCCCCGATGTTACGATAGCGTCGGGGCTTATTCTGGCATAATCTCTACCTACGCCCCGATGGTTCGATATCGACGGGGCGTATTCTGGCAAAATCTCTTTTTACGCCCCGATGCCCCGTCGCAGACGGGGCTTATTCTGGCATAATCTCTACCTACGCCCCGATGCCCCGTCGTAGCCGGGGCTTATTCCGGCAAAATCTCTTTCTACGCCCCGTTGGCCCAATATCCCCGAGGCTTATTCTGACAAAATCTCTTTCTACGCCCCGATATCCCGATAGCGTCGGGGCGTAGAAACTACAAATTATGAATTCCGCCCCAATCGAGTAGGTTTGTTCCTACTCGATTTGTATACCTTGTACACCATCTCGCTTAGAAGCTCGATGATGTACATTCGCCAAATACAGATTCTTGTGCAAGCACAAATCTGTACTTGGCTCATCGTATACGCAAAAAACTGCCCCGGCGCAATGCAGTGCGCCCGGGCAGCTTCAGAATCATGCAAAATTGAAAAATTACAGTCTGTTCGCCTTCACATCCTCAAACTCCTGCAGCATTTCTTCCGAAGGAGCCTTAGTCGCTAGGCTGACTGCGATGATAGCGATGAGTCCCAGCCCAAAGCCTACTACCAGGGAATACAATCCGGTAGCCTTGCCCAGGGTCTGTCCGCCCATGAGAGGGATGTAATCCCAGATGACAACAGCCAGGGCTCCGGTGACAATCCCTGCTACCGCTCCGGGGAAATTGGTTCTCTTCCAATATAAGGACATCACTACCAGAGGTCCGAAAGCAGCACCTAAGCCTGCCCACGCATTGGATACCAGTCCCATTACGGTGTTGTTCGGGTTCCATGCGATGACGTAAGCCAGCACAGCTACCACCAGTACAGTGACACGGCTGACATTCATGACCGTCTTGTCATCCGCATCCTTCTTGAGCAGTCCCTTGAAGATATCTTCCGCCACACTGGAGGCGCTGACCAACAGCTGGGAATCCGCCGTGGACATGATCGCCGCCAGGATACCGCAGAGGAACAATCCTGCAATGAACGGAGCCCGCATCTCTACGGTAAATACCTTCTTGATCATCTCGATAAATACCTTCTCATTATTGCCGTTCACCAGCTCCGGCAGATAAGCTCTGCCCAAAATACCGATAAACACTGCAAATCCCAGGGATAATGCCACCCAGCTGATGGCTGTTGCCTTGGACTTGGTCATTTCCTTTTCATCCCGGACTGCCATAAATCTCACCAGAATATGAGGCATACCGAAATATCCCAGTCCCCAGCCGAGACCGGAGATCACGCTGACGATATTATTGCTGCCGTCACCATTCTTCATCAGGTTCAGGAAATTCGTGCTGTCAGCGCCGCTGGCTTCCAGTCCTGCTGCCAGTGTGGTTCCATTGCCGGTCAGGAAATGATAGGCAAACAAAGGTACTGCCAGAATACCGACCAGCATCAGCATACCCTGGATAAAGTCCGTTACGCATACTGCGGTGAAACCGCCCAGGAAGGTATAAACCAGTACTACCAGTGCGCCAATGGTCAGTGCCACATGATAATCAATGCCGAACACAGACTCAAACAGCTGACCACCGGCAGAAAGTGCGGAAGCACAATACACCAGGAAAAATACCACAATCGTAACAGAAGAGACCGTCATCAATACCTTCTTATCATCATGAAAACGGTTCTCAAAATAAGTCGGCAGCGTCACGGAATTGTTGGCGCGGATCGTATATCTGCGCAGCTTTGTGGCAATGAACAACCAGTTCAGCGTCGTTCCGATAAACAGACCGATGGCGATCCAGCCGTCACCGCCGACACCGGTTAAATAAATAGCTCCCGGCAGTCCCATCAGCAGCCATCCACTCATATCCGATGCCTGTGCGGACAATGCAGCGACAAAGCCATTCAGCTTTCTGCCTCCCAAAAAGTAATCCTCGGAATTATTGTTTCCCTTTGCATAGAACGCTCCGATAGCGATCATCGTGAGTAAATACAGCACAAATGCCACAATTACCCAGCCCAGCGTATTTCCTGTCATAATAGCCTCCTCACAGTTTTCTTCTTGTACATTTTCTAAATTGTATACAGTGATACGATTTATTATATACAAGAAATGGCTTATCGTCAACAGATTAGTTTGCTATCGCTGTAATGTGTGAAAGCTTCGAAAACCCTTGCCGTTACGGACAGCCTATGATTCTTCACCTGCCGTATTCAGATACAAAACGCTGCATAGAGCGGCACTATCTTCTTGTTGTCTTCAAATGCGAAGTTTTTTGCAGAGAGTTTGATAGCATAAGCAGGCTGATAGGTATCCATGTAGACCTTTAAGCTCTTTGCCCTGGTATTGTCGGCAGATTTCACTTCAATCGGAATCAGCTGCCCGTCACGCTGAATAACAAAATCTATCTCCGCACCACGCTCGGACTCCCAATAATAAGTATTGTAACCATTGATGGAGAGCTGTACATTGACATAATTCTCCGTCATACCGCCCTTAAAATCGTTCAATTCCTCAACCATATACAGAATATCATTGGCAGCCAGATCCTTCTTGGCACAAAGCAGCCCCAAATCCGATACATATATCTTGAAAGCGTCGATATCACGATAATTTTCCAAAGGCTTTTTGATCTGCTCTACCTTATAGACCTGTGATACGATTCCGGACAAACAGAGCCATTCTATGGCATTCTCAAATTCAGACGCCCGCCCTCCTTTTTTCATCAGCTTATACTGAAAACGGGTATTTTTCTTCGAAAGCTGAACGGTAATATTGTCATAGGCAAGCCTGGTCTTCTTGATTTCATTCAGATTATTGTACTTACTCATGTCGTTGAGATAACTTGCAAGAATGGTATCCTGTATATGGCGGATCAGGATATAGTCCCTTGTCTGGGCAAACTGCATCACACACTCCGGCATCCCACCTGCTACAAGATACTGCCGGTAAAGCTGCATAGCCGCATCGTGGAGTGCCGTCGGCATCGGCTGATCTGTTGCAAAGCACCTTTTGATCTGCTTCACAAGATCTCCTTCACCCATAGCGATCATAAATTCCTCCATATCCATGGGATACAGGGTTTTCATATCCACCTTGCCCACAGGGAACGAGAACTTTTCCCTGTTGACAGCCACACCTAACAGGCTGCCCGCAACGATGATATGATAGTCCGGAGCACTCTCGTTAAAATATTTCAGAGAAGTCAGAGCCCTTTCGCAAAGCTGCACCTCATCAAATACAATCAGCGTTTTTCCTTTTACGATGGTCTGACCCGCAATATGAGACAAAATGGGGATCAGATAATCAGGACTGATGTTTTCTTCAAAAGTTTCATTCAATTTAGGATCTGTTTCAAAATTGAAATATGCCACATTCTCATAGTGGGTTCGCCCGAACTCTAAAATGGAATAGGTTTTTCCCACCTGTCTTGCCCCTTGCAAAATAAGGGGTTTACGATGTTCACTTTCTTTCCACGTTTCTAAGAAGTCCATAATCTTTCTATACATCCTTCGTCCTCCATAAAGCTTCTGATTATAGCATAATTCAAATTCATGTAAAAATCAAATGTTTTTTATGCCAATTTTACATTATATTACATGAATATTTTTATGTTTTTAACATTTTTCTACATGTTTATTGTTCTTTCTACCTTTACCACTATAAGCTATATTCCCATAGAGAGACGTGTGCCGAAAATGCACAAAAAGCCCCGCCGCAGAGTTTTGTCCTGCGGTGGGGCTGTTAATGCGAAACTATTGTTTCTTCCTTCTTACCAACATGGCTGCCAGTCCTACGGCGGATACTACAAATAGAGCGATCCAGATGCCGGAAGCATCTCCGGTCGCCGGAACCTTGTCCAGTTCCTGGGCAGTAGCAGCAGCGGTGGGAGCTGCGGCAGCTGAGTTGTCCGTACTGTCATTATTATCGTTATTGCCGGTGTTATTGCTGCCGGTACTATTGCTGCCGGAGGTGTTCCTTGCTACCGTAAAGCTGGTGCCTGCGGCGCCGTCTGTCCATACGATCTCAAAGGTGTGACTGCCCTCGGACAGAGTCTTCAGGTAATCTGCATGTAATTCGATGATCGTGGAGCCCTCACTCACGGTATAGTTCTTGGAATCAATGATATTCCCATCTACCTTTACATTCTGGAACTTGGAATATTCACCGTTTCCTCTGATTTTGAGACTTCCTCCGTCCGTATTCTGGTTCCAGGAGCCGTTTGCGCCTTCAATGATCTGATACAGTACCGTCAATACTACGGTATCGGTAGTAGCAGAACCGGCTGCGTTACGGATGACGCACTGGTACTTGAATCCATCGCAATCCTTGTCCGTTACCCCTGTGGTATATGCCGCACCGGTGGCTCCGGGGATGTCTGTAAATCCATTTCCGTCGTTTCTGTCGATCTTCCACTGATAGGTTACGTCTGTACCAGTAGCAGTCACTTCGAAGGTTGCTCTCTCCCCTGCTGTCACAGATACACTCTTGGGCTGTGCACTGATAGCAGGAGCATCCACATGGTACAGTTCGATCTCACCGGTCACAATGTTGTAATTAGTATCCGCAGGGGTGAATCTCCACTTGTAAATCGTGTTGACTTTCACCTCAGTGTCATCGGACAGCACGTTTCCATCCGCATCTACCCAATCCAGGGTACCGGCTGCAGGATTCAGGGTACTGCCATTCAACGTCAGTCCTGCATCCGCCAGGGTCTTGCCCCCCGTGGTGATCAGGGTGTACTTCGGCGCACCGCTCTGTTCTGCCTTGTTGACCCTGACCGTCGTAGTACCGGTGTTCTCTGCATAGGTCTGTGTATCTTCCGGTGTGAATTTCCATGCAGCCTGCTGATTGCCCGCATTCAGAACATCGTTCGGGTTCTGCCATGCGAATGTACCGGCAATCTTCCTGCCGTTTGCCGTCATTGTGCCGGAAATAGTGATATTGGACAGCTTTTCACCGTAGGTGATCTCGGAAGGAGTAAGCTTCAGTGTGCCTTCCAGCTGCGGAACGATCTTAGCTGTTGCTTTGATGTTGAACTTCAGGGTAATGTCCTCATAATTGTCTGAATGAACCGTCACCGTAATAGTTCCTATAGAACCTTCTGTATTGCCAGTCTGTGTGAATTGCAGTGCCAGCTTTCCATACTCACTACTTTTTCTGACTAATGCAGTGCCCTGATAGCTGTAGTCTGTAATCGTCAGCTGCGGTTCATCATAAGTAAGCCTACCATATTCTTGGGGCAATACCAGTGACGGCAGAAGCTGCGGAAGCATCACCGTGTAAATTGTGGTGCTGCCGTTGATAATGGTAAGATTCGTGGCAACAGGAGCTGCTACGGCAGCCTTTACAATCTTGCAGCCGCTCTTCGTATACCCTGTGTCGCTGAGAGTGTAGTTCTTAACGCTGTCCGCAAGTTTAACTGTGACAGCGACATTCTTATTTTCACCGACAGCTGCATCCGCAAAGTCACCGGTTACCGTATAATCCCTGTCCTTGGTCAGGGACTCTCTGTTCACAAGACCATTGAATGTTACGCCTGTGACAGTCGCTGTCGTTGTGCCGTCGTAAGCCTTAGCCTCAACCATCACATCTGTGATCGTCAACTCCTTAGGGGAGATATTTGCTGTCACGCTGGCGGGCTGTGCGGAAAGGGTGTAGTTGCCTGCCTTTGTGCCGGTAAGGGCATAACCGTTGAAGGTAACTGTCTTAGCAGTGCCCGCATCTTTGTCTGCGAATGCTGCCTTAGCACTTGTGGTAACAACCGTCACATCACCCTTATCTCCGGCTACAAGACCGTTGATCTCAGGAATTCCGGTAATGACAGCGTTAGTGTTGCCGTCATATTCCTTGTTCTGCGCTGAGATGCCTGTAATGGTGACGGGCTTCGGTGCAATGGTAAACTTCCACTCAGAACGATAAATGTTCGCCTTATCATAACCGGTACCTGCTGCCACATCAATTCCCACTGTATAGGTACCCGCCTTCGTTACGCTAGTGACCGGAGTACCATTCTCATCTACAATAACTTTGTTATCTTTGTCAATATACTTCACCGTGATAGTGCCCGCGGCATCAGCCTTGTTTTCAGCCAATGTCACCGTTGCCGTCTTAGGCTGACCATCATAGATCAGATTACTCGGTGGAGTAAAGGTAAAGTCACCAGAATCCAGACTACCCGGATTGATGGTAAACTCCTTCGTGGCAGTTACGCCGTCCACGGTGACGTTAGCATAGTAAGTGCCGACATTGACAAGCGTATCGATTCTATTGCCTGCACTGTCCGTATAGAAGATTTCTCCCACACTTGGAGTATGCTTCCACTCACCAGATGTCGTATATCTTGCGGCATTGTAGCGTGCACCGCTATAATCCCGATTGGGTGCTTCCAGGGTCAGTGCGCCGGTTGTAGTGCTATTGCAGCCTTCTGCGATGCAGCATTCTCGAAGGATCCAGGAGGAGTATTGGTTCTTTTTCACGCCCCACTGGTGGTCATGCAGTCCGAGGTTCACGGTCTTGCCATCATCAGACACAGTTACCTTGTATAAGCTGCTGTCAGCAATGAAATTACCAGCCTTGATCCAGTTATCCGTCGTTGCCGTAGCAATCTTCACTGGTTTGCTATCTTCACTCGTCACACCAATTCTTGCGGATTCGCTTAGCGCACCACCGACGGTGATCTTCTTGCCGGTGTACAGATAGACATTGCTCGTTTTTCCATTCTCCTGGTTGCCGGTGATCTGTGCATCGCCGCTTACTGTAATGGCACCCTTCACATATACACCGCCACAACCTCTTTTAACACTATTCCCGGTAATCCTACCACCGGACATGTCGAACATGCCGCACTCTTGGACATATACCGCAGCCTCAGAATTGGATGTACTAGTGTCAGCATTGTCCTTGATCTCGCCGCCATACATATAAAAATTACCAAAGACATTCACGACACCATCACTACTATCATTGCCTGTAATACAGCCACCGTAGAAATAGAAATTGGTGCCTTTATCCACATAGATACCAGGACCTCCTGCTCCTCCTTCTGGATGGGTGATTTTTCCGTAGTTTCCTGCGTCTCCTTTGCAGTCGGTCAGCGTGAAGTTACAATTTTGAGAAGTTAAAATGACCTGGGACATATCGCCTGTATGCGTGATACTGTGACCACAAAGGTCAAGGACAACGCCGTCCGCAGGGAACCATGGGTTATTACCCGTTAGATTAATGTCCGCTGTCAGATAGTAGTATTTGCCCTTCGTTGTGTCAATGTCACGCAGTGCGGTTTCGTCACCGATCGGCTCCCAGATCACCTCGGCATGACTATCGGTGCAATTCGTGCCAACGCAGACAGTGTGCCTATGCACCTTACCATAATACAGCTTCAAATTATCACCGCCGTACCGCACGTTATAGTTCGTATCATCCTCGTATCCATCGATGGAAAATGGTGCCGCATCGCTTTCATTCACCGAGTAACTATTATACCCGCTGAAGGCACCAGAATTATACCCGTTGGCAAAGACAACAGAATTATTCTCTGCTGTCGGCAGGGTTGGCAACGTCACGCCGATACTTTTAATACCGGTGAGTTCGCCCGTAATCTGGATGGTCTTTCCGGCGGACAGATAGACATTGTTTACCTTGTCGTTACACGAGTTGCCCAGAACCGAAGCGGCACCGGCAACTCCAAGTCCGTAGCTACCTGACACATTCACACCACCGCCGTTTACAGCAGCCGTGTTGCCACTGATCTTTGCGTCGCCGGACATTAGGAGTACATACCCCCCTGCCTGTACGCCTCCACCGCTGCCTGTAGCCGTGTTGTTAGAGATCTCACCACCAGACATCTTGAAATATCCTGATCCGCCGGTCTGACACACGCCACCGCCATCACCGGTAGTCGCCTCGTTATTGGAGATCTTACCGCCGGACATAGTGAAGCTTTGTTCCGCATACACACCGCCACCTGAAGTACCTTTGTTTTGGGCTATCTCACCTCCAGTCATAGTGACGTATCCGTTTGTATTGGCTATACCGCCACCCTCACCTTCAGCTATGTTTTGGGATATCTCACCTCCGTACATCTTAAGAGTACCACTCGCATACACGCCGCCGCCTTTTTGGGTGGCCTCGTTTCCGGAAATTATAGCATTATCGTACATCTCAATTGTGGAATTCACATATATACCACCACCATCGGTGGCCTTGTTATTACTGATCTTGACATTGGAAATTTTGAATGTCCGATTGTACGATGCGCCGTCACCATACACATACACACCGCCACCGCTTTTAGCTGTATTCTGGGATATCTCACCGCCAGTCATGTTGTTGTTGCGATCCAAAAAATAAACGTACGCACCGCCTCCATCGGTGCCCTTATTGTTGGAGATTTTGCCGCCGGACATGTTAAAATAACTCATGTTAGCATACACACCACCGCCAGTGGGAGCCGTGTTAGCATCACTCTCGCTCTCTCCGCCTATAGTGCCACCCTTCATGTTAAATGTAGTAAATCTACTCGTATATACACCGCCACCCTCACTTTCAGCTGTGTTTTTGGATATCTCGCCGCCGGTCATCTCGAAGGTGCCACCATCTACAAACACACCGCCGCCATTCGCACTTCCTTTACTGCCTTTTTTAACAGTGTTGCCGGAGATTTCGCCACCGTACATACAGAATTTGCCGTTGAACCACACACCGCCGCCAGCGGCACTCGTTGTATCGTTTCCTACAACGGTATTGCCGGAGATTGCGCCACTGTACATATAGAGGATACCATCTTTATTTACCTTCACACCGCGACCATTCTCACCGGTCTTGTGGGTGATTTTACCATATTCACCGTCTGTGCTGTCGCCCTTGCAGTCCACCAGTCTAAGCTGATTATTAACAATAATCGTATCGGAGCCATTCGGACCTATGATGTCGTGACCGTTCAGGCAAATATATATTTTGTCAACAGTGATTTCCCATGTTTTGGTCAACTCTATATCCTTGTTCAGGTAGTAGTACCCGTGCGCGCTAACATTCTTCAAATCCTCTTCCTTATTGATGGCAGTCCATATTTGGCCAGAATGATTATCCCCATCGGTACAGTTTTTGCCGCAGAAGGGATGTTGATGCTCCCCGTCCTGCACCGCCACTGCCACGTTCAGAGCAGCATAAACATTCTCCAGACGGGTCATATTCAGTCTGGCAGTCTGCGCTGCGTCCAATGCCGCCAGAGCCTCTTCAATCGCCATCAGCTGTGCCTGGAGTCCGTCCGCATTATCTGTGGTTACTTCCTCCGGCAGAGCATCGATGAGGGCCTGTACTGCTTCCACCGCTGCATCCTTTGTGCCAGCATTGCCGCCGCTGATATCTTCAACGGTGGCGGAGCCGTCCGTGGTGTCCACAGTCCCAGGAAGTTCACTGCCCTGTGTCTCCTGCTGTTCCGTCACTGCATCTGTTCCTTCCGCAAATGCCGTCATGGGCATCATGGAAAAGCTGAGAACAAATGCCATGCACAAACTCAATACTCGTTTCTTCATAAGTTCCTCCTTGGTCGGCGCCTTGCGCCTGTTATTCCGTATATCATAAATCCATTCTTTATATACTGTGTAACTGTTTTTTACCTCAAAAAACTATTTTTTGCATGAATCGACTCGATTTTGTCGTGAATCGACCTTTCCACACATAAGGTGGCACTTTTTCCGGCTTGATGGCAGACTTCGCACCGGTATTGACAGATACACTGATAGACAGACCGGCTTTTTTATCTTGTCAGTCTGTTTACATTCTGTTATATTAATGGTACATCGTCCCCTGGGGGACGAGTCAAACAGTTTCGACAAAAAACGGGGAAAAGTACGATGCAAAAAGATGAAAATCTGTTTCAGATCGGTGAAATAGCAAAAATACTGGGTGTAACCAGAAAAACAATTCTGGTCTATGAAGAAAAGGGGCTGCTGACTCCCGCCGTGAAGGATGAGAACACCAGATATCGTTACTATACCGCAGATAATATGACGCAGATACGTTCCATCAAGTCCCTGCAGACGTTGGGACTCTCCCTGAATGAAATTGCGGACTATTATTACTGTACAGATAATATAGATGCCAATCTGCAAAGGCTGATGGATTTGCGGGCGGCACTTGACCGCAATATTCAGCTGCTGCAGGTGCGCGCCGCCAGGTATGGGGATCTGACCGTTCGCAGCACGACGCTTCCACAGCAGGTGTGTTACGCCCGCCGGTATCAATGCCGGGATATTGCCGATGCTGCGTATCGTCTGCGTGAAACCTATATTGCTGCTGCGAGAACCGGTATGATGTCTATGGTTGCGCGGATGTTTACCATGCGGCTGTCGCAGGATTCCGATACACTTGATCTGATGTGCTGTATCCCTGTGGAGAGCAGCTTCACAGGGCCTGAGCGGATGGAATTTGCGGAAACGCCTGCACTGTGTATTTATTTCCGTGGCGCTTATGATGAGATTTCCAAGGCATTTCACGCCCTGGCAAAGTACGTGGAAGAAAATCATGTCTGCATGACGGGACCGTTCCGCTCAATTTATCTCGAAGGTCCGCCAAGCCGGGGAGAAAATACCGGGGACTATATCACGCAGATAGCCGTTCCCATAAAGCTGTAACGACAAAAGAACGCACCGGTATGATCGGTGCGTTCTTTCTGTATATTACTGTCGTAACAAGTCCAGCAATGAGTATTCTCCTTTTGGTACTTTCGACATTGCATGATGTTTTTTTATTGCATCTACGAGGACCTCCGGATCACAAAAATAGTTCCTTACAAAATCATATGACTTTACTTCCGTCATCCTTAAATTTTCTTTGCAGAAGTCACTGGGCTTTTTCCCTGATTTCTTAAATTCCTTGTACTTATCCTCACTAAAGATGATCAACATCTCTATTTCCGGAGCGGTCACTACATTAATGACGTCCACCTTACCGACGTATGCTTTACTTAATTTGAAATTTTCACGTCTGGAGTCAAGAACTCTGATAACAGAAATTTTATCTTTAAATCCTTTTCTCAGATATTTTTCTTCGAACTTCCTGCCTTCCCGACATCTGATCACTTCTTCTTCCACCATTTCTTCTCTGTTGAAAATCAAGAGATTATGATCCAGAAGTATATCTATAATGGCATTTTCAGCCGCACCCTCACAAATACATGCCTTATATTTTGCTAATTCCATGGCACCTCCTACACGATTGTTGAGGCAATGCCCTTCTTTAGTTGCATATAAGCCTCATATGTCGGAGTCGTCCCCTCAAGGAAGCCGCTCTGGTACGCATCACTTTTCTTAATATCATTTCTTTTCAGTATATTTGATAGGTTCTCCACTGTAATCCCATTACGGTTTCTGGTAATAAATATGCTGTCATTACGGTCATACTCATCAAGTAATTCCGGATAATGCGTAGAAAAAATGAGGGTTCCACCATTTTTATTCAACTTATTGTCCATAAAGAACCGCATCAATGTGGTTACAATTTCTTTATTAAAATGATTCTCTACTTCATCCATAACAAGATATCCACCACTTTGTAATACCTCCTGTGCCAGTGTAAAAGTAATCATTCCCTTTATTGTACCTGATGACAGATAGTTATTCAGTTCCACCGGATTATTAAGAAGGATTTCGTCTTCACCTTTAAATTTTAAATGGATCAATGTTTTGTTATCATTTTTGTCAAAATGCAAGCTCTCAATCGTTGGATCCAGAAATGTAATGACCTCTGTCGGAATATCTTCCGAAAACGGAAGAATATTTTCATTTGTATATTTCAGAAGATTTACAATGCGTACATATTCCTTCGTCTTTTTATTTCGCGCAATCATAATGCTCACATCGTCCGGCAAAAAATCCTCATGATTACTTCTGATCATGATCGGCTTTCTTCCTTCGAAATTAAGCATTGCTTTCCGGGTAGTCACTTCATCTATCCCTTTTGTCCACAAAAACTCCGAAACGATACTATAACTGATTCCTTCTGACTTACTCTTTTTGGATGTAATAATTGTTTCCAAACGACAGATCTCTTTGGTCTTTCCGGAATAGAAATACATGTTCAATTTAACCTCTTTTGCATCCCCCAATATCTCTTTTGTCTCTATGTGATTGATCGGTTCATTATTGATGATATTTAAAGCAAGTAAAATGACCTTTAAGACAGATGTCTTTCCGGATGCATTGATACCTATAAAACCGGTTGCAGCATTCATATAAACATTGGAAAATAAAGGATATAAAATTTTCTTCTGTTCTTCGGCAACTCTCTGTTGTGCATAAAAAGATAAATCAAGGTTTTCTTTGAATAATGGTAAGCCTTCCGCTGTGATACTAAGAAGTTTCATATCTTCCTCCAAATTTATAAACAGATTTGTCGTTTTTATTTTTATATATGAGTAGTGTATCACCATTTTTATAAGTTATCAACGTTTTTTACGTTTTTATTTTTTTGCTATCCATGCTGCAGTTTGCGGTCAAAGCACATGCGGAGCAGTTCATAGACCACATAGGCAAACAGTCCCATGATAAAATCTATCTCCCAGAAGTCCACGAGCACGCTGAAGATCGTCCATATATTCGCCAGCGGATCGGTAAACTGCATCGTCTGCATCAGGGCGTGGGTTCCGCTGAAGTAAAAATAGCTGTCGGAAAACAGCATCGACAGGCGGCTGTCCAGTCTTGCATAGATGGCGCCGAAGACTGCTCCCGTCAAAGCAGCTCCCTGCAACAGAAAGGTTCCTGCATGCATCCGGATGCATTGTAAAACGGATTTTTCTCTTTTGATCCGGAAATCCCTGCCGTGGATCAGCAGGCACAGCAGTACTGTGATCAGAAGCACCCGGAAGATCCCCAGGTCGTAGGGAAAGGTAAACAGGAAACTTTCCGGCATGGCATCCCAGTCCCAGGTGCAATTTGCCAGATCCTCATAGGTTATTTTTGACATGAAGATCCAGAATTCCACCAGCTTGCTGAACCACAATAATGCCAGATACGCCGCTACCACACCGATACATTTTACAGCCTTTTTTACTTTGTCCATTGTTCTCCCTCCATGGGATCCACGCTGCCGTTTGCGCGCCGGGATCCCCGTACCTTCTGTAATTTGCATCTTCATTATAACAGCCGGATGGTTCTTTCCCTCATTCTGTCCTCGAATAGCGGCTTTTTGGCCTCGAAATCCGCACTTCTATAGATTCAGCCATACACGGATGCGAAAATCTTCCGTTTCTTCCATGATTTCATAGTTAATCTGCCCCTCATACTTCTTCACAATCTGTTCCACGATTCTAAGTCCCCAGCCATGCTTTGCGCAATCTACCTTCTTCGACTGAAAGTGTCCTTCTGAAAGCTCCGGCTTCTCCCTGTAATCGTTCTCAATCTCCAAAAGCAGCATTCCCGGCACCGTCCGGGTCGTAAGCCGGATTCTGCTCTTTGCCGCCTCCAGTGCATTTTCCGTCAGATTAGCAAACAAGGCGCAGAGATCTTTTTTCTGTATCCCTCCAATTCCGGAGAATACGAAAGTATTGATCCGGAAATCCATCCCTTTTGCCTTCGCCTGTTCTTCTGCTTCATATAATACGGTATCCACCAGTTCCTCACCGGTACGCACCGGCACAGCGGCTGTCCGGATTGGTTCCTGCACCTCTGCAATGTAGGCAAGGGCTTCAGCATCCTCGCCCTTTGCCACCATCTGTTCCACCGCCCGGAGATGATGGTGCATATCATGATACAGCTTTGCATTTTCCGCATAAAAATTATGTACCTTCAGATATCCCTGTTCCAAAAGCCCGTTTTGCAGATCCAGATATTCCATCTGTTCCTGCATACGTGTCTTCTGGGCATAAAAATACGCTGCAACCAACGCCGTGGTCAGACAAGCCAGATAAAAATAGTCTTTTACTCGCCCACCCTGCAACATATCCCAGAGAAAATCACTGAAAAACAGCGCCAGGAAAAAGGCAGCACCCATAGTCCCCAACAGTACACGCATTTGTCTCCTGCCTTCCTGCATTCTACGGGATCTCCGCAACCATTCAGTGGTCAGGTTCATCCCCAGCCATGCCGCCTGTCCTATTAAAAGCCCGTACTGTGGCAGCCGTCCTGCGAACCACAAAGTCACTTCCAACCCAAACAGATATTCCGCCGCATACAGAATACTTTCCTTCCCTTCACATTCCCACAGCAGGCAGAAAGAAATCATGAAAAAGAGCAGAGCAGGTACACAGGATAACTGTTCCCTCATACCATACCACAGGAGCCCATACCCAAACGTCAGAAGAAACAGCCTTCCTCTTCCCGTTAAAAAATCTTTTCTGCGTCCAATATTCTGCAAATCTCCGGGTGCGTAGTTCTGCTCCATCCACCACACCAGCCAGAACGCTTCGTGAAAACTGCACAGCAAAGTCACCCACATTCCCATTTGTGTCACGTCTGTCATATCTTTTTCTCCCCGATCCAGTAATCCATGACTTTATCTTTTAATTCTCGTATTCTTGCCAGACTGACATAGAGTTCTTCCCCTGTTGCCAGTGTCAGTTTGTCGTTTTTTACCTGTGTCACCTTTGTCACATTACACAGGTATCCTCTGTCAATTTGGAGAAACAGTTGCTCCGGAAGCTCCGTTGCCAGACTTTTTAATGTCCTGCGCATCCTGCTCTGACTTCCGTCGGCCTTTACAATGCAGGCATACTTTCCCTCCTGCCGGATATAAACTATATTTTCTAATGGGATCTTCTCTACACCCTGCCCGTTCTCCAGAAGTAGAAAACGTTCTTCCCTGCGTTGCAGTTCCTTTATCGCCGCAGAAAGTGCCTCCGGCAGCATTTTCTCCAGACATCTTTTAGGCAGGAAACGAAAGGGCTGTAATTTAAAAGAATCATAGACGTATTTTTCATGAGAAGAAACAAAGACCAGCAACACTGCAGGAAGTCTGCCCTGCAGGCGCTCCGCCAATGCAAATCCGTCCTCTTCTCCCAGTTCAATATCCAGAAACAGCAGGTCAAAAATCTGACCGTCCTCCACCTCATATTCCAGTACTTCTCCACTCAGAAAGGTCTGACAGGAATACTGCTCTCCTGTAGTTTCCAGATATCCTGTAATCGCCTTACCAATCCTCTCCGCATCCATCCGGTCATCATCGCAGATTGCAATTTGCAGCATAGTCCTCTCCTGTCCGTATTTTCAAATGTTTCGTCCTATTTGGAGTTTCTCTATATGAAACCTCTCTATTTAAAGTCTCTCTATTTAAAGCCTCTCTGTTTGAAACTTCTCTGTTTACAGCATAATCCACCCCAAGTGCTTCTGTCAATTTGCTTTCCACACACGCAAATCTTTCGCATCGATACCGGTCACTGCAAGTATTCCTTGAAAAAGTCTTTCTTCTATTATATTCTATAAAGAGGAATCACAAGTTTACATCAGAAAGGTTTATTATATATGTGGATTGCAGATCATTGGAAAGATTACGAAGTGCTGGATACATCCAGCGGAGAAAAGTTAGAGCGTTGGGGAGATTATATTCTGGTGCGTCCGGATCCCCAGGTCATCTGGAAGACGCCTCACGATCATAAGGGCTGGAAGCAGAAAAACGGCCATTACCACAGAAGTGCCAAGGGTGGCGGCGAATGGGAATTTTTCCATCTGCCGGATGAATGGGCGATCCATTATACACTGCCATTTCAGAAGGAACTGAAAGGCACCGAACCTCTGACCTTCCATCTGAAACCATTCAGTTTCAAACATACCGGTCTGTTTCCGGAACAGGCTGTGAACTGGGACTGGTTCTCCGGGCTGATCCATGCTGCCAATAGGCCTGTAAAAGTGTTGAATCTCTTCGCTTATACCGGCGGTGCCACCGTGTCCGCAGCTGCAGCCGGAGCCGCAGTGACCCACGTGGACGCCTCCAAAGGTATGGTCGGCTGGGCAAAAGAGAACGCTGCTGCCAGTGGTCTTGCCGATGCTCCCATCCGCTGGCTGGTGGATGACTGTATGAAATTCGTGGAACGCGAGATCCGCCGCGGCAACAAATACGATGGTATCATCATGGACCCTCCTTCCTACGGAAGAGGACCCAAGGGTGAAATCTGGAAAATTGAGGATAATATCTGGGATTTTGTGGGACTGACCGCACAACTGTTGTCCGATGATGCGCTATTCTTCCTGATCAATTCCTACACAACAGGATTGCAGCCTGCCGTACTGTCCTATATGATGAATTCCACGCTGACGAAAAAGTTCGGCGGTCATGTGGAAGCCCGTGAGATCGGTCTTCCCGTCACTGAGAGTGGTCTGGTACTGCCCTGTGGTGCTTCCGGACGCTGGCAGCGTGACTCATAATGCATGTATCAAAAAGGAGCCCTGACAGAGGCTCCTTTCTTCTATAGTACATATTTCTTCAATACCGGTATCTTCCGAAGCCCCCACGCCGTTACCACTGACAGTGCCAGTACCAACAGACAAAAGACAACCAACAGAAAAAGCAACAGCACCTGGCCTGTGGCCACAGACTGCACACCGGACTGTTCCAACAGCGTAAACGGGGTGATCTTTGCAAATTTATAAAGCAGATTCACATACACCGGATGTACCAGGTATACGGCAAAGCTCAAGACTCCTGCCGCCTGCCAGAGGGTCCGATGCTTTTGCACTTCTTCGCCGGATCGTTTTTCGGGGCTGCCACTCCATCCTGCTGCAAACAGTAAAAGGGCAAGCAGTACAGTAAAAGGATAATTGTACGCCATTTGTATCTGAAAATCTGCCAATAGTCTGCTGCCTGCCATTCCCAGCATCAGTACCGCTGCCATGGTTCCAAAAATCTTCTGCATTTCTTCTTTTTTATCCACCGTTTTCTCCCATTTGGCAAAGAAATATCCACAGATATAATACAGAAGATGGATTCCTCCGTCCGGAAGTACAGGAAGTGCACTATTATCCAGCATCTTATTCACAAAAGGCATCACACTGCTCCCCATAAACAGGAAAAACAACGCTCCCAGGATACACCATTCCGGGAGTACCTGTAAAAGTTTTTTTAACAGTGGTGTCATCAGGTACAGGAAAAAAATCAGATACAGATACCACATATGGGACCAGGTATGCCCTGTCAGTGTCAGCCGTAGCGCCTCTGGGAGCATTCCCATACGGAAGCTTCTCTCCGCCACCACCAGTTCGGAACAGGCGTAAGGGACGCCGAACAGGAGGATTGCCAATGCAATCCTCCTGCAATATTTTTTAATCATGACCGGATAAGTCAGCTCCCGGTCCGGATCTAAAAATAAATATCCTGAAATCAATAAAAATACAGGAACACACCATGTCACCAGATCCATCACTGCCAACAGCAGTTCCCGGTATTCCGGCATTTTAGCCGCATCTGTCACATCCGTCGCACCTGTCAGCACGTGCATCAGCACCACCGCACAGGTCGCCAGTACCCGGAGCACATCCAGAAACTGTTTTCTGGGCCGGGATAAGCCGTTTATCATGTTTCTCCCATCTCCTCCATCAGGCGCATGCCTGCTGTATCTGTCACGGGAAGGGAAAATACGATACTTTTTGCCTTACTCTCCAGTCCCGCCTTTTCCATTATAGCACGCATGATGGAATTTTTCTGCTCACTTTTTACCACAATGAACAACATTTCTTTTTCCGGCACCAGTGTCACACCCAGAAACTGCTGTGCGTTCTCCATTCCAGTGCCTTTGGCATGGATGACGGTACCACCTGCTGCGTGTACTTCTCTCGCTGCATCCATCACCAGTTCCGTATATCCATGATTGGCAATCACTACCAGAAGCTCATTCTTCGTCTCTTTCAATGTGGACTCCTCTCCTTTTACGAACTCCTGCCCACAGGTCAGGTAATTCAGTGCTTTCTTACCACCGATGCTGCTGACGGGAATGATAAAGGCGATTCCCATTCCCGGAAGGTCGATCTGCATCTTTTTCCGCAGGGCAGCCTTGATCTGCTGCCAGGAAGCGTCCGTGATAATATGAAACAGAATGCTTTTTTCCATACCGTCCAGTCCGAAATAATCCAGGATCTCATTGGCTGCCGTTCCCATGCCGACGGTGATCTCACCGACCTGTGCACCGTTTTCCTTATAGCATTCCACGAACTTTCTCGTCAGCTGACGATTGGTGATGGTGACCATCATATATAATTCACTCATGGGCGCACCTCCTACAGTTCAATAATGGCATTCTCATCCAGCGCACCAAAGGCATCTGCTGTACCGGTAACAATTCCCACGCCTGCCTTGTGCTGTTTGATCTGATATACCATTCCCAATACCTGAATTGTAATTAACGGTGTCATGGCTACCATGGCCACCACGCCGAATGCATCTGCCACCAGATTGCCTCCTACTGCCACACAGGCTCCCTGTGCCAACGGCAGCAGAAAGGTCGCTGTCATGGGACCGCTGGCGACACCGCCGGAGTCGAAGGCAATGGCTGTGAAAATCTTTGGCACAAAGAAGGACAACCCGATAGCCACACCATACCCCGGGATCAGGAACCAGAGGATCGGGATTCCCGTCAGCACCCGGATCATAGCTAATGCCACGGATAAGGAAACACCCACAGAAAGGCTCACGCCCATGGAACGGGCCGAAATGGCACCGTCCGTCAGTTCTTCTACCTGATGATTCAGCACATAGACCGCAGGCTCCGCTTTGACGATAAAATATCCGATCAAAGCCCCCACCGGCACCAACACCCATCTATAGGATCTGCCTGCCATGACCTGACCGAGATAATTACCTGCTGGCATAAAGCCCACATTGGCGCCTGTCAGGAACAGCACCAGTCCGATGTAAGTATATACCAGTCCGATCAATATCTTCGTTAATGTTTTACCGGACAGCCGCAGGGCAAAGATCTGAAACAATCCGAAAAATAGTACAATAGGAAGCAGAGAGACCGCAATTTCTTTCATATAATCAGGGATTCCATGGGCAAACAGCTGCGCCAGTTCCACAGAATCCGAAATCTCCGGAATCGCTGTAGGCTGATAATCTGCACTGGTGGGCTTATAGATCAGTCCCAATACCATAACCGCCAGGATCGGGCCGATGGAGCACAATGCCACCAGACCGAAGCTGTCATCTGCTGCATGATGGTCATTTCGGATGGAAGCGATACCCACACCCAACGCCATGATAAAAGGCACCGTCATGGGACCTGTAGTCACGCCTCCGGAATCAAACGCCACTGCCCGGAAATTCTCCGGAACCAGAAATGCCAGAAAAAAGACTGCTATGTAGAAAAAAGTTAACAGGGGCGGCAGTGCCACACCGATCAGCATACGCAGAAGGGCAATGACCAGGAATATTCCCACGCCTACCGCCACTGCCAGGATCAGTGTCATATTCGGTACCGACGGCACCTGGGTCGCAAGCACCTGTAAATCCGGTTCGGAAATCGTGATCACGACTCCCAGGATAAAAGATAGTGCTACGATCAGTAAAATATTTTTACTCTGGGTCATCCTGGCGCCCACTTTTTCTCCCATGGGAGACATGGACATCTCTGCCCCCAGTGTAAAAAACATCATACCCACCATGACCATCACCGCTCCTACCAGAAAGCACAATAGGATGCTTGAGGTAATAGGAGCAATGGTAAAACTTAATATGATCACGATCCCCACCACCGGCAGAACCGCTTTCAGGGATTCCTCAAATTTCTGCCTGATCTTTGGATGTAATAACTTCAATATTTCACCGTTCCCTTCCTTCATGTTTTCGTCACTATAAAGAAGCCCATCCGCCCTATAAATAGTATCTGATGATCTTACGAATGCAAGCATCCGACACTCATCAGACACTATTTACATGGCTCTGAATAGCTCCATCTTAACATGAAGTAAGGGTACGCTCCTACCGTTTTAGAACAATTTATAAAATTTTCACAGCTTCTTAACAGAGTCTTTATGTCATCAGATCCCTGCTTCTTCGATCTGTTTTGCTGTAATGTCCACCAGTTCCATGCAGCGTTTTTTCTTGTTGCCGAATGCGCCGGACATACTGGACCATCCGTCGGTCAGGTCATCCAGTACCGCATTCTTCACCACATTACCCAGTCCTGCCACTTCCGAAGAGCGCATTACCTGGTATTTTGCCTTACCCACATTCATGATCCATACCTGGTTGTTGCGGTCCTGCTCCGGATATACAATGACCTGATTGAATCCATGCTTTACCAGCGCCGGTGTACCGGCTTCGAATTTGATATCTTTGATCGCCTCGTAGAGCTGTTCCATGGTCTCATAATTTCCCTTTAAGTTTAATTTTGCCACCTTTACACCTAACATTTCGCCAAATCCCATATTGTCCTCCTTATTCTGATCGCAGTCCATGCAATCCACACATTCTTTACCAGTTCGAATTACCCTCTCCGTTTGCGGCTTCTTCCCAGGTCAGTTCAAAGGAACTATACGTTGCTCCGCCCTCCTGGGGCAGTCTCCGGTAAGAATAGTCCCTGCCGTGCTCCATCAGCGCTTTTGCCAGACCGAGCCTCAGCATTTTTCCAAGGTTTTCCTCCTCCGGCATGTACGCATAGTAATATTCCTTGTTCTTCTTCGTTCCTTTTAAGAGGATGCCTTCCCGTATTCCCTTCCGCATGTTCCTCTCAACGGCACCGTAGTCCCCGGATGTGACCTCACAGCACTTCATGCAGGGCTCGCCCGTCGGTGTGGAGAACTGTACATAATAAGTATACTCTGTATCCCCCTCACTTTCATACCATTCGCGTTCTCCCACTTCACGCCCGTCGCACAGAATGCTGTCAAACAGGATATCTGCTATGTACAGATCCCCGTGTCTGATCATCTCCTGTACATCCAGCTTTGCATTGCTCTCAAACAGCTTTTTCTTCTGTTGTCCCAGTGCGTCTGCCACATCTGCCGGAACCTGCCGGAAGGCAAAACCGTTAAAGTCCACCATGTGCTTCGCTTCCCGGCCGCATTTGCTGCACCTTCCCTGCACAATGGCATTGCCGCAGGAGATGCAGTAATCCATTCCTGCCTCTGTCTTATTTAATATTCCCATTGCATATTCTCCTTTCCGCCTGTTTTCCTTCATGCTTCTCTGTTCTTCGTAGTATAACTACATTTTAATCTAATGTTTTTCCTGCTGTCAACCTGACTAAAGTATATGTTCCTATTTTTTCTGCCCTGACTTTCCCGGGGGATATCTGCCTGCCTTTTGCCGCAGCTTTGGGGGAAAATATACCGGTTTTCATATATCCTTAACTACTTCTTTACACCCTGCGTTGAAAAGTAATGGTACTATGGTTATAATAAACTTACTATGAGATGGGTAAACAGACATGCGCACGCAGGACGGTAGTCCAAAATGCGATCACTACCCCTGGAGGATAATACCGTGTTCCGATCACAATCCGATAAAAACGCTCTGCAGAAAAGTTTCCGCTTAAAGCCGCCTTATACCCGCCATGCCATCAGTTTTCTGATCTGTGTTGTCTGTATGCTGTGCGCCACACTGGCTTCCTTTTTATACCAGCATATTGTCCCGGATAACCACGCCAATGTGGCACTGTTCTATATTCTGGCACTGGTGATCATCGCAAGGTGGACTGTGGGGTATGGCTATGGCATCGCCTGCACCCTTTTTTCCGTTATAGCCATCAACTACCTGTTTACTTACCCTTATTATAAGATCAATTTCACTTTGACCGGCTACCCCATCACCTTTTTGCTGATGGGTGGGATCACACTGATTCTGTGTACCATGACTTCTCACATGACCATTCAGTCCGAAGTGATCGCAGAGAGAGAAAAACAGCTGGCAGAAGCGGAAATGGAAAAAATGCGTGCTAATCTGTTAAGAGCGATTTCCCATGATCTGAGAACCCCTCTTACCGGTATAATCGGCAACAGTTCACTTTTTTTGGAAAGTCAGGAGGATCTGAGCTCTACGGAACAACGAAAAATCATGACAAACATCTACGAAGACTCTAACTGGCTGTTAAACATGGTAGAAAATCTGCTGTCTGTCACCCGTATTCAGGGCGACAGTCTGAGCATTAATACCACAGAAGAACCTGTAGAAGAAGTTGTGGGGGAAGCTTTGGAAAAATTGAAAAAGCGTTATCCGGATGCTGCCATCCATGTAAAAATTCCTGAGGAATTCCTGATGATCCCCATGGATGCCGTACTGATCGAACAGGTCACCATAAATCTGTTGGAAAACGCCATCGTTCATTCCGAAAGCATCCTGCCGATCGACTTTATTGTGGAGGATCATCCTGATCACGTCTCTTTTATTGTAAGGGATTACGGCAAAGGATTGTCTGAGGAGAAATTGCAGACGCTTTTCGAAATAGGCTCCTATAGCAATTCCCAAAGTTCGGATTCCCGAAAGGGCATGGGGATCGGCCTGTCTATCTGCAAAACCATTATCACCGCCCATCACGGAACATTAAGCGGAAAGAATCACGCCGAAGGTGCGGAATTCTGTTTTACGCTTCCCAAGACAAAAGTCTCCGCAACAGAAAGATAAATCTTTTTCTAAAATACGCAGGATAAAACAAAGGAATTAACCAGAAAGGACATTGATACAACGATGAACAAGATCAAAGTTCTCTTAATTGAAGATGATAAAAGTATCAGCAATTTCATTACTGCCACCATGGATCGTGAAGGCTACAAAATCATGCACGCATTAAACGGCAGGGAAGGATTGAGTCTCAGTACCTCCTTCTGTCCCAATGTGATCCTGTTAGACTTAGGTCTGCCGGATATGGACGGTCTTGAGGTACTGCAGCGGCTCCGCTCCTGGAGTGATGTACCGGTCATTATCATCTCCGCCCGTACCAAAGAACAGGAAAAGGTCGCCGCTCTGGATCTTGGCGCCGATGATTACATCACAAAGCCCTTTGGCACAGGAGAGCTCATGGCCCGCATTCGTACCTCCTTACGTCACAGCCATGCGCAGGCTCCCGGTCATATTTATAAAGCTCTGGACCTGGAAATTGATTTTGAGAAACGTCTGATCCGTCTCCGGGGTGAAGAAATTCATCTGACCCAGATCGAGTATCAGCTACTTACGCTCTTAGCAGAAAATTCCGGAAGAGTCCTGACTTACAGTTATATCATGAATGCCATCTGGGGACCTTACATGGACAATAATAATCAGATCCTCAGGGTTAACATGGCCAATATCCGCAGAAAACTGGAGCAGAATCCCGCACAGCCGCAGTATGTATTCACCGAAATAGGTGTAGGATACCGCATGCGTGAAAATGAAAATACCGGAAATGTGTAAGGCTGCTCTTTTATCCCTTCCTGCGGATGGACCTTCCGGTCTTCCGCAGGGAACCAGATCACTTTATCCGGATCATAGAAAATTCCTGTTTTTGGGGCACTGTCTCCGTCGTGTTTCAGTGTTTTTCACTTTCCATCAGAATCAGGCGTTTTATCGCTTCTGCTCCATCAGCAAAATCTCCTTCCATGGTATCGTTATGGACCACGTAATCACAAATTTTACGATTTCTCTTTTCTGCATCAATAGACAGTATCCTCAGAGTTTTTTCCTCGGTATCGTAGTCGGAATCAATGATATCTGCGATCAGTTTTTCTTTGTCTCTTGCCACGTAAATGATATGGGTTGGGAACGAGCGCTTCATGGCGATGGCGCCGCACATATCCACAGGAATCACAGCAAATTTTCCCTGATCCAGTAAAGCCTGAATGTCTTCCTTCCTCGTACCGTACCGTACACCGGCATATGCCGTTTTCTCAAAAAAGTTCATCCGGTCAAAGGCTTCCTCCGAAACATATTGATGACCGTAACGTCCCGGTTCCGTACAGTAATTCACCGGACGGACAAAAAGACTCTCCATCTCTGCACTTCCGGTGGTGTTGTTTCCGGCGATGCTACCGCCTCTGCCGGTGCACAAAGCTTCCGTGATCTCTCTCTTGCCTGAGCCGGAAGGCCCTACCAGTGCCAGTACCGCAGGTGCTGTGATTTTCTCTGTCCTGGAAGTAGATGCTTTCATGATCTGTTTCACCAGCGATACAAATTCCGCCATAGTATTCACAGACAAAAGTCCTGTCATTTTTGCGTTCCATGGTTTACGCATCAGCACAGGATATTCCGCTTTGCTGTCCAGAATATTATGAATAGCATCATCCAGTACAATATCGAAATGCACACGATCTTTGGCACTGCCCAGAATGATATTCTCCGGAGACAGTTCAGGAAACTGCGTCATGATCTGCTCCGCCCGCACTCCCATAAAATGCGGTGACACCGCTGTAATAAAAAAAACGTCCGCAATCTGCATCAGCCGGCGGATCCCACGTTTCGTTTCCTCCGTGGGAATCTGCCTCCGGTACAGTTCCGGATCGTTATAAAATTCCTTGATCACCGACGTCCGTCCCTCATTGGACCAGGAAGTGATCTCTTCCAGGCGGTAAGGCTGCTCCGGATGATATTTTTCGTTTGCCATACGGATGGCGATACTGTTAAACGGGGCGGTAACGTCGTCCCAGTCGATACCGATGCTAGGTCTGAGCATACTGAAGTCCTCTTTGCATTCTCATAATTTAAATCCACTACTGCTTCATCACAAGAATAACACAAACAGGTACACAACACAATCCATACAGTGCCAGATGTCTCTAACCTTTCATAGTCTCTTCCAGAATCTGCAGACAATTCTGCATGGAAGCTTCGAATTCTTCCTCATTATTATTTTGGAACAGGATCAGGTCATCCTTCACCTTAGGGTCATCCAGATTCTTCGGAATGGAGAAATCACAGGAAGCAATATATTCATCCCAGTGTGCCAGCTTCCAGGTATCACGATCGGAATTTCTGGCGATCATGCGCTCATGCACGATTTCCGGAGAAGTCTCTACCCATACCACTACCAATGTGGCGTTTTTCTCCGCCAGCTTTGCCTTGAGACTGTTGATATACTCTATATCCCGGATTTCCTGTGTAAAAGGTGCATTGATCAGCACAATATCATCATAGTCCAATGCCTCCATGGCCAGATCCACAACACACTCATACTCATAATCACGAATATTTTTCTCAAAGAAATCACTGCTTCTGTCATAAGGCTGTCCCGCTACTACAAAGATCTGTTTTGATAGTGTGATCAAAGTATCCTTATCCAGATATACCACATGCTGCAGTCTCTTCGCCAGTGCTTTGGAAATATAAGTCTTTCCACATGCGGGAGGTGAAGTTACAAGAATCAGTTTCTTAACCATAAACATCTTCCTTTCTTATATGTATTGTTTATTATTACCTGTCCTCTTTTCATTAGATATATCGTATTTTTTTGAGATTGTCAACTAATTATCAAAGTATTTTGTGATAATGCACAACTGGCTTTTTCTCTGAATTGCACAATTGTTTTTTTCATATTCTGTTTGTACAATATTTTATATGATACCTACGGAGGACATGTTTATGGAAAAATCAGATAAGCTCGAAAGAATTTTTAACAAACTCTGTCATCTCAATATTCGCGTACATAACCTTGCATCACGGATATCTTACTATGAACAGGACTCTTCATTGAGTGACCTGTACAACCAACTGAATAGTATAGAAGCATTAATAGATAAGCTCGACATCCAGATTTCCGCCATTGAAGGATCCAGCATTTCTGATATTGAACATAACGTAGAATTAATTGTAAAAAATAAGAGACTTAAAAACTGTTAGTGCCTGAATTTCTGTCTATAAAGCGTATAACTTTATTCCTTGTTTTTTGTTGACTTGTCAACATCAATGTGCTACACTTCATAAAGTTGCTGTATCAACATTTTACAGGAGGATTGTCCATGCAGGATCGTTTTGAAAGATTTGTAGTATCTATCACAGAATTGCACCGTTATCTACAAAAATTGAAAGAACTGGAAATGGGACAGATGGACTTAAAAGCCGGTTATACCATGTGTCTATATTATCTGGGAAAGCACCCGGAGGGGCTGACCGCCACACAGCTGACAGAGCTGTGCAAGGAAGACAAGGCCGCCATCTCCCGCACCTTAAGCCAGTTAAGTGCCAAGGGACTGGTGTCCTGCGAACTGCCGGGAAATAAACGTTCCTACCGTACGCTATATTATCTGACAGCGGAAGGCAGCACTGTTGTCAAAAAAATCGGTTCCCGGATTTATTCCGCACTGGCTCACGGCGGTGATGGTATGACTGAGGAGCAGCGTGTAAATCTCTATGATTCTCTGGAACGGATCTCACACAATCTGGAGCAGTATCTCGCTGAATTTTCTGTAGAGCATCCTACTGAAAAATGATTCATCCGGCAGATGCTCCGGCACATTTCCGCATAGGAGAATATTGCATCGTTATAATTATAGTAGAAAGAACAGGAAATAAATTATGGAAAAAATACGTTTTATCACGGACTCCGCATCCGATATGAATCATCCAAGAGAGGACGTCACAATCCTGCCTCTGCATATCCGCTTCGGCGATGAGGAATATGCAGATGGTGTCACCATCAGTCACAGGGAATTTTACGAAAAACTGATTGAAAGCGATACCCTGCCCACTACCAGCCTGGTGTCTCCCTCCGTCTTCGAGGAAGCTTATGAAAAAGCTGTGTCTAACGGAGAAACTGTAATCGTTATCACGATCTCCAGCAAATTATCGGGCACCTGTCAGAGTGCCCGGATTGCTGCTGAAGATTACGAGGGTAACGTCTTCGTTATAGATAGTCTGAATGCCACCATTGGAGAACGGATTCTGGTGGAATATGGCATGCAATTAAAGGATCAGGGAAAAACTGTGAAAGAAATTGTATGTGCTCTGGAATCGCAGAAACACAAGATCCACACTATGGGGCTCTTGGACACCCTGGAATATCTGAAAAAAGGCGGCCGTATCTCCCCTACTGTGGCATTCATCGGCGGTGCTCTTGCCATCAAACCTGTAGTAGCAGTCTCTGACGGTGAGATCATTATGCTGGGCAAAGCCCGCGGTTCCAAAAATGGCAGTAACTTCCTCATACGTGAAATCGAAAAAGCTGACGGTGTGGATTTTTCCAAGCCCTTCTGTCTGGGTTATACCGGTCTGAGTGATGAACTTTTGCAGAAATACATTCACGACAGTGAGCATCTCTGGAAGGATTACGCAAACGATCTTCCTATCAGCACCCTGGGTGCCACCATCGGAACCCATGTGGGCCCCGGTGCCGTTGCCGTTGCATTTTTCGAACATTAAACCTATTATGATTTTTTCCATTTACTCAAAAATTTGATATGGATTTTGAATAGGTTATAATTGTTCTGGCAGTTGGCAGCCGCAATCTAAAAAATCCCGAAGACCTTGCATGGTCTCCGGGATTCTTATTATTCTTAACTTATCATTTGTATCCTGAGCTTATCAAGCTGCCTTTTTAGCTTTCTTCTCTTTCATCTGCTTAACGAAGGTCTGTGCACCTTCCACTACCAGGAAGATAGCCAGAACTGCCATTGCAGCTGCGAAGAACAGCTGGAACCAGTCACCCCATGCAGCAGTGCCGGCACCGATTGCCTTGCACTTGTTGATCACAGTGATCACCAGGCTGGTCAGGGTTGCAGCAAGCATGAATACCATAGGGAAGAAGAACATCTTGTTGTTCTTACCGACTTCACCCAGCCATGCAGCTACTGCCATCAAAGCGATACCTGCCAGCAGCTGGTTCGCAGCACCGAACAGACCCCAGATCTGGCTTAAGGACAGACCGCCGAGGATACAACCGATCACTACCATGGATACGGTACCGAACAGAGGATGAGCCAGCACCTTACGTGCACCCTTAGCATCCTTGTAAGTAGCCTCGCCTTCCTTCAGGAACAGCTCGGAGAACATGAAACGGCTCAGACGGGTACCGGTATCCAGACTGGTCAGTGCAAATACAGATACAGACAGAGTTAACAATGCATAGATGGTACCGTATGCCTTGGAGGTCTCGGCACCGAACATGGATGCAATACCTGCAGCGAATGCAGCCGCGGGAGATCCAAACTCACCATTTAAGTATTTCTGATATACTGCACCGACTGCTACCAGGGCGATGATACCCAGAGCAGACTCGATCAGCATGGAGCCGTAACCGATAGCCTTGGCATCCTTCTCGTTCGCCAGCTGCTTGGAAGAAGTACCGGTAGCGATCAGGCTGTGGAAACCGGAGCATGCACCACATGCTACAGTAATGAACAGCATGGGGAACAGAGTCTGTCCTGCCTTGGGCTCCCAACTGGTGAAAGCGGGAATATCAAATGCAACCGTACCGGTGAAAGCACCTGCAACCACACCGATAAATGCCAGGCCGATCATAGCGTACAGCAGGAAGCTGGACAGATAGTCACGGGGCTGTAACAGGATCCATACGGGAACCAGGGAAGCCACTGCGATGTACACACCTACGAATACGATCCATGCAATACGGTTCATTGCGAAACCAACATTCAGACCAAGAACAGTGATAATTACGATACCGATGATACCACCGATGGTAGCGGGCAGGGTCTTAACGCCCATTCTGTTGGTCACATAACCATAAATAACAGCCAGCACGATAAATAACAGAGAGATCATTGCTGTAGACTGGTTACCGGTAGGATTGGTCACAAAACCGAATGCGGTCTTACCGGCATCGTCTGCCAGGGTCAGGAAAGTACCTGCCACGATATTAACGAAAGAAGCGATTACCAGGATCAGCACCAGAAGTGCGAAAATGATAAAAAGCTTCTTAGCTCTGGATCCCATGGAATCCTCGATGATCTCACCTACAGATTTACCGTCATGTCTGATAGATGCAAATAAAGATCCGAAGTCCTGCAGACCGCCGAAGAAAATACCACCGATAATACACCACAGGAATACGGGAACCCATCCGAAGATGGAAGCCTGAATCGGTCCGTTGATCGGGCCTGCTCCGGCGATAGATGAAAAATGATGACCCATAAGTACGGCAGGCTTAGCTGCGACGTAATCCACACCATCCTCCTTCTCAATTGCAGGAGTCTTCTTGGTAGGATCGATGCCCCACTGTTTTGCCAGCCAGGAGCCATAGAACACATAGCCGATAAACAACAGTACAATAGCGGCTACAACGATTAATAATGCTGTCATTTGTGTTTCTCCTTTTCTTATACACAGATTTAATAATTTATTGCCTTTTTTACGAGCTTCTTCAGAATCTGTCCGTGGCGGTTGTGGACGATCCGACCCGAAGACAGCTCGGCGACAATCAGACGATAATTGCTCCAGCCATGGAATCCCCAGAGATAACTCTGATAATGTTTGCACTTTTTCACCTGTGCAAGGGCATCTTCCTTAGCATGACCGGCCAGAATGATCAGGACGACATCACTGTTACGATGGTTGGAAGACGGTTGCACATCCGCAGTACCTCTCTCCCAGGCAATGGAGTCCAGCTCCAGAAGCCGTTCCTTTGACAGAGACTCTTCTGTTGCAAAATACACTTTTTCGTTGGTGTCAATATCTGCCACTTTGGCTTTCTTGATCAGAAAATACTGTTCATTATGAGATCCGAAGACCGCTTCGGCTGCGAATGGCGGTTCTACAGCCTCGGTCCTGATATTATAGTAAGTCTGATAAGATCGCAGGATGCGTGTTAACGCCTCCGTAGGGGTAAGTGTCTTTTGTAATTCCATTCTGATTTCCTTTTAAGCATGCGTAATCGATTGTATTTACGTTTACGCTGTTTATAACTTTAGCACGCCGAAGCGTTGAATGCAATGGATTTTTTAGCATTACTTTACACTTTTTTAACAAATACGTGCTTTATCGTTATATAATAGTCCTCCGGAAGCATTTTTCCAAGGTGCAATTTTAACCTAAATACCATTACAAATTTAATCTTTTCGTACCAGTAAAACGCAGTGTCTGCTTATTCTATCATTCTTCTCCCAAACAGAAGACAGTTTTCCGAAATATAATAAAAAAGGCAGATACCGTCTCATTTTCATGAAATCAGTCTCTGCCTCACTGTTTTATGAATGGTTCTTCTCTTCCTTGATCTCCCAGTGGATCAGGAATGTCAAAGCTGCCCGGAGTCCGATGATCCCTGCTACAGTAACAATCTCCTTCCAGTCTCTGACAATAACTGTTTTCAAAATCTCACTGCACAGCTTGAACTCCAGTCCCACAGCAAGCCCCTGTGCAAGAGTGATCTTCATATCCGGCACCCGTCGTACATAATTGTAAAAGCCCTTCACACCGGAGAGAATAATAACGATCACCCCGACAAATTCAAAGAATAGTATCGCAATCTGAACAATATTGTTCATGGTAGTTTCCAGAAATTCCATGATGATCTCCATACGCAGCCCCCGTTTATCGTACATTTGCATTTATTGTAGCGTATCCCCAGAGACTGTGCAAGATACATCTTCATTTCTATTCACATTTCTATTCACATTACCTTCACTGCTTCTCTTCTTTCAACAATTCCTGCATGGTATGCCATCCAAGCACCGCACATTTTACTCTGGCGGGCATATGGGCGATATCCTGCAATACGGAGGCCTCTTCCAGCTCGTCCTTCTCTTCGTCGGTGATACTTCCCTTGATCATTTTCAGGAACAGGTCTGCCAGATGCAATGCTTCCTCCCTGCTCCTGCCGATGACCAGTTCCAGCATCATGTCTGCGGAAGCCTGGGAGATGGCACAGCCGTCTCCTTCAAAAGCTCCGTCCACTACTATGCCATCCTCCACCTTCAGTTCCAGAAAAATATCATCGCCGCAGCTTGGGTTGACACCTTCCAACACCAGATTGGCATCCTCCAGCTTGTGTTTGTGATACGGATGCAGATTGTGCTCCGTCAGGATCTCATTATAAAATGTCTTATTCTCCATAGCCCATCTGCCTCCTTATCTTTGCAAGGCTCGTAAGAAACGCCTGAATCTCTTCTTCCGTATTGTAGACTCCCAGGCTTACTCTGGTGGTGGACAATACTTTCAGATGCTGCAATAGCGGCTGGGCACAGTGATGTCCAGCCCGGACTGCGATGTGATCTGCGTCTAAAATAGATGCAACATCATGGGGATGCACGCCATCCAGCTTGAAAGTCACGATACCGTGATGATCCTCCGCCTTCTGAGAACCCAGAATGTGTACCGCAGGGATCTCCTTCATGCCCTCCATCAGCAGGGCTGTCAGCTTCGCTTCTCTCTCTTCGATAAAATCAAAACCTATCTTCTGTATATAGCGAATGGCCTCTGCCAGTGCATAGGCTCCGGCTCCGTTTACCGTACCGGCCTCGAACTTATGGGGCACCTCTGCCCACACAGCCCCGGTCCGGCTGACGGAATCGATCATCTCTCCGCCACATAAAAACGGGGGCATCTGCTCCAGCAGCTCTCTTTTGGCATATAATACACCGATTCCCATGGGTGCATACATTTTGTGTCCGGAAAATGCCAGGAAATCCACATCCAGATCCTGTACATCCACTGCCATATGAGGAACACTCTGGGCTCCGTCCGCTACAAAATAAGCACCTGTTTCATGTGCAATCTGTGCAAAACGCTTTATGTCGTTCTTGCAGCCCAGCACATTGGATACCTGCGTCATGGCTACGATTTTTGTACGGTCGCTCAATGCCGCCCGGAAAGCTTCCTCGGTATATTTTCCGTCTTCTGTACATTCTAAATATTTTACCACCGCTCCGGTTCTGACTGCCGCCTGCTGCCAGGGCAGGAGATTGCTGTGATGCTCCATGATGCTTACCAGGATCTCATCTCCTGGCTTCAACACCAGGGTTCCCAGACTGTAAGCCACCAGATTTAAGCCTTCCGTAGCATTGCGGACAAAGACAATTTCCGCTGCTTCTCTGGCATTCAAAAACTCTCTGACCGTTTCTCTGGCCTCTTCATATTTTTCGGTTGCTGTTTCTCCCAGCTCGTATAATCCACGCAGGGGATTGGCATTATATTTTTCATAAAATGTTCTCTCTGCCTCCAGAACACAGGACGGCTTCTGGGAAGTTGCCGCCGTGTCCAGATAAATCACATCATTGTTCCCAAGCAGAGGAAAATCCTTACGGATCTCGCTGATTGAAGTCGTCATACTTCCTCCTGTTATCTTACGATTCCTCTTCTTCCACGGCTCTGCCCAGGAACTTTTGTACCTTTGCCCGTGTGGAAGCGTCAGGGATCTTGCGGCAGACCGCATCCACTTTGGCCATGGCCATCATCTCATAGATCTGTTCTCTGTTCATGCCGCGGCTCTCTAAGTAGAACAGCAGCTCATCATCCAGCTTACCGATGGTGGCGCCGTGATTGCCCTCCACATCTTCCTCGGCACAGAGGATCAGAGGAATGGTCTGGTTCACCACATCGTTGGATAATAAAAGCACATCTTCTTTTTCATTGCCTACAGCACCCTTGGCACCCCATTTGAAATCAATGGTACCTCGGTACAGCTTGAAGGCATGGTCTCTTAACACGCCACCGGCCTGCATATTACTCTGGGTCTTTTTGCCCTCATGCAGTGCCACATAATTCATATCCAGTCTGCCTTCTCCATCTACAATATAAGCAGTATCGGCATTCATGCTGCTCTCTCTCCCCTGTAAGGTGGTCTTGCATCCAAGGTAGGTGTTCTTCCCACCGAGGATCAGCTGGATCACTTCCAGGGAAGCCTTCTCCTCACACAGGACACCAATATCATTCATAAAAGTAAAATCACTGCCCAGTCTCTGCACCTGGATCAGCCGGATCTTCGCTCCTTCTTCCAGATACAGTCTGGTAGATACCGCCGCCTGACCTGACGTCTCCCTGTCAGAAGCGAAGTCCTCGATCACGGTGATTTCACTGTTTTTCCGGGCTCTGACCGCTACAGCACCGGCCTGTAAGCTGTTCTGTGCATAGGCATAATCCAGCAGTAACGGCTGCGCTGCTACGACGCCTGCAGGCACTTCGTAGTGCTGTGCCTTCACGCCTGCTGTGGCAAGCAGACCATCCATCTCCTCTCCCATACCGGAAGCGATGCCTGCAAAGTCTGTATTCCAGGGACAAATATTTTCATTTTCTATTGTCGCTATCTTCTCCGGCAGGGTCACTTTTGCCTCTCCTGCCGCAGGTACTTCTATTTTTTCCAACTGCGTCTCGTTCATACGAAGCCAGTTCCAGGTCTTGGAGGGCAGCCGGTTGATGGTCATATTATATTCTTTTTCCATACTAATCTCCATTCCGCAGACGATTCCTTCCATCGGAGGAATTGCGGATCAAATAATCTTTAACCGATGCTGCCTTTCATCTCCAGGCGGATCAGATTGTTCATCTCTACTGCATATTCCAACGGCAGCTCCTTCGATACATTGTCTGCAAATCCACTGACGATCATGGCTCTGGCGTCCTCCTCGGAGATGCCGCGGGACATCAGATAGAACACCGCCTCATCGCTGATCCTGCCGATCTTGGCCTCATGTCCGATGTCGGCATCCTGGGTACGGATATCCATCGCCGGGATGGTATCAGAGCGGGACTTGTCATCCAGCATTAGGGACTGACAGGATACGGCGGATTTGCTCTTTACCGCACTGTTCTTCACCACCACGGAGCTTCGGAAGGTACTGATGCCGCCATCCTTGGAGATGGACTTGGTGTTGATATAGGAAGTGGTCTCCGGTGCATTGTGGACCACTTTCGTACCGGTATCCAGGTTCTGTCCGGCTCCGGCGAAAGTAATACCGGTAAATTCCGCTCTGGCCCCTTTACCGTTCAGCACGCTCATAGGATACAGGTAGGATACGTGGGATCCGAAGGAACCGGATACCCATTCAATGGTACCGCCCTCTTCCACCAACGCACGCTTGGTGTTCAGATTGTACATGTTCTTGGACCAGTTCTCGATGGTGGAGTAACGCAGCTTTGCATTTTTCCCCACGAACAGCTCCACGCAGCCGGCATGGAGGTTCGCCACGTTGTACTTCGGAGCGGAACAGCCTTCGATAAAATGCAGGTATGCACCCTCGTCCACAATGATCAGGGTATGCTCGAACTGTCCGGCTCCCGGTGCGTTCAGTCGAAAATAGGACTGCAAAGGGATCGTCACAGACACTCCGGGGGGAACATATACGAAGGAACCGCCGGACCACACAGCTCCGTGCAGCGCTGCGAATTTGTGGTCTCTGGGTGTTACCAGCTTCATGAAATGCTTCCGCACCATATCCGCATATTCCCCGTTCAAGGCACTCTCCATATCGGTATAGACCACGCCCTGCGCCGCCACTTCTTCCCTGACATTGTGATATACCAGTTCGGAATCGTACTGGGCACCTACACCGGCGAGTGACTTCCGCTCCGCCTGAGGGATTCCCAGCTTCTCAAAAGTATCCTTGATATCTTCCGGCACTTCAGACCATTTGGCACTCATTTGGGTATTGGGCTTTACATAGGTTACAATATCTTCCATGTTCAGACCCTCAATGGAAGGTCCCCAGTCGGGAACTTCCATCTCGTTATAGATCTGCAATGACTGCAGGCGGAAATTCGCCATCCATGCGGGATCCTTCTTTTTCTCGGAAATCTCCGCCACAATATCGGGAGTCAGTCCCTTTTTAATACGATAGACGTCCTTCTCCTCATTACGGATATCATAAATGCTTCTGTTGACGTCTTCCACGTATGTCTTTTCACGTTCACTCATTCAGATCGTCAACCTCCTTATGCTTCCAGAAAACGCTCGAAACCATGCTCGTTGATCTCGTCTACCAGGGAAGCGTCGCCGGATGCCACGATCTTACCATTCACCAGTACGTGGGTCTTGTCCACATGGAGAGACTCTAAAATTCTGGTGCTGTGGGTAATGATCAGCAGCGCACCCTTTTTGTCCTTCTGGTACTCTTCCACACCCTTGGATACCGTACGTACCGCATCTACATCCAGACCGGAATCGGTCTCATCCAAGATTGCCAGAGAAGGCTTTAACATAAGTAACTGTAAAATCTCCGCCTTTTTCTTCTCACCGCCGGAGAATCCCACGTTCAGATCACGATCACCGTAGGAAGGATCCATCTGCAATACTTCCATGGCCTGCTCCAGTTCCTTTTTGAAGGTCCACAGTTTGATGTGGGAACCGCTTCTCTGTTCCACAGCATTACGGATGAAATTCCGAAGAGATACTCCGGGTACTTCCAGGGGATTCTGGAAGGACAGGAAAATGCCGTCCTTCGCTCTCTGGTCTGCGGTCTCCTCCAATAATTGTTTTCCTTTGAACAGGATCTCGCCACCGGTCACCTCATAACGGGGACTTCCCATGATGGTGTAGCCCAGTGTGGACTTACCTGCACCGTTGGGTCCCATAAGGACGTGAGTCTCTCCGGGACGAACCTCTAAATCTATTCCATGAAGGATGGGCTTGTCCTCTACACTTACGGACAAGTTACGCACCTGTAATAATTGTTCTGACATATACTTCCTCCTATCTCTAGCGCTTGACTAGGAATTACTATATCATTATATACACGCTTCTGCAAATATGCAACATATAATTCCTACAAAAGCACCGTACATTCTATCAATATCAGAGTCAAAAGTTATAAAAATCATCCGTAAATAGCAATATCTGAGCAAAAAACCGGCCACTGCAAGGGAAAGTTCTCTCACTGCCCTTACAATGGCCCATGCATTTTCACTTTATACTCCTTTGTCTAACAGATTCTTCATGCTCTTGGTGCTGATCCACAGGGTGGATGTATTGTGCAACAGTGCGGAAGTAGTGGGGGGAATCACACCTGCCACGCCTAAAACAATAAGTCCGGTATTGATGCCGACGATCATACGGTAATTTTTGTGGATCCGTGCCATCAGGGCATTGCTCAGTTCCTTCAGGGCAGCTACCTCGTGCAGATTGTCTGCACCAATAGTCACATCAGCGATCTCTCTGGCAATCTGTGCGCCGTCACTGATGGCAATGCCTACATCTGCTGCCGACAATGCAGGAGAATCATTGATACCATCACCGATCATGATTACCTTGTGTCCGGTCTTTTTCTCCTGTTCCACGAACTTTGCCTTATCCTCCGGCAATACCTCGGAATAGTACTCATCCACACCGACGATATTCGCAATAGACTTTGCAATTCGGTCGCTGTCCCCCGTCATCATGACGACTTTGCTGATTCCTAAGCTTTTCAGCTGACGGATCACCTCCGGTGCTTCCTCTCTCAGGGGATCCTCGATACAGATCACTGCTGCCAGCTGACCGTCAATAGCCATGTACAGATGAGAGTACTCTTCGGAAAGGTGGTCAAACAGTTCCTGCTTACCTTCCGGAATCCGTGCCTGTTCATCCTCGAATACGAAGTGATAACTTCCGATGATGATCTTCCTGCCTTCCAGTGTAGATGAAATACCGTGCGCTACAATATACTCCACCTTCGTATGTAATTCTTCATGTACCAGTTCCCTGTGGGCTGCTTCACGTACCACTGCCTTCGCCATGGAATGTGGGAAGTGTTCCTCCAGGCAGGCTGCGATCCGGAGCAGTTCATCCGGTGACTGTCCATTAAAAGATATTACATCTGCCACCGTGGGCTGTGCCTTGGTCAGAGTTCCTGTCTTGTCAAATACAATCGTGGTGGCATCTGCCATAGCCTCTAAGTATTTACCGCCCTTGACCGTGATCTCGTAGGTACTTGCCTCACGGATCGCAGACAGTACCGCTAAGGGCATGGACAGCTTCAGCGCACAGGAGAAGTCCACCATCAGCACGGATAATGCCTTGGTCACATTTCTTGTAAAGAGCCATACCAGACCGGTTCCCAGGAATGTATAAGGTACCAGCTTATCTGCCAGATGTTCTGCCTTGCCCTCCAGAGAAGATTTCAGCTTCTCGGATTCCTCGATCATGGTCATGATCTTCTCGTATTTGCTGGAGCCGCCGGTCTCCTTGACGCAGATGGTCAGTTCGCCTTCTTCTACCACGGTTCCGGCATAGACAGTTCCGCCCACGACCTTTCTCACGGGAACAGATTCTCCGGTCAGAGAAGCCTGATTCACCATACCTTCTCCGCCCGTCACCGTACCGTCAAAGGGGATCACATTGCCCATATGGATTCTTACCAGATCCCCGGCTTTGATATCGGTAGAGGGTACCAGAATCTCCTGCCCACCGCTCATAACCCATACCTTGTCAATATTTAAGGACATACTTCTGGCCAGATCGCCGACGGACTTTTTGTGGGTCCACTCTTCCAGAATCTCACCGATACCCAACAGGAACATGACAGAACCTGCGGTATTGTAATCGTCACGCAGTACGGATACGCCGATAGCTGTAGCATCCAGTACCGGCACTTCAATCCTGCCCCTTGCCAGAGTCTTCAATCCATGCCACAGGTATTTGAAAGATTTCACCGTGGTGATCACGGAACGGATATCCATAGGAAGGAACAGCTTGCTGCCGTAGTGCATCACTACCTTGTTGATCAGCTGATCCTTGTACTCCCGGTTCATCTCTCTGCCGGAATTATCCAGATAATTCTGCGGCACATCCGTGGTCTGATAGCTGAATCTCTCCAGTATCTTCAGCGCCTCTTCTCTGGAACCGCTATAGACCACCGTGACATCCTGCGTACGCTCCTGAATTTTGGCACTGACGATATTGTCCTGACCATCCAGATAGTATTGCAGGGTGTCTGCCTGTGCAAAGCTCATGCGGCTTTGCAAAATGTGAATTCTGAGTCTCCCCTTTATCTCATGTCTGATCACAAATTTCATATTTTTTATGCCTGCTTTCATGAAAACACCTGCGATGCCGGAGCATGCAGGTGTCTGTTATTCTGTCTTGCAAATTATTCAGCATCTGCTGCGGTGATCTCCGTCTCTGCTGCTTCTGCTTCACCATCATACGCTTTTGCTGCCTGTGCTGCTCTGTCCTCATTGATCTGCTGGGCTTCTGCGTAGATATCCTCTGCGTTCTCCTGGATGGTGGTCGCAGTCTTCATGACACACTCTTTTGCACGCAGAACTGCTGCGGTGCAGTTGGTGTACAGCTTCTTCGCATCCTTGCTGGACAGTACTTTGATACCTGCGGTTCCGAACAGAACGCCTGCTGCGAAAATACCGGTTTTTGCTTTATCAATCTTTTTTAAACATTTCAACATAATTCATTTCCTCCTGTGAGAATTCTTTGGTTTATTCTATTTATGAATGAATATTATAAGCACCTGTTTTTCCTATTTCCAGTTTTTTCTCCTTTACTGAAAAATTTTATCATTAAAAAGGCCAGTGGATCAAAATCCACTGACCTTCTTGTATTCCTGTAATTTTTCCTTTGCCTGCGGTGTCAATGTCCTTGGCACCTGAATCTGGATCACGACATACTGATCGCCGTGGACATTTTTATCCTTCATGGATACCACGCCCTTGCCTTTCAGACGGATCTTGCTGCCGGACTGTGTACCTTCCTTCACTTTGCACATAACATCGCCGTACAACGTGGGCACACGGATCTCGCCGCCCAAGGCTGCTGTGGTATAGGGGATATTGACCGTGGTATAGAGATCCTGTCCTCTACGCTCCCAGCCCGGCTTCTCCTGTACTGTCACCTTCAGATACAGGTCACCGCTCTCACCGCCGGAGTAACCTTCACCGCCCTTACCTTTCAGACGGATACTTTTACCGGTATCGATACCTGCCGGAATGTGCACCTGCACGGATTCGGACTTGCCGGTAGCCGGATCTCTTAAGGTAAAGGTCTTGTCGCAGCCATGCATGGCTTCGTCAAAGCTGATGGTGATGCCGGATTCCACATCCTGACCTTTGCTGCGATAGTTCGCCCGGCTGCCCCGTCCGGAGCCCTTCTGCCCCTTGAAATACTGACCGAACAGATTGTCAAAAATATCCTCATCCCCACCAAAATCACCGGTTCCGAAACCGCTTCCTCCGGTGCTGTAATGGAACGTACCGTTGCCAAAGCCTCCGAATCCATCGGCACCAAATCCGCCGGTACCTCCATTGTAGTGGAAACCTCCTCCGTTCTTAAACTGCTCCTGATACTGTCTGGCTGCCTCCTCGTTAAATCCCTCCTGGAAAGCAGCAAAACCGTAAGTATCATATAGTTTCTTCTTTTTTTCATCCCCCAGCACATCGTAAGCTTCGTTGACTTCCTTCAGCTTCTCCTCTGCCACAGGGTCTCCTGCATTGGTATCCGGATGGTATTTTTTCGCCAGTTTCCGGTATGCTTTTTTTATCGCTGCGGCATCCGCTGTCTTGCTGACACCCAGTACTTCATAATAATCTCTTTTTGTTGTCTTCGTCATATTCCCTCCATTCTGCCCAACCGGTGAGCCACACAACCAAGACGTTCTCCATGTAAAAATCAGGCGACACAGTTCCCTGCGCGGCTGACCACTTCACATCTCTTTTCAAACAATTGTCTGCTGCTGCAGTCGCTTGTTCCTCTTACAGAGATTATATTATCACTACTGCTTAGCACTCGCAAGAGGTGAGTGCTAAAATTTTTATTAAATCTTTAATTTTCTTTGTCTTCTTTTGTATACCATGCCCGCGCCTCTGGTGATGTTTCCTGAAGCAAAATTCTATAGTGTGTCCATGATAAAGGTCGACCAGACTTTGGACTCAGTGAGTCCAAAATTTGAGGAAATTCCTGATGAAATTTTACATATTTATAAAGACTACTAAAATCAAATCCTTTACCATATTTTTCTTTTAGTTCCGCTGATAGCTTTTTCATAGTTTTTTTGCCATAGTCTGCTTTTCCATTTTCATCCAGACACTCTATAGCAATTCGTTTCCCCAATAACCAGTTCCTTTGAACCAGAATTGTATCGACAGCCGCATACGCAATACTTTGTGCACTCTCCACGATTTCACATGTATCAGCAAATAAATCGCCTGTTTCATGGTAAACAATCGTATTTCTATTTAATTTTGGCCTTGTTAAATTCAAACTTGCTTTTCCTTTTTCAGAATGTATCTTTTCCATCAAAGCAACCTCTTTTTCAATTAAACCGGCTATTACAATTTGCCACCCTTTGAACCGCCAAAGCTTGCGGAATTCAGGATGTTCGTATCGAACGTAAAGGTCAGTCTCTCCTCGGTGCGGGCTCTCTTCAAAGACAGCTGGATCATACGGTCCAGAAGCTCTTTGTAAGGAACTCCTACCGGCTCCCACAGATAGAATGCCAGAGATCCCGGGATGGTATTGATCTCGTTAAAATACAGCTTGCCGTTGTCCTCATCGATCATAAAGTCGATACGGGACACACCGTTACAGCCCAGTGCTTTAAAGGATCTGACTGCCAGCTCCCGGACTTCCTCTCTCTTCTCCGGAGACAGCTCTGCGGGAATCTTGCGGGATACGCTCGCCATGCCCTTGGAGCCGCTGCCCTTGGCATTGCTGACATATTTATCCTCATAGCTTAAGATATCCTTGGTATGCAGAGGCTCTTCACATTCGGAAGCAATAGCATCATTCTCATCTCCCAGTACCGAGCAGTTGATCTCACGTAAATTGGTGATGGCGTGCTCCACCAGCACTTTGGTCGCATACTTGAACGCATCATCAACGGAGTGGGTCAGTTCCACACGATTTTTAGCTACACTGATGCCTACGCTGGAGCCTAAGTTGACCGGTTTTACGATCACCGGATATCCCAGTCCTTTTTCCACTTTGTCAAGCAGAGTCTCTATCTGTGCATAATCCGACAGAGTATACAGCTGCGCATCCAGTACCGGAACATCACACTCCTTTAATACAGCTTTCATGATGTATTTGTCCATGCCGATGGCGGATGCGGTCACATCACATCCCACGAAGGGGATGCCCATGGTCTTCAGATAACCCTGGAAAGCGCCGTCCTCTACGTTGGTACCGTGGACTACAGGGAAAGCCACGTCGATCTCTACCGGTTTCTTCCCGCCGAACAGCTTCACCGGGAAGGGAGTCAGGAATACCTTTCCATCCTCATTGGTCATGATCACTCTCTGGGATTTTTTCAACAGTTCGTCGATATTTTTATAGGATTCGATCTTGCCGATCTCCTCACCGATGTACATTTCATTACGCTTGGTCATATAGACCGGGATCACTTCGTATTTGTCTGTGTCCATGCTCATGACAGCCTGGATGCCGGAGATCACGGATACTTCGTGTTCTACACTCTTGCCGCCAAACAGCATTGCTACTCTTGTCTTCATTTATTTTCCCTCCTGAATTTTCCTGCTCTCTGTCAACTATCCGGAACCACTTTCGCAAAATCACACCTGGATCGTCTAATAGTTATCCGTCAGGTCATTCTCTAATAAAATATACTTATGTCCCTGCCCTTTGATGGCATAGGCGTAAGATACAGCTTCCTCCAGCTTGTCGAATACCAGGCATTTCTCTTCCGGGAATCCCTTCTCCAACACGCCCTCCCTGATGGGCTCGGTATGTCGTCTGCCCACTAACAGGATGTAATCGCAGCAATCCGCTGCGTAGTTACCGAATTTATGATTGTATTCTGCTTCCTTGTCACCCAGCTCTACCATACCCGGCGTGATCATGATCCGGATACCGTCAAACATAGCCAACGTCTCCACCGCTGCCTTGGAACCTACGGGGTTGGAATTGTAAGCATCATCGATGATCGTCACGAGACCGTGCTCACGCATCTGCATACGATGGGGTACCGGCTCGATCCGGCGTACCGGGATCCGCAGTTCCTGCAGCGTCATGCCCATCTTATGGGCGACCGCGATAGCCCCCACCACATTGATGACATTGTGGGCACCGATGAGACGCATCTGGAATCTCTCGCTCTCGCCGTCCGGGGTCACTACGGTGAACTCCGTACCTAACTGGGATACCTTCACATCTTTGGCACAGTATCCTGTCCCTTCCGTCTCGGAATAATAGAAGATCTTCTCCGGGGTCTGATCATAAACGGGAGAAGCTGCCTGCTGCTTAATATAATCGTTGTCACCGTTTAAGAACAGCATGCCGCCCTCCGGCAGGGCATCCGCCAGCTCGAACTTCGTCTTCTGAATATTCTCCATATTAAAAAAGGTCTCTAAATGCTGCGGTCCGATGGATGTGATCACACCGTGATCGGGATGCACCATATCGCAGATCTCCTTGATATCGCCCACATGACGGGCACCCATCTCACAGACGAAGATCTCCGTGGTGGGCTTTAAGGAGCCTCGGATGGTCCGCACCACACCCATAGGCGTATTGAAACTCTCCGGAGTCACCAGTACATTATATTTTTCCTGTAAAAGTGTCTGTAAATAGAACTTTACGCTGGTCTTGCCGTAGCTGCCGGTCACACCGATGACGGTAAGTCCCGGGACGCTTTTCAGCTTTCTCACAGCATCATTGATATAATGCTGATTGATCCCCGTCTCCATGGGATGATTGATGACATTCGCCACAATATCCAGAAACAGATTCACAGATACCAGAATCAGACACAGCCCCGGGATCCGCTTCATTCCGCCAAATCCACACACCACTGCGAATATCGCAGCCGTAAGGATCAGCTCCGTAGCGAGCAGTCTCCTGACCCGGGCAGTATACACCAGCTTTTTCTTCGTGTTCATCCGCTTCATGGCACGATATACCACGATGATCACGAGCAGCACCAGATACTCGAAGATTTCGAGGGCAAGGTATGGGAACACACAGGTCACAATACCCAGTGCCAGGCCAAAATAGAGGATCCATTGCAACCGGAACTTCTTCTTCAGCCAATGAAGGTGTTCTTTATTCTTATAGCCGTTCTGCTGGAACATATGAATATTATACCGCATGGTATAAAAATATGCCGGAACAGCAAGCACGACCGCTATCAGCACACGTATGATCATTTCAGATATGCCTCCATAATTCCCCGGAACTGTGCCGGTTTCTCAAGGAAAGAAAAATGACCGGTTCCCGGGATCACTGCCAGGCCGCAGTTGGGTATCTTCTCTTCCATAATATGTGCATCCCGGATAGGAGTTGCCGTATCCTGATCTCCCCAGATCAGCAGCACTTCCTGACGGATCTTCGGAAGCAGCTCCGTCAGATCCTCATTGACCGCCTTCACCATACACTGACGCATCATGGGTGTCGCATTGCGGTAGTCTGCCGATCCCTGTCGGCTCCTCCAGTCATCGATCACCTCCGGGAACATGGCATAGATCAGCTTCAGATTCAGGAATTTCTTCAGGATCTTGTACTTGCGGATCTTCCATTTCTGGGCAGCAGTCCGCACCGGCAGGACACCGGCACTGTCGATCAGGATAATATTCGTGATCTCAAAAGGGATGCTCTCTCTGGCTGCCAGCTTGATGATCACACGGCCGCCGTAGGAATGCCCGATGAGTGTTGCCTGCTTTACCTGCATAACTTCCATAAATCTGCAGAAAAAGTCCGCAAATCCGTCCACATTCCAGGGTTCCTTCGGCTCATCACTGCCGCCGAAGCCCGGAAAATCGAACTGGATCACACGGTACCTGCTGCCGTCTATCACGCCGGCTACGGAATCATACACTCCCAGATCCGTACCCCAGCCCTGTAAGATCACAACCGTCTTATCACCGGTACCGGTTGTTTTATAACATATATTATATCCGTCTACTACTATATTCATGGTAATCCCCAATTCAGAGTCATTGATACTACAAGCTTTTATTATAAGCGTATTCCGCCACAATAGCAACCAAAAACAACTACCGTAATACACGGTAGTTGTTTTGATTATACTGTATTCCAACTGAAAATACTACACATTTCAGCGGATAATTTTGTTCTGTTATTCTTCCATGGCATTCAGACGGTCCACCAACTTCTGTACATCCGCCATGCTGACTCCGCCGCCGAAGCTGACCGGTCCGCGCAGAGGCATATACTGAAGCATCGCTGCGTTCATTTCATCGCTGATGGCTTCCTTCGCGGCATCGCCGCCTTCGCTGACCTCGCTGTCCTGACCGAACATTCCTTTGCTCAGAACACTCTGTACCAATTTCCAGGCCTCCGGACGGCTCATGATATCGCCCATTGTCGTATCTGTGGTATAGTGGAAAGGAATCTTCACAGTGGATTCCACAGTCACGGTATCTCTGAGAGCAATGTCTCTGGAAGATGCTCCGATAAGGATCTCGAACTCTCCGGTCTCCACCTGCCAGTCATGGATCTGTACATCATAGTAGGCAAAGGCCCTCTTACCGAGTGTAAAACTCACTGTCTTCGTCTCGCCGGGTGCCAGTTCGATCTTGGCGAAATCCCGCAGCTCTTTCACCGGTCGGATCACAGTGCTATCTTTATCCGCCACATAGAGCTGTACAACTTCCTTACCCGTTCTATCTCCGGTATTTGTCACATCCACAGTCACCGTCAGTTCTTCTGTGTCTTTCATGGTCTTTTTGTCCAAACGCAGATTGCTGTAGGCAAATGTGGTATAGGACAATCCGTAGCCGAAGGGGAACAATACATCCATTTTCTTCTTATCGTAATAGCGGTATCCTACGAAAATGCCTTCCCGGTATTCCACATGGTCGCCCTCACCAAAACCAGACAGATAGGAAGGATTGTCTTCCAACTGCTTCGGGAATGTCTCCGGAAGCTTCGCACTGGGATTCACCTTGCCGAAGAGGATGTCATACTCGGCACCTCCCACAGCCTGTCCTCCAAGATAGGCTTCCAGAATACCTTTCACACGATCTGCCCATGGCATCTCCACCGGTGCACCGTTGTGCAATACGACTATGGTGTTCGGCTGTACTGCTGCCACTCTTTCAATCAATTCATTCTGGCAATCCGGCATCCGCATATGTTTACGATCAAAACCTTCGGATTCAAATGCATCCGGCAGTCCTGCAAAAATCACGGCTGCCTTTGCCTTTTTCGCCGCCTCCACGGCTTCTGCCAGTAATACCTCATCCGTCTTATCTTCTTTGTCATCAAATCCCTGGGCATACACAATCTGTGTATTGCCTGCTGCCTCTGCCGCATCCAGGGCTCCTGTGATCTTATGACTATTGATATGGGAACTTCCTCCGCCCTGATATCTGGGCTTCTTCGCATATTTTCCGATAAAGGCGATCTCTTCGCCCTCTGTCAGCGGCAGCACATTCTCATTCTTCAACAATACAATGGTCTCTTCCGCCACTTTCTTCGCAACCTCATGGTCGTGATCCAGATCAAACACCGCTTCGGTATCTCGGTTCTCGGTATAGCGATATACAATGTTTAAAATACGTTCCACTGCGGTATCCAGTACCTTTTCCTCCAGTGTTCCGTTCTGTACCGCTTCTACGATCAGCTTATCATTGACTCCCATAGAAGAAGGCATCTCCAGATCGAGACCTGCTTTTAAGTCTTCCACACGGTCATTGACTGCGCCCCAGTCACTCATGACATAACCGTCAAATCCCCACTTGTCTCTCAGGGTCTCTGTGAGATATTTGTGATGTGCGGCCGCATAAGTTCCGTTGATCTTGTTATAAGAGCACATAACTGTCCAGGGTTTTGCCTTCTTCACCGCTCCCTCAAATGCCGCCAGATAGATCTCGTTCAGTGTTCTCTCGTCAATGATCTCATTCACGGACATTCTACGGGTCTCCTGATTATTCGCCAGAAAATGCTTTAAACTGGTTCCCACATGCTTGCTCTGCACACCGCGGATCAGAGAGCCTGCAATCTCACTTGCCACCAGGGGATCCTCTGAATAATATTCAAAATTACGACCGCACAGGGGAGAACGTTTGATATTCACAGCCGGCCCCAGAATAACACTGACGCCTTCTGCCTGACACTCATTGCCCAGGGTCTCGCCCATATGATACAGCAGATCTCTGTTAAAGGATGCCGCGGTTCCGCAGCCTGCCGGGAAACATACTGCTTTAATACTCTCATTTACCCCAAGATGGTCCGCCTTGTCATCCTGCTTGCGCAGACCGTGAGGGCCGTCGGATACCATACTTGCGGGAATCCCCTGTCGCTCGCAGCTTTCAGTATGCCAGAAATCCGCGCCGGAACACATTGCCGCCTTTTCCTCCAATGTCATGTTTGCTATCAGATCTTTGATTTTTTCCTTTGTCATGTTGCTATAACCTCCTGTCATTCAACCTTGTCCGCTTGCTCTTTCTGTTTACCAGTTTAGCAATTTTCCACGTCGATTCCTATATCTGATTATGACTTCTTTTTAGGTCAATATTGACTTTTTTCTTCTTTTTATTCTATGATGTAAATATATCGCCGGGAAATAATATAATTTCAGAGGGAGGCTTTGCCATGCCGCGATTTCCACACGAAGAGGTTGCTTTTGAAAGCGGAATCAACGTCCGTTTTGCAATCTATAACAGCAATAACGATTACATACCGGAACACTGGCATCGAAGCATGGAAGTCATCTATATCTATGAGGGTTCCATGGAACTCATTGAGGGACAGCGGGTTCTGTTGCTGCATGCCGGAGATTATCATGTGGTCAATTCCGCCGCCGTCCATGCTACCCGGACCACGACACCGTCCCGGGTTCTGTTATTACAGATTCCTTATGCGTTTCTCATAGGTGCCATCCCAGAATATGAAAGCATCCGTTTCCTGTTCTCCCACAGAGATTCTTCTGCCGATGCGCAGATTCAGGAGATTCTGACTTCCATGGGCGATCTCTATACAAAAAAACCGCAAAGCTATACTTTGCGATTTTCCGGTCTGCTTTATGATTTTTTATACATCCTTATGACCCACTATAAGGTCACTGTCGACAATACTTCCCGGATTCAGAGTCAGAAAAATCTGCATCGCCTCGAGCCTGTGATTCAGTACATCCAATCCCATTACGCCGAAGCCATTTCTCTGGAAAATGCAGCCTCCCTGGCTCATCTGAACCCAGAATATTTCTGCCGTTTTTTCCGGCGGAACATGGGAACCACCCTCACTTCCTATATCAACAGCGTGCGTCTGACGCATGTCTGCAAGGATTTAAAAGACACCGATCTGAACATCAGCGAAATACTGGATCGGCACGGAGTCACGAACTATAAATTATTCCTGCGCACCTTTAAGCAGGTATACGGCTGTGCTCCGAGGGATTTCCGGAAGCAGTGAGGAATGCTATGATAACTGCTCCATCTCTGCCTGAATCTCATCCTCGGTTGCCGCCATGGCCTGCAGGGTCATGGTCAGAAGCTTCTCCAAATCCCAGCCCAACTGCTCAGCGCCACGTTCGATGACCTCGCGGGAGCAGCCGGCAGCGAAGCCTTTGCTCTTATATTTCTTTTTTAAGGACTTTAATTCCATGTCTTTCGTACTCTTGGAAGGGCGCATCAGTGCAGCTGCCCAGATCAGTCCGGTCAGTTCGTCTGCCGCAAAAAGCACCTTCTCCATCTCATGTTCCGGAGCCACGCCGATCGTCTCCCCACAGCCTACAGTGATGCCGTAACCATGAGATACTACCCCATGAATGATATCCTCTCCCACGCCGGCTTCTCTGAGCATCTCGGGAGCCTTCAGGCAATGTTCTTCCGGGTATAACTCAAAATCAATATCATGAAGCAGTCCCACAATGCCCCAGTATTCCGCATCCTCTCCATATCCCAGCTCTTTTGCATACCATTTCATCACAGCTTCCACTGTCAGGGCATGCTGGATATGAAAAGGATCCTGATTGTATTTTTTTAATAAAGTGAATGCTTCGTCTCTTGTAATGTGTTCCATGTTGAGTACCTCTCTGTCATCTTTATATAGTCATATTTTCCGGCCACAGGGAACCCTCTGTAAGTCCCCGTTCCGTAAGCCAATTATCCTCCACGGAGACATATTTTTCAACTCCGGATTCATCCACAAGTGTCACTGATACCTTCGGTCCCTGTCCGGGCAAGCGTTCCTCGCAGCCGTAATCTCCGTCAAAAATCTGTCGGATCTTCCATGTCGCCATTGTCATCCTCCTCTGTATCAATCCCCAGTCCCTGCATCAGAATACGATTCCACTCCGCATTATTGCTTTCCAGTTCTTTCTTCTGCATAATGCGATTGCGGTCACTTAAGATCGCCAGCATTTCGTCTGCGATCTCCTCCGGCGGCAGATCAGAATAATGACACAGATAACCGATCATACGGCTCGCCGTAAAATCCGTATTCAGATTCTTCGTCACCAGATCACAGAAAGATTCCGGATATCCCCTGGCTATGAGCATTTTATATAATTCCATACTCTGCGGTGATCTTTGTTTCATCTGTTTCCCCTATAAATATATCTATGATTTTCAGTCTCTTTGGGAAAACCATATAGTAAATATCCTTTTAAGTCAATACCAAAAATTCCTGCGGTTGAAACTTTCCGAAATGCTTGTTAGAATGAAGATATGAAAAAGAAAAATTTATGCAAAACGTTACTGAAAATCATAGGCATTGTGCTGGGGATCCTCATCCTCGCACTGTTGGCTTACATCGTCTACCTCTATGCCAGTTATTACAGGATTGAGGACAATCAGGAACTGGTGGTGGAGGCACCGGTCGACGATACTACCACAGGTGCGGCTGCGGTGCTGGCTACGGATACGGAATATTCCGCAGTGACCTACAACATCGGCTTTGGTGCTTATCTGCCGGATTACAGCTTCTTCATGGACGGCGGTACCTCCTCCTGGGCCAAGAGCCCGGAGACCGTACAGTACGCCATAAATGGTGCAGGAGAGCTGGTGAAGTCATTAGACCCGGATTTTGCGCTGATCCAGGAGATCGATCTGGACTCTACCAGAAGCTATCATACGAATGAATACGAAATGCTGCGTCAGAGCCTGTCCGGGTACACGACGGTATTTGCTCAGAATTATGATTCTGCTTTCCTGTTTTATCCGTTTACCCAGCCCCACGGCAGCAGCAAATCCGGTCTCGGACTGTTTTCCAGATATCCGGTGACTTCCGCCCTGCGCAGAAGCTTCCCCATCTCCACTTCCTTCAGCAAGTTCTTCGATCTGGACCGCTGCTACAGCGTCTCCAGGATCCCGGTGGACAATGGCAAGGAGCTGGTGATCTTCAATCTGCATATGTCCGCTTACGGCAACAGCGATGAGATCCGCAAGGGACAGATTGAGATGCTGTGCAATGATATGGCAAAAGAATACGAAGCCGGGAATTACGTCCTCTGCGGTGGCGACTTTAACCACGACCTGAAGGCTTCCGAAGAAGATACGGAGAGCTGCGAATCCTGGGCATTTCCTTTTCCGAGAACGGAACTGCCGGAGCATTTTGCCTTCTGCCTGGATCTGTTAAGTGCAGAGGAGCAGGAAGCGCTCTGGGACAGCGCCAGAAATGCAGATATGGAATATGTCCCCGGTGTAACTTATACCGTAACTTTGGACGGATTCATTATCTCCGACAATATCGAATGCCTGTCCTATGAGAATATCAATACCGGCTATTCCTATTCAGACCATGATCCCGTGAAGGTGGAGTTCGTGTTAAAATAATGTCAAGATTTGCAAAGTCGATTGACAGTGTTTGTCCTTTTTTGTAGAATGAGGGCACAGTTAAGAGGGAGTAGTTCCCGGATGGTTTCTGGTAGAATGGTAACCTGGAATGGTAACCGAATGATACAGGCAGCTGTCCGGAATGATAATCGTCATCACGTCCGTCGGACCGGTTATTATTGTAAGCAACGAGACTTTTATCGATCATTTTTGATGCGGTAAGAGTCTCTATTTTTATACTTTTTTATTTTTATACTTTTTATAAGAATACGTGAGTCACCGCAGGAAAGGACAGCTTATGGAATACATATTGTTACTCGTAGGATTTATACTTCTGATCAAAGGTGCAGACTTTTTCGTGGAGGGAAGCTCCTCCCTGGCGGGGATCCTGAAGGTCCCCAGCGTCATCATCGGTCTGACCATCGTCGCCATGGGCACCAGCGCGCCGGAGGCTTCCGTCAGTATCAACGCCGCACTGGCTGGCAGTAATGATATCGCCATCAGTAATGTCGTCGGCTCGAATATCTTCAATGGTCTGGTGGTCGTGGGTATCTGTGCATTTCTGCACAGTTTTATGCCCCACGGAGAGATCCTGAAACGGGATATGCCGTTAAATATCCTGGTAACCTTCGTATTATGTCTGATGTTTTTAGATGGCAGCTTAAGCCGCATTGAAGGTGCTGTCCTGTTGCTGGGCATGATCGTATATCTGGGATTTATGATCTATTCTGCCCGGAAAAACAGAGAAGAGGGCGAACCCGGCAAGATCCTCTCCCTGCCCCGCAGCCTTTTGTATATTGCCGGAGGTCTGGCTGCCGTTATCTTCGGTGGTGATCTCGTGGTAGATAAAGCCTGCATCATCGCTACGAATTTCGGTGTCAGCCAGAATTTCATCGGACTGACCATTATCGCCATCGGCACCTCCCTGCCGGAGCTGGTGACCTCTATCGTTGCCACGAAAAAGGGAGATAGTGGGCTGGCGCTGGGCAATGCCATCGGCTCCAACCTGTTCAACATCCTGTTTATCCTCGGAATGTCTGCGGTGATCAGTCCGCTGCATGTCCTCGGAGAGTCCGTCATCGACACCGTACTGCTCCTTGGCAGTGCCATTCTGCTCTTCGTATTCGCCCGTACCGGCAGACGCATGACCCGCAGTGAGGGGGCTGCGTGCGTGCTTCTGTATGTTGCATATACGGCTTACCTCTTCGTGAGGTAACAGTGCGGCTATAGACGCACACAAAAAGCGCACCTGGGGGAGGTGCGCTTTTTGTGCTAATATGTTCTTTCTAAAATCAATTTCGGTTTTGCATCTACCAACATATGTAATACTCTCAGTACATATACTTTCTTCGCTGATTCATCAATATAAAAGTATATTTTGTATCTTCGGTAATAGCATTTGCGAATTCCCTTTATTGCAAGTTCTTTATCGTCATCCAATGCATACGCTTCCGGCATAAATTCAAGTTTGGCAATTGTCTTATAAAATCCTCTTGCCAATTGCAATGCCGTTTCCGGTGCTTTTTTAGCAAATGCTATATAGTCTGTATTAGCACAAATATCCTCTTCCGCCTTGGGAAGAATTTGCACTTTATACATTATTTTCCGTTATACCTACTTTCCAACTCTGCGAAAAAAACTTTGTAATCTCTACCTTTTCCGTTCAACATATCTTGATAGCTATCCATTACTTTCTGGCGAACTACATTATTATCTACTTTGCTATCCGAATCGACAATATGTCTGTTCCCTTGAGCCATTACTTCCATAGCCTACATCCTCCTTACCTTAAAATCAAATCCGATCTAATATGTTCAACGGTATTCTCACACATTCCGATTTTATTATATCCGACTCTTCACGTTTAATCAACATATAATCACTGAATTCAAAGCTCATGTAATACAAAAGAGCACTCCCACATGGGAATGCTCTTCATTATTTGTGGCAGATATCTCTCCACTGGCAGTCGCCGCAGATGACCTTGCCATATCCCGGCTGCAGAATCTTCTCTTCTACGATCCGCTCAAATTCCGCAAAAGTCATTTCCTGGCCTGCTTTTAATCCGGTGTATTTCAATACACCCGCATCATACCGGTCTACCTTCTCCGCAGACTCGCAGCTGCCACCCTTATTATGGGGGCAGGCGCTGCAGATCTCATCCGTCGCTCCGACCAGCTGCAGGGATGCCGGTCCATTTTTCCCCAGAAGCCATTCTTTCACTTCCGCCATATGCTTAGTGAAACCCTCACTGTATCCCTTCCCTTCGAAAAAATACAGGCACATGCCGTGGTGCGGACGGATCCGGTAAGTTGTCGTTACTTCCATATCCGGTGTATCCTTTAGTCCTGTCCGTTCAGCTTCAGAGCCTTGGACAGTCTCTTGCTCAGTGTCAGTGCCAGTACGATCTTCACCAGATCCGGAATGATGAAAGGAATTACACACCAACCCAGTACAGTAACCAGACCGACAGCTTCTGAATTCTGCGCATATACAACCATGAACCACACAGTTCCGATAGCATAGCACACGATCAGACCCAGTACCATGGAGATACCCAGCACCCATGTCTTGCGTCCGAACAGCTTCTCGATCAGCCACATCAGCAGTGCTGAGAATAAAAATCCGATAATGTAACCGCCGGTGTTGCCAAGTAACTGACCGATACCACCAGAAAATCCCGCAAATACAGGAATGCCTACCGCACCCAGTAAAATATAGATCAATACCGCAAGGCTTCCTCTCTTGCCGCCCAGTACGCCGACTGCCAGGAATACTGCGAAGGTCTGTAACGTAAAGGGAACCGTCATCGGGATGGAGATCCAGGAGCAGATAGCGATCAGAACCGCAAATACCGCAATATACACCATGTCATAAGTCTTGCTGCGAGTTGTTGTCTGTGTTGTCATAATAAAAAACCATGCCTTTCTGTCAGATGTCTTTTTTAAAAACCTCTGTCAGAATAGCATGGTGGTTTTTAATTGTCAACCATTTTTATAAAATAGTTAACAATTAAGTGGATTCTCTGGTCAGGACTGCTTCATCGTCTTCTTATTCCGGTACATATCCTCATCTGCACGCTCACGCACCTTCTCCGGATCTGTATCATCCGCCGTGAATACAGCATACCCACAGGCAATTCCCACCGGAACGGGGATGATGTTCTTGTGATTCAAGATCTCTACATCCTGGTGGATCTTATGCATCACACGTTCTATCTTAAAATGTCTTCCCTTAGGAATGATACAACAGAATTCATCCCCACCAATGCGATAGCATTTCCCATAGCGTTCAAAATTGTCCTCTATGATATGTGCCGCATTGATAATATACTCGTCTCCAGCCCTATGCCCATATTGATCGTTACACTGCTTAAGATTGTTCAGGTCAAAGGTCACTATGACATACCCTTCAAAATCCTTCTCGTTTTTCACAAAATAATCATAAGCATTTCGATTGTACATGCCTGTCATGGAATCATTCAGGGCAAACTGTTCCAGCTCCTCTACCCTACGGCCTTTTTTCAGCCGGGCCACTGTCTGTCTGGCGGATTCTATGCCCAGCACCACAATAAAGAGCAAGAAAGAGCTTCTGCCAAATAAACCTACAACATTGCCGGATTTATAATAGCCACCCACTTCTATAATCGTAGCAAAAAATACAAGCAGCAGTGCTCCTACACATGCCTTCAGTCTCTGATCCAGCTGCCTTCTGGCAATTTTGCTACAGATGACCACCAGCAGGTATAGAATCGTCAGAATGATCAACACATGCGTCATCCACAGGCTTCTCCGGAACTCATATATCTCTGCCGCATTCAATATATGCGTCAGCACAATCAATGCCAGATTGGCATTACAGATAATTCTCCAAAACAGGTCATCCCTGATCTCCAGAAAGCTCTTCACAAACAGGATAAAGGACATCGGCAACAGCATGAGCGTAGCAAATGCCAGATAAGAGCATCCCTGCCTGTTGGCCAGGAGCAGCGTTGCCACATCCGTCTCATTGGCCGACCATGTCCCCAGCAGGATCGAAAAAATACCCAGATACAATAATGTTCCGTCGATCCGGCTGCCGCTGCGGATAACGATCCAATAAATACTAATATACAAGCCTACCAGTATCACCATCATGCTGATGAGAAAGGCAGGCATTGCCCTGCGCATCACCCCAAGATAGATATTAAAGCCGCTACCGATATAAAACGTCTTCTGCTGACCTGCCGCTTCCGGATAACAGGGTGTGAACTGTACCTGCAAGCTGCTCGCATTACTTGAAAACCTGACAATATTCCAGGTCCAGCCCGGAGTATTTCCCCATATACCGGGCACAGCATCCAGCCGGTAGATCAGCTTTCCATCTGCATACACCGCAATCTGCTGATGCGCCGAGTAGAACGCGATCGAGTTCGTCTCACCATCATTTTGATCCAATATAAAATCATACAGTTCCCTGCCGTCATCCATGATGCGGACTGCGTCCGGCGTACACTCCTGCAATGACCTTACCTCCGGCGCACTGCCTGAGGTGCAGATCATGCACAGAAGCACCATGGCAAATACAACCGATACGATTATAATAAGCTTTCCCTGTTCCTTCTCCATTATTTCCCTCAATATCCAACGTAATTCAACGTACTGCTTGGTACTATTTGGTACTATGGTACTAATTTTCTTATTATTTGTCAACACAGAGTCGTATCTATCTCACGTTTGAAAATATTGTAATTCTGCCGCCTCTCCATGTTGACCCATTCGTTTTGCCAGTTCCATACTTCTCGGATAAGCATTATACCGTTGTGATCATACTCACGAATTCTTCTCCTGTAAATTCTCTGCCGGTCAACAATTCCCGGGCAATCTTCTCAATACAGTGCTGATATTTCTGTATAATCTCAGTAGCATACTGATCTCCCTGTCTGAGAAGGTCTTCCGGCTTTGTAACTCCGATCTCGCACATTCCGTACAGATTCAGCATGTTATCCGCAATTTTTTTTGCTCTCTCATAATCAGAAATGCAGCCTTCATCACAGCTGCCGCAGAATACTCTTTCCGCACAACGCCCTGCCAGCAGAATAGCAATCTCATTTTGCAGTTCTTCCTCCGTCCGGTTACGACCGTTCTCCTTCAGAGATACTCTGCCCAGGCTGAATGCCCTGCTCTTGATACTGATCTTCTCTATCTCCATGGCAGAATGCAGTTCGTAGATGGCAATGGCATGTCCCAGTTCATGATATGCGGTGCGAAGCCTGCTCTCTTCACTGATTTTTTTAGGATCATGCAGACGGATTCCCACAGAATTGGTCTCGATCAATTCTCCGATCTCCGGAATATCACACACTTCAATACGATTGTAGTTTTCCTTGGTATACTCACGCTCCGAGCGATTGGCTATAATGCGTGAGATCAACTGCTCTACAAACCTTCCGTTTCCGAATTTCGGCATTTCACAGAAATACTCCATAATATCCCCGACCTTCGGGTAGACTTCCTCTGCCACCACAAAACCGGCTTCTTCCATCTGCTTTTTAAAGATTCTGATCAATTCCTCCGTATTATAATCTTCAAACCGGAATGTGTAACCGATTCTGGACGGAATTCCCGGATTCATTTCCAGAAAATTTCTCATCTCAGCAGGATATCCTGCAAAAACGAAAATAGTATCTTCCTTATGGTCCACCATTGCCGTCAGAATCGTCTCCACTGCCTCTCTTCCGGCCTCTCCGGCTTCCGCAAGTGCATAAGCCTCATCAATAAATAGTACACCGCCAATCGCTTTATTGATGAGTTCGTTTACCTGTTTTGCGGTCTCACCACCAAAGGGATTGATGATATCCTTGCGCTCTGCAGCCACCAGCCGGTTCGTCTTCAATACCCCCAGAGAATACAGGTCATTTGCGATCATCTTTGCCACTGTAGTCTTACCGGTTCCCGGATTGCCCATAAACAGCATATGCATAAAAGGCTCCGGCATTTTTTTCATTCCCATTTCTTTTATGGCATGAAAATACTTCACCTGGGTACGGAATTTTTCCAACTGCTTTTTCACACTCTCCAGGCCGATCATATTTTCAATCGTCGGTTCGTTCTTGGCAGGCATTACGTCCAGAAAATGCTTCTTATACAAGATTTTAGGCAGCTCGGCCTTTTCTTTTCCGTATTTTTTCACCAGTTCATAATATTCCTTGGACCAGCTGCCCTGCACCTCCTGCAGCAGATTTGCCACATCCCTGCCGTTTCCGAAAAATTCCTGCAATTTACGGGCTTCCAGGCACTCCTCCAGTGTCTCCTCCGCAGATTCATCCAACGTAAATCCGCTCTGTCTGCACTGCTGCTCAAAAATCTGTTTCAACTCTTCCACGCTGAAGTCTTCAAATCTGATTTTATAGGCAATACGGCTGCTGAGACCACTGTTTTTCTTCATCAGTTCTTCCATTTTGTCCTCGTAGCCCGCCAGGATCACCACCAGACGATCCTGATAATTTAACATCTCCTGAATCAGAATATTCAAAGCCTCTGCAGCGCTTTCCGTACCGTTTGCCAGCCCATACGCCTCATCTATGATCAACACCCCATCCAATGCCTGTTGTATTTTACTTCTTACTTTTGCGCTGGTACCGTTTTTATAGACAGAAGTCAGATCTCCTACCGTTGCCTCTACACATTTTCTGGTCTTCAGTACACCGCACTGCCACAGCAGTTCCGCCGTCAGCCTTGCCACCGTCGTTTTCCCGGTTCCGGGATTTCCATAAAACATCATGTGATAAGATCCTTTTTTTGCATTTTCCGGATCCGCCAGTTGTTTTTTATAAATCCCGTCAAAGGTCTCCTTGACACTCTGCAGACCTGTCAAAGCGTTCAATTTTGACAGGACATCCTCCGCCGTGCGGATTTCCTTCCGGTATCTGGGAATACATTTTGCCGTAAGTACATCCGGCTTCTCTTCTGCACAGTGCCTGCTGAAATGTAGCGCATACACACGGTTTACCGCATCTTCGGCAAATGCCACTCCCTTCAGTTCTGCCCTCTGGTAGATCGTATGCACATATCTCGTAAATTCTTCCTCAAAATCCGGTGCCAGTGTAAAGGACGAACTGTGAAATTCGTATAGTGCCATCTTCAGTGCCTGTTCCATGGTAATTTCCGGGATACAGATCTTATGACTGAAAATACGATAATTTAATTCATTATTTTTTAAAAAGCTATCCTTGTAAACGTACTCGCTCATGCTGACGATCAACGCTACCTCCGGATGCTTTTTGGTAAAGTCCACAACATGGTTCCAGAAATTCCTGTATTTCGTTGCTTTCTTTACGGATTCTTCCCTTGCAGCCCCGGTTCCGGCATCTTCATTCAAAAATGGCTGCGGCTGACAATCACAGATATGGATCGTATCGCACTGTTCCCATCTGGCATCAAAATTCCCTGCAACACGGCCTTTCACTCCGGTGTCAAAGCTTTCGATGGCCTCTTTTTCCTCCACCACATAATTTATTGTATGCGTTCCCCGGAAAAAATCCGACAACTTATTTGCAAATTTCATGATCTGCTCCGCATCTTCCCCATACAGCAGCAGATTATAGTAGGTGCCCATGATTTCCGGATGTCTGACACAGGTTTCAACCTTTGTGCGCTGATATCTGAACGTAACATACTCAGTAATTGTGGGATAATATTTTTCTGAAATATGAAATTCCCTTGCCTCTTCCAGGACCGCACCCACATATTGCTCTGCACTCCCGGCAAGAAACGGCAGCTTCAGTGCCAGCTGTTTCTCAATTTCCCCGTTGGATACTTTCAGAATTTTCACAGCTGCAGGCGTCCCCTCTACCGTATCATAAATACGTACCTCCGCCTCAATCGTAGCCGCCACGGTTTCAAAATAGCTGTCAGCCTCCCCCGGTTCTATCAGTTCAAAAGCTGCTATAAGTTCGAAGCTCATTCGTTTTTTGTGGTCGAAAGACTTCTCCTGCTTTATCAGCCTCATTTCCTTCCGCTCAGCACCCAGGATTTCAACATTTCTATAATACGGTCCTGCCAATATATTCGACTGTATCAATGTCAGATGATGCCATATAAGATCTTTTATCCTTGTGGTTAAACTTTTTTCCATGTTATCTGCGATGTCCTTTTGCACTCTCCCGGCCGTGCTCCGGTGTCCCGGCCACCTGCCGATAGTCAAATAGCTGCCAATTATGGCAGCCATTCTCCCAGTTCTATTTTGTTATCTTCTTTGCCTGTAATCTGAACTTATTAAAAGTTGTATGCTGACGATATTGCCACACCACTGATTGCAGCAATTATGGATATAATAATTACCAGCACGACCGTAATGATAATCCAGCAGAAATAAGATCTGGCAAAGTTCTGTAAATTCTTGTTCTTGGTGCCACCGAACGAGAATACCAGCAGCAGAATAAATCCTACACACGGAATAGAAAACAATAACTCATATCCGAAATATCCCCACATAGTAATGGGCTGATAACCATCCGGAACCATTGCTCCATTATTCTGCATCCCCGGAGCCGGCTGCCGGTTTGCCATACCATTCTGCGGATACGGTGCCTGCTGACTATAGTTCGGCTGTGGATTCACTGTAGGCTGTGGGTTCACTGTAGGCTGCGGATTTACTGTAGGCTGCGGATTCACTACCGGATCTGCTTCAGCCACCGGCTGTTCGCTTACTGCTGAGTGCTCTAATGGAGCTCCGCAATTTTTACAAAATGTAAAAACCTCCTCGTTCTGAGTTCCACATTTTTCACATATCATCTTTTGTTCCTCCCTCATTCTTTCGTTTTTATAAAGACTTTATTTCATTTTACTACTGTCCAGAATCCATGTCACTATATTTTTTTCAAAAAATATCATCGGTTCATTTCCGGGGAATACCCTGAGCATTCGATAGATGTAATAACCGATCGTGACAAGTGCCATGATGATAACTACAGGCTCCCAGTGAATCTTTCTGTGATCTCCCATATAATGCTTGACCATTAACCAGACAATGACCGGAATCCACAGATACGCAGTCACATTATAAGTTGCCGCTGCAGCAAAATGCCCCGTCAATATAGCCAGACATGCCCTGGTCAGTCCACACGCCGGACACGGGTAACCGCAAAAAATCACCATAGGACATACTGCACCAAAAATCAGTTGGGCAGCCACCCAATAAGCGGCAATGATAAGCAGCGGAAAGCATATGGAACGTATATCTGCCTTTAATTGTCTTAATCCCTTCTTACAAAAGTATCCTTTTATCTTTGTCATTTTCTCATCCTGAGTTTATTTACGCATTATATTTTCGAAAGACAGACCGTTCCGTTTTCCAGGTATCCTCCCATGATACCGGTTATGGTAACCGGTTCTATTGCCTCAAAATGGAGATTTTTGGTATTCACAGCTTCTGCGCCTTTGCCTATGGCTATGGTAATGTGAGGCACCGCAATCTGCTTTATCATCTCATTCAGCCTGCCATGATCCGTAGTAAGTGTTACCAGCACTCCTTCGTTCTCTCCATCGTTCCCGTAGCCGATTATGGTAATAGCTATTTCTGTCCCGAACAAGTCTGTATCCACGGTCTCCGGCTTATATGCAAAAGTAACATGCGGATATTCAATATTTTTTTGAAGCGGATGCTTTCTAATGCCGTCGATATAAGTATGAAACTGTTTGAAATCCACAAAACAGCCAATATATTTAAAGGAATGGCTCATATTACCCCCTATATCCTGTACGAAATGAAACCTATTTTAATTATAATCACTTGTTCGGTCGTTATTCCGTGTCTGCTTCTTTTTGCTCTGTATCTCGCTGATTTTGGCCCCTACTAAATTTTTTACCGTCCACACAGCTACAAGACTGATTCCAAACACGCAGCTATACTGAATGAATCTGACGACGAACACTGAACTAAACAATCCAAAAAAGGATTCCACAAACTGAAAACTATCCATCAGCGCTGAAAAAAAGCTTAAAACAGACAGTATTAACAAAGCTCTGTTAACACCGATTTCTCTCTTTTTTTGTTCTTCCTCTGCTGCTTCGCGCCGGACATCTGCCAGGGAATTCAATGGTTCATGGACATCCTCGAACATTTCCCTAAGGGCAAAAGACTGTGCCACATTATCATACAATTCCTGATACTGCGGAACCTCCGTAATGTAGGAGAATACAAAATCCGTTTCAAAATCATATAGTCTGCGTCTGTATTCTTCAAGCATCTCCAGGTCATTGTATCTACTGACTCCGATCTCCGTCAGGAATTGATAGAGCACATATTTCTGATGCAGCAAAAGTACATACATAAAGAGATACTGCGCATTAAAATTGGGATAAAAAGTATTTTGCAGAAACTTCTTTCTATCCATTTGGGTGCAGGCAAGACAGACTCCCGCCTCCGGGGAAATGCCCCACGTGATATCTTTCGATGGCCGGAAAATTTCCTCAGAATTTTTCTCATCATCCTGAATATACAGAAATCCTTCACTATAACATCTTCTTAAGTAAAATAGCTGTCTTTGATAATTTTTCATATCCGGAACTTCAAGGAATGTGAAAAAATTCGCCCGCTCCGTAGATGCATTGGCATAAAAGAAAAATTCAGGTTGACGCTCTCTGTTTAATTCCTCTATGACTTTTCGTGAAAGATCAAGAAATGTAAATTTCTCATTTTCCCGCAAGGATATGGATTCCCTGGATACCTTTTTCAGATAATACTGTGCATTGGCGATCCAGTAGGGATCATTACTCGCAAAATGGAGATGAAATGCCAGCAGTCCGATACCTGTGCTGAAACAATATAACTGTACATCCAGGATCTGAAAGCGGATGACTTCCTGTCTTCCCTGAAACAAATGAGTTTCTGTGGAAAACCAGTCATCTGCTTCTCCCAGTCCATACTGTTCTCTGCTATCCATGTTCAGCCGATAATGAAAGCAGAGGCAGGCATCACTGTTATTCTTACTATCGATTTTATCTGCCACGAACTTCAGCATATATTTGATTTCATCATGAAACTGCGTCCATGACCTGCTTTCGTTCAATATCCCCTGTATATTTTTAAATTGTCTGCCATCTCCATATGTAAAAGGCATAAAAATGTACGAGGTATTCTGTAAATAATTCTTCTCTGTCCCTTTCAAGATCTGTTATCCTCTTTTCTCCCGGTGGTTATCAACATTTTTCTCCATATTTCTTCTGCATTGCATTCATTACTTCCGGATCCTCTAATCGTATAATCTTATCCGCATCTCCCCCGGCACTCATTTTTGCGATCAGAGCCAGCAGTGACTTTCTCTCTTCCATGCGTCCTTCTTTGCGTCCTTCTTCACGCCCACATTCTCGTTCAGCCTTACGGAGCTTCTTTTCTTCTTTTTCTTTGTCATACTCAAATATACTCACCTTGTACACCTCCGCCCGATTGTGCTGCAGGAATTCCGTAAGGATTCCTTCGTTAATGCATTCGGTAATCGCCAGTTCCACCGCCTCATGCAATGACATTTCCGCTGCGTACTTTCTGACTCTTGCCACATACTCTGCATATTCCCATAAAACATGGCAGTTATTCATCAGTTCCTCATTATGTCCGGCATTGATGTTTAACATCGTAACCTTCAATTCCAGCGCCGGATCCTGCATCGGATTCTCAAAAGCATCCGACAACCGCAGTTCTGTCCGATCCGGAACGTCCCGGTCTGTCCCATTATAAAACACTAGAAAATTCGGTGTCGGAATCTTTTGAATACCAGACGAATATAGAGATTTCTCATCCACCAGCTTCTGATATTCGCTGGCTATGTAGAACAGATCCCGCAACGGAATATTTGGGTTATACGTAGACTGATGTTCATACAGGTACAATCCCATTTCCAGTACAAATGCCAGATCATTCTTCATGCCCATATAAATGGCATTTTCCAAAGTCACAATCTCCAACTCTTCCGGGTTCTGATAATTTTTCCCTGTCACTGCATTATACAGAGATAACAAATTTTCAATTTGCGAAAATATCCATCGAAAAATAGTATCCTTGTATTTGCGGTTAGCAATAAGCAATTCGTAGCTGCGTTTCTTCATAGTGTCCTCCTGTTCCCATAGTACTTGAAATCAAGAAGGTACACTTCGCCTGTCCTATCCACTTGTCATTCAACGTACTATGCTGTGCATGCATGGTTAATGTGGTATAAAAGCATAGAATTCATTGAAATGATATAGATATGTGGATCAGCTCTCGCTGCCGGAATCGTAAGAATATATGCTTTGAGATTATAGTACTAACAATTCCGGCACTTGTCAACACAGCACTTATATTATTATTCCATTGCAATGATCAATCTCATGCTGAATAATCTGTGCTGTCCAACCTGAATACTTTCCATGCTGTTTCTTAAAGTTCTGATCAAGATAGTCCACTTCTATTTCCTGATATCTCGTACATGGTCTTACACCTTCCAGAGAAAGACATCCTTCCTCAGTCTGATATGCTCCGGATTTCTTTGTTATCACCGGATTTATCATTGCAAACTGAAATGGTCCGGCTGCTACTACAATGATATTCTTTTTTACTCCAATCATATTGGCAGCCATACCAACACAGTGTTCTAAATTTGCCTTAAGTGTATCAAGCAAATCAGTCACAATCTGTTTATCTGCCTCTGTTGCATCCACTGACTTCTGTGCCAGAAACAGCGGATCATGCATTATCTTCTTTACCATTAATTCCATCCCTTCCATACATCAGGCTGATATCCAAGTGTAGATTGCTTTCCGTTTCTTACTACCGGTGTTTTAATTACCTGCGGATTCTCAAGTACCTTTTCCAGTTTATCTTCATCTGCAATATACTTAATAAGAGCAAGTAAATCCTGGTCTTTTCCATCCCAGTTAATCATATTTTCAAGACCGCCATTAGCCTGTGCAACAGAAGTAAACTCTCCCTTGCTCATGCCTTTTTCTTTCATATCAATGAACTGATACTTTATGCCACGCTCCTTGAAGAAACGTTCTGCTTTCTTTGTATCATTGCATTTCTTAGTTCCAAAAATCTGTATATTCATCTGCTTCACCTACTGCAAATCATAAAGTTTCATTTTCTCTGTATTTCTATATTCATTATCTATAAATAATTTTTCTCCATTTTATGGCATAAGCAACAATTTTATTGTTTTGTAGAAATATGTCCTTGTATGTATTTTATTTCCATTTGACAAATCCAAGCATATTGCATACACTAATTGTAGTCAACTTGCGTCGGATAAAAGCTGGGTTCCCGAATGGGAGTAGGTAATTTCTCACTTAGAATCCTTTGCTCCTGGGGTTGACTTTTTTATTTTGTAATTTAAATCAAATACCCGTCAGCAGTCATACTGCCATTCGCCATCCGTCAGATCAATTCCCAGTTCTTCAAATATTATCTTGCTCCTATCTGCAGCGTCCCATAATTCGAATTCCAGATGTTTAGCTCCAGACTCCTGAACAATCTCTTCCATAAGATCCTCAAAAAGCTCTATACCAAAGCCTTCTATTGGAGCATTATCCATCAGTTGGATGTAAAGCTGATATTCCATATCGCTATTCTTATCTAACTGTATAACTCCGCAAAATTGCCCATCTCTTCTGTAAATACACCAAAAATATTTCTTGCCTTGATAATGCTCCCAAAGTTCTTCAAAATAATCCGATTTATCCTTATCAGATATTACATTTTGAGCCTCTTTAATTATTTTTGCCCAAGGTCTTGAATCTTCTAACAATTTCAAATTATCTTTGTCAGAATGTTTTACCTGATCAACAATAAAATGCTCACTTTCTAAATGCATACTACTCTCCTCCGACTCAAAATTAAACATAGTTCTTTCTAGTATTATTCCTCCACCTCTCTTCTAGCTATTCTAATATTACGTGATGCCTCTCTTCGATATTGCTCTGCAATCCCTCTAAGCAACTCCGCATATCTGGAATATCCTTTTTTCTCAACCAAACCAGCTTTCATTTCATAATCGGCTGCCAATTTAAATTCAGGTTTTCCTTCAGGGTCTATAGTATGAACACCTCTCTGGTTCACTATTCCAATATCATATCCACGACGAAGTTCCTCATTTCCCGCCTTATTTAGTTCCTCCATAATCACTTTAGGAGGAAGCTTTTCATCATTAAGCTCAGCATATGCAAACCCAGAGCCAACCGTCTGCATCGCAACCTCATAACGATCATTCTCTAAACTCCATGCTTTTACAAAATCCATCCAGCTTCGAAATACATTTTCATGAAATTTACCATTCCAGTCTACTCCCGGCGTAACTTTGTATTCAAGCAGAATTTCACATAAACGCTCACCCATGCCCTCATTCAATTTGATTTGGTGTTTCTCTTCGGAATGTTTTTTGTAAAACAATTCAATCAAACTGCAAAAATAGTCTGGATCATTACTTAATCTAGTATTTAAAGCATGTGGCCGCACCTCAGAATACTCATCCAATATAGGTAAATAAATAAATTCGATGTCGCATTTTATTTCCAAGGCAACATCACCTTGTTTCTGTAACCAGCCAATCAACTTACGTGCCGCGTAATCATCCACTTTCTCTGCCCCAATTGATTTTTCGGTTCCTGCCAGCCACAACATATCATGTACACGTTGTGCAGTAAATAGCTTTCCTAACTCAGACCTCCCGACAATGTTGACTACATCAACATATCTTTTACATTTGGTAAAATTTTCAACGATTAATTTTAATTCTTCACTCTCGTCTTCATTATAAGCATACGGCACAGTCGCAATTTCCCAATATGCAGTTTCATTCGGCAGCAATTGTTTTACTACGTTATAAAGGTCTAATGAAAAAGGAATTTTTGAAAGTGTTTCTAAAATCTCCTTTGTATCCTTTTGCACCAGTGATGTTTCCATCAATTTCTCTGATCCCTGGTTGTAAACATACGCACTGACACAGGGAATATAAAACTGTAACGATAATTGACCTGCATAATATCCATCAATTACGCTTGATATTTCTCCCTGATTTAAAGAACCACCAAGTTTTTGTGCAACATCATACATATTTTTTACTTCATGTCCAAATTTTTCGATTTCCTCAGCTCCAAATTGATCAAATATGTTTTTAACCGCTATGGCTTTTTTATGTTCCAATGTTTTCCAGTATGTACTAAAATCCTCATCGGGTACGTATTTATTTTCCAAATATAATTTCTGATACTTCACCCTGATGTCCTTGGGTTCGATTGACTGTATCAAAGACTGTATTTTGTCAATCTGACTATAAACAACCGTCCCTTCTTTTAAATTAGGTTGTGCTATTTGCTTACGCAGATTTAACCATAGGGTAAACCGTTCCTTTTCATTAGCAAATTCTATATTTCGGTCAATACAATCTAAATATTCCAACAACGTTGATTCTTTCATATATGCGATTTGCTTAGCAAGAAACGCCAGCTTTTCTATTTCATTTTCAGAAACCTCTACAGCTAATTCCAAGTTAAAATCATACTGTTCATATACTTCTGCATTCGTTATTTCTATTTTTTCAGGAATCTCCAATAATAAATACTCCGGCTTAGCATTTCCAGATGTTGTTCGTGTCTGATTCGGCAACAGTTTTACTAACACCTTCCAAAATACCGATGGATTGTCATTTTTTAAACACCGCAATGCATTTTTTCTCTTTTCCGCATCGGCAAGTGTCTGTGGATGCCATGGAAGTAGAATAGACACTATGGAATTAATTGGTGTATTCGCCCAATTTGTTTTCTCATAGGGAAGCGCCGCCAGAAGCCCCAGCGCACTAATAGCCGGAATCAAATAATCCGGTGCCCAAGCTAATGCTTCTATTGCCCATAGTATATGAGTAATATAATTAGGCCGCATAATACTATCACCGCTCTTAGGAAACAAGCATAATATCTCCTGTGGTTTGTAAATCGTGCTCCATTCAATCTTTTTCAAAAATTCGTCCGGCAAAAGTTCTGCTATATTCTGCAGGCAGTCCTGAAGGCTTGCCCACATTATCCAATCTCCATCCTTCAATATGGCTCGTACTAATTGGTATATTGAACCCTCTATGTCATTTCGATTACATCTTGACAATTCTGGCAGAGATTTTTTTATCCAGCACAAACTTTTTGCCAGGCTTTTCCGAAGTATCTTAGAATTATCGTACTCACCGTCAGTCTCGATATAATACGGATTTTGGCTTATTACTCTTTGACTCCTCTGGGAAAATACAATTTGTGCTGCTTGCAACAAACGATTCACACAATCGTCAAAAATCATGTTTTTACATTGCTCAAGCAATTCCTCTTTATGAAGTACTTTCCAAATTCCGTTCTCTAATTTTAAATATTCAGAGTTTTGACAAAGCATGCTTCGTGCTCTTGATTCAAATTCCGAATATCCCATATTTGATATTTTCTCTACTATCTGCCGGTCAAATCCATTCTTTTCATCCCAGGAACCAATAAGTGCCAGCATTGGAATGAACAAATCAACTTTTTCAAGAGGCAACGGCAGCGATTGTATACTCTCTTGATTCGAAAAAAGATCTAGAATTTCTCTATCAACATTTTGCAGACTTATATTTGCTGCTGTCTGGTTACAGCAGCCAGCATATTCCACCAGTCGAGACCATACAAGATCTGCTTTTTCTGTTGAATTGCATTTTATTAAGGATATAGATAAGGCTCTGTTAATACTTTCCTTACAATCCACATCAAATAAAAGTAATATAAAACATTTACAAAATTTCCATAGTTCTAAATCCGTAGGCTTCCCATCATTCGCTTTTTCGATACATGACGCTATTGCTTCCAGTGCTTTTTTGTTGTCATCATTCGAAGAATTGGTATGATATACTCTGTCAGCAAATTGTTTTTCATCAGCGGATGCTTCCGCCTGGGCATGTAAAAATCTCAAAGCCTGTTGTGATTTGTAAGCAATCTGAGCAGTTACTAACGCTATTCTATCATTGTCTCTATCAAAATTATCTTTTTGAAAATCGCTCCAAGCAGCTGTCGTAACTTCTTGAAATGTTTGGTTTGTTTCACTTATCGTAATACTATGTTTTATTTGACATAGTAATTTTCCTTCTGCCTGTCCCCTATAAGTAAACACAGCCAGGTCATCAACATCATATCGCATTTTTGCCTGAAACCAGACACTCTTTGTCTGCTCATTCATCGCAGGACAAAATCCGTCTACTAGCAATGAAAGAAGAAACATTGCCTGTATCTGCTGCTCAAAATTTACTCCACCACCGCCTGTGGAAAAGGCATTACTTATTTTGCTGACTGTGTTTTTGGACATATACTTCCCCTATACCTGTTCTGCTACATCGCCTTCGGATTACTATTACTACCCCTTATCTATTATATCCTATCAAGCATGCAGCCCCTAATCTTATCAATCAATGTCACATCCGCCAGAAGCCACTCTACAGAGTCCAATTCCTCCTTCGTCAGCCACCTAGCAGTTTCCGCCTCAAGAAGCTTCAACTCTCCTGAGACAACCTCGCACCAGAAACAGTCCATGGATAAATGAAATGCCGGGTAATCGTACTCTATGGTATCTATCAGATTTCCAACATATGAATGAAACAATCAATATTCAGATTACAATCATATTTAAACACTCCATCCATAGCCTCTACCACCCGTTAAAAATTAATAAACATCTTATTTGCAAGATTCTCTGTCTTTATCCAAGCAAGTATTTCATCTGTCAGGTTGAGGATTGTTGCCTTTCCTTCACTAACTAACTTTAAAAATAACAGAATTTCAGAATCTTCATCTAAATCCAAATCTTCAAGAATTTTGTCAGCCTCTGCAATTCCCTGCTTAAGATAATTATAATTGTCAATAGTCGTATTCCAAGACTCAGCTTTTTTTATTTTGTTTGTTGCATATATTGCTTTATTCTCATCCGGAATGATTCCCTTCACTGTATCCAAAAGACTTAAAATGTTCGTCGTTGCCTTTAGGTAAAACTCTGTCCACTCCTGACCTATAACCGTATATAATTTCTTTGATTCGGAAGAAATATACTGTGTGGTAGCATTATTTGCAGCACCGATCTGGACAACCTTTTCGCATGCACCAAGAAAGCTCTTTAATGTATTTATGACATTAGCCGATGGCTTAAATTCTGAATTTTCTACAGCAAGATTAACCTCGTCTATCATCTGCTTCAAATTAAGAACCAACTGTTTAAAATTATAATCTGCCATAGCTTGCTTCTTGGTATCTGCAGATGCAGTCTCCATCTCATGGACAGTTTTCATATCGATAATGCATTCATTTAAAGTATCTATTAACATACTGTCCCCTCCAATCTTGCCAAAATAGCACTGCAGTTAGTAATAGTAGCTTTCTCATTGTCGAATACATTTTCAGAGCCCGATGGATTGCTTCCTCCGCCAAGCTTTGCTTTTCTGACTTCGAGTTCAGCCTGAATCTTTGCAATATCAGCCGTGACTTTTTTCAATAACTGATCCAACTTCTCAACTTTTCTAATTGGATCCTGTGAAAATGCCATAATGCAATCCAACGCATTGCTTGTCTTCTGAGCCACAGCAATTTCTTTTATTGCCTTACTAGTTGAAGTTGAATACTTTTTCACTTCATCAAACAATTCCTGATCATACTTTCCAGGCAGTTTGCCATCTTCAGCTGTTCTATAGAACTCAACAATCTTCTCCACCATATCTTCTATATCTTCATCATCAACATCTGTTGTGCCGAAGTTTTCTTTTATGGTAGTCATTATTAGTTCAGCCTTTGCAAGCTCATCCTCTTGTACTTTCTCAAGTCTCTCCAGAATCATGCGAAGATAGTCTCTTGCATCTCTACGCAGTTTTACCGGATCCACCAAATCTAATACCGCTGAATCTATAGATAGTCTCTCATTTTTAACGGTTCTTACCATTGCGTCAAATTTTTCTCTATCTAAGAAAACCTGTGCATGGCTCTCGCCCTGAATAACATTGCAGTACTGTATAACAGTATCTCTGTTTATCTTATCATTCTCACTTCTTGTAATGATACCTAGCAGAACATTCCATGCGTCTGAATGCGAATTTACGCCTAATCCTCTAATTCCATTATCTAGAATGTGTTCTGACTTTAATCCTTCTACAGTTGTTGCCTTTGATGATCCAAATAAAATAACTCTGTAGAATTCTGCCATCATCGCACACTTAAAATAATCAATCTCTCTATTTTCAAATGTTGTGATAGCTTCTATAAGTGGCTTCTTGATTTTTTCAGTCCAGAGCTGAACTCTGTAAACACGTCTATCAGCCCCGTCAAAATTCCAGCTACGCTTACCAAGAACATTCCACTCCAGAAAAGCTTCTATTACAGCTTGCGTTTCTCTGTCTGCCGGAAGCTTATAAAACATCATATCTTCGCCTTGCTTTTGGCGTTCGAAACCAACTAATCGATTTTTTACTTTTTTGATTTTTTCTATGTTATCCATAGAAACACCTTCTGCCTGCCAATCGATTGCTGAATATAAGAAGTTACACATATCCTCTCTTGCCTGCGAAACCAGAACTACATTTCCAGTTCTTGCACCGACATTTATTGTTCCTCCCAATATCCAATTTTCAATTGCCTGCAACGTATCATTTAATTGTGCTCGTTTTGCTTGGATTTGTTTTTCAGTAGCAAGTTGTGCAGGTGTCTTTATAACAGTCGAATTTGAGACCACTTGACTACGAGATGTGTTTGCTGGTATCACTTGTACTGGTTTTCCAATAATTGGCTTTCCATTTATCAACGGAAAGCTCATATCCTCATACACTTGCGTTGCAAGTCCTGCAATATATGTATTACCGCCATCTTGATAAATGTCGGTTGTAGCATCTCCCCAAATACACATAAATAGATACATTCTCTCAAACTGCTCATTTGAAACACCGGTTTTTTGAATTGCGTCTCTTAGACTTGAATTGATATTTGTATTAACAATCTTAAATCCTGGGAAGTTATCAAAATTCCAAAGTGCATCTCTAACCGTTTTTTCTACAACATCTCTTAACAAATATCTAGGTGTTCTGTAGTTTTCCTGAAGAAGATTATTATATAAATACACAATTGCTCTTCTGGAGAACGGAAACAAATTTAGTTCTTTTCCTTCTTCAGTTGTTGCAACATCCCAGCCATTTCCTTGCTTTACTTCATGTACAGGCAAAGTATCTCCTGACCCATCCGAATTAGCCCATGTATCGACTTCATCTTTCGTCAAAGACATCGCATTTAAATATCTTCCAACAAATTCACATAAATCATCTTCACTAGATCCAAATACATCATCCGGAATTACAATAAACTGGGTAACTCGATCCTTATAGTTATCACGGAAATTGCTCTTATAATATTCGCTGGTAGTGCCAATAATTGAAGATATCCTACACATACCTTCCTGTTCATAATCTCCGGTATGCCAAGTAGTAAGCACATTTAAGAGTGCCTCATTAACACCAGTAAATGCTGTGATATCCTCTATTAATAGCGTTAAAGATTTTCCTTGTTTCTTTAACGCTTTTCTAATCTCCTTAAATACCTGCTCAAAATCTCCTGGCTCTAGGCCTGCACAACTCTGGATAACTATATCAACCTTTGAGTTCAGATACTTGGCAATAGCATCAGCGACCTCCGGCTCCATATACAACTTTTCAAGCAAACGTACAGCTTTTTTGTCTCCTCCATCGTATTGAACTTTGTCACAAAAAGCAATATCAACCTGAAAATCTTCGGGAATAAACTCTGCAACAACATCGCAGTTATCCTGAGAGTTGCTTTCTGCAACCTTAGAATAGATTCGTGCAATCGGTCCATCTTCAGCCATCATCCGAGCTTTAAACAATTCATTATTTAATAGTGGAGCAATTCTCTTCCTATCAGCATTATTAATATAGTCAATGTCTTCCCCTTTATCATCCTCAATTTCTACAATAAACTGATGATAAATGGCATTCATTAATTTACTCTCACTGATTGTAGATGTAGCATTAACCAAGCGTTCATAAAGATCCTTGTTCTGTATGAAAGCTACCTCTGGCTTTTCCAACAGCTGCTTTATTGTTCCCTTTAACGTGTTATCACTTCTTCGCACAAAAAGAACGACCTCACTCTCTGGTTTCTGTCTTTCAATTTTAGCGTCAAACCATCTAATCAAATGAGATTTTCCTGCACCACTGGATCCTATTACCAATACAAATTGATGCTGATCTTTTGGATTAAGAACTACTTTTTTGTAAATCTGTTCCTCAGTGTATGTCTTTGATGCTGCAGCTGAATCATATTCCTTTTGCAATTGAATATGCTTAAACGGAACATGCGTGGCCATAAAATCACCATATGAACTTGTAATAGTATCTATTCTTACGACTTCTGATAATCTTTGCTTAGCAATTTCTGAATTCATAATTAACCCCCTATTGTAATATGGGTAACTGTAGTCTCAAGATCATGCCCCTCACATGGATGCATAGACCATATTTCTTTAGCGTCCAATCGATGTTCTGCCTTAATAACTCCAAGGTCATTCAGCATTCTGATTGCATTAGAAAAACCATAATTAAATGTCTTTGTATCAACTGCATTATGCAAAGCAATTCTAGCATACGGCATAACCAAATCTACAAACTCATCGATTCGATACTCGGACTTCTTTTTAAGTTTTAAACTTTCAATAATATCTCTTAGAAATACTGCCGTATTAGGCAATAAAATACCTGCGGCTCCTGCCTGTGAATCGTGCATATATCCAATTCCTAAGAACGCCATCCAGAATCTCCACGCACGCATATCATCCTCTATGACTTTCTCACCAATATTTAGCCCCATTAAGTCACTCATTTTTGATACGCTATTGTGGGCAAGCACTTCCGTTCCCATATCCAAATATCCTTGAGTAACTTTGTAAAACAAACTGTCAGAAACAGTTTCAAGATGTGTATTAATATAACGCCTCATGTTATCAATACTTTTAACAACATCCTTATCTACTGCTAAAGAGATGGTATTTTCCTTTGTATTAATGAGCTGCAACTGCTCTGCCGCTGTTCTTACATTACCAAAATAAGATGTCTTTCCTCCAAGATTTTGTGGCTCAAGCAATAATTTCAACGAATTTTCATCTATCGGCTTGCTTGCCACTTCTCTGCATAACGCATACACTCTTTCAGGTATTGCAGATGTTTGCATTCTATTTCCAAACATATTTCTACATCCTTTCCAAAATATAACTATCTATCTTTGGCCCTTCAACCATCGCAGATATAGGTTTTTGCACCTTTTGAACAAAGTAATCCTCTTTAACAATATGTATTAAACGCATATCTGTATTCTTATATTTTCTCAGCGTAGAGCAGAATTCATAAGCTTTGTCTACGTCGGAATTATATACGGCTATAACTCCACCGGAAATGTAATACGCCGATCCTTGACTACATAAATCTCTATATTCCTTAATACCAAGAATCATTAGATTGCTCTGTTTATTCATGTTAAGAATCAAATCAAAGTCACTTTCTATGCTTGTATCCTCAACAACAATTATGCTTGCGCCTGCGCTTATATATCGATTCATTAATGAATAATCATTCTCTTCTCCAATTACAAGCACTTCATTTTCGCCCTGGCATAATTTATTTAATTCAGCTGAAATTGTTTTCTTAGGCTCCTTTACAGGCAATAACAAAGGAAATTTTCCCTCTTCCATCATTTCCGGATATTTATGCTTTGCACAACCTCCGCAATACATGGAGACTTTATCATATGTGGAATAGAACATTTCAGACCAGCAAATTCTTTCGTTAAAATCTATTGCGTTTTTAATCCTTTTAATCTCTTTCTCAAAACCTGCAGATTCCCTATCTCTGATATCTGTTATAATCTGAGGAACATCCAACGCTTCGCTCCTCAACGCATCTTCCAATATGTCTATGCGTATCTTATAACTTTCCTTATCCGCATCATAAACCATCGATTTGATGGAAATAAGGTTATGACGTCTAAGCAACAATATTACATAAACATTCCATTGAATATCGAGAGCATTACCATCATCATCTACGCCTTCCTTAGGCTTTACAGAAGTGTCTATTGTTATCATCCCTTTGAACCACGATGTTTTAGGACTCTTGTACATGTATACCCATCGCTTCCAAATGGTTTCCGGTTTTAATACAACATTCATTCTTCCATACGCAGAGTCTATGTCATCTACAGGATTAATACACATAACGCTCAAACTTACTAAACCGTCACGTCCACCTCGACCAAGCTCCTGATAGTACTGATTTGGTGTATCCGGAATATACAAATGCAAAATGGTACGAACATCCCCCTTATCAACACCTACACCAAATGCAGAAGTTGCTATAATTAGGTCAATTTTATTATCTGTCCAGTCTTTAATTATTTTTTCTCTCTCAGCAGATTTCGTATTTCCGGTAAAGGTTTCTAAATTATCAAGTCCTACAGCAATGAGTGCTTTCTTTATCTCCTCAGCCTCTTTAGGCGAATTGATATAAACAACCATAGGATGTGGTAATTTTTTTACCAGCTCTACCATTTTATGTTTCTTGTCCAAATAGCTCTTAGCTTTAACAAGTAAATAACGTGGCTCTTTTCTTAATGCATCACATCTGACTTCAATCCACTTATCAGTTGATGCAAACATCTGCTTGAGCTTCACAACTGCAACTTTCGTATATGTTGCAGACAATAAAACTGTTCTGAGCTGAGAGTTTATTGCTAACAATTCATTACGCCATGGCTCAAGACATTGATAATCAACTCGAAAGAAATCTCCCCACTCAATTACTATATGAGCCTCATCTATAATCAGATTCTTCAAATACTTTTTTGCATTAGCCTCATTTATCATGCTGACAAATTCAGTATTTCTAATAAGCGCTTCCGGAGATATAAACAACAGTCTTGCAGTTTCACTTCTGATTGCATTTTTTAGTGCGTTTTTTCGTTCTAATTCAATACCACTGTAATAGCAAAAAATTTCATTGTCAGCATTATGCTTAATGTTATTTTTAGCATTACGCACCTGATCTATAGCTAAGGATACCGTAGGAACAATAACTATCGTTAGACCCTGCTGCTGGTATGCCATAGTCTGTGTAATCAAACTCTTTCCTCCTCCTGTTGGAAGAGAAACTAAGGTTGTATATCCCTCTGGGGTATTTAATGCTCCAAATACTGCAAGCTTCTGCTCTAATGACTTAAATTCTTTATATTGTGTCAAGCTGTATATATAAGCATTATTTCCGTAAAAAATGTCTTTCTGCTTTTCTGTATCTCCACTAACCTTTTTTCTCTGAAACGCTTGATCCACAAAAAAGGAATCAACATAATTCGGCAGTTCTAGGTTGGCGTAATACTTACCTTCTGCGTTACACAGGATTCCGTATTCATTCTCTGTAGGGATTAATCCTTCTGGAACAGCTATTTCATTTTGGAAAACCAGCAAATAATTTCTGAGAGAACATAAAAAGACATCTTTACTTGCTCTCCCAGACATAAATTTTTCAAAATAGATTGTCAATCTTATAGCCGTATTATACATAAAATGATTTATTGCATCATTATCCCCTGCAAAGCCAGGGAAGGCACCATTTGAATTACTATTTATAAAGTTTTCAACATAGCTTTCAATAGCCTTTGTGTCCATCATTTTTTCACCATCCAAACAAAGCATGCTGACTCTAACCTAACTGTTGGTTTCGCAAGGCTCTCCAGCACAATTTCATATATTTCTTTCAATTTATCATAGTTTTCAAGTTCTTGATTATAGAATTCTGACGTAGCTATCATCGATGTAAGAATTCTATCCATTTCCGCCTTAGCCTCTGTGATGTGCGATCTTTCTCTAAGTGCTTTCAGGGCCTTGTCTTTACTAACCTTTCTTGATTTCTTTACAAAATCCACCCAACGCTCTTGAGGATAAGCACTTCTAAAGTAGTCGATATTAGCAGCTTTATACTGTGAGAAAATATGTAAAAAACCTTCACTTCTACTTCTTCGTCCAAGGTGATCAATCTCATCCTTGCTATTCTCAAAATCACGCTGAATCATATTATTGAATTCTCTTATTACCTTATCATCTGAGATTTCGCCCTCAGCACGAATTCTAACCGGTACTTGAACCTGTTCAACCGCCAGGTAGTTCCTAAACGCACTTAAGTAAGATAAAGGAATTCCTTTCTCAATAAGTAACTTTTCATTCGGGCATAATGACCACGTATAAACAAATCCTGTCCAATTAATACTTGCTTTCATTGCAAAGGCTGCGGCTTGTCCTCTGCATGATCTCATTGCATTGTCTACAATACAATCAAATATATCATCGCCAGGAGCAAAGAAATGAATATAATCATTCTCTATAGCTTTCTTACGACTAAATGTTCCATCAATTGAACGACTGTAATGCGAAATATTTTTATCAGCTTTATCCTGTCTAAGTTCATGTATTTTACTAATAAATTGGTTTTGTCTCTGGGCAAAATAAGAGTCCCAATCCGGTGGAATCAATAGTGAATTCTCAGCAGATTTCGTTGAAAATGAATTATCATTAAAACTAATAATCTCATCCTTTTCCTCAATATCTCTGAATCCAGAAAGCATAGCCCACTGCAACATTGCGTCTGTAAACATCTTATTTTCATTACGGTTATAGTATTTAACCAAACTTATCAATTCCTGATTCATTGGTCTGTAAATATATGCTGCTGTATCAAAGTGCTGTTCTTCTCGTACTTCTTCTTTTAACTTCGCAGATCTATCAATTACATTTTGAATTTCGTTTGTTAAGCCAAATCTAAAGTCTTTGATAATAGCAGCTACAATTGCCGTATTAATATCATTCATGATGATCTCAAGTCCACTTAGTGAATGATTAAATATTTTTAATCCATTATCCCAAAACTTAAATAATTCTTCCTCTAGTGTTTCTTCTGCGTAAGGAACCACTGAAACTATAGGTCTACTACTTTCTCGGCCCATACGATCCAGTCGCCCAATTCTCTGTTCTATAGCATTTGCATCCCACGGTAAATCAATATGTACAACATAATCTGCGCACTGAAAATTTCGGCCTTCTCCTCCAGACTCATCGCAAAGCATGATGGTGCAATTCCTATCATTTTGAAATTTACATACATTGACCTCTAACTCATCTGCTGACATTCCTCGCCTAAAGCAACTAAATCCATCCTCAGTATAGAAGTCCGTAAGCATCTCCTCAAAAATATCAAATGTTGCCCTATAATTAGTAAACAAAACTATTTTTGAACCACTCGCATACTCATCCAGATAATACATAGTTTTCACAATTCTTGAAGTATGCTCTTCCGGTTCATCTAGTACATCTACAATATTTTCCGCAATGTCCTGCTCATACATTTTCCATCTGCGAAGATTCTCTTTTAAGCTTTCAGGAATAGCTACACCGCCTCCTTCAACAAGCTTAACCTGTTCTTCAAATGCCCACGGAGAACTAAAGAATGCGCCAAATAGCGGTTTAAATATGTTATCAAACTCTACTTCTGTTAATTCCTTTTCTGTAATCCATGTCACTAAATCCTGATATGCTCCGTATTCATAGAAATTCTTATCTGGGTCTAGCGCATATGGCAGAGCTGTCAACTGACGTTCTGGCAAATCCTCCAAGGTATCTCTTCGATTACGAATAATATTTTTCTCAATCTGATAGTTCTCACACAAATAAGAAATTGCCACCTTAAAATAATGTAAACCCATATCATCGCCATCAAAATCTGCCTTTTCATACATTTCCTTGAGTATTTCATCTCCAACCATTTTGTACAATTTCTTAAAACCGCTCAAAATATCTTCGAAAAAATCTTCACTATCCTCATTATCATGCGGATCTTCTTCTGCCTCTACAGAATCACCAAGAACTTCATCTAGATCTTCTATATTTGATAAAACCATTGCAGCATTTTGGGTAATATTTCCTTGTTTTTCAACCAATTCATCAAATTGCTCTTTACTGCAATTATCATACTTATCTGGAAGAATAAGACGCAGTAAATCTAAGTAGTCTGATCTTTTTTGTTGAACTGGTGTCGCACTGAGTAATAATAAGTTACTAGAGTTTTTACTTAATTTATGAAATGCATCATAATAAGCCCTATATCTTAAGAGTCTATGTGCTTCATCAATGATAGTAAAATCCCATCCTCTATTGCATTCTTTTTCTGCTGCCTTCTCTAATTCAGCAAAAGTAATATGATTATTATTTGCATTCTCGCCTTCAAACAAATCAAACTTCAGGAATAATTCTGTCTTCCATTGTTCGAGTAATGAACCTGGTACAACAATCAAAGCATTAACATCACTGTGTCTTGAAAAATACACTTTAAGTATTGATGCAGCCTCGATTGTCTTACCCATACCAACCTCATCAGCCAGCATATACCTACATACATCATTTTGAAGACATCTCATAATAGATTTAAGCTGATGTGGCAAAAGAAAAATTTTACATCCAGCAAGCTCTTTAAATCCCATAATGGAATTATCAAGCACATTCATTGTCTTTGTGACAATGCTTCTGCCAAATAGCCAACATGGATTTTGAAATTCATAATTTTGCAACTGTGCTGCCGGATCCACCTTTCCCACTGTAAAAGGTGCAATTAATCTGCTTTCCGGAACGTTGATTAATGTCTTATCATATATGTTTTCGATATAGTAGTCATAATAAGAATCTTCCTTCTTTACGCATGCTACAATCTTATATTTTTCTTTTTCATATATGACAATTGAACTAACAAAAAACTGACAGCGCTGAACCATTGATGTTGGAAGAGGTGCTGATTTTGGAAAGCTGTCATAATACGCCCTATAATTGAACGGATCATTAAACACCACTTCTACTGTATCCGCGAAGTTATCTATTTTTACAATCTGCCCCATTAAGAAATTGCGTGGATTAATCATGTCATGATCAATCGGACAGCGCACATACATCTTCTCTAACAACATAGTCTCACCCCTTCATCTCTAGTTTTTTCCATATTTATATGGTTCTAAGCATATTTCTCTAACTGCACAATACTGGCACCATTCATCGCAAGATTTAGCATAACCGGTTATATTTACCCTATTACTACTCAGTACAGTATCAATTTCATCCTGCGTAACGTCTTTGAAATTACCCGAAAAGCTACCATCTCCATTACCTAACTGAAGGTATATGAATTCTTCTCTCTTCTTCATGTAAATATCATCAGTCACACTTATCATTGGAAATGTGGTATTATTTTTTAACACGCTTTTCTGCAAATAATTCTTGGCGTTCGTAATAATATCCATACGCTCCGTATGCATGTCTTTTACAAATTCAAATTTTCTTTCTAATTTCTTATATTCGTCATTTAATGTAACAAATAAAATATCTTCTGTGGCGATCTGTCCTTGAAGAGTTCTTCTGGCTGTATTTTCCAAAAGTATTTCTAAATATTTCAGCAACAAAAAATGATCTCTAAAAACAGCCCTTTTCTCGATTGTAGATTCTAGCAAAAAGCGGTACTTACAAATTCTGTACCTAAAGAAATCAAATTGGCCATAATTATTTGTAGGGTCAATATCAAGACGCAATTGTCTTATTGCTTCTGGGAGCTTCTCTACTGTTTTTTCTTCCGGATACACCTTTTTAGCTTCTAATATTTTCATAAGATAGAACATTTCATTCTCTTTATCATCTACATTCTTAACAAAGCTCAGTTTAAACTTCACACGATTGAACTGAAGACCATAAATCAAGGCATATCTCTTAAAATTCTTATACTCTCGTCTAGATTTTATATACACCTGATATTTCCAATCTATTGGATCTTGTGCAACTTCAAAAAAGGTAACATCTAATGGCCAAGGAAAACGATCTCTATTTGTAACGTTCATATCGTTATCTGACAAACAGGCAAAATGGTATACAATGTCCTTATCCTGCTTTCTACTTTTTAGGATATCTCCATCAATCTGCTCAAAATCCCTAACAATCCAGTTTGCACTTAAACCCTTCTTAGATTCTTGCTTTAAGTAATATGCCATTGTCTCTTTTAGAACATCGAAGGAGCCTGTGGCATCTATATTATCAACCTTTTCTAATCTTATAAGAACTCTTTTTACTACGTCTCTAAAATCATCCTCAAGATCTTCAGCCTCAAGTATTCTTGTTTCAAGAAATTCTTTTATTCTCTTGTAAAACTTCTTGAAATTATTCTCTGTATCTTCAAAATCTGCATAAAATAGTTTCGTAATCTGATCTAATTGTTCCAATGCAGAAACAAGTGTATCTATTTCTTCGCTTGTTACATCAAAATAAACTAATCTGCTTCCAATTCGCTTTTCATTTGAATCTTTCTCCGCCTTGCCGATTCTTTTCTTTAATTTTCCTAATAATTCCGTTATTTGCTCAATCGTCTCGGCACGTACAAAAAACTCTTTAGTCCTGTTAAAAATAGAATACAATTTTCCTGGCGTTTCTTCCTTAATAAACCCAGAATTCAAGCATTCCACAATATCATTCATGTTTTCAATCCGAATTCCACCTTCATCTGCATTCCACATGGTTGTAATAGATAGAAAGAAATGACCTATCGGGTACGTAAGAAAGTGTCTCTCACCAAATTGGCCAGGATAGTATATTTTGAGAATATTATTAACGCTATTATTCGCAGCATAAAACTGCTCCTGCATATAATATAGGGTAGATCGTTTAGCTTCTTTATCTCTAGCCTGTCTTTTCATTGCATCTTCAAAGACGCTTGCTACATAGCTTGCAAATTCAGTATTATTATCAAACTCAATTATTTCAAAAAGACACTCTTCTTCATTCTCCTTAGAACGGCCCTCAATCAAATTAGCCATTCTATCAGCTAATAAATTTCCAGCATAACTGTTGGCTAATAGTGGATTAGGTCTGAATTCGTTAGTGAACTGGCTCTTTATTGGCAAATCAAAGGATGAATATACATCTATCCACGTCTGATAAACATTCTTATACTGCTGCTGGTAATTAAATAAAAGAATAACTCTTTTGTACTTTGCAACTAATTCAATTGTTTGAAGAATCATTGGCGTAAATTGATGCACTCCATGAACAACAATAGTATCTACATCAACACTACTGATATCTACATTTTCTCTTTCCAATTTCATCCCATCTCTGATTGCATTTTCAATTTCTGTTTCAGAGAAATGTTTCTTTATCTTAAAAGCCTGAACCAACTCAGATTCTTTTATGATTTTGTATATTCCAACAAGATGTCGTTGTTCCTCTGTCATTAATTCAGTTCGCATCTCTTCAATACTCATGTCAAGTTCAAACAAAATACGTAAGCTATTACTCAATTGCTTTCTGTTGAATCTTAAAGACTGCTTTATCTTTTCAGAATTTTCCGCAATATCTAACCTGTTAATAGCCTCATCAATAACGGTGTATTGTTTTATCTTACACTCGCTACTTTCCCAGTAAGCAAAAAGACCTTTCACCAAATTTTCAACAGTAGAAACCTTTCCCGCTGTCATTTTCTCATATGTACCCATCATTCCATTAGCCATAGTTTGTGAAACACAAAAATGCGGACAGTTTTTAATGGAATCCCAATATAATTCCTTATTTATTTCATATGGATTACTGTATGTATAAATAGAAAACGGCATCCCTTACACCTCCAAAAACTTGCACCAGCTCATATTGTATTTTTTATCTGTATCCTTCATCCAAATACAGTTTCTAATTGCTCGTGTTAAAGCAACATAAAGAATTCTTGCTTCTTCACAAATTCTTTGACCAATTTCTTCCTGAGAATCATAATTGGAATTACAATCTTTCTTGTTCTCATCCACCTTAATTGAATAAGCCAGTTTAGAGTTGCTATAATTAACATCCGTATTCGCTTTTTTCAAATTATCAATAGCCTGTCCGGTAAACGGTAAGATTACGGTTCCATATTCAAGTCCTTTTGCTTTATGAATTGTAGTACAAAGAAACTTTATCCCAGTCTCATCTTCTCCAGTTGCACGAGCCAATTCCTGTTGGCCTGTTAAAATGTTTATCTGAATAGAATTGGCTATCACTGTCAGGGTTAAATAATCCACACTATATGACTTAACAATTTTTTCAATCAGTAGTTCATAGTTCGACTTGTAAAATCTCTGTTTATCCAGATCTTCACTATACTTATTCCATGGCTGCAGGGTCTCAAAAATTGTTTTAAGTACCACAAGAACAGGATTAGCTTGTACATATGCAACTAATCCATTCCATGTTTTATTCATCTTTTCCATAAAGTATTTATCTAGTGCTTTAACTAATTTAGATGTCTGATTCTGCTTCTCTTCATTTTGTAGTCCTTGATACCACAATGGCATATCAATATAATTTGATTCAATAAAGTTCACTAGACAAACTGGATCATCAGGATTTGTTAGCGCAATCAAAAGCTTACAAAAGTCAATAGTTGAATCCAATTGGTACAAGTCTCCACCTACTTTTGTTTCGATTTCCACCTCTTCGTCCAGTTCCTTGCAACCTTTTATTATTTCTTTAATCTGCCAATTTTCTCGCACAAGAATAGCGATTGTCTTTTCTTCTTTGCTAAGTTTTCTTGTTTTCTCTAATTCAATAATCTTGGATTTTTCTCTTTTCAATAACCCAAGCAATACCTCTAATTGTTCATTATTTTTCCCATGATATGGAACACACTCAAACAATTCGTCTTCATTGGCTCCACCATTCAGGTTGCTAACCAAATGATCTGCATCGTAAACGTATGGGAGCCACGCTTTTGCACCCATTCCCTGGAATATCTCATCCATCGCTGCAAGAAGCCTTGAGTCTGTTCTATAATTTGTGTTTATTGTATACTCTTCCCATCTGTCAGGAGTTGCATTAAGTCTCTTGAATGCACTTATTGTTGCCCCACGAAAACGATAGATACTCTGCTTTAAGTCACCTACAACAAATAAGTTACATTCCTTACCTATGAGCTGTTGGATTTTCAAAAATGAATCAATCTGCGCATCATCGGTATCCTGAAATTCATCTATAAAAATATATTTATAGTCCAAGTGAGTCTTATCTTTATCTTTCTGATTAACTACATCATTTAGGACAATCATAGTTTCACGAAGGTCTATCTTATTGCTTTCTTGAATTTTTGTAGCATACTCAATTTCTGCAGCAATAATAACCTCCATTATTATTTCATTGAAAAATGGAAGTAATCCCGGAGCATTGCCCAACTCCTCCTCTTTTATCTTTTTAATGTCGATGCTCTTGTTATAAAGCTGATTTGAAAATTCCACCAACATTCTTCTGAACTGATATAAGGGTAACTTTATTTCATTAATAAAATTAGGATTCTCTGCTTCTTTTTTAGCAATGAAATCATTTAGATATTTCTCATATATCTGTTCTTTTATATAGTCACCTGATGTAATCGCAAAGTTATCTCCTAGTCCCATTTGCATAGATGCTTCTTTTATAATCTCGCGTGCAAACTTATGAATCGTCGAAATTCGCATAAAATCTGTGTTTTCTATGTATTTCAAAAACTTAGGATTCGATGTTAAAACAAAATAGTTGATAAACATCTGCTTAAGTCTATTTTTCATATTGTCTGCAGCATCATTAGTAAAGGTAACCATAGCAATATCATCAATTAGGTTAACTGTCGGGTTCTCAAACTTATTACAAAGAAAAGCTATTCTTGAAACCATTGAATATGTCTTTCCTGTTCCTGCGCCAGCTCTAACCAAAATATTCTTTGCTGTTGATGCGTGTTCAATAAAATATTGTTGAATATTAAATTTTGTTTTTTGAGATAACTTTTCCAGAATCGCTCTTTCTTCAGAAGTACAATCACCTTCATATATAGTTATTGCTTCTTCAAAAAAATTCGACAAATCTTCAACAACATACAATTCAAAATTAAAAATTCTAAATGAATTACACTTTACCGAAAATTCATTGTTGGCATCCTTTTTTAATCGCAGATTATTCTTTTCAGCATATACTCCTTTATCATTCAACTCTCCCTCTAGAACATAGAGAATCGAGTCTGCCGCATCTTCCGTCTCTACAAAAACAACGGTTTTCGTTCCTTTTAAATAGCTATCTACAATATCATGAATCTGTTTTTTTGCTATTTTCTTTACATCAGCAATGACAACAGAATACGGAACTTGATTACTTAATTCCATAGGTTTTTTCATCTGAAAATGAGGCTCAAAATGTTGTCTAATCTTTCCCATTAATTCCTCATCCATCTCTGCATGTGGAATAGATTTGCATTGATTATAGGCATTAAGCAATTTATCTCCTAGTCTGATAGGATCAGACAAATCTTCCTTAAAAAGCGTCAGTGCCTCTTCAGATACAATATCCAGTCTTTTATCGTAGTACTCTTTTTTTGTAATAAACGGATAACAAACCAAATCAAATATTAGTGGGCTGACATTATATTTTTCGCTTATCATATTAAGTAAGCCAAATCTATATGCTCTGGCTTGTTTCTTAGGCGACTTTTCTGGTTTGTCATAACCTTGAATTATTATTTCATCAACGCCAGCAACATCAAAAATGCTGTCAGCAATCCAGCCTTTTACCTCGATAACAATCATGCCTATGTTCTTCATAAGGACACAGAAGTCAAATTCTCGACCATTTACTTCACGCCCGTTATATACAATTGCCTCACCTGGAAGATTGTCCGACAAACTTTCCCATACTTTGCCTTCCCCTTTATATTCAGGTTTTTTATCAATCATCATAGCCATGATGTTTACCCCCGATACTTATTACTCAAAGAAATCCTCGTTGATTTTATAAACCGTATATGTCTGTACTTTCTCAAGTCCGATGCCATATTTAATCATTAATTCTGCTAATAAATCTCCGTCTATAAGTTTCAAACTCTTTTGTTGCTGCTTTTCAGCATAGTTCCTCGCTTCTTTTGTAAATGTAGATGTTGTGATGAAAACACCCTTCTGCACATCCTGCATAGCACCTACAAAGGCTTGTAATAATGGTCTTCCAATTGTATTACTACTATCATTCCGCTTTGCTTGGATATAAATCTTACTTAATCCAAGTTTATCCTCATAGATTACACCATCGACACCGCCATCATGTGATTTTCCAATTACACATCCAGACAGCTCATCAGAACCATAGCCCATCTCTAAAAGCAGATTGACAACCAATTGTTCAAAAAAGCTAGGGTGGCAATTCAAAATGTGATCTAATATCTGTCGTTTTATATTGTTCTTATAAAACAGATATGTAAGATCTATCTTTTCCTCTGGTAATAAATCATCCTCAGAAGCAGATTTCTTTTTATTCTTTGGCTCGTCCTCATTCACCACTTCTTGACCTTCTTTAACCAATGCATATAAGTTCCGTGTGCCTTTTTGTCCTACAATCCTAAAATATTTAACTGGTGAAGCCCCTGGAAAATTTAATCCTTCACAATGGCAACGTAGTTTTGCATTGACTGCTGCTTCTGGATCTTTAGCTCCAAAATGATATAAGTCTCTTTCCTTTATTTTCAAATACGCTTCTTTATATGTTAAGCTTTCATGCTCTTTCAGCACTTCAACCAATGCATCTACAATTCTCATATACTCACCTTCTACAAGTCACTTTTTAGAATATTAATAAGCTGACGAATTTCTTCCTCAGTAGTGTATTTATTTAACGTAATTCTCAACACCTTTGACACTTTGTCTTCCAATCCCAAAGCTGTTATTACATATGAAGGTTCACCCGCACTACACGCAGACCCCGTTGATAATGCAAACTTGTCGCTAATATGTTTTATAAATCTCTCATTGTTAAAATCCTTCCTATCAACAACTATGCTTATTATTCCAGGTAGCCTTCTTTCAGACGGATTAGTTAATGAAATATCAGGAATTGCATTTATACCTCTCACCATAACCTGATCCAACTGCATAATTCTTCGTTCATTTGCTTTCAAATCTCGTACGGCTATTTCTGCTGCTTTACCAAATCCGACAATATTATGAACAGCTAAAGTTCCTGCCCTAAAACCGTTTTCTTGTTCTCCACCATGCATAAATGCTGTAATAGGAGGAATACCATATGCATCACTCTTTAAAAAAGCAGCTCCTACTCCTTTAGGCCCATAAATTTTATGTGCTGAACATGATGCAAAATCAATACCCAAGTCATGAACATCTATTTCCATTTTCCCAATGGCCTGCGTTAAATCAGAATGAATTGCAATTCCCTTTTTTATGCATAACTTAGCAATTTCAGAAATATTACTAATAGCCCCAACCTCATTATTTACATAGATAACCGACACCATTGCTGTATTATCCTTAATTGCCTTCTCAACTGCTGTTGCTAAAATCTCTCCCGTCTCTGTAATGTCAATGAAAGAAGCTTCATATCCTCTATCAACGGATTTTTTTCCACCAAATAGAGTAACTGTAGGATCATTATTAGAATACAAATCACCGTTAAGATATTTACACGTATTTAAAGTTGCTTTATGTTCGGCTACCGATGTGATGATATGGTTTTTTCCATCTCCGTAATATCTGCGATAATCCATATATCCTTTTATGATAAAATTTGTACTTTCGGTTGCTCCTGCAGTAAAAATTATCTCTTCTGGTTTTGCGCCTATGAGCTTAGCCACCTGAATACGAGCTTCTTCAACAGCATTCCGTGCATTAACAGCCTTGCAATAATACTTGCTTGATGGATTTCCATATTCTTCTCTTAGATAAGGCAGCATGGCCTCGAATACTTCTTCGTCAACCGGCGAAGTTGCACTATTATCAAAATAAATCATCTAGTCTTTCACCCTCCATTCTGGCGGATTATTTTCTTTAGAATATCTCAGTTCTAACTTTGAGACTTCTTCTATGTACCTCTTCAATTCTAGTAAAAAATCATTTGTATAATACTCTTTGACAGCTTTTTTTGCTGCCATTTTTGATTTAATTTCATTAAGGTTTCTAGGGTATTTGCCATTGATAAAAATCTCTTTAGCTTTCTTATAATACTGATATACAAGCTCATTTGCAAAAATAGTCTTGCCTTTCTTATCAAGCTCCTCTATCTTTTCTACAATGGTTCCATCTCCTAAGGCGCTATTTTCATGTTTATCTAAATATAAATAATTTATGGGATATGAAATAATCTTTTTAACCTTTGCAGGACATTTTATTATAGCGACCTCACCTTCTCCATAATGAAACTCATAATTTTCGCTTTGATTTACAAAAAAATGTTCTGCCGAAATTGTTCTATCCTCAAGATACTCTTTTAATCGACCTTCATTTGGCACATATAACTCTTTTTTTCCTGCCGTTGGTAAAATATACTGCCTTACAGCAAATATGTGTTTTGGCAAAAATTGCCCACTTGTTTTTGTAATCATTTTATTAAGTTTTGTTGGTTTATCATATATAATTTTATGAATATCCTCATTATATTTTTGTGTCGCTAATTCTCTTAGTTCCTTCATCCAATCTTTACTTAATACTATACGAACCAACTGTGGAGAAGCCTTTTTGCCTTGAGTGGTCACAAACAAAATAGCTAAAACATATATGTAATATATTATTTTATAATCTTGTTCCTCTGCCACTTCCTTATTCATCACCTCTAAAAAATACTTTGTTGCAAGAATTTTGGGGACTTCGTTATCCATTTTTAAAATTGTATTTAAAATGTAATATGCTGAATTTGCCACCGCACTATTTTTTCCCCCAAAATATATCAAAAATTCAGGATAAATCATGCCATGAGAATCAGATATTGCTTCAAAGCATTTAACACACGCCTCAATTTCTTCCATAGCCGTTTCACAAAAATGAGCATCATCTATAGCCTCAATAATATGTGTACCTATCTTGATATCCTCATTATCACTTCCTATATTTTTGGTCAATTTTAACTCTGGTGTTAACTTTGTAAGCTCATATTTAAGATATTTATTAATAACACACGCAAAGAAATGGAAATAGAACGTGTTATTAGGATAATTTGTTTCGTTTAGATTCCATCTTTTTATCGCCCTCTGAACATTTTTCCATTTTTCTGTCATAAGCTGATAATCTTTTCTAAACAATTCCGCTTTTAATATATCAATACTATCCAATTTTACAGCTTTAGCATTTAAATCTAAGTAATAATCAACGCATATTGAATTTGAAGTTATTCCTCCACTTTCATTGCTCAAAATAACATTAAAGCTACTTCTTAACAATTTATCAAGCAAAGTAGCCCTCTTTCTAGGAGACACGTCCTCAATGCATCTTTCTAAAGTATCCCAGATTTCTTTTAGTGCATTCCGTTGATCCAAAATATCCTTTTTTGTGCATTCTTCCAGTATTCCTTTTTCACACATCCGTTTTTCATCAAAACCACATTCTAACATTTCACCAAAAGACTCTAATGTTTCATTATAATATTCGCATAAATTAATTGAACGAACATTTCCCGTCTTTTCCAATGCGTTTATAAATAACAGTAACACTGTTATTCTTTGCTGACCATCAATTATTTCAAACCGCGTATCACTCGTTTTACTAATAAGAATACTTCCTAGAAACTTTTCCGAATTACATATATTTTCAAATAAAGTTTCAACATTTATAGCTTTCCATCGTATTTCTCTCTGATATCCCGGAACTACCCATACCCTATTTTCAGGAAGAAAAAACTTTTCCGTTCCGCTCTTTCTTTTCATCTCTATCTCACATACGGAGTTAGTTATAAATTCTTCCACCGTGAGAATTGTACTTAAATTCATCTCCATAATTATACCGTATCTCCTACCCCTAATACTTGAAGAATATATTTATCAATACTTCCTGCATGATTATACATATCAAGTAATAGTTCGCTTCCTCTATCAATATGTGCCTTAACATATCTAGGGAAAAATTCCTCTTCCGGCAAATATCTTCCCTCAACCTCCTCAATTAAAACCTTGAAATACGTTTCATTATCGCCGGTAATCGTCTGCCTATTAAGATCCAAACCGTCTGAGTCCGACTCAAAATTCTCAACCGATGTATTTTCCTTTAGTGACCATGCAATAGCATGTTTCACTAAAGTATACGGTTTATAATTTGTTCTATTTTCTAACTCCTGGAAGATCTCCTGCGTTCTTTTTGATGTTTTTAATCTAAATACCATTACCTACTCCTCGAAAAAATAATGTTGTTCCACAGTCGTTCTGTTTTGGCTTTCGTCATTTATAAGAAGATATTCTTTAGCAATATATGGCTTTATAATCTCATAATACTCTTCATTAATTTCTTCATCTGTTGAAAGAATCACAACCTGCTTGCTAATATTGGGGAAAAATTTCTCAGATATTTCTTTTCTGTGATTAGCATCAATACGCGCGTATGGCGTATCAATAATAAAAGGAATATCTTGACCTGATAATTCAATAATTGCCCAATACAATGAAAGAATAAATATCTGGCGTTCTCCTTTTGACAAGCGGCTAATATCAACCCGTTTATACAAATCGTAAGTACTATTTTGGTTATCGACTTCAAGTGCCTGTTGCAATTGAGATACTTCACAAACTTTATATTTCTTATAAAGGAGCTCCATTCCTTGCTTACCAATTTCCGATGCAAATACATCTTTTCCAAGGTTCTTTATTAAGTGAATTAACTCAGTGTTAGTATATTTAACGTTCTGATAAAGATTAAATTGATAATCATCCTCTATTTCAATATGTGTAATTAAATTATTCTTTCTGTATATATGTCGCAAGTTTTCAACTATGAGTTTTTCAAGACTCCTCTTAATCGATTTTGTTTTGTTATCCAATACTTCTCCCATGATATGAGATAAGCCCATGCTTAATTTAACTACATTCTTATTCTGGACACTATCCTTAATTGCCTGAAATGCCTGATCCCTCCGTTGAACAGCAATCCCTAGTTCCTCCTTCATTGCCATAAGGCGTGCCTCAGACTCATGGATTCTGGATGAAATATTATCTTTCTTTTTAAGTAAAATATTTTCCTTTTTTGCAAATTTTCCTGCATCTTCATCGCTCATTGCGCTCTTAAGAATACGATTGATTTCCATCGTTCTATCAGCAGCATATTTTCTTTTCTTTACTAGTTCTATCATAGAATCCGTATCAAAATCTTCAATCGAGGAAATCATTGCATTTACCCTGCCTAAATCTTCCTTTGAAAGATCATGTACTGGTTGTGCACCTTCCTTAAATCCTTTGGGTTTAAACTTTTTAAACAAAAAGTCCATCAAAGCATCAACCGTATCCTCACTGACTTCCTGATTTTCATTTAAAGCCTTCTTAATCTCCTGGCGGTTCAACTTTTGCTGAACATAGTAATATATTTCCCCCTTCTCCTCAAAATCTAACTGCTCAGTAATTCTTCCAGTAAAATCTTGAAGAATAAAAAAAGGCATTAATCCTTCTACAAACATTTTGATTTTTGTAAGTGACTCTGTTTTTGTATGCTCCGCCTCAGTAAATTCTTTTATTAATGCTTGTCGTTCCACTTCTGTTATTCCACCAGCATTTTTAAAAGCAGTTTCTATCTCAATCAATTCTGTCTCGACTTTTTCTAATTCATCCTTGTCTGAAGCAATCTGTGCCTCAAGATCTGCAAAGTATATTTCTATTTCGTCGACATTCTTACGTAATTCCTTGTAGTAAGAATATATTTCTTCTTCCTCTTTACTTGATGCCTTTCCTGCATAGCCTGTAGTATATTTTCTGATTATTTCAAAAACGTCTAGTCCGCATAGGGTATATACTGCATTTTTAACGTAAGAATTATATGTGCTTGTTGAAAAAACACTTCCAACTTCTTCACCATCAAATAAAAAGAATTCAAACAAATCTGGTGGGATCATGCTTTGTAAATAATTCTGAAAATAAGATAGTTCTTGCCCATCCAATATACGATCTTCTGTTTTTACATAATACTTTTCATCTAATTTTTGCTTTGCATAATTCCATTCTCTGGTAATCTCATATTCCTTAATTTCTCTTTCTACCATCAGTGAAACAGATATCTGCACTTTTGACTTAACAACATCCTTTTGAAAGGCTCTTGAATTAATGCAGTCCTTAATCTTTGTAATATATTTTGGATTTATGCCCACATACCCAAATGAGAGAGGTCCATATAAAGCAAGCTTAATTGCCATAAATAAAGACGTTTTACCGGCACCATTCTTGCCACCTATCAAAATAATGTTTTTACTACTATTTTCACTTGTAAAATCAAACTCATTTAGTCCTTCATAAGAGTTGAAATTATACAACACTATTTTATTTATTTTCATCTTCAATCTCCTTCAGGATTTCATGATGTAGCCATTGCTGATTAAGTAATCGTTCCAAAGCGTCCTTCATAATTCTCTGGTTTGAATAATTTTTATTATGATATACCGACAAAATAATGTTTCTAACTAAATCAAATGGGACGTCATTAATCGCTGCTAGTCTTTCCAATTCTTCTATTGTCTTTTCATCAAGTAAAGGCTTTTTGTATTGATACCATGGTAATTTTTCACCTGTTAATTCTTCATATAATTCAACAAGTGTTCTTCTTGAAAGATCTAATTCAGCATCCCAAATTTCATCTATTGCCTTAAGTTCTTCTTGTGTAATAAGCCTATACCCCATTTTCTGTTGCGTTTCAATAAGCTTTGTCAATATGAGTTTTCTTGCCTTCCAAGTGAATGGACCATAGCCCATTTCTCCAGTTTTTGTTTCATAAACTGTACCGTTTCTACGTTTTTTTTCACGGTATTCATCTTTATCGCGAATACTCATAATCCATGTTCTGAACTCAGCTAATGGAATTAACTCTCTATGTCCACTTTTAATAAATCCATTTAACGATTTATCATCCTTAACGACAGTACACACCCAGCATCCAAATCTAGAATTTCCACATGACTGAGTTTGTCCCCCTGCATGGATTCCTGCAAATGGGCATTCACCACTGTCAGCATCTGCATACAAAGATACAAGTTCGTTATTATTAGATCCCCACGGCGTTTTTCCACCATCAAGTTTTAGCAGGACATCCCAAACATCATCAGTCGTCAATTCAACAATTGGGTTATATACATATGCATCCTTAATAGTCTCATGTCTATTCATAAGGCGCTTGGCTAATTCTCTTCCTTCAATGCGTCTTCTACGTGCTTCACTTTCTGCTTTTCGAACGCCCAAAAGAACAACAACTTCTTCTCCCTCTTTTTTTATTACATCTCTAATATAATCAGCACTAGGATTAATTTTTAATCTATCGGTACACCATCTAAACGTTCCATTCATTCTAGGTGTAGGAAATCCTCTACCAATAACATTTGCCCAAAAAGAATTATCTGCTGGAGGCGTTACCATAGTGGATATAATAGGTAAATCGTCATTAACAGCCGCCTCGCCAAGCAGTTTATTCATCTTACTAAGGTATATTTTAATTAATGGGTTCTCTATAAGTGTGTCTGATGATACAATATAAACATTTTTGTTCCTCTCTTTTTTAGGAAGAGTCAATAGCATCTTATATACCAACTCAACAACAGTTGTGGAATCCTTTCCTCCACTATATCCAATAACCCACGGGCGTCTATCCGACTGATAAACGTATTTAATTTCATCTATCAGTTCTTCTATGGAATTTTCATTAAAATAACTATTCGTCGCCATTATTGTTTCCTCGATACTGAGCCACTTGACTTAACAATCCAAGACTCAGCTCCTTTCCTTCATCATCCATCTGTTTAATATAACTAATAATTTTTTTCTCTACGCCATCCGTATCATCACCAAAGAATTCTCTTCCCACCAATTGATCAAGTGATATATTATAAATATCAGCAATTTTTTTAAGTTGTTCAATATCCGGTGTTGTAACCCCTCTTTCAATGTTACTAATAACTTGCTGTGAAACATTTAGCATTTCAGCTAGTTCTATCTGTTTGATTTTTTTACTCTTTCTTATTTCTGCTAATCGTTTTCCTACCGTCTGCATTTCTTTATACTCCATCTTACTAAATGATACAAAGGAAATAATCACCCCAGTATGTATTGTCATATCAAATACAAATTATACACAAAAATTGTAAAAAATACAATAAAATTGTGTATTCCGGTAGTTTACTAACAATATATTTGTATGTTATGATAAATACAAATATATTGTTAGTCTTTAATTTAAATTATAGCACAGAAAGGAAATTCAAAAATGTTTTGTAAAAAATGTTTAAAAGAACTTACTACTGATAACGTTTATTCTTCAGACTCAAGATACTGTATAACGTGTGGTACAGAACACACAATGTATCTTTCTGAACGTAGACAAACTTTAATTTCTTTACGTGAAATGAGTCTTCAGGCCAAAATAATTCAGACGAAATATCTTATCAAATGTGCCGTTACAGAATTCGGTCTCAATAAAGTATATGTGTCTTACTCAGGCGGAAAAGATTCTACTGTCCTTTCGCACATTGCTAAAAGTATGTATCCCAATATTTTACATTTATTTGCAAATACAACGAATGAGTATCCTGAAACCATTGAACATATCCATTGGGAAAAAGAGGAAAATGGTACAAATATTATTACGGTGATTCCCAAAGATGCATGTGGCAATATATGGACATTTCAAAGAGTCGTGGAAGAATATGGCTATCCTATGTTTTCTAAACGGGTTTCGAATGCAATAAGAACATATCAACATGCGTTATCACCACGTACAAAGCTAAATGCACAAGAGTATATAAATAGAAATTTCAAAAAATATGATAAATACAAAGATTTACCAATATCAGATAAATGTTGTGATAAGCTCAAGAAAGAGCCTCTTCGCAAAAAAGCTAATGAACTCGGGCTAAAATGCGCCATTTTAGGAATTCGAACTTCAGAAAGTTATCAAAGAGAAAAAGATTGGTTAGAAAATGGGTGTAATGTTTTTCACAAACGAAAAGATAATCAATGCCGACCTCTATCATTTTGGACCGATGACGACATTCTCGAATATATTGAAAGATATAATGTCAAGATATCAAAATTGTATGAAATGGGTTATTCAAGAAACGGCTGTATGTATTGTGGTTTTGGGGTTCATCTCGAACCAGACGGACATAATCGGTATCAAAAACTGAAGAACACACATCCAGTTCAATACAGTTATTTCATTAAAACATTTGGTGATTTAATGGTTGAATTTGAAATTAGCGTGGCTTAAAATGTTGCTATCCAGAATTTAAGAAGTGCCTCAAAGTGTTAACTTTAGGGTGATTATTGACATAAGCCTATTATTGTAAACTCTTCCGCGATAATGTAAAAATAGCTATATATTCAATTCCAAATTAGAACCAGCATATGCTTCTTTCCCACCGTTCTTTCACCTAGGCTAGATTGATCTGTGGGTATTCATACGATTCCAATTTTTCAAGAACAATCGCTTGATCGCCCCACCTTCGGCTGATATAAGTCACTGTCTCCCGGAGGACATAGTTCGGATATGCAATTAAGAATTGATCTTTTTCAGGAATAGATTCAACCATCTTTCTTCCCTGTCCGGTCGTACATCTTCTGTCAGAAAGTTCCGCAGCTGCTGTAAACTTGTATGTTTTTTCAGCAGCTGCTCCAGTTTCTCTTCTGTGAAATCCAGAAAATATCTGCCGTTCCTTTCCCCCTCAAATACACCATGCTTAAATGACATGTACAAAATGCCTTGCGGCTTTAGCGCCTTCTCGATGCGATACAGCACTTCATCCAGTTCCCCATAGGATAAGTGCAGCAACGATGAGCACGCCCAGATACCGTCATACACTTCCGATGCATCCAGCTCTTGGAACAGCTGGCATTTCACCGGAATCCCCGTGTACTCTGATGCCAACGCGCATAATTCCGCGGAGCCGTCGATCGCGTCTACCCGATAGCCATGCTCCAGGAAATATTTCGTGTCCCTTCCAGAGCCGCAACCCAGGTCCAGGATCTTCGCCCCTGCAGGAAGCCCTTCTATAAATTCATCCTGCATTACATGAAAATCTACATTACGTGTGTTCTCCACAAAGTTGACGGCATTTTGATCATAATATTGAATTGTCTGATTCTTTTTACTTTTTTCGCTCATTTAAAGGTATCATAGCATATTTTTAGGAATACTGCAATCTATGTAAAATTGCTCCCTCTATAATGTACGTGGCGAATTTCGACAGAATCTTACAAAATTTTTGAAATTATTTTTTTAAAGTTTTTAAAGTATTCCATCCTACTTTAGTTCTTTCGAATGCTTTATTTTGTATTTTTCGGCAGTTTTATTTTGTATTTTTCGGCTATTTCATTTTATGTTTTTCGGCTGTTTTATTTTGTATTTTTCGGCTGTTTTATTTTCTACCAGTACTCCTCTCCCCAGTACCTCGCCAGCACGCTCTCCATATTCGCTCTGCCCACGGGATTCGCGGTATGGATCTCCACGGGGTAAAAGGTCTCCCGCTCCACCAGCCAGTCCAGCAGTTTGATGGCATCGCCGCCCTGATTTGCAAAATCTCCCAGGTCATGGTCGAGATCCAGCACCTCGATCTCGATGCCGTTTCTCTCCGCCTCCCGGATCAGTGTCTTGGCTTCATTCACGGATCTGGCGCTCTCATATCCCCATGGTGCCGGGCGGAGATCATCTAACCAGATTTTCATTGTTATATCCATTCCTTTCGCTTCGCTCAGGCACAAAACGTTATGAAAATGGTTGCCTGAGTCTACTTTTCTTTTATA
>CAKSAM010000004.1 GCA_934436245.1 uncultured Acetatifactor sp.
AAACCGCACCGCCACACCTATCTCCATGAGGAAAAGTACCGCGAAGCCGCGAAAAAGCTGGTGTTGGAGGATGAAGTTTTAAGCCGGGTATTGGAAGACTAAGTGTGAATTCCCGGATGACAGGGACCGTTGTTAAAATGATTTCCTATGATAGTCATCCTGAGGAACAAAGTGGCATGTAAACCGGGCAGAAAAGGCGATAGTGGGTCTATATGGAAAAACGTAGCCCTGAGATACTCAAGAGGGCAAATAAATTTTATAATTTGAAGCATATGGGTCTATGCAGAAAAAATATAGTCAGAGATACTTGATTTTGTAAAAATGAGTATCTGGAGGAATATTTTTTCTGTATAGACCCATTTAACAAAATAAGACGATTAAAAAGCGAAAAAAATGGAACTCAGAAGAGAAAAATTCTGTATAGACCCACGAAAATTGAAATAATGACATTTGAACAAGACATGTAAGGAAGTTAGCGCAGGAAATAGTAATAGATCATTTTTTCCACAAGCTCCGTATTCAACGGATATGCCTGATTCTCATAGGTTGTAAGCAAGTGAACGGAAGGAAGAATGCCATGTGCAGAATAAAGTTGTTGCTTGGAAAAGGCATTTTGACAATATCCGGGAGAATCCATCAGACCAAAGTGTTCCCAATAATACAATTGTTCCGTTTTGGGATGAAGAATTGTGAAATCAGGATAAAATTTAATATCGCCGAGGTTAAGGGCACATTCATAACGAAATGGAATTTTGTTTGTATAAAGAAGCATGGCAATGATAGCTTCTGATTTTGAACGTACGCTGATGCCGTTGACAGCTTTATAGATGAGGTTTTCAGGATTTTTGGAATTGCGATCGTAAGTCTCCTGCATCCAGGCTGTGTGTGAGGGAGATAATTGAAAATAGGAAGCTAACAATTCACTATATCCGAGAGAAGCATCCTGCAATAATATGGAACTTTTTATTGCCTTTGGACGATGTCTGTCATAAAAGTTGATAGCCTTTTTCTCCTGAAGTAATTCTTCCAACAGGGAAGTGAGATATTTGCGTAGCGCTAATTGCTCAGCAAGTGCACGATCAGATTTAGGAATGTATTTTTTAGAATGACCATCACTGGAATACCATTTGATATTTTCTCCATTATGTGAAATGATCAGTTTCCCCTGAGGTAATTGATTCAATTGCTGTTGAATATCAGAGATTTTCTGTGTAAGATCAGTTTTGGTATGAATAAAATCGGAAAAAAATAAAGACATAAGAAACTCCTCCTTTGAGAAAATATAGAAAATAAAAGAAATAGTTATAGAAGACAGATACATAATCAGATTAAAACAGATAAAGCGAGAATTGTAAAGGACTAACAGCAATTTATATAAAGTTTATATTTTTTTTATTGCAAAGATAATAGATTACGTTATAATGTTAGATGGCTAACAAAAATAGTTAGCTATCTAACATTTTTGCGAAATAACACTGAATGAACGTCTTTTCATGCTATGCTAAAATGCAGAAGCTGATTTCAGCAGTTTATGGGTTGAAGTGTATAGTGTATAGAAATAAAGGAGGCAGAATGAACGAGGAAGATGTATTGTCGAACCGCCAACTTGGATTCGAGCTCAAGGCTGCCAACAACATGATCCGCCGGAAGATGGAAGTGATCTTCGCCCAGCAGGATGGTTATGAACTTAACGGAATGCAGGGACCGCTTCTGGGATATCTGTATCATAAGAGCAGAAACGGTGATGTATATCAGAAGGATGTGGAACGGGAGTTCCGGATCCGCAGATCTACGGCGACGGTAATGCTGCAGAGCCTGGAACAGAAGGGATATCTCGTCCGGGTGGCTTCGACGGAAGATGCGAGACTGAAACGAATTCTTTTAACAGAGAAAGCGATCCGGCATCATGATCTGATCGAAGAGCAGATCCGGATTTTTAACCGGGAACTGGAAGCAGGGCTGACAGAAGAGGAAAAGGAGACATTTTTGCGTATTCTGGATAAAATGATGCAGAATCTGGGAATGGATGGAGAGCGCATGGAAAGTTCCAATGGACCATGCCGAAATGAGTGATGACAGCAGCCATTCGTAACAGGCAGATCACCGAGTATTTATCAAAGCAGAAACAGCAAAGAAGCAGCCAAGAATAAAAAAGAAGCAGTAAAGAAATAACAGTAAAGAAATAACAAGGAAATTACATAGAACTAACAAGAAGAAAAGCAGAAAGGAAATCAGCTATGATTAAAACATTAGCCAGACAGATCAAGGAATATAAGCGTGCATCCCTTGTCACACCCATATTCATGATCCTGGAAGTAGCCATGGAAATGGTGATTCCGCTCCTGATGGCATCGATCATTGATGACGGTGTCCAGGCGGGAGATATGAAACATATTTTTGTCATCGGTTGTTATATGGTCCTGGCAGCTATTGTCGGATTGTTCGCCGGTGTCATGGGTGGTAAATATGGTGCGAAAGCCTCCACCGGATTTGCCAGAAACTTAAGAGAAGCCATGTATGAGAACATTCAGACCTTCTCTTTCTCCAACATTGATAAGTTCTCCACCGCAGGACTGGTCACCCGTATGACTACGGATGTTACCAATATCCAGAACGCTTACCAGATGCTCTTACGTATGTGCTTCCGTGCACCGGTCAGCCTGATCTGCGCCATGCTGATGGCATTTCTGATCAATGCGAAAGTGGCAAGCATTTATCTGGTAGCCGTGGTATTTTTGGGAATCGTCATGGCTTTTATCATGAAAAAGGTATCGAAATACTTCAGTGAAGTATTCAAAAAATACGATGACTTAAATGCCAGCGTACAGGAAAACGTAGCGGCGCAGCGTGTGGTAAAGGCTTATGTGCGTGAGGACTACGAGATCGACAAGTTCCACAAGGCCAGCTACAACATTTACAAAATGTTCAAAAAAGCAGAGTGTACCATGGTCACCATCTGGCCCGTCATGCAGTTTACCGTATATGGCTGTATCCTGGGCATCAGCTGGCTGGGAGCACACATGATCGTTGCCAGTCAGTTGACCACCGGTGAACTGATGAGCCTGTTGACTTATTGTATGACGATTCTGATGAATCTGATGATGTTAGCCATGATCTTCGTTATGATGACCATGAGTGCTGCAAGTGCCAAACGTATTGCGGAAGTACTGGAGGAGAAGGCAGACATCACGAATCCCGAACAGCCTGATTATGATGTGACGGACGGCAGCATCCGTTTTGATCATGTAACCTTCCGTTATAATAAACAGAGTGAAAAGCCGGTGCTGGATGATCTGAATTTTGAGATCAAAGCCGGTGAGACCATCGGTATCCTGGGTGGTACCGGAAGCTCCAAGACCAGTCTGGTGAACCTCATCAGCCGTCTGTATGATGTCAATGAGGGTACCGTTTATGTCGGTGGCAAGGACGTCAGAAACTATGATCTGGAAACCTTACGTAACGAGGTATCCGTAGTATTGCAGAAAAATGTGCTGTTCTCCGGTACGATCCTGGAGAACCTCCGTTGGGGCGACGAGAACGCTACTGAAGAGGAATGCATCCGTGCCTGCCGTCTGGCATGCGCCGATGAATTTATTGAAAAGATGCCTGGAAAATACAATACTTATATTGAACAGGGCGGAAGTAACGTATCCGGCGGACAGAAGCAGAGACTGTGTATCGCCAGAGCACTGCTGAAAAAGCCGAAGGTACTGATCCTGGATGATTCCACCAGTGCCGTGGATACCGCTACTGATGCGAAGATCCGCAAGGCATTTGCCACGGAGATCCCCGGTACGACAAAGATCATCATCGCACAGCGTATCTCCAGTATTCAGGACGCCGACCGTATCATCGTAATGGATAACGGCAGGATCGATGCATTCGCACCTCACGAAGAACTGCTTCGTACCAATAACATTTATAAAGAAGTATATGAAGCCCAGACCCAGACGGGTGGCGGCGATTTTGATGAGAATGGAGGTGAGTCATAATGCCAGGACCTATGGGCGGCGGAATGCGTGGACCCGACAGAAGAATGCAGGGTGGTAAACGTATTGAGAATCCGGGAAAAGTATTTAAACGACTGATGGCATATATTTTCAAAAACTATGCCATTCACTTCATTTTTGTATTGATCTGTATCGTACTGAGTGTTGTGGCAAGTATTCAGGGTACTCTGTTCATGCAGAGGCTGATCGATGACTATATCTTGCCCATGATCGGGCAGGAGACTCCGGACTTTGGCAATCTGTTCCGGGAAATTGTCCGTGTAGCAGGCTTTTACCTGGTGGGTGTAGCGGCTACGTATGCGTACAACCGTATCATGGTCACGATAACGCAGGGAACATTGAAGAGTCTCCGTGATGATCTGTTTGAACACATGGAGAAGCTGCCAATCAAGTATTTTGATACCCATTCCCATGGGGATATCATGTCCATCTACACCAATGATATTGATACTCTGCGCCAGATGATCAGCCAGAGTATCCCACAGGTATTTTCCAGTTTTATTACCGTAGTGGGTACGCTGGGAAGTATGCTGGTACTGAGTATCCCACTGACAGCAGTCAGCCTGATCATGGTGGCGCTGATGATGTTTGTCACCGGTAAAGTTGCAGGCTTAAGCGGAAAATATTTCGTAAAGCAGCAGAAGAATATCGGTACCGTGAATGGTTATATTGAAGAAATGATGGAAGGGCAGAAGGTCGTCAAGGTATTCTGTCATGAAGACAAGAGTCTGGAAGAGTTCAAAAAGTTGAACGACGAGTTGTGCGAAAGTGCTTATAATGCAAATAAGTTCGCCAACCTGATGGGACCTATCAATGCACAGCTGGGTAACTTAAGCTACGTGGTATGTGCTATCGTCGGCGGTGCTATGGCACTGGGCGGCTTTGCAGGATTGACCTTAGGTAAGCTGGCCAGCTTCTTAACCTTTAACAAGAGCTTCAACATGCCCATCAGCCAGGTCAGTCAGCAGTTGAACAGTATCGTTATGGCACAGGCCGGCGCTAAGAGAGTCTTTGATCTGCTGGATGAAAAAGTAGAGACCGACGAAGGCTATGTAACTCTGGTACGTGCGAAAAAGGTAGACGGCAAGATCGTAGAGTGTCCCGAGCGAACCGGTATGTGGGCATGGAAGCATGTGCATCAGGCGGATGGCTCTGTAGATTATATTGAGTTACAGGGTGAAGTCGTATTTGACGATGTGGACTTCGGCTACAATGATGACAAGATCGTGCTGCATAACATCGAGATGTATGCAAAGCCCGGTCAGAAGATCGCATTCGTAGGCTCCACCGGCGCCGGTAAGACCACGATCACGAACCTGATCAATCGTTTTTATGATATTCAGGATGGTAAGATCCGTTACGACGGCATCAATATTAACAAGATCAAGAAAGCGGATCTGAGAAAATCCTTAGGTATCGTACTGCAGGATACCCATCTGTTCACCGCTACCGTTATGGAAAATATCCGTTTTGGTAAGCTGGATGCTACGGATGACGAAGTCATTGCCGCAGCGAAGTTAGCAAATGCGGATACCTTTATCCGTCAACTTCCGGATGGCTACAATACAGTCCTCACCGGTGACGGTGCGAACTTAAGCCAGGGACAGAGACAGCTTCTGTCCATCGCCAGAGCTGCGGTAGCAGATCCACCGGTACTGATCCTGGATGAAGCTACCAGCTCCATCGATACCCGTACTGAGAAAATTGTACAGGACGGCATGGATAAGCTGATGAAGGGCAGAACCACTTTTGTCATCGCTCACAGACTCTCTACTGTTAAAAACAGTGACTGTATCATGGTCCTGGAGCAGGGACGCATCATCGAGCGGGGCAATCATGACGAACTTATCGCTCAGAAGGGCAGATATTACCAGTTGTATACCGGTAATGCCATCGCCGAGGGCTGAGGAAAACAATAAAAAACCGGAGTCATTCCTGAAACGGGGATGGCTTCGGTTTTTTATTGTAATTATGATTTGTGGCCGGGAGTGCTGCAGAGACAATATTTTTTTATGATTATGTAAAAATAAATCAGAAATCCTACAATGCCGGCGGCAACCAGGCGGATCAGCGGTTTGTCATTGTAATAGGTGAAGTCACCGTAATTTCGCAGAATCCATCCAATGTTATAATAAGTAAGGACGGAAAAACCCCCATAACAGATCCAAACAGGCTTTATTGGTTTATAAATGAGCAGGAATACCAGTAAAACAATGCCGGGGAAAAGATATCTTTCGTGCATTCTCACAGAGAAAGTAAACATTGTGAGAATGATAAAAGCACTCAGCAAATAATATTTATACGGCATATCGAGACAGTATTTTGCAATGATAAATGTAAAAAGAACGATCATTAGGATGGCAATGGTTCCCCAGATTTTTGTGGGCAGGAATAGGAAACTGGTGTCCTGATCCACACCGTTCATGCCTACAAGAGCCCAGAAGTTAAACCCGTTGACAGTTGCAAAGGAGTAGGATCCCAGAGTGGAAGTATATTGTGCAATTACTTTGTTCAGACCAAAAGGTATGGAGCAGAGCACCATTCCGCAGATGACACAGAGACCGCTGCCGAGATGACAGAAGAATTTTTTCCAGGAAAAATCTTTGAGGAAAACATGGTCTAAAATACCAGCTAAAAGTACCGGCGTAAAAATCAGCATTTGCGGTTTGGACAGGACACCGATACCGTAGACAACATATGCCGGTATCAGCCGGTGATTTTTCAGGCAGATACACAGAACAACAATGAAAAATGCCAAAATAGAATCTACCTGTCCCCAACAGACGGAATCCAGAATAACAACAGGATGGAACAAATATACCGACATTATGCAGACAGACTGAATTTCCGATAGCTTCGCATATTTACGGGATTCCAAATAGATCAAAAAGCTACAGAGAATATCACAGCAAATGGCAGGGGTTTTGAGCAACAGCAGATCCATGGAGGAAAACTGTGCGATATGAAAATGTGCCCGGATACGACCGATCATGTACAGCACATACATGTAGAGTGGAGGATAGTCTGTCAGCATATCCTCCGTGTAAAAACCGGAAGGACCGTATTCAATCATACGGGCGGCCCAATCCGAGAAAAAAATAATATCAAAGCCGTAGCCAAAGACTTTTACTGCCAGTATCATTCGAATCAGCAGTCCCAGACACAAAAGCACACAGGCCAGAACAACCGGTCCGGGTGAGACTTTGGAATGTTGAAAAATAAAGTAACAACTAAAGACTAACAATATACCGAGCAGAGCAAAAAGGTGAAGCATATAAAACCTCCTAAGTAAATTAAATTGGAGAGAACAGGTCATCCCGAGATCAATACCCAGGTCGGTCTCCAACGTAAGTATTTTATTACAAAATCCACATCCACCGGCTGACCGGACAGTACCGGATAGAACAGCAGGAACAGGCCGAAGACTAGCGCAGCATAGGCACAGCAGAGAATGACAAAGGTGCGGTCGGATACTCGTTTTTTCAGCTGCACCATACTGTACACGATCATCAGTACCACAAAAGGAACACTTGGGAAATAGTGATAGATGAAAGTGATCCTGGTGACGAAGAACCAGGGCAGGTACTGCGCCAGGTAGCCGACTGCCAGAAAAGCAGCTGCTGCATATTCTCTGCGAGACAGGGTGCCTGTGGCAACAGAAGAATCCCTGCGGATCCTGCCATGTGCCAGTGCCTGTAATAAAGCACTGTTGGTAAATAACAGATACAACACATAGAGAAATGCCGGAATACCGATCCACCATACCAAAGGATTACCGAAAGCACTGATACCTTCTTTCATGGTATCGGTAAGATATCCGGAATAATACCAGATGGGACGTACCATGGTGGGCCACTCATACCAGGAGGAAGAATATGGATGAGTAGCATTCAGCCCACTGTGGTAATTGAACATGGAAGACTGGTTGGCCAGCATACGATCCCAAAGTCCCGGATGGGAATTGTCCACAAAGGGCAGGTAGGACAACAGATAGATGACAGCCGGAATCAGTATGAAAAAGGTCAGGCAGAAATCTATGGTTTTTATGGTATAGCCGGCAAAATTTTTAACAATCTGTTGATGCCCGATACCGTGAGTGCTTTTGCCGGGATGCGCTTTGGCATAAAGATATTCCCGGTACCGCCGCAATAAATGAGCGAAGAACAGAAGTGCCAGACCGCATCCTGCATACATACCGGTCCATTTGCTGGCAATACCCAGCCCCATGCAAATGCCACATAATCCCAGTGGAATAAAAGTTTTATATAGTGGTGTATCATAAAAACTCATGGAGCAGTAGCTATACATGAAATAGTACATCGCAATCACAAAAAAAGTGATATATACGTCAATGGTTGCAAGCCTTGTCTGTGTAAAGTGCATGAAATCAAAAGCAAACAGGAAACAGGCCAGAGCTGCTGTGGGAGTGCTGTTTGTCATTTTTTTCCCAAGCAGATATAAAAACGGCAGCATGGCAATGCCGAATAAAGTACCTATGATACGCCAGCCAAAGGGGTTCATTCCGAAAATGGCAATCCCCAGAGAGATGAAAATCTTGCCCAAAGGTGGGTGGGTGTTCTCATAGGTTGGCAGTCCATTTAGGAATTCGTAGGCCGTGCGTCCGTGGTAGATCTCATCGAAATACATGCTGTTCCGGAAGGAATAGCGTTCCGGGTACAGAGTACTTTCGTCAAACAAAGTGGTGTAAGAATCAGCATTCACCGGACGAGTGATGTTGCCGTCTGCGTCAGTAAAGACCAGTTCGATCAGAGAAGCATCGGTGTCCGTCAATGTCAGACGCAGATATCCAGCAGTGGCAGTTGTACAGGAAGCTGTGTTTTCTGCGGTCTGTACCAATAGATCCTGCAGGGAGACATCCTGCCAGGTAAAGACATTATTTAAAATAATCTCCCCAAGGTATGTCCAGGTGTCCTCCGCATTATTTTTGACCTCCACTGTAAAATGGCGTTGATGCCAGGGGGCCAGATAACTTGCCATGGTTATGGGCGGAGCATCTTCAGAGAATTCTAATTCAATGGTCTGGTTTTGCACCATGTTGTAAGTCGTTGTCGGCGCTGTGCGGTTCCCCAGATCATGGAGAGCAAAGCAGCTGTACAAAGCACAGATCAGCAGTAACAGCCATAGGTCTGTTTTGGTGAAGCGAACCTTTTCTTCGGACGGAACAGGCTCCAGAGGCGAGAAAAAATGATCCAGAAGCAGCTGAACTGGTCTGCGGCCGGCGGTGCGGTGACAGGAAGCTTTCTTTCCGGTGGCGCTGGAAGAACCGGAAGCTGTCACAGCAACAGGCGTCTGGTGAACATAAAATTTCCAGATGATCTGATAGAAATAATACAGGCAGCACAACATTCCGGCAGATACCAGTAAAATGATGGGAGCCTTGCGGTCATAATTCTGCGGATCATAATGGTACAGCACATTGGCGGTGTTGTAAAAATGCAGTACTGCAAATCCACTGAAGCATTTCCAGAGCGATGCGGAGGGCTGGTACAGGCAGCAGAAAAGCAACAGTGCCAGACCGGGATACATATAACGCTCATGCATACGGACGGAGAACAGGAACATCGTCAGGATGATAAAGGCACCGAGACAGAAATATCTTGAAGGCTCTTTCCGGCAGTGGGCTGCAATAAGGAAGGTAAAGAGTACGATCAGCAGGATCACGATAGTGCCCCAGGTCTTACAGGGCAGGAAGAGGAAGGTCGTGTTCTGGTCGATCCAGTTCATTCCCAACAGTCCCCAGAAATTGTAGGCATTAATCGCTGCATATTCATAGGATCCCAGGGTAGAAGTATACTGTGAAATCGCAGCCTGTAGTCCGAACGGGGCACACAGAAGGAGCATCCCACAGATGACAGCCATACCGCCGCATACATTGTAGAAGAACTTTCGCCAGGAAAAGTTATCTAAAAATACATGATCCAGAATCCCTACCAGAAGAACCGGCGTAAAGATCAGGGTCTGCGGCTTTAGCAGGACACCGACTCCGTAGACCGCATAGGACGGAAGCATATTTCCCTCCATGAGGAACAGACACATGAGGATAATCACCAGCGTATAGACGGAATCCACCTGCCCCCAACAGGAGGAATTCAGGATAATTGCCGGATGGAACAGGTATGCGGAGGCTGCACACAATCCCTGCAGTTCAGAAAAATGCAGCTCCTTTACAGCCTTTCTGTAGAGCAGAAATCCGCAGGCAATATCACAGAGAATCGCCGGTGATTTTAACAGTAAAATATGCAGATCAGAATAATAAGGAATTTGTAGCAGAGAGCGTAACGCTCCGATCGGATACAGTACATACATGAATCCGGGCGGATAGTCCGTAAATGTCTCAGCGGAATAGAATTGCCTTGGCCCTAAAGTGAAAATCCGGTCAGCCCAGGCTGCAAAACAGGCAATATCATTACTGAAGCCGTGGGTGGTGTATGCAAGGAGCAGGCGCAGAAGCAGGGCACCTCCAAATACAAGCAACAGAAGAGAACGCCGGCTGCCGGTATTGCGGAAGTGGGAACTGTTCTGAAAGCCCGTATAGCAGACACCGCACAAAAGCAGTGAAAGCAGTGCAAAAAGATGTATCATAAGATTTTATTCCCCCAATAGTTTCTTATTTGAAATCATACCTTAAAAATATCAAAAAATAACTCTTTCGTAAAGACGAATGCGGAAAAATAAGATATAATCATTAACAAATTATAATGATGTCGGGGTCAAAAGCCCCCGACTTTGATGCCTGCGGATTGTTCCGTGCTACGCACTCCCACAATCCTACCCTCTATTCGCATATCGTGGGATTATCATCCCACTTTTATGCTCATATCGGGGCGGGTCAAAAGGTCTTTCACCCACTCATGAGCGAGCTCATGTGGGCTTAGACCTTTTGACCCTGGCATCTTATAATGTTTTTTGTGGGAAGGGGAAACCGGCATGAAAAATAAAAAAGTAGAAAATGCGATTACAGCAGTATTGGCGACAGCAGTACTGGTAACAGGAGGAATGAGTCTGCATTCCTATCTGTCAGAGCAGAGTGCGAAAAACGAATACGATGCCATCCGCCAGGAGGTGGTGGCAGAGCCTGCAGTGGGGGAAACACAGGAGGAAATTGCCGAAAAAAATTACCCGGAGCTGCAGATTGATTTTGCGGAGCTTAAAAAGGCCAATCCGGATTTCAGAGGATGGCTCTATTTTCCGGCACTGGATATCAGCTACCCGGTGGTACAGGGGGAGGACAATGACTATTATCTGAAGCATTCATTTGAAAGGGAGAGTGTAAATGCCGGATGCATTTTCATGGACTGTGGGGCTTCGGCGGACTGGTCGGACCGGAATACCTTTGTATTCGGACATAATATGCGGGATGAGAGTATGTTTGGCACCTTTAAAAATCTGTTAAAAGGGACGGCAAGCTGCGAGGAAAATCCTTATTTCTATATTTATACGGAAGATAAGGTCTGCATTTATCAGATTTTTTCCTATTATGAGACGAAGAGCAGCAGTGACCGTTTTGCCACGTTTACCTCAGATGCTTCCTATGATGACTATGTGCAGTGGGCAACGGAACATTCCCTGTATGCTTCGGATGCGGACTTAAGTGACAGGGGAAATATCGTATCCCTGTCTACCTGCTACGGCTCCTCCGGTACAAAAAGGCGGGCTCTGATCCATGGAGTCCTGACAGAAACGGCTGTATACTAAGGCTTATGTTACAAAAATAAAAAATGATACTGGAAAGATCAAAAAAATAATAAAAATCTGAACCTTTTTTGAAATGACGCCAGTCTTAATAATTGTAAAGAGGAACGAAAACGTTTAAAGACGTTGAAACATGCGATTTCATTGAGGGAGAAATCAGATGAGCAGATTTGGCAGATATGTAAGGGAAAAAGTGGTAAAAGTTCTGGTGACAGCACTGGTTATAGGTTCTGTTGCAGGGAACGAAGGGATTACTGTGCAGGCAGCAGGTGAGGATTTAAAGGATCCGTTTTCTTTTGTATTATACACAAATGAATTTGTATCCTCGAATCTGGATCATATTGAGGGAAATGCTGCAATCAGAGAATTAAAGATTTCTATGGTAAGCTATGGTGGAATATCTTATCTGGGAGATCTTTCTGCTCCGAATCAGATTCTTAAATATACAGCGTCAGGCAGAACAGACGAAAAGGAACTGATAATTCCCCTTACGAATTCTGACGGAACTCAGAACTCTGTTGAGAGAGAAGGAACCGGACAGGGGTATAATATTATAGCTGGTGAAAATAAATTATATACCGGAAATCTTCTGAAGAACTGTGAGGTATGGGATACAGATATTGCATCTGAGATCAGCAATGTCCTGGCAGGCAATATGGTACGGAAAAGCAATGATTTATATGCTTTGGCAAATGAAGACAGCGATACACGGCTGGTATTGAATGTGACAAGTGCCGAGTTGAATTCCGGGATGGAAGAGTATGACAAAGTGATCACCGGGGCTGCTTTTTATGGAAAAACAGTTGTGGTAAATGTGAGTGATTCCGGAACTGTGAATATCACCGGCTGGATGAATGCGCATGGTGCAAAAAAGCAAGCATTGGAACATCAGCTGTGGGCAGACAGAATTATTTGGAACTTTGGCAATGCAACAGAAGTTAATGTAAATTCTATTTTCGGATATATTCTGGCTCCGAATGCAACTGTCTATAATGGCGGAACTGTTGTCGGAGGCATCATAGCGGATAAGTATAAGCAGGGTGGAGAGATTCACTGTCCGTGCGAACCGGATGAGCCGGAGCCTACGCCGACACCGACGGTAACGCCGACTGCGCCGGTAGAAACTGAAGAGCCTACGCCGACACCGACGGTAACGCCGACGGCACCGGTAGAAACTGAAGAGCCTACCCCGACACCGACGGCAACGCCAACAGCGCCGATAGAAACTGAAGAGCCTACCCCGACACCGACGGTAACGCCGACTGCACCGGTAGAAACTGAAGAACCTACCCCGACACCGACGGTAACGCCGACTGCAACGCCAACAGCAACGCCAACAGCAACGCCGACGGCAACACCAACGGCAACACCAACAGCAACGCCGACGGCAACACCAACAGCAACGCCGACGGCAACACCAACAGCAACGCCAACAGCAACGCCAACAGCAACACCAACAGCAACGCCAACAGCAACGCCAACAGCGACCCCAACGGCAACGCCAACGGCAACGCCAACAGCAACACCAACAGCGACGCCAACGGCAACACCAACAGCAACGCCGACGGCAACACCAACAGCAACGCCAACGGCAACGCCAACAGCAACGCCGACGGCAACGCCAACAGCAACGCCAACAGCAACGCCAACAGCAACGCCGACGGCAACGCCAACAGCAACGCCTAATACACCCGGCACGCCGGAGAACCCGACCCCGGATACCCCCGACGATCCCGGCACGCCGGAGAATCCGACACCGGACACGCCAACTACACCAACTACACCGCCCACTCCCGTAACTCCGGATACGCCGCAGGTACTTGGCGCAAGACGCCGCAGAATGGTTACCATCACCGATGATCCCGTACCGCTGTCTGATAAAGCGGTCCTTGGAGCTTCCAGAAGACCGAAAACAGGTGATGATTCCCGTGGCTGGAATCTGGGATTCCTCTTCTCATTGACAGGTCTGGGAGCATGGCTTGTGATCAGAAAAAAAGAGCATTAAAATAGTGTAAGAACAAAAAGGATCAGTTTTTTGAGAAAATTCAAAAAAACTGGTCCTTTTTTCCAAATACCCCTGTCTTTCTTAGTAGGGAAAGATAGGAACAGAAAAGAACTACAGGTTTTGAAAGGAAAACGGGGGGAAATGAAGTTCAAAAAAATCGTACGGCAAAGACTGGTAAAAGTTCTGGTGACAGCATTGCTGATCGGCAGTGTTGCCAATACCGGATTTATTGTACAGGCAGAAGAATTGCTACAGGATGCGCAGGAAGATATTGCCGTGGAGGCAGGCGTCAGCGGCAATGAGGTCAGTGCAGTCCTTTTAGCAAATAAGACCGCAGCAATTGCTACACAGAAAAAATATCCTACCATCAACACGGTCATTCTTGCTGGAGGCAGACTGGCAAAATGGATGGGAGGACAGTCATCAACACGATATGTAGACACGAATAACTACAAACCTGCTAATAGTGATTTCTCAGTGTTTGCAGGACATAAGATGACTTTGGATGATGCATCCACCTTCTATCAGCTGTCCACTAATAATACAGGAGTAGACGAAAACGGCATAGTAGCCGGAAACAACGGAGCCAGATGGCAGTGTGTCGGCTTTGTTGCTTTTGATGTGGAGCATTACACCAATGACAAACCTGCAGACCTGCTGCATTATGTATATTACAACGGAGACAGCGAGGACACTTCCTATTATGAAGAAAACTGCGGAAAGTCTCTGAAGGATGTAACAAAATATATCCAGGACAACAACGGTATTTTGTACGGTGAAGCAGTATCGGAAAGCTTTTTGGATCAACTGATCGCAGCAGGCCGTGTACGTGAGGAGGTCACCATTGCCACGGTATGGTATGTGACGACACCGACAGTAACATGGATGAATTATGACGGATACCATTATGAGATTCCTGGGGTATCTGCGATAGATTATTATGAATATCCCACAGGAACAGTAACTTCGGAACAGAATGCGAATGGTGCCACATTTTCCTATGCTTCCGATGGGGTTACCATTTCCACCACACCGGAGCTGCAACAGCATTGGGAAAGCGGTACCGGCAGGGTAACCTATGATGCGACAATTACCATTACGATTCACAGCAATGCACCGGATAAGGTGAAGATCAATCTGTCCGATGCCATCGGCTGCCTGAATGGTACGGTAGCCGGAGGAAATGCGGCAGAACCCGGAGATACCTTATATTACAATTTAAAACTGGTAAATGAGAGCAATAAGGAATATGAATATGATCCTGCCACTGCCAAGATCGGTACGATCCCGGCGATGGCTCGCAGAGCAGGAGAAGGAGTGGCGGTTCTGTCCAGAGGATTCGAAGGCTATGAAATCGGTGAAGTAGGAGCGTTCTGCACCCTGCCCCGTCGTATTCTGAATGCTCCGTTACGAGACCTGGGAATCACCGCCGGTAAGGTGACAGACAGTGTTGTCGGAGAGGCTCTTTTGAAAAAGGGGTATGGCAACGAAGCAATGAAACCGGAAGAAGTTACCCACAGCTGTCTGGCGCAGTATTATTTAGACTGGTTTAACAATACTTCCAGAGAAGAAGGAAATAAGGTCTACAGCTTTTGGACGCTTACAGCAGAGGAACTGGCAATCCTGACCAACGGCACTGCCGATACGACAGTACCGGAGAGCTGCGTTGCAGTAGCGGATGCTTTATATTACACCGCTTATCATAATGTGTACACTTTTGACGGCGAAGGTCTGTATGACCGGATGCTGAAAAACGGACAGGAGGGTTCCTATGCGGATACGGTGGTGTCCGGTCTGTTAAAGGACGGAGAAGCGAAGATCAGCGCAAATTTGAATGGTGTGCTGGCGAACAACGGCTATCAGATGACCCGATACGGCTTCGGCATGCAGTTCGAATTGTCTCGGGAACCGGAGGCGACCACCAGTCCGACACCTACGCCGACTGTCCCGGCAGAGACAGAGGAACCAACACCTACGCCCAGTGCAACACCAACAGCGCCCCCAACGGCAACACCTAATACCCCCGGCACGCCGGAGAACCCGACACCGGACACGCCAACTACACCAGCTACACCGTCCACTCCCGTAACTCCGGAGACTCCTCAGGTACTTGGTGCAAGGCGACGCAGAGTAGTGACGATCACGGATGACCCGGTACCTTTGGCAGATCGTGCGGTACTCGGAGCCAGACGCCGGACGCAGACCGGTGATGATTCCAATGCATGGAATCTGGGATTCCTCTTCTCATTGACAGGTCTGGGAGCATGGCTTATTATTAAGAAGAAACAAGCATAACGAATAAACATATATTTACTATAAACAATCAAGGAAAGAAGAGGGAAAACAAATGAAAAAAAGATGGATGAGTCTTGTCCTGACACTGATCATGGTGCTTGGTCTGGCCGGATGCGGTAACAGTATGGAATTATCTTCCGTAACCCGTGATCCTGCAACGGATGACGGAACCGTATGGTTTGACGAAGAGGCAGTGGCACTGGCAGGTTCTGTGAGAAAGTCCGGGATGAGTGAAGCTGAGCTGGCGCGTGCGGATGAACTTCGTGCCATGGCCACAGAGGCATTGGATATTGTAAATGCGAAGAGAGCAGATAACGGCCTGTCTGCACTGAACTGGAGCAACGGACTGGAATCCTGCGCTATGGTAAGAGCAACCGAAGCAGCATCTAAGTTTTCACATACCAGACCTAACGGCAAGGACTGGTATACTGTAAACAGTGAACTGATGTGGGGTGAGAACCTTGCCAAGGGTTATGATTCAGCACAGAGCGTAGTAGATGCCTGGATGGCTTCTCCCACACACGCAGCCAACATTCTGGCAGATGATTTTACCACTTGCAGCATTGCTGTCTATGAGAAGAGCGGCAAGTTGTATTTTGCACAGGAATTTGGCTATTAACAGGGTATTTCTTATCATGAGGGGATAGAGAGATAAACGACAGGAGAGAGTTAATATTCTTAACGGAATATTAACTCTTTCTTTGGCTTTGAAAGATAGCAAATGCTCTTAAATAATGGTAGAATAATGTTGATATATTAAATAAGTATCTCTGCAGAAAATCACCTGGCTTAACATGGAAGAAAGACATCTGTCTATAGGGATATCCGGGCGCTGTCGGATATGTGGTTGTTTCAGAGAGTACAGGAAAATAAAGCATATAATAAAAAGCAGCGCAGAAATGGGGACATAATGAGTACAAAAGCATCACAGAAGGGAAAAAGAGGGCAGTTGTCAGGGAAGACGACAATCCGGGAACACCTGCAGAAGGCGATCAGCAGGCTGGTACTATTCTCAATTATCCCGTTGGTCATTCTTACCGTGATCCTGAATCTGTCCGGTACCATGAGAACGCTGGAGAGCGATATGCTGGTGGTCGCAGAGATCGCCGCAGATCGTATCAGTGAAGAATTGAAGGTGACGACAACAATCGTATCCGAACTCGGATGCAGCTACCAGCTGTCTTCTCCGGTATTTACCCAGGAGCAGAAGCAGCAGTATATTGATCAGAGGGTGGAAGCCTACGGAATGGTCAGAGGCAAGCTGATCGGTGCAGACGGTATCTGTGCATATGATGGAACGGATTACAGCGGACGTGATTATTTCAAGAGATCTATGCAGGGAGAGGTCGTGGTGTCAGATCCCGTAATTGCCAAGACTGACGGCAAACTCAGTGTCATTATTTCTGCACCTGTATATGAGGATGGTGATAAGAATAAGGATGTGATCGGCGTGGTATTTGTAGTGCCGGATCCGGAGTTCTTAAATGATATTGCGGCAGCTGTTTCCATCAGCAAAAATTCCGAGTGCTATCTGTTGGGGGAAACAGGCATTACTGTGGCACACAGTGATTCCGCCATTGCACAGGAGCAGAGAAACAACAGTGAGCTGTCACAGTCAGACAGATCCTTGCGGGGAATTGCAAAAGTAGAGCAGGAAATGATGACCGGGTTGACAGGCTATGATACTTATATGAGAAATGGTATTTATAAGATACAGGCCTATGCTCCGATAGCAGAGACTAATGGCTGGAGCGTGGCAGTAAATGCACCGCTGACCGATTTCATGGGTTCTGTGTTTGCATGTATTGTGATCGGTATTGCGGTAGGCATGGTGGCAGTGATCTTCAGCGTACGCAGAGCCAAGCAGATTGGTCAGGCAATCGGTGAACCGGTGGCAAAGTGTACCGAGAGATTACGTCTGTTGGCAGAAGGCGATCTGCATACCCCTGCACCTGTGATCCAGACACAGGATGAGACACAGATCCTGGCAGAGGCTACCGTAGCGCTATCCGGCAATCTGCAGAAGGTCATCGGCGATGCGGATTATCTGTTGGGAGAAATGTCGGAGGGGAACTTCGCACTGACTTCAGGGTGTACAGAAGCCTATGTGGGAGACTTTCAGGGACTGTTGGAATCCATCCGTAAGCTGAACCACAAGCTCAGTGAGACACTGAATGAGATCAAGACGGCAGTGGGACAGGTATCTCTGGGAGCAAACCAGATGGCAGATGCGGCACAGGGTCTTGCCGAAGGAGCTACGGATCAGGCAGGTTCCGTAGAGGAACTGCAGGCAACGATTACAAATGTTACGGAAATTGTGGAGAAGAATGCAAAAGCATTGGGTGCATCTTATGATAAAGCGATGGAATATCAGCAGCAGGCGAAGACCGGTGGAGAAGAAATGAAAGGTCTTACCGAGGCAATGCAGCGGATTAATGATACATCCAAACAGATCAGTGATATTATTGCCGAGATTGAAGATATTGCCTCCCAGACGAACCTGTTGTCCCTGAATGCTGCTATTGAAGCAGCCAGAGCCGGTGAGGCAGGAAGAGGATTTGCTGTGGTAGCGGATCAGATCCGTAAGCTGGCAGATGACAGCGCACAGTCAGCAGTACATACCAGAGAACTGATCGAAACCTCCCTACAGGAGATCGAACATGGAAATCAGATCACAGACAAGACTGCCGATGCCTTGCAGAAGGTCGTAGAGGGTATCGAAGATCTGGCAAATGAGTCCAAGAAGGCCATGGAAGAATCCAAGGCACAGGCAGACGCCATGGTACAGATTGAACAGGGCATCGAGCAGATTTCCACTGTGGTACAGAATAATTCCGCCACCGCAGAAGAGACCTCTGCCACCAGTGAAGAGCTGTCCGCACAGGCGACCAACATGAACGAACTGACAGCAATATTCCGGTTAAGAGACGAAAAGTAATGCAATAACCTGTTGGAATGAATTGTGAAGCTGTGGCATACAATGCTTAATAGAAACAAGCATTGGAGACAGCCATGTTCGAAAAGCAGAGTATACAGGAAACAGTAAATAAATTAAACAGTGATGCAGTGAAGGGCCTTACCGATGGTGAGGCCTTTCGTCGTTTGCAGCAAAATGGCAGAAATGAGATGAGGGCTGCAAGAAAAAAAACAAAATTTCAGCTTTTTCTGGAGCAGTTAAAGGATCCCTTGATTTACATATTGCTGATCGCAGCAGTGGTGTCGGTGGTATTGGGGGAAGTCAGTGATGCAGCTATCATCGGTACGGTGGTACTGGTCAATGCCCTGGTGGGAATGCTGCAGGAGGGAAAGGCAAGGAGAGCACTGGAAGCTCTGAAAAAGCTGACAAGTCCCAAAGCGATAGTGATCCGGGAGGGAATTCGAAGAGAAATTCCGGCAGCGGAGCTGGTGACAGGAGATCTGGTGGATCTGGAAACGGGAGCACAGATCCCGGCAGACATACGATTGACACGGAGTGCTGATCTGCAGGTAGAGGAATCGGCAATCACCGGAGAATCTGTTCCAGTAGAGAAGGATGCATTATTTCTGGCGGACTGCAGACAGGAAATCCCTTTGGGAGACCGGGTTAATATGGTATATATGTCCACAGTTGTAACCCATGGACATGGAGAAGGAATTGTGACCGCTGTCGGTATGGATACGGAGATTGGCAGAATAGCTTCTATGATTACAAATACAGAGGAGGAAATGACACCACTCCAAAAGAGGCTGGGAGATCTGGGACGGCTATTAAGTGTGTTATCTCTGGGATTGTGTGTTACATTGTTTCTGTTGGCAGTATTGCAGCATCGAAATATTCCGGAGATGCTTCTGGTGGCAATTTCTCTTGCGGTTGCTGCTGTCCCGGAAGGACTTCCCACTGTGGTAACCATTTGCCTGGCGTTGTCAGTGACCAGAATGGTCAAGGTAAATACAATTATACGAAGACTTCCCTCGGTAGAAACTCTGGGTGCAGTGAGTGTGGTATGTTCCGACAAGACCGGGACGCTTACACAAAATCGTCTGACAGTGGAAAAATGCTGGTGGTATGACTGTATGGAGAATACAGCATCCATGACCGGCAGAAGAACAGACGATAGTACAAGGCAGGAAATGATCCGCGGAATGGTATTGTGCAACGATGCATCGCTGCAGGGAGATGAACGCATCGGAGATCCTACAGAGCTTGCGTTGCTGGATTTCGGGGAAAAATTCGGAGTCTATAAGCAGTCTTTGGAAAAAAAATATCCCAGATGTACAGAGATTCCATTTGATTCAGATCGTAAGATGATGACGACTTGCCACAGGGTACGAAGAAAAGCAGTGGGGAAAAATAGCAGAGAAGAGTTTTTGTCCTATACGAAAGGAGCTCCGGATGTGGTTCTGCAGCATTGTACCCACATTCTGCAGGATGGAAAAAGTGTACCGCTGACAGCTGCACAATGCAGGAAAGTCAGCAATACCGTGGAACTTATGAGCTCTCTGGCACTCAGAACGTTGGCAGTGGCAAAAGGAAGCGGAGAGAGAGAAGGGGAGGAAAAGGGTCTGACATTTCTTGGTATTGTGGGAATGCAGGATCCTGCCCGGCCTGAAGCTGCAGACGCAGTGGAGATTTTTCGACATGCAGGAGTGTCCACCGTGATGATCACGGGGGATCATGTGGATACTGCATATGCGATAGCAAGACAACTGGGAATAGTCGACTGTCGCAGTCAATGCATTACGGGAAAAGAACTGCAGCAAATGGATACGGATTCTTTTTCTGAAAAAGTCAAAGACATCAGGGTGTATGCCAGAGTATCTCCCACCCAGAAGGTACGGATCGTGAAAGAACTGCAGAAAGAGGGAGAAATCGTGGCCATGACAGGAGATGGTGTGAATGATGCACCATCCCTGAAAACAGCGGATATCGGGATTGCCATGGGCACGGGGACGGATGTGGCCAGGCAGGCTGCGGATATGATCCTGGTAGATGACAATTTTGCCACCATTGAGAAAGCGATAGAGGAGGGCAGAGGAGTTTATGAGAATATCCGTAAGTCAGTAATTTTTCTGCTGTCATCTAATCTGGGAGAATTGATGACGATGTTTGCAGCTGTCGCATTGGGGCTTGCTTCTCCGCTAAAATCCAGTCATATTCTGTGGATCAATCTGATCACGGATTCCCTTCCGGCGCTGGCATTGGGGGTGGATAAAAATGACGGAAAAAGTCTGATGCGTTGTCCGCCAAGAAAGGCATCAGAGAGTCTGTTTGCAAGAGGAGGCATGGCGTGTACTCTCTTTTACGGAGTACTGATTACAGGTATAGGTCTTGCAGCTTTTCTGGTGCTTCCTTGTGGAATACTGTCAGGCAGCGAACAATTTATGGAGAATCCCATGGGATACTTTGCTAAAATCCAGGGGCTGTTGGAACAGGAGAAGATATTGGCCAGGTCACAGACTTATGCATTTACGGTATTGGGCATGTGCCAGCTGTATCATGCGGTCGGTATGAGGGATGTACAGAAATCTGTATTTACCATGCGCCCGTGGGACAATCCGCTGATGGTGGCAGCCTGTGTCATAGGAATAGCACTTCAGTTTGCCGTAACAGAGATTCCCTTTCTGATCGGAGCCTTCGGAACCACCTCTTTGTCGGGAAAAGAATGGTTTTTCCTGAATATACTGGCAGCGTTTCCTCTGTTGGCACATGAACTGGTGGCGTTGTTTACAAAAAGTTAACATTTTCCTTGCATGGAGTTTATAGTCAAATGTTACAATAAAATTGACAAAAAACTTTCATGGGAGGGCAATGTGATGAAGAAAATCAAAAAAGCGGCAATAATAATGCTTCTTTGCATTTATTTCCTGACATATGGTGTGCTGCCGCAGGTACAGGCAGCCGGAAAAGATACTCCTGTGATCGTAGTGGCGCATAGAGCAGGGGCAAAAGTGGCACCGGAAAACACAATTGCGGCATTGGAACAGGCGATCAGAGATGGTGCTCCTATTGCGGAGATTGATGTGCAGCAGCTGGCAGATGGGACTCTGGCCGTAATGCATGACAGCAATTTTGAGAGAACTGCCGGACTGGATATGTGTGTATGGGACGCAGAGGCAGATATGCTGCAGAGACTGGAAGTGGGAAGCTTTTTTTCGGCGGCATACAGGGGGGAAGGAATCCCTACACTGGAGGAAATGCTGGTCTGCGCCAGAGGCAGAATCTGTCTGATGATCGAATTAAAATATACAGGGCTGGAACAGGAACTGGAAGAAAAGGTACTGGCGTTGCTGGAAAAATATGATATGGTGGATGAATGCATCATTGGTTCCATGAATAAAGGGATTTTGCAGACAGTCAGAGAACTGGAGCCCGGAATCTCTACGGTATATATTGCCCATGACCTGGAAGAGACAGATTATGCGCTGGATTATGTGGACAGTTATAGTATTGAAGGAAAAAATCTTACGGTGGATATGGTGGATGCCATTCATAGGAATGGAAAGTCTGTGTATGGATGGACTGCAAATTCTTCTGCAGCGATGTCACATATCGTAAATTGCGGTGCGGATGGTGTGGTTACTGACGATGTGAGACTGTTACAGACTTTTTTGCGGGAACATGCTTGCCGTAAAGCATTTGCGAGTGTATACTAAAGATGCCGGGGGATTTTGCCCCGGCATTGGCTGATAACTGGAAGAGGGGAATTATACGGAAGCAGGTTAAGGTAACATGAGCAAAATTTGGGAATTTTTTGAAAATCTGGATGAGTATGTGTATGTGGCAGATATAGAGACACATGAACTGGTATATATGAATCAGAAGGCTTTGAAGGCCTATGGTTTTCGGAACAATGAAGAAATTGCCGGGTTGAAATGCTATGAGATATTGCAGGGGAACTTTGCCCCTTGTAGTTTCTGCAACAATGAGCAGCTCAGATCCGGCTATTTTAAGGAATGGGAATATTATAACGCTGTCTTAAAGATAGATTTTCATATCAAGGATACACTGGTAGAAGACAACGGAAAACTCCTGCGCATGGAGATCGCAATTGACTGCGGCAATCCAAGACTGCAGAAATCTTTGGATTATCGTAAGATGGAGGCTGCCTTGAACCAGGCTATGCGAGTGGCACTCAGACAGTCAACGCCGAATCAGACATTGGCGGTATTGCTGGAATTCCTGGGCAAGGTTCTGGAAGCCGACAGGACTTATATCTTTGAAAAAAATGATCATGGTCATGATGACAATACCTATGAATGGGTGGCAAAGGGTGTGACACCGGAAAAGGCTACGCTGCAGGATCTGCCGCCGGAGGTCTGTGCCCAGTGGTATCAGAAATTTGAGGGAAATCAGAGTATTGTCACAGAGAATCTGGAGGATATCAAGGAGAAAGACCCGGCAATGTATGAAGTTCTTGTAAGACAGAATATTCATTCACTTGTGGTAGTTCCTTTGTATGACGATGAGAAAGTCATCGGTTTTTATGGTGTGGATAATCCTCCTGCCAGATATTTTGATTATGTACAGGAGCTGCTGCAGATCATGGGACATTTTATCGTCTCTTCCATAAAACGCAGAAATCTGGTAAGGGAGCTGGAATATATGAGTTATACAGACCAGCTTACCGGAATGGGAAATCGTTATGCCATGGAAAAATATATAGCAGAAACAAAGCCGGAAGAGAAAATCGGTATCGTGTATTGTGATGTTACCGGGCTGAAAAGGGTAAATGACGGGGAAGGCCATTCCGCAGGAGACCGTATGATCCGGCAGTGCTGTGAATGCCTGAAGCATATATTTGCGGGACAGGGAATCTTCCGCATTGGAGGAGATGAGCTGGTCGTATTGTGCAGGGGCATAGAGGAGAAGGAGTTTTATCACAAGGCGGAGGATTTGAAAGCAGATCTGAAAGCAAACCACGTAACGATGGCAGTAGGAACTGCGGTAACCACCAGAAATGCGGTTGACGAAAATCATTTGCTGACAGAAGCGGAGAGACGCATGTATCAGGATAAAGCGGAATATTATCACAATACAGGACTTGACCGCAGAAAACGGTAATCAGGCATAAACGTCACGGGAGAGAAGCGAATGCATATAGCAGTATGCGATGACGAAAAAAACTGCCTGGACGACATGGAGCAATTGTTGAAAAGTTATCCGGGGATAAGCAGAACAGAATATTACCAGAATCTGGAGGATTTGTCGGCCGCACTGAAAAGCGGCATCACCTATGACCTGATCCTGATGGACATTGAGTGGAATCAAAGTACGGAAAACGGGATACAGTTTGCAGCGCAGTATAATCTGCTCAGTCCACAGACGCAATTTATTTTTGTGACGGCATATAATGATAAATTTTCCCAGAAGATTTTCTGGGAAACAATCAATCTGTGTGGGTATCTGGTGAAGCCTGTACAGAAGGAGAACCTGGAAAAGCTTCTGGATAAGGTGCGTGAAAAAAATTTCAGCAGTGAGGCGTTGATGATCCAGCACGGCGGAACCACAGAAAAAATACCAAGCAGCCAGATCCGGTATCTGGAAAGTAAAGCGCATCAGCTGGTGATACATACTATGTCCGGAGAGATTACCATCTATGAAAAACTGGATGTATATGAGAAAAAACTGCATAAAGATTTCGTGAGAATTCATAAAAGCTTTCTGGTGAACATGCAATATATCCGGAGAATTGAAATGAAAGAAGTAACGATGCAGGACGGAACAGTATTGCCTGTCAGCAAGGCAAGATACAGTGCATCGAGAGACAAGTATTTCCGGTTCATGAGGGCAATGCTATGATTTGCTATGTGATAAATGTTTTTTTGTGGCTGGTTTACCTGTGGCTTGACAGTATGGTAGTATGTTATGCCTTTGAACCTCGCAGAGAAGGTGTTAGCAGAGGTGTTATGACGCTGGGACTGATGGCAGCACAGTTCCCGGCAGCCGTAGTAAAATTTTTATATAATGATGTTCCACTTTTCCGGTTTGGAGCCTTAGTGACTGTGGGCGTTATCACTGTGGTGTATGCAGGCATTTTTTTAAAAGGAGCATTCTGGCAGAAAATAGTATTTATGATGTGCGAATATCTGCTGGCACTGCTGGCTGAAATGGTTTGCATCGGTATGTTAGGCAGATATCTGGACCAGATCCCGGAGTTGTCCTATAATTCCCCGGTTATGGTGCTGCTGCTGGTGCTTGTATGTACGGCGACGGCGGTAGTGTTTCAGATATTTGTGGTTCTCTGGAAGAAATTTATAGGAAAAGAGAATCAGGATATCAGTGTGATCGTTACTTTCAGTATTTTCCCGGTCAGCCAGATTCTTATGATCATGGCTATTAATGAACAGACATTTCTGGAGATGTCTGCGTATACCGGAATGACTCTTCTGGCAGCTGCGGTGGGAGCGGTGGCAGACGGAATGCTGTTATACACATTACTCAGACAGCAGCGGATGCAGGAATTAAAATTGCGTCTGAGTGAGGTACAGGGAACCTGGGAAATTGCAAGGAACCATTATCATGAAATTGAGGCAAGGCGGGAAGAATTTGCCAAAATACGTCATGATATGCGCAATCAGCAGATGGTATTGCAGGATCTGCTGCATCAGGGAGAGTATGAAAAAGCTGAAAAAATGCTGGGGACGTTGACAGACGCAGTAGCGGCCACAGCAGAATATGTGTATTGCGGTGATCCTGTGTTCAATGCCATTATGGGCGAGACAGAGAGAACCTGCAGGGAAAATGGGGTTACTTTGAAATATGATCTGGAGATCCCGGAAAAACTGAAACTGGATCCTGTGGCGATCTGCAGTATTTTGTCAAATATGACCAGAAATGCTGTGGCAGCGGCAGCCGAAACGGTAGGAGAAACAGAAGCATTTTTGTCTGTAAAAGCTGCAGTGAAGGGAGATTATCTGCATATCTGTGTGGAAAACAGCAGAAATAATACTGCTTCAAAGCGCCGGATCAGAAAAGGCTATGGTCTGGAGATCCTGAAGGATCTGGTGGAGCGGAATCATGGGCAGATGGATGTAGAACCAGGAGAGGGAATCTTCCGGGTGAATATTACGGTCGAAAACTTTTAAGAATTTCTATCATGCAGTTCTCTTGACGGGAGCTGAAGCAAAAAAGATTCATTCTCGGTGGAGAGTGAATCTTTTTTGTCGAATATATTATTATGCATTTTCGCTTCCGCTTATGTAATAACGTTCCTGTGTCACGGTCTCAGGAACCGGAAGATTGCCATTTCGAAGCTTTTTGGTCAGAACATCCAGATGGTGCAGACCCTGGGCTACCTTAATCCTGCGGCGATCCAATAGTTCACTGTATAGTGGATTCTGTCCTAACGTGGTACAGATATCCTCCGGAAATGGACAATAGGTAAACATGATCTGACGTGCTACTTTGTTCAGTCTCGGAGAACCGGCTCCTTCAAACAATACCCAGATCATATAATCTCTTACAAACATTTCTTTGAAGCTGTTCTTCGCACGCTGAAGACTGGATTTTACTTTCTCTTTGGCCTCTGCGCTCAGATCATGGTTCTTGCGGTAGAATTGGATGTAGTCAAAATATTCACTGGTCAGAGAGCTGATGGTGACATCGTTCCAGCGATTGCCCTGTACTCTCTTGCACAGCTCCCACCGGAATTCACCGGTGAGATGAGTAAAGGTAGTCTTCAGATCCTCCAGGTGGAAAATAGAGAAAACCATGCGTCCGGGACTGTTGCGGCGTTTACCCTCGATCTCCTGCCACATAACACCGCGGATGCCCACATTCGGCATAAGGATAATATCCGGCAGATATTCCAGATGGATGGTTTCTTTCCCCATGACATCCATATGTTCCATATCCAGACTTTCCCGATAGAATGCAGTATAGTCAACATGACGGATTTCTTCCAGAATCTGAGCCACCCGGGATACAGTGACATAGGAACTTTCCAGATCCTTCAATACATCATCAGCACAAAACAGAGGACAGAAAGTGGTAATACGTCCGAAAGTGATTTTATTGACCTGGGGGAACATATTGCGCAATTCGTAATTTACTTTAGCCATGGGATTATTTTCCAAAGCCTTGAGTTCGACATCGGTAATGTTGCCGCCTACCTTTTGCTTATGAATATAATCGGAGTAATCCTGATCAAATTCATTCCGGCTGGGAGATTTTCTGCCACGGAAGATCGCCATCAGCCAGTCGTAGAAGGTATAGACACCGGCAGTGCTGTGGTCGGTCATATTCTCTGCCAGACGGTAGAGGATAACTGCGTTGTTCAGGCCGGCCAGTTCTTCGTCCACATAACCGAAATACAGGAACATTCGCACAGGCATGGGAATACTAGGCTGTTCCAACGTCTGAGTGAACAACAGAGAATACAGTATATAGAATTCCTCTGTGAGCTGTTTGCGCAGAAGTGCCACTTCCTGCTCCTGGGAAGCACGGTCTGACAACAGCTTGTAGGCATGTACATGCTGACGGAAGCTGGTCACGGTATCCAGATCCGGACCGGCATATTCCAGGATGGTGTTCAGTGAACCGGCCAGGTTTCCTAAAATCTCGGAATCCCCGGCGGAAGCGCTGCCGGAAGAATCTGCGGATTCTATCAGATTCAGGCTGCTATGGAAGCTTTTGGACCGGGAAGCAAACAGCTCCTGATCGATAAAAGAAAGATCACCGGCTTTGGAGAGCATACGCTGGATTCTGTCATATACAATTTTGCTGTCGTCATTATCCTGTCCAAGCTTGTAGTAAAGAGAGGTATAAAAATCAAAAAGATCATTGCCGGATTCACGAAAGTAAAAAGATCCTACCTGCTGGAGATAATGGAACTGTTCTTCCAGACTCTGATAAGTACGCCGGAAGTCCAGACTGCCTTTTCTGAGCATGCCAATGGACAGATCGGATTCCTGTACAAGAATCCGGTAATTGTCGGAAGCCAGAATTCTGCTTAATCCCATATAATAACCGTTCAGCCAGATATCTGGTGAATCATCTCCAAGGAAAGCATTCAGTTCGTCAAAATGCTCCAGGGATCTCACGGGCAGACGGTAGCGGCTGCACAGAGAAGTATAGGTGGCAATGTCATCTGTCAGAGCACGATATAGTTCACTGCAGTTTAATTCTGAGATCGAACTGCGGTTCAACAGGATATTGATCTGACGGAAACAGGATAATATAAATAGTCTGGCCACGTCAGGGTGCTTCTGTAAAATATCATTCAGGGAGTCCAGACTTGTCAGAGGATATGTCAAAATCGAAGTATCCTCCAGTGTGGTATAGCCAAGCAGGTGAATCTCGGAGCAGATCTCACAGATACCGATCACATCTCCCTTTCCCAGAGCATAGGAGCCGCCGGGATAGGTGACATCTACTTTGCCGTTTGTGATCAGATGCAGTGCGGTCATGGGCTGACCATAGCTATATATATTTTTCCCCTTCTCCAGTACAATTCCAGCCATTCTGATACCTCGTCTCATGTTTACGAATCTATTGCAACAGTTCAGCCATGAACATATCTGGAAGCAAAAAGCATGCCTGCATAATATGGTGAACGAATATGCTCATGAGATGAGCGCCGGTTGAACTGCTATAATATATCTGATTATACACCATAATACCTACAATTTTCTACTGTACTTTTGATAGAAATGTGATAAAATAAAACTACATATGTGTCACTTTTATAGTTATTGTCAAAAAAAGTGATATTTTCAGGGAAAACCGTTTACGGAAAGGTATGTTGGGGTTATGGAACAGAGCAGTGAATACAGAGAGCAGTTGCTGGAATCATATAAGCAGGCAGTGAAACCGTTGCTTCCCTATTTGCCGTGGCTGGAGCAGAACGCAGGCAAGAGGGCAAGCTCCCTGTACAGTGGACAGGATATCGGGGCGAACTCGGTTCCTTTTCCGGTGTATGACGGGACACTTTTGAATTTTGTGAGAGAAGCTTCCAGAGGGCCGCTGATGGATCGCAATTATGCATATGTATATACCAGACATCGTATCAGAACCCATCAGGACGAACGGGATGTGATCAGAAGAGCCGGATGGAAAGAATGGGATATTCTCAGGGGGATTTTGTCCAAGTATGTTCTCGGTGGACGGACCAAAGGAAATCTGTGGAGTGAAGCCGTATCGGAACAGATTTTTTACCTGGTGCTGAAGCAGATGCAGGAGATTATAGAATTCTGGGATAAAGCTCCGGCAGCTGAGAAGTTTTGAGTGGGGAAAGGCAGGATAATTTCATGGGAGAAAAATCAGTACAGAAAAAGCGATACATAGTGGAAAAAGCCAGAGAAGTATTTATGGACAAGGGCTTTAAGAAAGTAACAATGAAAGACATTGTGGAAGCCTGTGAGATCAGCCGGGGAGGGCTTTATCTGTATTTTGAAAATACCAGCCAGATTTTTATGGAAGTTCTGCGTATGGAGAGTGAGGAGGCGGATGATGTATTTTCCGACAGCATTACGGAGGATGCCACAGCTGCAGACATTCTGCTTTTATTTTTGAAAGAACAGAAGAAAGAACTTCTTCGTAGAAAAAATACACTGACACAGGCAACCTATGAATTTTATTTTGAAAATGAACTGCCTAAGAGAGACAATATTCTGAAAAAGCAGTTTGACTCCGCAGTGAAAATCATAGAAAAACTGATTGAGGCCGGTGTGGACAACGGTGAGTTCCTATGCGATGACTGTGAAGGAACCGCAAGAAATATTATGTTTGTACTGGAAGGACTGAAGATTTCAGCCCAGACGATCGGCATAACGGCAGAGGCAGTGGATCGTGAGATTCTGTATCTGCTGCGCGGACTGGGCGTAGAAGAATAAGACGACGGAGGATGATGCTTCAGGGAGATGGTGTCCTGGAGCATTGTTTATATGTATGCGATGAGCCGGTTACAGATTGGTACCCGGACCAGAAGCTATATCAGGTGAGTGTGCATCATGGACGGCCAGGCTGGATGGCGTACGTGGCATGCAGATTGAGCAGGGGCAGCCTGTTCGATTGCGGAAAGGCATGAGGATTACGATGATAGAGACGATGATAAGTATGGAGCTTCCTGCAGGAGAACATCTTGCAATCCGCAGAAACCGGATACAGCCTGCAGGAGAGGAGAAAGCTTTGCGCAGGATCAGTCTGGTATCCGGAATTCATGGAGATGAGCTGGAAGGACAGTATATCTGCTATGAAACAGCGAGAAGAGTGAATGAACATCCGGAATATCTACAGGGAATTGTGGATATTTATCCGGCATTGAATCCACTGGGAATTGACATGGCCAGCAGGACTGTACCCAGACTGAATATGGATATGAACCGTATGTTTCCCGGAGATGTGTCAGGGGATATGATGGAACGGATTACGGCGGCAGTGGTAGATTCCATTATAGGTTCCGACATCTGTGTGGACCTGCATGCCAGTGATATTTTTGTGAGAGAGATTCCGCAGGTACGGCTGAGCGAGGAATTTGCAGAAGCGCTTTTGCCCTATGCAAAGATGACGAATGTGGATATGATCTGGATGAATGCCACGGCAACCGTGCATGAATCCACCCTGGCACATTCACTGAATCTCCTGGGTGTACCGACTCTGGTGCTGGAGATGGGACAGGGACATGATATTCACAGATCCTTCGGCAATCAGGTAGTGGATGGGATTTTCCATATCATGAGTGAAATGGGAATCTGGTCGGGTCCGGAATCCAAAGTACAGGAACCGGCGGTTTCCAGTGATGGTGAGGTGGAATTTATCCGCAGCAATGAGGATGGAGTATTTCTGCCGTTGATCGAACACAATCACTATGTGAAAAAAGGAGACCTGATCGGGGAAGTGGTGGATCCATTTGAAGGCACGGTGAAGCAGCAGATCCGCACGGAACATGGCGGCCTGTTGTTTACGCTTCGTGCGTACCCGGTGGTCTATGAGGGGGATCTGCTGGCCAGAATCCTGACAGACAGGTAGTGACAGTGAATTATCAGATGAGGATTTAGTGCCATCATAGAATCAAATTTGAAATTTGATTTGCGATTCCTCCGACGGAAGGAATCGTCTGCGGAATGGAGAACTTTATGTTTGAAAGAGATATTTATACGATACATTCTACGTACAGAGAGGATATGCATATCAAAGGATACCAATTCGGAAAGGGTGAGAAATCAGCCTGTATCGTGGGAGCTGCCAGAGGAAATGAGATCCAGCAGATGTATATCTGCTCCCAACTGGTGAAAACATTGCGGGAACTGGAAAATAATGGCTGCATCAGCGCAGGCAAACAGATTCTTGTGATACCGACGATCAATGCTTATTCTGTGAATATCAACAGGAGATTTTTCGGGGTGAAGGAGGCCGATATCAATAGGAGCTTTCCGGGCAATGATTATGGTGAGCCGGCAGATCGTCTGACAAATGCATTGCTTACGGAAATCCGGGATTATGTCTATGGAATCCAGTTCACCTCCTTTTACAGACCCGGGGAATTCGTACCTCATGTACGTATGATGGAGACGGGCTACCAGAATACATCACTGGCGAACCTGTTCGGACTTCCCTATGTAGTGGTGCGCAAGCCGGTTCCCATTGACACAAAGACGCTGAATTATAACTGGCAGGACGAAATGACGGCGGCATTTTCTGTTTATACGAATCAAAACAGTCAGATCGATGAGGAAAGTGCAAGGCAGGCAGTAGCGGCGGTATTGCGTTTCCTGAAACGGATGGGGCTGATCCGCTATGAGAGTCATTCCGGGTTTATCAGTCATGTGCTGTATGAAAAGGATTTAAGTGATGTACATGCCGCTCGTGCGGGTATTTTCCGGGGAAAAGTACATGCGGGAGATGATGTGCGCTACGGAAATGAAATGGCAGAGATTATTGATCCTTACGATGGTTCTGTGCGTGAGACCATTCTGGCACCTACGGACGGCATCGTATTTTTTGCCCACACAGAGGCGCTGATCTGTGAGAAGGATGTTGCGTACCGGCTGATCCACAGATTACATGAATGACGAACCGATCAAAAAGGAAGGTAAAATCTATCTAAATTTGTTGTTTTCTGCTATTGTGGGAAAAAAGTTATAATGGTATGATTATATTTATAAAATTTTTATCGGAGGAGAGACATGGGCAACGTAAGACGTATCTATGTAGAGAAAAAAGAGCCGTATGCCGTCAAGGCAAAAGAGCTGCACGATGAACTGAAAAATTATCTGGGCATTGATGTGGCAAAGGTTCGCGAGTTTATCCGCTATGATGTGGAGAATATTTCAGATGAGGTATTTGTAAGAGCCTGCAAGACCGTATTTTCCGAGCCTCCCGTAGATGATCTGTATGAGGAAACAATTAAGATCCCTGCGGATGCAAGAGTATTTTCTGTAGAGTTCCTTCCAGGACAGTTCGATCAGAGAGCGGATTCCGCAGTACAGTGTGTGAAGTTCCTCAAGGAGGATGAGGATCCCGTGATCCGTACCGCTGTGACTTATATGATCGAAGGACAGGTGTCCGACGACGAATTTTCCAAGATCAAATCTTACTGTATCAACCCTGTGGATTCCAGAGAGACCGGCATGGTGAAGCCGGATACTCTGATCACAGTGTATGATGATCCTGCTGATGTTGCTGTATTCAATGGTTTCAGAGATATGGATGAGAGCAGTTTAAAAGCTCTGTACGAATCTCTGGGACTTGCCATGACATTCAAAGATTTTAAACATATTCAGAATTATTTCCGCAATGATGAGAAGAGAGATCCTTCCATGACGGAGATCCGTGTACTGGATACCTATTGGTCCGATCACTGCCGCCACACCACTTTTTCCACCGAACTGACCGACGTGGAATTCGGTGAGGGTTATTATCGTTCTCCCTTAGAGACCACTTACCAGAGCTATCTGGATACCAGAGAAGAGATCTTCAAGGGCAGAGAGGACAAGTTTGTCTGCCTGATGGATCTGGCACTGATGGCAATGCGGAAGCTGAAAAAAGACGGCAAACTTGACGACATGGAAGAATCCGATGAGATCAATGCCTGCTCCGTAGTGGTTCCCGTGGAGATGGATTACGGCGACCACAGAGAGACCGAGGAGTGGCTGGTATTTTTCAAGAACGAGACCCACAACCATCCTACAGAGATCGAGCCTTTCGGTGGCGCTGCCACCTGTTTGGGCGGTGCTATCCGTGATCCTCTGTCCGGCCGTGGCTATGTATATCAGGCAATGCGTGTCACCGGTGCGGCGGATCCTACCGTTCCCGTATCCGAGACACTGCACGGCAAGCTGTCCCAGAAGAAGCTGGTAAGAGGCGCAGCCAGCGGCTATTCCTCTTACGGTAACCAGATCGGTCTGGCGACCGGATTTGTAAAAGAGATTTATCATCCCTCTTATGTGGCAAAGCGTATGGAGATCGGTGCTGTTATGGGCGCTGCTCCCCGCAAAAATGTCATCCGTGAGACCTCCGATCCCGGTGATATCATCATCCTGTTAGGCGGACGTACCGGACGTGACGGCTGTGGCGGTGCTACCGGTTCCTCCAAGGTACATACCGATACCTCCATCGAGACCTGTGGTGCCGAGGTACAGAAAGGTAATGCACCTACCGAGCGCAAGATCCAGAGACTGTTCCGTCGTGAGGAAGTCAGCCGTCTGATCAAAAAATGTAATGACTTCGGTGCCGGCGGTGTGTCCGTTGCCATCGGTGAGCTGGCAGACGGCCTGACCGTAGATCTGGACAAGGTACCTAAAAAGTATGCCGGACTGGACGGCACGGAACTGGCAATTTCTGAGTCTCAGGAGCGTATGGCAGTGGTAGTAGATCCTAAGGATGTGGATACTTTCTTAGGCTATGCCAAGGAAGAGAACTTAGAGGCTGTTCCCGTGGCGGTAGTTACCGAGGAGCCGAGACTGGTACTGAACTGGAGAGGCAAGCCTATCGTAGATCTGAAGAGAGCTTTCTTAGATACCAACGGTGCGCACCAGGAGACCAGAGTAAAAGTAGATATTCCTTCCGAAGAAGAGAATTATTTCGATAAATGGGCTGTTCCCGCAGTAGGCGAGAAGCTGGAAGAGGGAGATGTGAAGGGCGCCTGGGTGGCACTGTTAAATGACCTCAACGTATGTTCCCAGAAGGGTCTGGTGGAGATGTTCGACTCATCCATCGGTGCCGGCAGCGTACTGATGCCTTACGGCGGAAAATATCAGCTGACTGAGACCCAGACCATGGTAGCCAAGCTGCCTGTACTGGAAGGCAAGACCGATACCGTGACCATGATGAGCTACGGCTTTGATCCTTACCTGTCCTCCTGGAGCCCTTATCACGGAGCTGTCTATGCAGTGACAGAGTCCATGGCGAAGATCGTGGCTTCCGGCGGTGATTTCAGTAAGATCCGTTTCACCTTCCAGGAGTACTTCCGCAGAATGACAAGTGATCCCGAGCGTTGGAGCCAGCCTTTTGCAGCACTGCTTGGTGCCTATGATGCACAGATCGGTTTCGGTCTGCCCTCCATCGGCGGTAAGGACAGTATGTCCGGCACCTTCAATGACATTGATGTACCGCCCACACTGGTATCTTTTGCAGTGGATGTGGCAAAATCCGGTGACATCGTCACTCCGGAACTGAAGACACCCGGCAACAAGCTGGTGCGCTTCTCTATTGACAAAGACGATTTCGACATTCCCATGTATGAGAATGTGGCAGAATTATATAGCAGGATCCACGAGCTGACCGAGAACGGCACCATCGTATCCGCATATGCGCTGGATTCCAAGGGTGTGGCAGCAGCCGTATCCAAGATGGCATTCGGCAACAAGCTGGGTGTGAAGATCGATGATGAGGTTACCACAGACGACCTGTTCGATAACGGACTGGGTGATATCCTGGCAGAGATTCCCACAGACAAACTGGCTGCACTGGACGAGAAGGAGCTGGATTACACCGTCATCGGTACCGTGACCGAGGAACCTGCATTCGTATACGGTGATGCGAAGATCACCATGGATGAGGCACTTGCTTCCTGGACCTCCAAGTTAGAGAAGGTATTCCCTACCAAGGCAGTGAAGGGTACCGAGGCAGTGGCAGGCGATGTTTACAAGGCAGACAGCATCTATGTATGTAAACACAAGGTTGCAAAGCCCACTGTATTCATTCCGGTATTCCCCGGAACCAACTGCGAATACGACAGCACCAAGGCATTTGAGCGTGCCGGAGCCCATGTGGAGACAAGAGTGTTCCGCAATCTGACCGCAGAGGATATCCGTGAATCCGTAGAGGAATTCGAGAAGTCTATTGCACAGGCGCAGATCATCATGTTCCCCGGCGGCTTCTCTGCAGGTGATGAGCCTGATGGCAGTGCGAAGTTCTTCGCAACCGCATTCCAGAATGCGAAGCTGAAGGAAGCTGTCATGAAGCTGTTAAATGAGAGAGACGGTCTGGCACTGGGGATCTGTAACGGATTCCAGGCACTGATCAAGCTGGGACTGGTTCCTTACGGCGAGATCACCGGTCAGAAGGAGGATTCTCCTACCCTGACCTTCAATACCATCAACCGTCACATCTCCAAGATGGTATACACCAAGGTCGTATCCAATAAGTCCCCCTGGTTACAGGGCGCTACGCTGGGTGCTACCTACTGTAACCCCGCATCCCACGGAGAGGGACGTTTCGTAGCACCGAAGGAGTGGATCGACAAACTCTTCGCAAACGGACAGGTTGCTACCCAGTACGCTGACCAGAATGGCAACGTATCCATGGACGAGGAGTACAACATCAACGGATCCTATTGCGCGATCGAGGGTATCACTTCCCCCGACGGCAGATGCTTCGGTAAGATGGCACATTCCGAGAGAAGAGATACTGCGGTAGCCATGAATATCTATGGCGAGCAGGATATGAAGATCTTCGAGTCCGGCGTGCAGTACTTTAAGTAAATTTACGCGAGCAATGAGCCGCGCATAGGCATAGTGAGGACAGCGATGGGCGCTTGCGCACAAATCGCTGTCTTTACTTATGCCGTGATGCGGCGAACGCCGCGATATGAAATAAGATTGGCAGCGTTTTTTGCTGACAATCTTATGAATAGCGTGGCTCATTGCGGAGAACTGTCAATAAATGTGGAGCGCTCTTTTGCGACACATTTATGAATTGAGTGCATGGTTCGTAACGCAGGGTTGCCATAGACCAGGCGAACGCCGCGAAGAGAAACACGATTGGCAGCGATTTTTGCTGACAATCTTATGAATAGCGTGGCTCATTGCGGAGAACTGTCAATAAATGTGGAGCGCCTTTTGCGACACATTTATGAATTGAGTGCATGGTTCGTAACGCAGGGTTGCCATAGACCAGGCGAACGGAACATCACGCCTTGATGTCGCATCTCTGGGTGTGAATTTTCTACGAAAAGTGATATAGCGGTTCTAATCCGCACGGGCACGGCTCCAGTTGCCATCCATGGCAACGTCCGGATGCCTTGAACGTCCTGTTCGCTCCACCCTGTCTTTCAGCACTTTTCAAGAAAATATCAACACCCTCCGACAGACATCGCAGCATGACATTCCGTCCACCGTGGGCGTTCTGTGTTTTGGGTCTATACAGAAAAAATGAGTTGTGAGATACTAAATTTGCTGCAAATAAGGCATAAAAAGATGAATATGGGTCTATAGAGAAAAAAACAGCTCTGAGGTACTCATTTTGAAGAAATTGAGTATCTGACAGACGAATTTTTCGCTATAGACCCATATTGTTTAGTTTTTGTTTTTTACCCGTCCCCAAAAGTACCTACAGGGAAATTTATCTTCCATAGACCCATGAAGATTTTATAACAACTATTCAATATTCAACTAACTTTCCATTTAGTTATTTGATTTAATCATTTAATGCCATATCTTTTAATTTTTTAAACAGATTACGCACTGGTTCAATGCTTAAGATTACTACAGTAACAGCTGCTTCCGCAAAGATGTAGATTGCATTATATGCAAGGGAATAAGGCAGGGGATCCCAGCCATCCCAGGCATAGGCACCAAAGAAAATCCATCCGGAGATTACGGCAAATACATATCTTCCGATAACACTTGCAATATATCCTTTGATCAGACCAGACTTTGCGTTGGAGAAGAGACCGGACAGTCCCAAAGCCCCAAATGCCAAAATATAATCGACGATTAACTGCATGGGATATAAAACATAGGGGTCAATAAGAAGCTGCAGAACACCATAAGCTACTCCTGTGGCAATGCCGGCACCGAGACCGAACCAGTAACCGGGCAGGCAGATCACCAGCATGGACAGCAGGGTAATGGAGCCACCTGTAGGAAAATGGAACAGCTTGATATTGGACAGGACAGTTCCCAGGGCAATAGCCATGGCGCAGAATGCCAACTGTTTTACGGTCAGCTTGCTGCGATTCATTTTGACATCACTGCCGGAATCTGTAGAAGCAGCGTTTTTTTTCATTTGCATACGTGCAAAAAAAACGGCTGCAGCCAACAGGGCAATGAGAACAATGACCAGCAGGGTATTACCCAGAGTAGTAGGGACATAAGTGGTTTCGCCCCAATCATTGACAACAACATTGTACAACATAAAAAATCCTCCTTCGTGTGCGCGAGGAGGGACAACATCGTGTTCATATTATAACGGATGACAGAAATCTATTCAAGTCTCATAAAATTACTGTTCAAAACGTGTCATGTGGTATGAACTGTGTGCTTCCTTACGCCGGTATTATCCGGTTCAAGTAGTGAGGGTTAGAAGTAAGGTACAGTGATGTACTTCAGTCTCAGCGATGCGCTCCCCTAGCGGATTATAATATTTACCTGTATACTATAGTGCTTTCTGGCGATAGTGTCAAGGGCTTATGCGAGGAGCCCTATAGAGTCAGCCTTATAGAGTCTTAAGAATCTGTAATACACCGTTTTCCCAGTAAGGAGCACAGGTGGCTTTCGCTGCTGCAATGACTTCCGGGCGTGCATTGGACACGGCATAGCTCATTCCGGCACTTCCCAACATTTCGATATCATTCAGATTGTCTCCGAAAGTACAGGTTTCATCCGGGGCAATTCCGAGATATTCCTGGAGAAAACGGATAGCGGTTCCCTTGTTGACACCGGGCGGATTGCAGTCCATCCACTCTTTTCCGGAAGAAGCGATTTTTGCTCTGGATTGCCAGAGGGGCGTAAAGACGGGAGCACACATGGCTTCACAGGCAGAAGGATGATATACCGTGAACTTGATGACGTTGTGTACCGGAGCTTTTAACAGATCAGCGGCTTCGCGGATGTCATACCCATAGGAATCGGTCAGCCATCGGAACATCCGGCTTCCGGCATCCTCTGCCAGACAATAATCCGGGGTGGCAATAAAATAATCACAGTCAGGCAGTTCATTGCGGACGGTTTCGCACATCCCGTGCCAGACTTCTTCCGGCAGTGTGTGGACTTTTAAAATTTTGTCCGGTGTGCGTACTACGGTGCCACCGTCAGTGATATACAGAATTTTGTCCCGGACAGGAGCAAACAGCTTCCGCTCGCTGATAAACTGTCTGCCGGAGCAGGCAGCGAAAATAATCCCTCTTGCCGTCAATTTTTCGATGACTGTCATGTATTCAGGATCAATCATCAAGGTTCCGTCTTTTAAGAGCGTCCCGTCGATATCGGTTGCGATGAGTTTGATCATAATGCCTCCTGATAAAGTGTTTTCATGTCATAATTATAGTTCATACAGCATCCGGATTGCAATCCGTAAAAGGAAACAGATGAAATGAAAACAGTTGGAAAATACCTGAAAATATAGTATCGTATATAGTACTTGAAGGATTTGTGGATCTGTACACAAAAGGGTGTGGAACAGGGCGATTGGGAAAGGTAAGATGTTAGATGAAAAAGATCATAGTGGGCATTCTTGCACATGTAGATGCAGGGAAAACGACCCTGGCAGAAAGTCTTTTATATACTTGTGGTGTGATTCGTAAAACGGGACGGGTAGATCATGGAGATGCTTTTCTGGATAACGGAGAGATGGAACGGAAAAGAGGTATCACGATTTTTTCCAAACAGGCAAGGATACATTGGAAGGATGTAGATATTACGTTGCTGGATACCCCGGGACATGTGGATTTTTCCGCAGAAATGGAACGGACGCTGCAGGTGTTGGATGCGGCAATTCTGGTGATCGACGGGAGTGATGGCGTACAGGGAGATGTGTATACCCTGTGGAGACTGTTGAAAAGATACGAGGTGCCGGTTTTCTTATTTGTAAATAAAATGGATCAGCCGGGAACAAATCGGGAAACGTTGCTGATAGAACTGCAAAAGAAACTGGATGGCAACATAGTGGATCTGGAAAATCTGACAGAGGCATTCAGCAAAAAAGCGCAGCAGGATGGGGCGGAGGATGACACAAAGACAGGAATAGCAGAGCAGGAACTGGAACATGCCGCCATGTGCAGTGAAGCTTTGATGGAAGAATATCTGGAGACAGAAAAGCTGAGTGTGGAAAGTGTGGCCGATGCCGTGGCGGACCGGAAAATGTTTCCCTGTTTTTTCGGATCTGCGTTAAAGCAACAGGGAGTGCAGGCACTGTTAAACGGGCTGGAGATTTTTATGCCGGAACCGGGATATCCGGAAGTGTTCGGGGCAAGAGTATATAAAATAGGCAGGGATGTATCGGGAAACCGTCTGACATATCTGAAGGTCACAGGCGGAAGTCTGAGGGTCAAGATGTTGGTCGGAAACGATCAAAGTGCTGCCGGGGAAGAGCACTGGGAGGAAAAAGCGGACCAGTTGCGCCTGTACAACGGCGGTAATTATGAGACCACGGACGTCGTGGAAGCAGGAGAAGTCTGTGCAGTTACCGGCCTGACAAAGACTTTTGCCGGCCAGGGTCTGGGATTTGAAAGTGAAAATTCTATACCGGTCCTGGAACCGGTGCTGACGTATCGACTGTTGTTTCCTCCGGAGACAGATCCGGTTGTGGCGCTGGGAAAAGTCCGTCTGTTGGAAGAGGAAGAACCACAGCTGCATGTGCTGTGGCAGGAGAAAAACAGAGAAATTCACATACAGGTCATGGGTCAGGTGCAGATGGAAATCCTTAAAAGCATCTTGGTGGAAAGATTCGGACTGGAAGTGGAATTCGACGCAGGAAGCATTGTGTACAAGGAAACACTGGCGGAACCGGTGGAAGGAATCGGACATTTTGAACCCCTGCGGCATTATGCGGAAGTACATTTGCTGTTAGAGCCGGGGGAGAGAGGCAGCGGACTGCAGTTTGCTTCCCTATGCAGTGAGGATATGCTGGATCGCAACTGGCAGAGGCTGATCCTGACACATTTGGAAGAAAAACGGCATGTAGGTGTGCTGACAGGCTCGGAACTGACGGATCTGAGAATTTTGCTGATCGCGGGAAAAGCGCATACGAAGCATACGGAGGGCGGTGATTTCCGGCAGGCGACGTATCGTGCCGTCCGTCAGGGAATGCGCAGTGGAAAAAGTATTCTGCTGGAGCCGTGGTTTTCTTTTCAACTGGAGGTACCTACGGGGAATCTGGGCAGGGCAATGTCGGATATCACGAGGATGAACGGAACCTTTGAACCGCCGGTGACAGAGGGAGAAAGCAGCGTGCTGACAGGGAGTGTGCCGGTGGCATCCATGGGAGATTACGGCAAAGAAGTGGCTGCCTACACGAAAGGACATGGCCGTCTGTCCTGTGTCCTGAAAGGATACGAACCCTGTCATAATACGGAAGAAGTACTCGAAGCCATTGGATATGATCCGGAAGCAGATACGGCGAATCCGACGGGGTCGGTATTCTGTGCCCATGGGGCAGGTTTTCTGGTGCCGTGGGACCAGGTGCCGGAATATGCCCACATGGAGAGCAGCTGGGTTCCGGAGAGTGAAGAGACTGCAGGAGCGGATAAGGAAAAGGAACAGGCGGAAAGCTTCCATGTCAGGAATGGCAGGCAGAACGAAATACTCCGTCAGACCGGTGGTGGTGTAGAGCGAGTGATTTCGCAGGAGGAGATAGAAGAGATTTTTCAGCAGACCTATGGGAAAAAAGCAGAAGATCCCCATCGGTTCCGAAGATATCACACATCATCCGGAAACCACAGCAGTTACAATGGCAGCCTGGCAGGGGCAGATACCGTCCCTTATAAAAAAGTAGTCCCGACAGAAAAACAGGAAGAATATCTGTTGGTAGACGGATATAACATCATTTTCGCCTGGCCGGAACTGCGGGAACTGGCACAGATCAATCTGGACAGTGCCAGAGACAAACTGATGGATATTATGTGCAATTACCAGGGGTATCAGGGATGCCGGCTGATTTTGGTCTATGATGCATATAAGGTAAAAGGAAATCCGGGATCCGTAATGAAGTATCATAATATAGAGGTGGTCTATACCAGGGAAGCGGAAACGGCGGATCAGTATATTGAACGGACTACTCACGAATTGGGGGCAAAACCACAGAAATACCGGGTGACGGTGGCTACTTCCGATGCATTGGAGCAAATGATCATATGGGGGAACGGTGCCACCAGAATGTCGGCATTGGGTCTAAAAGCAGCAGTGGATGCAGCAGGCGCAGAATATTTTGATTAAGGGAGTTTTATAGGACTCTGAAAGAGGTAATCTATACCTGTCAAATGAGAAGGCAGACAGGATAGCCTTATGAGAACAGAAAGAGGTATAGATTATGAGAAAACAGACCGTTTCCAATATCACATTTTATGTTACTACCGTAATGCTGATTCTGATCATTGTACTGTGTGTTGACGGAACAGTGAAGAGCGAGAGCCGGAGCGAGACACAACGGATCGAGAATCGGGTACAGGAACAGCAGCTGCTCACACAGATGAAACAATACCTGAATGAAAACGGTTATCGCAACAGCGGTGTCACTTTGACCTGCATGACGGATGAAGACGGCAGATGCGATTATACCTTTACCATCCATCACAAGAAAATCGATGCAATGAGCGAAGAGGAAAGAGAAAGTTTTACGTCGAAACTGTTGCAGATGTGCAGAATTTCCCCTATACATTCGCAAAAGGCAACGGTGAATTGTGTTTTTCTGCAGCACAGCTGAAATGTTCATTTATGATTCTTAGCGTTTCTAAATAGTTACATCTAGGTCTCTAAATTCGACATGACATTTTGCAGGATAAGGGGTATACTGATATCACCATATGCCACAGTGGAAACGAGGCGATGGGAAAGGAGAACGGCAGATGACATTTATTCCCAAACCACATGAGATATATAAACATTTTAAGGGAAATCTGTATCAGGTTGTAACAATTGCAAAACATTCCGAGACCGGGGAACAGCTGGTGATCTATCAGGCGTTGTACGGGGACTTCGGAACTTATGCGAGACCGTTATCTATGTTCACCAGTGAGGTGGACCGGGAGAAGTATCCGGAGGTGAAGCAGAGATTCCGCTTTGAATTGCAGGGCGCAGATGCGGACAGGCAGATAAGAGAAAGCGTTGACGGGAAAGCTGAGAGCATGCCCATAAGTACCGCAGAGGAGGAACCTGCGCTGGATCCTCTTGTCCTGGAATTTCTGGATGCAGATTCTTTTGAGCAGAAGCTGAACATTCTGGCAGGATTGCATCATCGTATTACCAACGAGATGATCACCACCATGGCGATTTCCTGCGATATTGAAGTGAATGACGGAGATATGGAAGAGCGCTATGAAGAATTGAAAAACTGTCTGCTGACCATGGAGAAATTTGAATGCAACCGCCTGAGATAACCCCGAATACAGAGAAAACAGCAAATCATAGAAAAAATTTACCAGATATTAAGGAAACATTTAGGAATGGTGACCTTCGGGCGATTCCCAAACCGCTTTTAAAATGGTATGATAGTAATCGCAGGATCCTTCCCTGGAGAGAAGAGGCCACACCTTATCGGGTATGGGTTTCTGAGATTATGTTGCAGCAGACCAGAGTAGAGGCGGTGAAGCCATATTTCAACCGTTTTATGGAAGCACTGCCGGATATTGAAGCACTGGCAGAGGCCCCGGAGGAATTGTTGTTAAAGCTCTGGGAAGGGCTGGGATATTATAACCGGGTACGGAATCTTCAGAAAGCGGCGATGCAGATCGTAGAGGATTATGGAGGAGTCATGCCGGATTCCTATGAAGCACTATTAGGACTGAAAGGCATCGGAAGCTATACGGCAGGAGCGGTGTCTTCTATTGCATATGGTAAACCCAATCCTGCAGTAGATGGTAATGTGCTGCGCGTCATTTCGAGAATTCGCAAGGATGACCGGTGCATCTCCGAGGATAAAGTAAAAAAGGCAGTGGAGCAGGATCTGAGGGAGATTATTCCTACAGACAGACCGGGGGATTTCAATCAGGCAATGATGGAGATCGGAGCCTGCGTATGTATCCCTAACGGGGCTCCCCATTGCGAGGAATGTCCCCTGCAGCAGATCTGCATGGCATATGCCGACGGCACACAGTTACAATACCCCAACAAGGCAAAGGCAAAACAGCGCACCATTGAGGAAAAGACGATTCTCATTATTCGGGATGCGGAATCAGCTGCATTGCATAAACGTCCGGACAGAGGACTCCTTGCCGGAATGTATGAATTTCCTTCCATGAAGGGCTTTCATACAGCGGAAGAAGTGAGAGAATATCTGGCAGAGAATGGACTACAGGTATTGCGTATCCAGCCACTGGAAGACGCCAGACATATTTTTACCCATAAGGAATGGCATATGAAGGGGTATCTCATCAGGGTGGATGAACTGGCACCTAAGGAACCGGGACCGGACTCTGCCTCCTGGATCTATATCGAGCCACAGGAGACAAGGGATAAATATCCTATTCCATCTGCATTTGCGGCTTATGCAAAGGGACTGAATATGAAACTGGGGATTCACGATACTTTGAAGCAAGATACTCCGGTGGATGGAACAGCGTTGTGAACAACAAAACAGACAGACGAAAAGAAGAAAGGACAGCGATATGAAATTACTTTCTATAGCAATTCCCTGTTATAATTCTGAAAAGTATATGAGAAAATGTATAGATTCTCTGCTGATCGGTGGTGAGGATGTAGAGATTCTCATTATAGATGATGGTTCTACCAAGGACCGTACAGCAGAGATCGCCGATGAATATGAAGCGCAGTTTCCAACGATCGTGCGTGCAATTCATAAAGAGAATGGCGGACATGGATCGGCAGTGAATACCGGAATCTCCAATGCCACCGGGCTGTATTTTAAAGTCGTGGACAGTGATGACTGGGTAAAGCAGGATGCTTATTTTAAGATCCTGGATACACTGAGGGAGCTGGCCGGAGGCGGTCAGGCACTGGATATGCTTATCAGTAACTATGTCTATGAAAAGGAAGGTGAGCGCCGTAAGAAGGTGATCCAATATCGTCACATTTTACCGGTGGAGAAGATGTTCACCTGGTCAGACTGCCATCATTTCCGCAAAGGCCATTATATACTGATGCATTCCGTCATTTTCCGCACCAGGCTGTTGCAGGAATGTGGACTGAAGCTTCCGGAACACACTTTCTATGTGGATAATCTGTATGTATTCGAACCGCTGCCTTATGTGAAGAATATGTATTATCTGGATGTGAACTTCTACAGATACTATATAGGCCGACAGGATCAATCGGTGAATGAGACGGTCATGATCTCCCGTATTGATCAGCAGATCCGTGTGACGAAGCTGATGATTGATTATCTGACAGGGAGAAAAGCAGAACTGGTAAAGAACAGACGTCTGTACCAGTACATGCGTAATTACTTAGAAATCATCATGACGGTATCTTCCGTCCTGCTGATCCGCTCCGGTACCACAGAACATCTGGAGAAAAAGCAGGAACTGTGGGAGTACCTGAAGGGAAAAGACAAGCGCCTGTATCTGTGGATGCGTAACGGCATCATGGGCGGCACCATGAACCTGCCCGGAAAAGGCGGACGCAAGATTTCAGTAGAAGGTTATAAAATCTGCCAGAAGCTGTTTGGGTTTAATTAGGACAGAACTACTTTCTGGAAGCCAGAAACAGCTTCAACAACCGGAGAGCATAATCACGTTCTCTTTGCCCAGAATTATTCAACATAGTTAAAATAGCGGATACTTCGGCAGTTTGCTCGGGGTATCCGTTTTCTTCGGTGTTTTTTCCATAAATAATATAATCTAATGACATATCCAGAGTCTCGGAAAGAGCCATCAAAGTTTCCACGCGCATGCCGCAGCTGCCGCGTTCAATATCTGCATAATATTTGGCAGCACGATCTATTTTTTCAGCCATTTCATCCTGTGTAAACCCCAACAGATTTCTTTTCTGGCGAACACGTTCTCCGGCAGCCAGACGATCATAAGTTTTTTTCATGCATATCCTCCAATATTTTTATCCATGATTAGATACCCCTTAGTGTAATCATAAAAAGTTTTTCTATAATGAATCCCCGTAATTCCGTAGTTCGAAATAATCACATTTACATTATGAATACCCCAAACTATTGACAATACCTGTTTTAAACGTATATAACGGTTACGTTTAAAACAGAATCTAAAATTACGTTAAAAACATAGACGTTATTTCAGAATTGGTAAAATCTTCTAAGTGTTTGGAAGAAGGAGCTCATATGAAAAGAAAGATAATATCCGCTGTAGTGGGAGCGGCAGGTCTGGTGCTTGCCTATTTTGCTGTAAGCGGAATTTCTAATATCATCTATCATCATCCGACAGAGAGCACGGCAGCACAGGCGGAAACAGAAAGTACCGGACAGGGTACGGAGGAGGCGAAGGCTGCTCTGACTGAGGATGAAATCAATGAAATGCTGGTGGGCATGAAGAGCACGGAGACCGTGGAGAATGAGACGGTATCGAAAGAGGTGGCTGTTATTCCTGTGAAATTCGGCGAATTACAGTCGGTGAATCCGGATGTTTACGCATGGATCACGATACCCGGTACAGAGATCGACTATCCAATCTTGCAGCATACATCAGACAATTCCTATTATTTCATCGGTACCATCTATATCACACCCCATTGTATGCCTGGGAAAGGACATCCAACGCCTGCAAAGGTAGAGGAGAAGATCCGCCTGGTACAGGAGACGGCTGCGGCAGAAGGAATTCAGATCATTTAAAAAAAGGCACCGAGTATTACTACATAGAAGAAATGTCGGAATGGATGAAAGAGGGGAAGATCATCACCCTGGGAATTTGCAATGATCTGTTTTGGAGTTGAGGTTATTGCATATCAAAACAATGTTAACGAAAAGAATATATTGCCTAAATTCACTAGGTATAAATTTAGCTATTTTGCCACGTTGACAATTCCGTACCCATTTGCTATCCTCTACTCGTAAGCAGATTTTCTATTTCGAATTTCTATATCGGCGCAAGCCGATGTCTATGACTTCAGAGAAATCCCTGCTTAATTATCCAATGATTATTATAATAGAGCAGGAGAAAGCATAGAGCGAATGGAAAATTTGATTTGCTGGCGTTGTCAGTATATTCTCCTGTGGTAAGTGTGAGAGGAGAATACGAATGGTAAAATGCTATGAGGAATTGACAATTTCATAAGGTGCTCTGCCATGATGTGTTAGAACGGATGCTGGAAGAACAGGTGGGAGAGCTGGAAGATGTCCAGCCCCAGCGAGAATTCCGGTATACTGTGGATGGCAAGCCGGTACGGCTGGATATATATGCGAGGGATCGGAAACGAATTTATGATGCAGAGATACAGAACCGGAATCACCAGGCAGTAGAGAAACTGGAATTGCCGAAGAGAAGCAGATTTTACCAGTCTACGATGGACACAGATCATCTGAGCAGAGGAAAATCCTATCGGGAACTGCCGGAGGGAAAGGTTCTGTTCCTTTGTACCTTTGACCCGTTTGGATTAGGTTATGCGAAATATTCTTTTGAGAATCTTTGTAAGGAAGACCGGGAATTGTGTCTGGAGGACGGGACAGAGAAGATTTTTTATAACTGCGTCTGTGATCCGGAGAAGGTGCCAGAGAATCTAAAAGAATTATATGATTATATCAGAGATGGTAAGGTTGGAGGAGATCTGACCCGGCGAATGAATGAAGCGGTGCTTAGAGCCCGGGAGAATGAAGAATGGAGGTCGGAGTACATGAAAGAGCTGTTACATGATGATGACGTCAGGGAAGAAGGAAGAGAAGCCGGTAGAGCAGAAGGAAGAGCCCAGGGTACCAATCAATTTGTGATGTTGATATCCCGAATGAATGCCGGAGGAGATACAGATAAGGTGGCGCAATTAGATGAGCCGGAGGTATTACTGGCGATGCGCAAGAAGTATGCGATAGACTAGAAAATCAGACGGCAGTAAGACATATTGTCTAAATTCATCAGCAGCAGATTTTGCTATTTTTGCCACAATAATATGAGCAAGAAGAAAAGTCTTGACAAATAAACGACCGTTTACTATCATGTGAGATATAAACGGTCGTTTATTTATATTGGAGAAAATGTGCATGGGTAATAGGAAAGAGGAAATATTAATTGTGGCACTGCATCTGTTCGCCAGAGATGGTTATGAGGCTGTCTCAGTCAGCCAGATAGCAGGAGAACTTGATATGACAAAAGGGGCATTGTACCGTCATTACAAAAGTAAAAGAGATATTTTTGACTGTATTGTGCAGCGTATGGAGCAGCAGGATGGCGAACAGGCAGCGGAATATGATATGCCACAAGAGGATAAAGAGAAAATGCCGGAAAAGTATGAGACAGTATCACCGGATGATTTTGTGGAATACAGCAAGTCTATGTTTGAATATTGGACAGAGGATGATTTTGCATCATCGTTTCGGAAGATGCTGACAATAGAGCAGTTTCGCAGTGAAGAGATGCAGAATTTATATCAGCAATATCTGGTATCCGGACCGGCAGAATACGTGAAGGATCTGTTCAAAAATATGGAAATAAAAAATCCAGAAGAGAATGCAGTTAAATTTTACGCAAATATGTTTTTCTATTATAGTGTATATGATGGAGCAGCAGATAAGGCGAAAGCAAAAAGCCAATTTGAACAGATGATGGGCAAAATTGCAGAAGAAATGAAACAGTAATATAAGAGCCAGACGCTTAAGACGCAAAGCCGTTAATTCTGAGACTGAAAAATCAGGATTATCGGTTTTATGACAGGAAATTTTTGAAACTGTTATCAAAGTAAATGAAAAATAGATGGAGAGAAAAGTGAAGAAATGTAAAAAGGCTTGGAAAGCCCGAAAATACTGGAAATATGAGAGAAACCAAGATTTTATTTGCTTGCCACGTTGACAATTAAATACAGGTCTGTTATTCTCTACTTGTAAGCAGATTTTCTAATTCGAATTTCCATATCGGTTTTACACCGATGTCTATGACTTCAGAGGAATCCCTGCTTAATTACCCCAAGATTATTACAATAGAGCAGGAGAAGACATAGAATGGAATGAAATTCGATTCTGTGACAGTATTGCATATCTCCTGTGGTAAGTGTGAGAGGAGAATGCAAATGATAATCAGCCCTAAATGGGATTACTGTATGAAAGAATTGTTTCGTAATCCAGTGATTCGAAAGTATTTTATTAGTGTGGTGTTGGATATTCCGGTGGAGTCAATCCGCAGTACGCGACTGTTGAATACCTATCTGTGGAGACGATATCGTTATCAGAAGCAGGGGATTCTGGATGTCCTGGTAGAACTGAATGATGATACGAAGATCAACATAGAGCTTCAAGTGAAGGCAGTGAGGAACTGGGACAGGAGACAGCTGTTCTATTTAGGGAAGATGCTGACGGAAGAAATTCCTTTCGGCAGAAGCTATGATGTGATGAAGCGGTGCGTGGCAATCAGCATCCTGGATTTCAACCTGACGGAAGACCGGCAGTATCATAAGACATACTTGCTGAGGGATGAGGAAGGGAGACTGTTCAGCAACCTGGTGGAGCTGCATGTGATAGAACTGAACAAGGTTTTGATGGGACAGACGATAGATGAGTGGATACAATTTTTCAATGTAAGAACGGAGAGTGATCTGGATATGTTGCGGATGCAGACGAAAAATGAGGGAATCTTAGAAGCGATAAAAGAGGTAGAGCATATGAGCCTGAGCCGTTGGGCGAAGGCACAGTATGATGCTCACATGAAGAGAGTGATGGATCGGAAAGCAGAGGAGGCATATGTGTATGACCAGGGCGTGGAAGCTGGAATAGAGCAAGGAATAGAGCAAGGAATAGAGCAAGGTATAGGACGTGGCCGCCAATTGGAGAAAGAAAGACTGTTAAAACTGATTTCCAGTATGAATGCTGGAGGAGATACCGACAAGGTGGCACTGCTGGATGATCCTGAAGTGCTAGAGACAATGCAGAAGAAGTATGACACAGGTTCTGAAAAAACAGACGACCATGCTTAAATTCTGAATGAAATATAATGTCGTGTGTGATACACAGATTTCCGGCAGTTGGAACGCAAGGCATCGCTTGAAAATTATGATATAGTTTGTAACTAACATAAAATCGAACATGAGTGTGAAAAATGAATTTATCTAAAATACATCATATTGCAATCATTGTATCTGACTACGAAGCTGCTAAGGATTTCTATGTGAACAAACTGGGCTTCTCTGTCATTAGGGAAAACTATCGCCCAGAGCGCAAAGACTGGAAACTGGATTTGTGTGTCGATGAACATACGGAGTTAGAGATTTTTGCAGAAGAAAATCCACCGAAGCGTGTGAACCGCCCGGAGGCCTGTGGTCTGCGACATCTTGCATTTTGTGTGGAGAGCGTAGAGCAGACTGTGAAAGAGCTGGCAGAGGTTGGAATTGAATGTGAGCCGATCCGTGTGGATAATTATACTGGTAAGATGATGACTTTCTTCCATGATCCGGATGGACTGCCGCTGGAGCTGCATGAGTAAAGCGGTGGACAGAATGATATTTCGAGAGGCAGAGAATATCTGGATATGCTGCGTATGCAGACGAAAAATGCCGGAAATGTTGGGAACAATGCAGAAAGAGTATGGGTTAGAGTAGAATTAAAGAATGAAAAGATAATTGAATAAGTCAGAAAGTAAAAAGGCCAACCAAGTGATATGTGGTTGGCTTTTTTACTTACGGCAAGTTTATTTTAAAAACTAAGCCGAAATGAAACGAGTGGAAAAGCAAATTTAGTTTTGATTTGGAAAAACTTTCATTATAACTGAAACGTCTCTTTTCACATTATCCATTAGAATTGAAATAGGAAGCAGGAGATGTGAAAATGAATCAGAAACATACAAAAGAATATAAAATCATAGGACAGGCAATTAAAAAATATCGGAAAAATAAAGGATTTACTCAAGAACAATTGGCAGATAAGGTCAGTATAAGCATGAGTTATCTGACAAAGATTGAAGCACCTAACTGTGATCAGCCATTCTCTCTGGAAGTGGTATTTGATATTGCAGAAGTGTTGGAAATACCGGCGCATATATTGCTGGAGGATGTATAATCCGGATACGCCGGTGTACTGAAGGTGAGAAAGGAATGCCTATTACTGTCTACAGCGTTTAATGGAAAAACAAGAAGCGGAAACACTGTAAATACAATGTTTCCGCTTCTTCCATGAGAGCTGCTGACGGGAATCGGACCCGTGACCTCCGCACTACCAATGCGACGCTCTACCGACTGAGCCACAGCAGCATCACGTGATTGCTCATGTAATCACCGTTTTTCATTCTAGCAAATGGTACCATGTTTGTCAATAACAAAAAATGCAAATTTTATTAGTTTTTGTCGATGAGAAAAAATTGACAGAGAATCTATGAAAAGTAAAATATGAAGGTGTAGAAGACAAATTTTTCCCGAATCATAAAAGCATCTATATTAAGTATAGCAATAAATGGTAAATTATATAAGTGATATTTTTTAGAAAGATGAAACATTCCGAGTGGGGTGATGGCATATGCAGAAAGAAGAGAAAACGGCAGACCATCAAGAATTTGATGAGATGTACCGTAAAAATAAACCGGAGATATATAAATTTATCCGCTGTAGAGTACCGGATAGAGAAATGGCCCGTGATGTGCTGCAGGAGACATTTTATGTGGCATATAAGAAATGGGATACGGTTCGTGAACTATCCAATCCGACGGGTTTCCTGATCAATACAGCAAAGAATAAGATTAAGGAATTAAAAAGGACTTTGAAAAAGATGGAATGCGAAGTTGAACTGGGTACAGAGGAATATACAGTCACAGAAGACGGATATGGAAAAGCGGAGCTTGATATTGTAATATTGAAAGATCTGACGGAAGAAGAGAAACGAAGGTTTGTCAGATATTTTGTTTGTGGATGTTCTATCAGCTGTATGGCAAAGCTGGAGAATATATCAGAAAATAACATGAGCGTCCGCATCAGCAGGTTGAGAGATAAAATAGCCCAAAATATATCCGATAATTTATCTGATGGAGTTGCTTTCGACAAAAAACAGAAAAAATTTGTAAGAATCGACAAAAAATCGCCATATAATATAAAGAGGGATAAAGAAATCGGAGATAGGAAACAGAAGGGAAAGGAATAGAAATGAAGAAGCAGGATAATGAAAGCCTGATTCAGGAACTTACCAAAAGATTAGACTGGTATTTGACGGAAGCATCAGAAGAGGAATTTGATGCAGAAGAAGTGCAGACTCTTATGAAATTACTGGATAGTCTGAAAACGGATCAGGACGATGATATCAATGATGAATTCCCTGTGGAAGAAGCATTGAGTGATTTTTGGAAATATTGTGAAGAGCGGGAGGAAGATGAAAGAATCCTGGCAGCCGCAGAGGAAGAGGAACGTAAGGGACAGATTTTTGAAAAAAGGACAAAGCAGGAAAAAGAAGTCAAAGCTCATAAGATCCTAAGATTCTTCCATAGGCATAAAGTGAGAACAGTTGCAGCTGCAGCGGTACTAATTGTGATTCTGTTGGGCAGCTCATGGCAGGTGGTTGCCAATGCCGAAAAACATGGTGGCTTCTTCTGGTGGATGGATAAAAATGAGGAAGGAACGACGATGATAACGTCACCGGATGGGATGGATAATTATGCTGAAAATAATGATACTAACTATTATTATAAAATAGAGGATGTTCCGGAGGAATATCGTAAATATGCGGAGATTCCATTGGGACTTTCAATAATACAGGAATATGAGTTGGATGTGATTAAAATAGTAAAACGCCAAGCTGCAATTGCTATGTACGTTTTTTTTCGAGATAGCAATAATAGAATACATTTTGAAATAAAAATATATCCTTGGGAAGTTTTGAGGATAAAAGAAAAATATATAGGATATAGTTATTTAGAAGAATATGAGAAAAATGGAATAGCATATGAGGTTTTTGAGAAAGAAGAATTAGATGGAAAACAAAACTATATTGTTTATTTTTATTATGGAAATGTAAAATATGCGACTGTTGGAATGCAAGATGAAGAATTTATAAAGAAAATAGCATTGGAATGTGGAGAAGCAGTTACAGAAAGGTATGGTGATAAATAATATAGTTTAAGAAGAAGCCGGGAAAATATAATCCTGGCTTTTTCTGATTGATTATTAGTTATAATTCAAATTTAAGATAGTAGTAAATTGGAGTATATGGAGATTTGACTATAACATATTATTTGTTTTGAGGTATTTGTTTTGTTTGTAAACTTTTTGTAAAAATTTTTGTAAAAATATAAAATTTTTTTGTAAGATTTATGTGACAAATGCCATGAAGTATATAGAGGGATAATTTACCTCAAAGTGTAGCGAAGGAGTAGAAAGGAAATGTGCGTGAAGAGAAAAACACAGAAGAAAATAGTAGCATTTATTATGACAATGGCATTTGCAATAGGCATTCCATCACAGGAAGTTCGGGCACAGGAAGTGTTTGAGGTGGATCCCTCAACGGCGATAGTGATTATGGCTGAACAAGGACAAGAAAATGAAGCCTTAAGTATAAAGCCGATAACGACAATGTATGATTGTGAAATTATTATGGCCTTTACGTCAGAAGGTTTAAAAATGGATTTTTCTACAGCTTGTTATGGAACGGCTTCCGTTATTGGGGTAAAGGATATTAAGGTACAGCAAAAAATGTGGTATGGATGGAAAACAGTGCTTACTTCGAATGGCGCAGAAAATCAAAATGAAAATGTATTTTCATGTTCGCTAACCTATAAAGATGCAATTAAGGACAAAACCTACCGTGTTATGTGCACTCATTATGCATGTGTGGATGTTTATGAGGAAGGTGTAAACGACACCGGCGCTTTCAAATTTACCTATTAAAGATACCAAAGTAACTTGACAACGAAATGTAACTTTTAACCACATGCTACACTTTAATGAAAACTGAATAATGGAATGATTCTGTTGACAGGGAATAATGGGCAGAATCACTTTTGGGGATGGATACAAACGGTATTCAGAAGTATGCTGAGAACTGCGTAAGGGTAAGGCGAAGGGAAAATAAAATAAGATGCAAATGTCATAGAGGGTGGGACAAGAATCTTCACGTGAAAGTACAAAGGGGAAATCTTTCAGAAAGAGATATAGCTGTACGCCTTACAGCTAGTGGGCATGTTATATGCCAGGGATGACAAATGCAGGAAAAGAGAAGAAAAAATGGTGAGAATAAGATGCATGGGACGTATGTTTACGTCCGCAGGATATGACCCACAATTACAATTACTGGAGATAGAATTTGCAAGTGATGGGCAGATCTGGAGATTTGAAAATGTACCGGAAGAAGTCTGGTATCAGTTTCGGCAGCATCATCTCCCGGAAATATTCTTTCATAACTTTATTATGGGTTGTTATCCGGAACGCAGAATGCAGGGTAAAGAATAGGGAGTCTGGCATACGGGGAATACAAAATAGGGGAACATGATTCAAACTAAATCTGAAACAGGGATGAAAAGCCGCAGAGATAGAAATATCTTTTGCGGCTTTTAAAGTTTTGCATAAATCTCTTTCCCTAAAAAGTGGAATATGCTATACTGTTACAGAAGTCTTGTCTGATGGAAGAGAAGATTCTTGAAATAGGAAGAGAGACGTAAAAGGAGTCATGGCAAAAGAACTTCAACAGATATCGCCGGAAAACAGGCGAAAAAGAGTGCAGCGGTTGAAGAAAATAATCGTAGGTATCGTGGTGATGGGGCTGGTAATTCCTATCCTGTGTTGTGTGTATCTGTTTTGCAGGCTACGTACCATAGACGGGGTTTTGGAGAAACTGGAACAGAGGCTGGAAGAATTAGAAGCCGGAAACCGGGAACTGCAGATGACATTACAACAGTTTTCGACAGGAAATGGTGAAATACAGCAGGCAACAGAGACACAGGAAGAAAGCCCTGCCGGTGATCTGACCGATACAGGACATTGGCAGGATACATCAGAACAGCTTGCCGGACAGGAAGAGATTCACAAGGTATATTTGACTTTTGATGATGGTCCCAGCAGTTATACGAATGAAATTCTGGATATTTTGGATGAATATCATGTGAAAGCCACTTTTTTTGTTGTTGGGAAAGAAGGAGCCGATGCACAGCAGACATTGCAGAGAATTGTAGAGGACGGGCATACTCTGGGAATGCATTCGTATAGTCACCAATACAAGGAATTATATGAATCGCTGGATAGCTTTTCAGCAGATTTTGAGCAGATCAGGGATTATATTTATCAGACTACCGGTGTTGAAAGTGTATATTATCGTTTCCCTGGTGGAAGCTCCAATACGATCAGTGAGATAGACATGCATGAGTTTATTGATTATCTGGAAAGCCAGGGAGTAGAATATTATGACTGGAATGTATCCTCCGGAGACGGGGGAAGCGTGAGACTATCTACGGACACACTGCTGGAAAATTGTACGAAGGATCTTGACACAAGAGACAGATCCATTGTACTGCTTCATGATTCAGCGGAAAAGCCTACTACAGTGGAGGCACTGCCTGGCATTATAGAGAATATTCTGGGCAGACCGGATACGGTGATTCTGCCGATCACGGAGAATACCAGGCCGGTTCATCATATAGAATAAGATATAAAAGCAATTATTATATAACAAGAAATAAACGGAGGTACATATTCATGGGATTTTTCTCAGATTTAAAGGAAGATTTGTCTCAGGCAGTGAATGAATTAATGCCGGAGGAGGACCTGAATCAGGCAGATGCCGCAGAGGCCAAGAAGCAGCCTCAGGAGAATGCACAGGACACGGTGGTGGAGAAAGAACAGACAACACAGCCTGTTACTGAGACACAGAGTGATAATGCAGCATTGGAAGAAATGTTAAAAAATCTGGATACTATCGAGCTCCCAGAAGGTGAGGCGGAAACAGTACCGGCAGAAGAGACCGAAAAGACTGAGGAGTCTGTGGAAGATGCGGCACCTGAGTTGGATCTTGATAGTGTACTTCAGAATGATATGACAGCAGGCAGTGTTGTGGAACAGGAATATGTAGAAGAAAACAAAGGAGCAGAGAAGAGAATGGACGCAAAAATCGTATCAGATGAAACCGCAGTTATTACCGCCGGTATGGTGATTACCGGAGATGTCAGCTCCGAAGGGTCTATGGATCTGGTAGGTACTATTAATGGAAATATTGATATTCTGGGTAAACTGAATATTACCGGATATATTAATGGTAATTCTAAGGCAGCAGAGATTTTTGCAGAGGGTGCCAAGATCAGTGGAGAGATTGTCAGTGAAGGTTCTGTAAAAATCGGTGCAAGTTCTGTAGTAATCGGTAATATTACAGCTACCAGCGCTGCTATCGCAGGCGCAGTAAAGGGAGATATTGATGTACAGGGACCTGTGATTCTGGATTCTTCCGCTATTGTCATGGGTAACATTAAGTCCAAGTCCGTACAGATCAACAATGGTGCGGTCATCGAAGGTATGTGCTCTCAGTGCTATGCAGATGTCAGTCCGACTTCCTTCTTCGATGATTACAAGCCCGAGAAAAAGAAAGCAAAATAAGGAGCATACGACCATGAAGAGAATATTACTGAAGCTCAGTGGAGAAGCACTGGCAGGAGAGAAAAAGACCGGTTTTGATGAGGAAACCGTCAGAAAGGTCGCATTGCAGGTAAAGAAGCTGGTGGATGACGGCATTCAGGTGGGTATCGTTATCGGTGGAGGCAATTTCTGGAGAGGAAGATCCAGTGAAAATATTGATCGTACCAAGGCTGATCAGATTGGTATGTTAGCCACGATCATGAACTGTATTTATGTTTCTGAGATTTTTCGTTCTGTAGGCATGATGACTAATATCCTGACTCCTTTTGAATGCGGATCTTTTACAAAATTGTTTTCAAAGGACAGAGCCAATAAGTATTTTGCAAAAGGCATGGTAGTGTTCTTTGCAGGCGGTACCGGACATCCGTATTTTTCCACCGATACCGGTGTTGTTCTTCGAGCTATCGAGGTAGAGGCAGATGTCATTCTGCTGGCCAAGGCCATTGACGGTGTCTACAATGCAGATCCTGCCAAGGATCCCACAGCGAAGAAATATGATGAAGTATCTATTGATGAAGTTATCGCAAAGAATCTTCAGGTAGTGGATATGACAGCTTCTATTCTGGCCAGAGATAATAAAATGCCCATGTGGGTCTTTGGCCTGAATGAAGAGAATAGTATTGTGAACACCATGAAAGGCAAGTTCAACGGAACCAAAGTAACGGTGTGATTTTTGGAAATAATTACAAATAATAAATGGAAAGGCGCAGAGCGCAGAAGAGAGGAAAACAATGGACGCAAGAGTACAGGTATATAGTGACAAGATGCAGAAGGCTTATGAGTTCCTGGAGGCAGATTTTGCAGCCATCCGTGCAGGACGTGCGAACCCTCACGTACTGGATAAGCTGAGAGTAGATTATTACGGAACACCTACCCCCATTCAGCAGGTAGGCAACGTGACTGTTCCTGAAGCACGTATCATCCAGATCGCTCCCTGGGAGAAGTCTCTGATCAAAGAAATCGAGAAAGCAATCATGACTTCTGATATTGGTATCAACCCTTCCAACGACGGCAGTGTGATCCGTCTGGTATTTCCGGAACTTACCGAGGAACGCAGAAAAGATCTGGTAAAAGAAGTGAAGAAGAAGGGCGAGGAAGGCAAAGTGGCTATCCGTAATATCAGAAGAGACGGCAACGATGCATTCAAGAAGCTGGCTAAGACAGAAGTATCTGAGGACGAGATCAAAAGTCTGGAAGATGATCTGCAGAAGCTTACAGATAAGTATGTAAAGGATATTGATGCTCTGATCGACAGTAAGTCCAAGGAGATCATGACGGTTTAAGAAGGTTCAAAATATGGAAGAAAATCTGAAAATTCCAAATCATGTAGCCATCATTCTGGATGGCAACGGCCGCTGGGCCAAGGCAAAGGGAATGCCACGAAATTACGGGCATGTGCAAGGTGCAAAGACGGTGGAAGTAATCTGTGAAGAAGCCTATCGCATGGGAATTCAGTATCTTACGGTATATGCTTTTTCAACGGAGAACTGGAACCGCCCACAGGATGAAGTGGATGCATTGATGAAGCTGCTCCGTAATTATATGAAGACCTGCCTGAAAACAGCGGAGAAAAACCGTATGTGTGTCAGGGTTCTGGGAGATAAGACCAGACTGGATGAGGATATCCGGACACGGATCGCAGAACTGGAAGAGGCTACGAAGAACAATGATGGTCTGCATTTCCAGATCGCCATTAATTACGGTGGCAGGGATGAGATCGTCCGTGCGGTGAAAAAACTGTCTGCAAAAGTACAGAGCGGAGAAGTGGATCCGGCAGGAATCACGGCAGATACACTGGAGGGATACCTGGATACTGTGGGAATCCCGGATCCGGATCTGCTGATCCGAACCTGTAACGAACAGAGGATTTCTAATTTCCTGTTGTGGCAGTTGGCTTATACGGAGTTTTATTTTACTCCGGTTCCCTGGCCGGATTTTACAAAAGAAGAATTGATCAAGGCTGTGGAGGCATATAATCATAGAGACAGAAGATATGGCGGCCTGAAGGAGGAATAGCTTATGTTTTGGACCCGTTTGTTCAGTGGCATTGTGCTGCTTGCTATTGCGCTGGCTGCGTTCAGCTTCGGCAATGTATTTCTGGCAGTGCCGTTGTGGCTTATTTCTCTGATCGCATATAGAGAGCTTACCAAGGCACTAAAATGTGCAACGGATGAGAAGAAATTTAATGCACTGGAATGGATCGGCTTTGTGGGTGTAACAGCCTATTACGCAACATTGTTTTTTACCAGAGATCATACATTACTCCTGATGTGTATTGTGGGATTGTTCATGGCAGAAATGTTCTGCTATGTGGTAACTTTTCCCAAATACCAGGCCAGTCAGGTGATGGCATCGGTATTTTCGTTCCTGTATGCACCGGTACTGTTGTCTTTTGTCTATCTGACCCGGGAGTGCGAGACCGGAATCTATCTGGTATGGCTGATCCTGATCAGCTCCTGGGGATGTGATACTTGTGCGTATGTGGTAGGCAAGCTGATCGGTAAGAAACATATTTTCCCGGAGTTGAGTCCTCATAAGTCCCTGGAGGGATGCATTGGCGGTGTCGTGGGAGCGGCTCTGATCGGGGGCCTGTATGCGCACTTTTTTGTGGAAGCGGCTTTTCCGGATCGGACGATCACATGGATCATTGCCTTTATCTGCGCAGCAGGTGCAGTAATGAGCATGGTGGGAGATCTGGCGGCTTCTGCCATTAAGCGAAATCATAATATTAAGGATTATGGCAAGCTGATTCCGGGTCATGGCGGCATCATGGATCGTTTTGACAGTATGACGGTTACAGCGCCTATGACTTATTTTCTTACGATCCTTATGATGGGACTTCGCTAGGGGCGGTTGTGCCGCAGGCGTCACAAAGCAGCCCTTATCGCAGAATCAAATTTGAAATTCGACCTGTGATTCCTCTGACGTAAGGAATCGTCTGCGGAATGGAGATTAATATGAAAAAAATAGCAATTTTGGGGTCTACCGGTTCCATCGGAACTCAGACGCTGGAAGTTGTCAGGAACAATCCGGAACTGCAGGTGGCAGCGTTGGCAGCCGGAAAAAGTGTAGAACAGATGGAACAGCAGATCAGAGAATTTCATCCTCTGATCGCAGGCATGTGGAGTGAGGAAGCGGCAGCAGACCTGCGGAGTCGTGTGGCGGATCTGCCTGTGAAGATCGTAAGTGGCATGGACGGTCTGCTGGAGATTGCAACAATGCCGCAGTCACAGGTATTAGTGACGGCGATTGTGGGTATGATTGGTATCAGACCTACTATTGCAGCAATCGAAGCTGGAAAAGACATTGCACTGGCAAATAAAGAGACACTGGTGACTGCCGGACATATTATTATGCCGCTGGCAGCGAAAATGGGTGTGAAGATACTTCCGGTGGACAGCGAACATAGTGCGATCTTCCAGTCATTGAACGGGGAACCGGCCGGAAGAATAGAGAAGATTCTGCTGACAGCCTCCGGTGGCCCATTCCGTGGACGGACGAGAGAACAGCTGAAAAACATTCAAGTGGAGGATGCTTTAAAGCATCCTAACTGGTCTATGGGACGAAAGATCACAATTGATTCTTCGACACTGGTAAATAAAGGACTGGAGGTCATGGAGGCTAAGTGGCTGTTTGGCGTCAGCCTGGATCAGATTCAGGTCATCGTTCATCCACAGAGCATCATTCACTCTGCAGTACAGTATGTGGATGGCGCAGTCATTGCACAGCTGGGAACACCGGATATGAAGCTGCCGATCCAGTATGCTCTGTTCTATCCGGATCGTCGTCCTATGCCGGGGAAACGTCTGGATTTCTATGAACTGGCACAGGTGACTTTTGAGAAGCCGGATATGGATACGTTCTACGGTTTGAAACTTGCCTATGACGCACAGCGTATCGGCGGCAGCATGCCTACGGTATACAATGCAGCCAATGAGAAGGCGGTAGGACTGTTCTTAGACCGTAAGATTGAATATCTTCAGATCCCTAAGCTGATTCAGGAAGCAATGGAACAGCATAAGGTAATTGAAAATCCGGATGTGGATGAAATCCTGGAGACGGAGGCTTCTGTCTACCGTTATATAGAAAAAGTATATTCTGAGAGGCAATAAATGGTTACTTTGATCTTGTTTGTATTGATCTTTGGGGTGGTGGTGATTTCGCATGAATTCGGACATTTTCTGCTGGCGAAAGCCAATGGGATTCATGTGATAGAATTTTCGGTAGGCATGGGTCCGAATCTGTTTTCTTTTCAAAAAGGAGATACCAAATATTCCCTGAAGCTGCTTCCCATCGGCGGAGCCTGTATGTTTGAGGGTGAAGATGGCCTGAATGAGAAGGATGATGGAGAAGATCACAGCGGATCCTTCCTGAATGCCAATGTATGGGCGAGAATTTCCACAGTACTGGCAGGTCCTGTGTTTAATTTTATCCTTGGTTTTATCATAGCACTTATCATGGTCAATCTGATCGTGATCAGGGATCCTGTCGCAACGGAAATCGTGGATGGCGGCGCAGCACAGGAGGCGGGTCTGGAAGCAGGAGACCGCATCCTGTCTCTGAATGGAAGCAAGGTACATTTATATGAAGAAATACAGCTATTTACGCTGACCTATCGTGGCGGAGATGTAACAGTAGAGTATGAGAGAAACGGAACAAAGGGAACGACCATACTCACACCACAATATGATGAGACACAGGGACGTTACATGATCGGCATCAGCAATGCAGATTTTGTGGAATTATCCGGTATGGATTGTTTTCGATATTCCTGGTATGAAATGCGGTACTGTGTAAACATGACATGGAAAAGCCTAGTTATGCTGGTGCAGGGTCAGGTGTCCAGACAGGATGTGGCAGGACCCGTAGGCATAGCTGTAAATGTGGTGGGAAAGACCTATGAGAACACCAGGGAATATGGATGGCAGAATGTACTGGTCAACATGTTGAATATCACATTAATGCTTACAGTAAACTTAGGAATTTTGAATCTTTTGCCGATTCCGGCACTGGATGGTGGGCGACTGGTATTCCTGATCTGGGAGGCGATCACCCATAAGCCGGTACCTCCGGAAAAGGAAGGCATGGTACATTTTATTGGTCTGATGTTTTTCATGGTCCTGATGGTGTTCCTGCTATTTAACGATCTGGTTAATATTTTCGGATAACAGATCAGACATATAAAAGTCTTCGACTGGTTGACAAAGAGCATACCTCATGGTATGCTCTTTTTACATTCGTGAAGACACGATTCTATCTATTTTATGCCGTTCGGCAATAGTTCCCAGAAGCAACGTAAACAGAAGAGAAGAGGGGAGGAGTGTGCATGGAGCATGTAACGGCCTGCTATTGGCAGAAGGAAGCAGCACCGGGGTTATTTTTACGTATACAGCAGCGGAGATATCGAAGAAGAGAGACTTCCGTTGTGCTTGCCTGTATTTCCGACAACGGAGCGCAGACAAAGGATCTGCAGGAGAAAATGGAGCAAGAACTGGATGGATCAGACATCTGGAAGACCAGAGAAGAGCGGATGCAGGAAAAGTGGACGGAATTTATGGTGGGGCAATCAAAGGACAGCAACTGCGCAGGAATACTATGCGTAGAAAACAGATTTCTATTGTTCAGCCGTGGAAGAATGAATATTTGCGGCTTTTTTAACAGATTCGGGAGAACTGACTGGAAGGTCTGGAAGAATCAATGCATTGTGGGAGAAGTGGAACCGGGTACAGCGATCTTATTGGCGGATAATGCATTCCTGAATTTCTGCGAGGAGGAACTGGCAGCATGTCTGAGACCGGGAAGTATAGGCAGGGATTCTCTGACGGAAAGGGAAATGCGGGCGCAGAAACGGCTGGAAGAGTTAGGGCGGAAAGCAGAACATGAGGGAGGAAAACATATGGGTGCGGTATGGATTCTTCCGGTAATAGAATAAAGGAGAAAAATGGAAGCAGTAAGGATAGAGAATCTGAATGCAGTATTGGAACAGCATGGCTATGGACAGCCGGTACTGATTGGGAAAGGCAGTTTTTCCAGGGTCTACCGCATCAGAGACAGGGCAGGACACTTTTGGGCGTGCAGAGTGTCGGAAGCTACCGGACGCTGGCAGCAGGAGTGCATCAACTGGAAAGAAATCAGCCATCCCTTGTTTCCGGCCTATCGGGAACAGTGGACAGAAGGGACATACGGGTATCTGATCATTGAATTCTGGGAAGGAATGGATCTACAGGAGTTTCTCAGACGAAGAAAAAGACTGTCACCGGAGCAGGCAGCCGTTATTGTCGGACAACTTACGGAAGGACTGCAATACCTTCATGAGAGATCTCATCCGTTTCTCTATCGGGATTTAAAACCTGAAAACGTCCGGATCCGTTCCAACGGGAAAGTGGGAATTCTGGATCTGGGATGTCTGTGGAACAGAGAACAGAATCACTCAGCTGCGGGAAATTACTTTTACAGTGCCCCGGAACAGTTTCAAACGGGAGAAAATCCCGGGGAAGAGAGTGATGTATATGCGGTGGGGAAGCTGCTGGAGGTGATGTTGGAAAATACTGCCCAGAGAAGGTGGGAGGTAAGACAATGCTTTGGCAGACGGAAGGTATTGAAAGCCGGTAGAGCAGGACGGAGACGGCAGGAAGCATGGCTGCGCAGACTCAGCGCCATGGCGACCTGCAGGGAACGGGAAAAGCGTATTCCGGATATGAAAACATTTCGTCTTTTGCTGGAGGTAAGGAATGCTTCAGAAGGAGTGCGCAGACAGGCGCTGCAGGCCGCTGATTTTTATTATATCCGCAAGTTGTACTATTCGTAGTTGTACGTTCCGTGCTCGAACACAATCAATAAATTTTACAAAAAGTGCTTGCTGTTTGGAAGAGAAATGAGTATACTGTAGGTGAAGGTTCGTAAGTGAGTTTCAGGACCGGAAGCAATTAAATTTACATAGCAAAAAGGAGAAGAGTTATGCGTTTTTTTATTGACACTGCAAAAGTAGAAGACATTAAGAAAGCAAATGACATGGGGGTTATTTGCGGAGTAACTACCAATCCCTCCCTGATCGCAAAAGAGGGCAGAGATTTCGTAGAAGTAATTAAGGAAATTGCATCCATCGTGGACGGACCCATCAGCGGCGAAGTTAAGGCAACTACCGTAGATGCAGAGGGTATGATCAAAGAAGGAAGAGAGATCGCAGCAATCCATCCCAACATGGTTGTTAAGATCCCTATGACCGTAGAAGGACTGAAAGCATGTAAAGTATTGAGCTCCGAGGGAATTAAGACTAATGTGACCCTGATCTTCTCTGCTAACCAGGCTCTGCTAGCAGCCCGTGCAGGTGCTACTTATGTATCTCCTTTCCTGGGCAGATTGGATGATATCAGCACCAGAGGTGTGGACTTGATCCGTGATATCGCTGATATTTTCGCAGTAACCGATCTGGATACCCAGATTATCGCAGCAAGCGTGCGTAATCCCATCCATGTAACCGATTGTGCACTGGCAGGCGCAGATATCGCAACCGTTCCGTACTCTGTTATTGAGCAGATGGTGAAACATCCCCTGACAGATGCAGGAATTGCAAAATTCCAGGCAGATTATAAAGCAGTCTTTGGTGAATAGATTGTCAATAGATATGTGGGATGACTGCTTGCAGGCAAGACCACATATCTATTAGACAATCAAACAGACATGAGCATGCAGGGCGGCAGCCCGGAATGCGAATGGCTGTAGCGGTTCGAGAGTGCGAAGCACGGAGAATCGCGTGATTCACCAAAGAAGCACGAAGTTTACCAAAGATTCAGACATAAACAGTAAGAAGCTGCACAGAGAATTCTCTGTACAGCTTCTTTTGGCTTCTATCGATTTCGAAGTCTCAGGCAGAACTTATTTCATCTGCTCTTCCTGCTTCTTGATCATACGACGAACCATTTCACCACCGATGCTTCCAGCTTCCTTGGAAGTAAGATCACCGTTGTAACCCTCTTTCAGGTTAACACCCAGCTCAGATGCTACCTCAGTCTTAAAACGATCCATTGCAGCCTTTGCTTCGGGAACTTCTACTCTATTGGTTTTACTTGCCATTTCGTTCACCTCCGTTTGGATTAGGTTTTCGTGTTTCAGATAAGCGCTTTTTGTGATCACTTATCTTGGTATTAGTATGAGCATCGTCCTTTTTTTCATGCTGGTAAGTTTTTCATTTTTATGGTACACTCAAACAGCAACGAAAGAGACGGAGAACGGAAAGCGTTATGTTAGATCCACTGACCGTGATCCCACAGAAGTGACTGACCTTTAAAGCCTGACAGATTTGGCAGAGCTGAGAAGAGAAGGTGTTTTTTTGTTGTCAAAATGTAACTATTCAGAGCCTTCCGAATAAGGAGACTGATACTGCATGCTTTGCTGTGGGAAAGCACGATTTATCGTGCGGTTTTGCGAATGTTGGGGTGGGATCTGAATAGTTACATTGTAACTATTCAATGACAGAAAGGCGAAAAAACAATGAAAAAGAAAACGAAAATCACAAAAACACTGGCCATGGCGCTGACCCTGGTACTGTTATGCAGCGGTCTGACCGGATGCGGACAGGCACAGAATGACGCAAGTGTGTCAGAAGGTCTGGCAACAGAGAGTACACAGACTGCAACAACCGTAGAGAGCACCACAGCAAGTATGGAAACTGTTGCAACCGAAAGTACAGAAAATACGGAAACCGCAGATGGTACAGTAGTCCGTGTGGCATCCTTAAAGGGACCGACTTCTCTTGGACTTTTATTTCTAATGGATAAAGCGGAGAAAGGTGAGACCTCCAATATCTATGAATTCCAGATGGCTGTTGGAGCTGATGAAATCCTGCCCCTGATGGTAAAAGGAGATCTGGATATTGCCCTGGTGCCGGCTAATGTTGCCAGCGTTCTCTACCATAAGACACAGGGTGGCGTGGAAGTCATTGATATTAATACACTGGGTGTGCTTTATATGGTATCCGGAGAAGACAGTCTGACAAACTTTACCGATCTGAAGGGCAAGACTATTTATCTGACCGGAAAAGGAACCACACCGGACTATGTATTACAGTATCTGCTGACAGCCAACGGTATGTCCGTGGATGATGTGACACTGGAATATAAATCTGAAGCAACAGAAGTGGCATCTGTACTGGCAGAGGATCCCACAGCCATCGGTCTGTTACCCCAGCCCTTTGTTACCGCAGCCTGCATGCAGAATGACGCTTTGAAGGTGATCTTTGATCTAAACGAAGAGTGGAACAAGGTACAGGGAGAGAACGGTAGCAGCATGGTCACCGGTGTAACGGTGGTCCGCAAGGAATTTTTGGAAGAAAACGAAGCAGCGGTGAAATCTTTTATGGAAGATCACAAGGCAAGTGCGGAAGCCATCAATGCAGATCCGGTGACCGGTGCTGTGCTGGCAGTGGAAGCCCAGATCGTAGCCAAAGAACCTATTGCCCAGAAAGCAATCCCTGGCTGCAACATTACCTATATTGACAAAGATGAAATGAAGCAGGCACTTTCCGGATACCTTGACGTACTGTTCCACCAGGATTCCCTGTCCATAGGCGGAGGACTTCCGGAATCTGATTTCTATTATGATGCAGAATAAAGAAATAAGACCATATAAAAAATGGATAAAGAAGTCCCTCATTTTTCTTTTTTGGATGGGAGTGTGGCAGGCTGCAGCAATGCTTGTGGATAATTTCCTTCTGGTGGTGACGCCCGGGCAGACATTGCAGGCATTATCCGGACTTGTAGTCCAAAGAGATTTCTGGATCAGCTCGTTTTCTTCACTATGGAGGATCGGATTGGGATTTTTGTTGGGAACAATACTGGCGCTTTTTCTGGCAGCAGTCAGTTACAGATGCCATACTGCGGAGGAAATATTACGCCCGTTTATGGTGTTTTGCAAATCCGTACCGGTAGCAGTCTTTGCTGTGCTGTTGTTGATCTGGTGGGGATCCTCAATGCTTGCTGTGGCGGTCTGTTTTCTGGTGGTATTTCCCAATATTTACCTGAATACACTGGAAGGATTGAAAAGTGCGGATAAAAAAATACTGGAAATGGCAGATGTTTTTCATTTATCATTCCATACCCGTTTTTTCTATATTTACCGCCCGGCATTGAAACCATTTTTGCTCAGTGCATTTCAACTTTCTCTTGGAATGTGCTGGAAGTCAGGAGTGGCGGCTGAAGTGATCGGAACGCCGGTTCATTCCATAGGCGGAGCTCTGTATCTGGCTAAATTATATCTGGATACTGCAGAACTCTTTGCCTGGACTGCTGTGATCATTGTATTAAGTGCATTTTTTGAAAAAATCATTTTCTATGGCGTGGAATTGTTCTTCCGGTGGAATCCGGTCTGCAGAAAACCGGAAATGCCACAGAAGACCGTTACAGGAGAACAACAGACTTTATGCGTGCAGAATCTGGGAAAACGCTTTTACAGCAGCTGGATCTTTCGACATGTGGACTGCGAGTTCCGGCCCGGAAAAACGTATATCATGGATGCTCCATCCGGAAGCGGCAAGACAACTTTTATCCGATGCCTGTGTGGGCTGGAACAGCCGGAGGAGGGGAAAGTATCCGGAGTGAAGGTGTTCTCTATACAGTTTCAGGAAAACCGGCTCTGCGAGGACTACAGTGCGGTGAAAAATCTGGAGATGATTCTGGGGGATGCCCGGAAGGCGAGACTGGCATTGTCACAGGTATTACCGGAGGAAGTTCTGGATCAGCCCTGCAGAGAATTGAGTGGGGGCATGAAACGCAGAGTATCCATGGTAAGAGCGATGGAGGCAGGGGCACAGTGCATTTTTCTGGATGAACCTTTTGCGGGACTGGATGACGAGAATATAAAAAAAGCAGAAGAGTATATTCATAGAAACATAAAAGGGCGGATCATGATCATAGCTACCCATATCAAGCCCTGTGGAAAATTAGCTGACGGAAAATAGAGAGGATGTTTTACGGAAGTGAAACGGTAAAAGGAAGAAGCGGTATGGAAAAAGATGAAAATAGTACAAGAGTGACTTTGATCGGCATTATTGTGGAAAATCCGGAAGCAGCAGCCAGGATCAATGGACTTTTACATGAATATGGGGAATATATCATCGGCAGAATGGGGATACCTTATCGTGAGAAGCAGATGAACATTATCAGTGTGGTCATGGATGCACCCCAGGAAAAGATCAGTGCACTGTCGGGAAAACTGGGAATGATCCCGGGAGTGAGCTCAAAGTGCCTCTATGCCCGTGAAACCGGCAGAGCACCTGTCTGAACAACGAATATAACCTGAATAAAAAAGGTTGTCATTTCCCCAAAACTATGCTATAATTGCAAAATGACTGCGACTGGATACAGACCCGTAAGGGTATAAAGGAGGAAATGTTATAATGAGTTTACAGGTTGAAAAGTTAGAGAAAAACATGGCCAAGCTGACCATTGAAGTATCTGCTGAAGAACTGGAGAAGGCAATTGAAGGCGCTTACCAGAAAAATAAGAACAAGATCAGCATTCCCGGTTTCCGTAAGGGAAAAGCTCCCCGCAAGATGATCGAGCAGATGTATGGCAAGTCCGTATTTTATGAAGATGCTGCCAATGCACTGATTCCAGATGCTTACGATAAGGCTCTGGAAGAGTGTGAGGAGCAGATCGTATCTTCTCCGAAGATCGATGTGACCCAGCTTGAGGCTGGAAAGCCTTTCATCTTCACCGCAGAAGTTGCTTTGAAGCCGGAAGTTACTCTTGGCAAGTACAAGGGTGTGAAGGTTGACAAGATCGATGTTAAGGTAACCGACGAAGAGGTTGACGCTGAGATCAATAGAGAGCGCGAGAGTAATGCAAGAACCATCAATGTAGAAGATCGTGCTGTTAAAGACGGCGATATGACCGTTATTGATTTCGAAGGTTTTGTAGACGGTGTTGCATTTGAAGGCGGCAAGGGTGAGAACTACCCTCTGACGATCGGCTCCGGCTCCTTCATCCCCGGTTTTGAAGAGGCACTGGTAGGTGCTGAACTGAACAAGGAGACAGAAGTAAACGTAACCTTCCCTGAGGATTATCATGCAGCTGAGCTGGCTGGCAAGCCCGCAGTATTCAAGTGTACTGTTAAGGAAATCAAGGAGAAGCAGCTTCCTGAACTGGATGACGAATTTGCAAGCGAAGTATCTGATTTCGATACCATGGCTGAATATAGAGAAGACGTACAGAAGAAGCTGACTTCCAAGAAGGAAGAGGAAGCTAAGATCGCCAAGGAAGAGGCAGTTCTGGATGCAGTGATCGCAGACGCACAGATGGAGATCCCCGACGCTATGTTAGAGACCCAGCAGAGACAGCTGTTAGAGAACTTTGCACAGAGAATCCAGGCACAGGGTATTACTCTGGAGCAGTATATGCAGTTCACCGGTCTGAATGCCCAGACCATGATGGAGCAGCTGAAGCCGGAAGCACTGAAGAGAATCCAGTCCCGTCTGGTTCTGGAAGCTGTAGCAGCAGCTGAGAAGATGGAAGCTGCCGAGGAAGATTTTGAAGCTGAGATCAAGAGCATGGCAGAAGCATACCAGATGGAAGCTGATAAAGTAAAAGAACTCCTGGGTGAGCAGGGTGCTAAGCAGGTGAAGGAAGATATCTGCGTAAGAAAGGCAGCTGACTTCATCGTAGATAACGCCAAGGAAGCTAAGGCTGCAGCCAAGAAGACCACCAAGAAGGAAAAGGCAGCAGAAGAGAAGCCTGAAGAAGCATAATTTGTGCTTTAAGATACGATACGAAGAGAAAGCGGACTGCCCTGTCCGCTTTCTTTTAAATTTTTATTAAATCTTCGGAATCTCGTTGAAAAAGCTTGCTAAGTAGGATACGATAGTAATATTAACGTAAAACAATGGAGGTTTAAAAATATGAGTTTAGTACCTTACGTCATTGAACAGACCAGCAAGGGTGAGCGGTCTTATGATATTTATTCCAGATTATTAAAGGACAGAATTATCTTCCTGGGAGAGGAAGTCAATGAGACTTCCGCAAGCATCGTTGTAGCACAGCTGCTGTTCCTGGAAGCGGAGGATCCCGATAAGGATATCCATCTGTATATCAACAGCCCGGGCGGAAGTGTTACTGCAGGTATGGCAATCTACGATACTATGAAATACATCAAGTGTGATGTATCCACCGTATGTATCGGTATGGCAGCCAGCATGGGAGCATTCCTTTTAGCAGGTGGTGCCAAGGGCAAGCGTTTTGCACTGCCCAATGCAGAGATCATGATCCATCAGCCTCTGGGCGGTACCCAGGGCCAGGCCACCGAGATCGAGATCGCAGCCAAGCATATCCTCCGCACCAAGGAGAAGTTGAACCGTATGCTGGCTGAGAACACCGGCAAGGATTATGAGACCATCTGCGCAGACACCGAGAGGGATAACTGGAAGAGCGCCGAGGAAGCTTGTGAATACGGGCTGATCGATAAGGTGATCACCTTCCACGAGGCATAAGGCAAAAAGAGCGTCTTCAAAATGGAGACAAAACAACAGGAGTATAATAATGGCAGGAAAAAATTCCGGAAATGACATTAGATGTTCATTTTGTAATAAAACCCAGAGCCAGGTCCGCAAGCTGATCGCAGGACCTGCCGGGGTATATATCTGTGATGAGTGCGTAGATATCTGTGCTGACATCCTGGAGGAGGAACTGGAAGACGAAGAAGTGGAAGAGACCGCAACTCCGGATATCAACCTTCTGAAACCCAGGGAGATCAAAAACTTCCTGGATGAATATGTCATCGGACAGGATGAGGCGAAAAAAGTCCTTTCTGTTGCAGTATATAATCACTACAAGCGTGTAACGGCACCCAAGGATCTGAATGATGTGGAGCTGCAGAAAAGTAACATTATCATGGTAGGACCGACCGGTTCCGGTAAGACTTATCTGGCGCAGACACTGGCGAAGATCATTAATGTACCGTTTGCCATCGCAGATGCAACGACATTGACCGAAGCCGGTTATGTGGGCGAAGATGTAGAGAATATTCTGTTAAAGCTGATTCAGGCAGCAGATTACGATGTGGAACGTGCCCAGTATGGTATTGTATATATCGACGAAATCGATAAGATCACGAAAAAGAGTGAGAATGTATCCATTACCCGTGATGTATCCGGAGAAGGCGTACAGCAGGCATTGCTGAAGATCATCGAGGGTACTGTGGCAAGTGTACCTCCCCAGGGAGGCAGAAAGCATCCTCATCAGGAACTGATCCAGATCGATACTACCAACATTCTCTTCATCTGTGGCGGTGCTTTCGACGGTCTGGAGAAGATCGTAGAATCCAGACTGGATCGTAAGTCAATCGGCTTTAACACAGAGCTCGGAAAGAGAGAGGACAAGGATATCAGCGAACTGCTGCAGGAGGTAACTCCTCATGATCTGGTGAAGTTTGGCCTGATCCCCGAGTTTGTAGGACGTGTACCTATCTGTGTATCACTGAGAGGTCTTGACAGGGAGGCATTGATCCGAATCCTGCAGGAGCCCAAGAATGCATTGGTAAAACAGTACCAGAAGCTGTTCCAGATGGACAATGTAAAATTAGACTTTGAGCAGGATGCCATCGAGGCAATTGCGGATAAGGCTCTGGAACGCAAGACCGGTGCCAGAGGATTACGGTCCATTATGGAATCCGTAATGATGGATACCATGTACGAGATCCCTTCGGATGACACCATTGAAGAATGCGTTGTTACGAAGGCTGCAGTGGATGGAGAGAGTGAGCCCCTTACCATTCACGAAGATTCTCTGAAAAAGGCAAAATAATCTTAGGCGCTGCCTTGTGGTCACACAGGGCAGCGTTTTGTGCAAAAAAACAGAAGGAAAAAGGTACTTTTATGATCATTAAGAATGTAAGCCTGGAAACTGTCTGTGGTATTACCAGTAAGCTTCCGGAAAATATACATCCAGAGGTGGCATTTGCAGGCAAGAGTAATGTGGGAAAATCTTCCCTGATCAACGGACTGATGAACCGGAAGTCTTTAGCCAGGACCAGCTCCCAGCCCGGCAAGACGCAGACCATCAATTATTACAACATTAACGATGAAATTTACTTCGTGGATCTCCCCGGTTATGGCTATGCACAGGCAAATGAGAATGTGAAAGCAAAATGGGGTAAGATGATCGAAGATTATCTGCATAAATCCAAACAGTTAAAACTGGTGTTTCTACTGATCGATATACGACATGCTCCGTCAGAAAATGACAGGATCATGTATGACTGGATCCGCCGCAACGGCTATGATCCTATCATCATTGCCACGAAACTGGACAAGATCAACCGCAGCCAGATCCAGAAACAGATAAAGCTGATCCGTACCACCCTGCAGGCAGGGGCAGATACACAGATTGTTCCTTATTCCGCCCAGACAAAGCAGGGCAGGGAAGAAATCTATGAGATCCTGGACGGAGTGCTGGCAACAGAGAATCCTGCACAAGAATAGACAGCAGGAAGGATGAATGAGTGTAAAAGCAGAATGCGAGAGAGTGTGAGAGCATATGAAGAAATATTGTAAAGCCTTAGTGAATCTGGGTGTGGCATTTATTATATTGCTGTTGATCGTTTTCCTGGTGCCGAAGCTGTTAGTATTTTTTGCGCCGTTTGTGGCAGGCTGGATCATTGCGTTGATCGCCAGCCCCCTGGTGCGGTTTTTTGAGGAAAAGGTTAAGATCAAGAGAAAAGCAGGAAGCGCCGTTGTCATTGTAGCGGTGATCGCATTGGTGGTGTTGATCTTCTATCTGGTAGGCACGAAGCTCGTCGATGAGATCATGGGACTGGTTGGTGCTCTGCCGGATATCTGGAGCAGTGCGGAACATGATTTTGCAGATATCGGGCAGAATTTAAGTATTATCTATAACCGTTTTCCGATGGACGTACAGCAGAGCATCATGGACGTGATCAATCAGATCGGAAGCTATGTTGGAAATCTGCTGGGTAAGATCGGCACACCGACCATAAATGCAGTGGGCAATTTCGCAAAGCAGGTGCCCTCGATATTGATCGGGGTGATCATGGCATTGCTTTCTTCCTATTTCTTTGTAGCGGAGAGAGACCAGCTGGCGGCATGGTTCCGCAGACATACACCGGCGGAAATCCTGTCGTGGTATTACATGCTGAAGCGGGGGCTGGTCAAAGCAGTAGGCGGCTATCTGAAAGCGCAGCTGAAGATCGAGGTATGGATGTATCTGCTGCTGGTTATTGGATTTGCGATTTTACAGGTAGATTATGCCTTACTGATCGCATTAGGAATTGCCTTTCTGGATTTCCTTCCTTTCTTTGGAACCGGAACCGTCATGGTACCCTGGGCCATTATCAAGATCTTAAGCTCTGATTATAAAATGGCCATAGGACTTTTGATCATCTGGGGCATCGGACAGCTGGCCCGTCAGCTGATCCAGCCGAAGATCGTGGGAGATTCCGTGGGAATGCCGCCCCTGCCGACCCTGTTCCTTCTGTACATAGGCTATAAGCTGGGCGGTGTTGTAGGAATGATCGTGGCAGTGCCGGTAGGACTGATTGCCCTGACCATGTATCAGGAGGGCGCTTTACAGACGACCAAGGACAGTGTGAGGATCCTGGTGGCAGGTATTAATCATTTCCGCAGACTGAAGCCGGAGGATATGGATGAGGTCCGTCAGATGCAGGAGAGAGACCGCAAACGAAGCGAGGAACTGACCAGACAGGCTCAGGCGGCTGCGGAACAACAGTCCGGAAAACAACCGTAGTAATCGTGGTACAAGAAAAACAGAAAGAGATAATGAGTGCTATATGAGAAATATCCGACTGCGATTGCAGTATGAGGGAACCAGATATCAGGGGTGGCAGAAACAGACTTCCACCGATAATACGATCCAGGGGAAAATGGAAGCGCTTTTGTCCAAAATGTGCGGTGAACCCATAGAGATCGCTGCCAGCGGCAGAACGGATGCCGGGGTGCATGCCCTGGGGCAGGTGGCAAATTTCCATACGGAAACCGCCATGAGTACGGAAGAAATTCTGGCCTATTGCAATCGTTATCTGCCGGAGGATATTGCCGTGGTGGAGGTGTCAGAGGCGGCACCCAGATTCCACAGCAGACTAAATGCCACTGGGAAGCGTTACCGTTACCGCATCATCAACAATCAGATCCCGGATGTGTTCTGGAGACGCTATGCGACAGAGGAACCGGAAATATTAGATTTGGATGCTATGCGAAAGGCGGCGGAGCTATTGCTTGGAGAGCACGATTTCAAGGCATTTACCTCTGCCAAAAAAAGTAAAAAATCCACCGTCCGCCGGATCGACGAGATCCGGATCGAACGGATAGAGAACCGTGTGGAGTTTGTATTTACCGGAAATGGATTTTTACATCATATGATCCGTATTCTCATGGGAACTCTCCTCGAGGTCGGAAAGGGAATCCGGACACCGGAGAGCGTGACGGATGTACTGGAGTCCGGAGACAGAGCGAGGGCAGGAGCGTTAGTACCTGCCAAAGGACTGGTACTGGAAGAAGTTTTTTACACCTGAAAATAAAAATACTGCAACTTTTTACCCTGCAATTGCGTCTATGTAGTTGTAGGGTTTCGTTTTGCCATGAAATCGTAAATAAGAGCAAAACGAAATGTTTATAGAATTTTAATAATTATGTTGCAGAAAATATGCATTGACAGGATACGATAACAGAGGATAAGGTAGAGGGGTCTTTTCCTATACGAAAGGTGGAAGGTGCGGATCATGGAGAAAAAGGTGGCAGTATATAACAATAATACAGGTGTGATAGAGACAATGAGTTCCCTTCTGGCAGGAGAAGATTTAAAAATGGTGGCAGTTACGGGCAGAGTGCAGCTGCAGGAGCTGCTGGATGCACAGGAGATACAGCTTCTGCTGCTGGATGCGGAGCTGGATGGGACTGGATGGGGAGAAGGTATTGAGATGATCCATGATATCCGGAACAGTACGACAATCCCTATTATCATCATTTCCGCCCAGAGCGCAGAGACTGCCAAAATCATGGCACTCAATGCCGGAGCGGATGACTATGTGACCGTGGGCTACAATCCGTTGGAGCTGTTAGCCAGAGTGAAGTCCCAGCTTCGCAGATATACGCAGTTAGTGAATTTGTGTGAGAACATCGACAAGATCTACCGGGTGGACGGACTGGAGATCAACGACCGGAACCGCACGGTGTCGGTAGACGGCCGGGAAGTAAAGATGACTCCCATTGAATATAAGATCTTACGCCTGCTGGTGCAGGAGCGTGGTAAGGTACTGTCCATCAGCCAGATCTATGAATCCATCTGGCACATGCAGGCCATCGGTGCGGACAATACCATTGCGGTGCATATCCGCCACATCCGGGAGAAGATTGAGAGTAACCCCAAGGAGCCCAGATACCTGAAGGTGGTATGGGGAACCGGTTATAAAGTAGGGTGAGAAAAATGCCAATAAGTGTGTCCTCTGCATCAGCAGGGGACATTTTTCGTCGAAGTTTGTCAAAGTTTGACAGGATGACTATTTACTTCAGTACTTTTGTAGGACATGCCAGAGTAGCTGCTACAGAAATTTTTCATGATTTTGTGGAATTGAGATTGACAAAATAATTCAAACATATTATTGTATTAATTAAATAATACAAACAATAAGGAATAGAATATGGGAATGCAGATGGAAGAAGTACAGAAAAAAAGAGGAATTAGCAGCGCAGTGCTTAAAAACGTGGCGGTGATAACCATGCTGATCGACCATATCGGAGCGGTGATCATAGCACGGTTACTGATCAGCAATGGTTTTTATGCAGCTATGGTGAATCAAGAGTCGTACGTGGTCTGGATGAAGCAGAACAGTATCCTATATGGAAGCTACATGGCGATGCGTGTGGTGGGAAGACTGGCGTTCCCTATTTACTGTTTTTTATTGGTGGAAGGTTTTCAAAAAACACATGACGTAAAAAAATATCTGGGGAGAATGTTTCTGTTTGCATTGCTGTCAGAGATCCCGTTTGATCTGGCACTTAGCGGCAGAGCCTGGAACATGGAATATCAGAACGTATTCTTTACCCTGTTGATCGGTCTTGCGGTGATTGCAGCGCTTCGGATGGCAGAACAATATTTTGTGGGATCCGGAAAAGGGAAAAAACTACTCCGCATCCTTTTATATGCCTGCATTATTGCAGCAGGCTGTGTGGCAGCTTTTATCTTTAAGACAGATTATAGTTTTAAAGGTGTTATGGCTATTGTAGTACTCTATTTGTTCCGTAATCGTAAGAATGCACAGATCTGGGCAGGGGTGATCATATTCCTGTTAATGGATGGGTTGGAAATGATCGCTGCGCTTTCCTTTATTTTGATCAGGTTTTACAACGGAACCAGAGGAAGACAGAATAAATACTTCTTTTATTTTTTCTACCCGGTACATTTATTGATTTTGTGGCTGATCTGTGTGGCAATAGGAATTGCAGGAATTCCGGCTGTCTGACCGGAAAAACGACAGATGAGAGCAGAAGTATGGAAGGCAGGGGAGAATTGATATGGAAAATGACAATTTGGCAGTAAACGACAGAGAAGAGCTTATTCAGGTGAGTGAGATCACGAAGACATATCATTTGTCGGCAAAACAGCGCAAACTGGAACATAGTGATGCAAAAGTAAAAACAGCAGTAGACGGCGTGAGTTTTGCCGTAAAGCGAGGAGAAGTGTTTGGCCTGTTAGGACCTAACGGAGCCGGAAAGACCACCACACTTCGAATTCTGTCAACATTGCTTAAACCGGACAGTGGAGATGCAATGCTTGATGGCAGCAGTATTGTGAAGCAGCCGGAGAAAGTGCGCCAAAAAATAGGATTTCTTACCAGCGAACTGAAACTGGAGGATTTTTTTACTCCGGATTATTTGTTTGATTTTTTCTCAGAATTGTACGGAATCCCGGCAGATAAACGGAACGCACGGAAAAACATGTTGTTTGAGAGGTTTGGTATCCAGGAGTTTGCACAGGTGAGGATCAAGGAGCTGTCCACGGGAATGAAGCAGAAAGTATCACTGGTGATTGCGTTGGTGCATGACCCGGAGATTATTATTTTCGATGAACCTACGAATGGACTGGATATTCTGACCGCAAAAGTGGTAACAGATTTTCTCATGGATCTGAAACAACAGGGAAAAACCATTCTGGTGTCTACACATATCTTCAGCCTGGTAGAGAAAATCTGCGACAGAGTGGGAATCATCATTAACGGTCATATGGTGGTACGCGATGAACTGCAGATGCTTTGCGGAGAGAAAAGTCTGGAAGAACGTTTCTTTGAGATTTACGAGACTGTGGACGGGGAGGGTGGCAATCATGACAAATAATACGATCACAGTAATGAAAAAAGAGCTTGCGAGATTTTTTGGCGACAAGAGACTAGTGATCACGACGCTGTTTCTACCGGGATTTATGATTTATCTGGTGTATAGTTTTCTGGGCAATGCCATGATGAAGAGAATGCTTCCGGAAGAAACTTACGTGGCTAAGGCTTATGTGGTTGATATGCCGGAATCTCTGACAGAAGAATTGAGAGCATTGCGAGTAGACTGGCAGCAGGCGGACAGAGAGCAGTTAACAGAAATAAAGAGGGAGATTCAGGAGAAAGAAGCAGATGGACTGGTAGTTTTTCCGAAGAATTTTGACGGGGCGGTTGCAGATTATCAGGTGAGCAGCGGACAACCGGCACCGAATGTGGAAATTTATTATAATTCGACAGAGACGGAGTCTTCCAGCTTTTACAATGAGATATCGGAAATTTTAGAAAACTATGAGACTTCTCTTGCAAATAAACTGGATATTAATGCAGGGGACTCTGTGTATTATGATTGTGCAAGCAGCAAAGATGCCACGGGACAGATATTTTCAATGATGATGCCGATGCTTCTGATGATGTTTCTGTACAGTGGCTGTATGGCTGTGGCACCGGAATCCATTGCGGGAGAAAAAGAAAGGGGAACAATCGCAACCTTACTGGTAACACCAATTAAGAGATGTTCACTGGCTTTGGGAAAAGTGTTTTCCCTTAGTATTATTGCCCTGCTGGCAGGGTGCTCCAGCTTTATCGGAATCTTTGCCGCTTTACCTAAAATGTTGGGCGGAGAATTGACAGGAGTGGACTCTACGGTATATGTGCCTACGGATTATGCGATGCTGTTGCTGGTGATTTTGTCAACCGTGATGATACTGGTCTCCATAATCGCTTTGATTTCTGCATTTGCAAAAAGTGTCAAAGAAGCGGCTGCCACGGTATCACCATTGATGATCGTAGTGACTTTTATCTCTTTGAGTCCGATGCTTAGCCAGGACAAGACAATACCGATGTACCGCTGTCTGATTCCAATCTATAACAGTGTGCAATGTATGAACGGTATTTTCTCCTTTACTTATCAGCCCGTGGAAATCCTGATCACAGTGGTGGTGAATCTGTGTGTGGCAGGTGTTCTGGTATTCGGACTGACCAGAGCATTTAGAAGCGAGAGAGTAATGTTCCGCTGATGTGAATGTCTGGGTGGGGAATGAACAGTTATAAGGGTGAAAGTGTATAATAATTGACGACAAGGCAGTTAGCGTGTAAAATAATAACTATTCAGGGCAAGAAGAAGCACCTTAACGGTGGGTTTGCGAAGGATGTCCTGAAGAGAGAAAACGGAGGAACTTTTACATGCAACTGCCTATTTTTGAAAAATACATTGATGAACTGATCGAGAAGAGCACTCTGGATGTTCCCGCATGGAACATTGAGAAGGCGAGAGAGGGGAAAGCTGCCGGCTGGAATTACATTGACGGCTGCATGATCCTGGCACTTTTGGAGATCTATAGCGCTACCGGAGAGAAGAAGTATTACGAATTCGCAGATGCATTTATTGACCACAGAGTACAGGAAGACGGTACGATTACGAAGTATTCCGTGGAAGAATATAATATTGACAATGTCAATGCAGGCAAGACCCTGTTCGCATTGTATGCCTTAAACGGCAAGGAAAAATACCGTAAGGCGATCGACCTGATCTACAGTCAGGTGGAGAACCAGCCCCGTACCGAGGAGGGCAACTTCTGGCACAAGAAGATCTACCCCAATCAGGTATGGCTGGACGGCATGTATATGGGACAGCCCTTTTACATGGAGTATGAGACCAAATTCGATGACAAGAAGCACTATGATGATATTTTCCATCAGTTTGCCAATGTCGTAAAATACATGAGAGATCCTGAGACCGGATTATACTATCACGGTTATGACGCTTCAAAGAAAGCTTTCTGGTGTGACAAGGAGACCGGACTGTCACAGAATTTCTGGCTGAGAGCTCTGGGCTGGTATTCCATGGCACTTTTGGATACCCTGAGCAAATGTGAGCCCGGAGAAGAGTACAAGGCAGAGTATGACAATCTGAAGAAGGTATTCGTGGATCTGATCGATTCCATGTTAAAATTCCAGGATGAGAGCGGTATGTGGTACCAGCTTCCCGCACTGGGCGGCAGGGAGCCGAACTACTTAGAGACCAGCGGAAGTGCGATCATGGCTTACTCCCTGCTGAAGGGCGTGAGACTCGGATTTTTACCGGAGTCTTACAGAGCCTATGGCTTAAAGGCATTCCAGGGTATCTGTGACCGCTATCTGAAGGAGAAGGACGGACATTTAAGCCTCGGCGGTATCTGCCTCGTAGCAGGACTGGGACCGGAGGATAACCGCCGCCGTGACGGCAGCTTTGAATACTATATGTCAGAGCCCATCGTGGAAGACGATGCCAAGGGTGTGGGACCGTTATTATTAGCCTATACCGAGATGAGGAGACTGGACGATTAAATGAAGTCAGGCGGAAGTATGAAGAACGATAACAGAAATGACAGAAGAACGTCCGGGGCTGTGACTGGGACAGGGAAGACCAAAGTGACGGGAAAAATCAATGCGGCGGGAACACCCAGAATGACGGCAGGCAAGGAAAAACGGACACCCGTAGGACAGGGACGGGAAAAGACGATCGTGAAAAATAAGAGCGGCATCTGCCCGGTAGCCGACAAGTGTGGTGGCTGCAGCTGGATCAACCAGCCGTATGCGGAACAGCTGAAAAAGAAAGAAAAGCAATTAGGGGAGCTGCTGGCTCCCTTTTGCAAAATAGAGGGCGTGATACCCATGGAGCATCCGGAGCATTACCGGAACAAGGTACACGCGGTATTCGGCGAGAATCGTTATCATGATGCCATTTCCGGCATCTATGAGCAGAAGAGCCACAGGATCGTTCCTGTGGACAGCTGTCTGATCGAGAATGCCAAAGCGGATGAGATCATTGTATCTATCCGTGGACTATTGAAGTCATTCCATATCCGTCCCTACAATGAGGATACCGGCTACGGATTGCTGCGCCATGTCCTGATCCGCACCGGACATGTCACCGGCCAGATCATGGTGGTACTGGTGCTGGCTTCCCCAATCCTGCCCTCCAAGAATAATTTTGTGAAGGCACTGCTGAAGCTTCACCCGGAGATCACTACCGTGGTCATCAATGTTAACAATCGAAATACCAGCATGGTACTTGGCGACAAGGAGCATGTGATCTACGGCAAAGGATACATCGAGGATGAACTGTGCGGAAAGAGATTCCGTATTTCTCCTAAATCCTTCTATCAGGTGAATCCGGTACAGACCGAGATTCTCTATGGGAAAGCTTTGGAGTATGCCGGACTCACCGGCAAAGAGACTGTGGTGGATGCCTACTGCGGAACCGGAACTATCGGCATGATCGCCAGCGACAAGGCCGGCAAGGTCATCGGTGTGGAGTTAAATGCCGATGCTGTCCGAGATGCCCACAACAATGCCAAGGCGAACCAGATCCGCAACATCCAGTTCTACCAGAACGACGCCGGAAAATTCCTCGTGGAGATGGCTGGACAGGGCGCTAAAGTAGATGTCGTTCTGATGGATCCTCCCAGAAGCGGCAGCACCGAAGAATTCATGAGCTCCGTAGTCCAGATTGGTCCCAAACGAATCGTCTACGTCTCCTGCAATCCCGAGACACTGGTCAGGGACCTGAAGTACTTTAAGAAGAAGGGTTACCGCGTGGCGAAGGGCGTGGGCGTGGATATGTTCCCGTTCACCGAGAGTCTGGAAGCCGTCACCCTGCTGGTCCGACAGAAGAAGTAACCGAAGAGCCAGTTATATTTGCGTACTTGGTGTTTATTGCCTGGGTAAGCTTTTTTTACTTTCTACTGATAATATTTCGGTATGCCGATATAACAGATAGAGAGGAGGAAGCGTAACAAAAGGATTATATTGTCAGCGACAATTTAGAAAAATAAATATTGACATATATAGATAGCCGATATATATTATAGACAACAATATATATCGGCTATCTATATAAGGAGGACAAAAAATGGCTGTTGATAAATCACTGATGTCGGGAAGTATGACGATGCTTCTGCTCAGATTACTGGCGGAAAAGGATATGTATGGATATGAAATGATCGATACACTGCGGAAAAAATCCTGTAACGTGTTCGAGTTAAAAGCAGGTACGCTGTATCCGCTATTGCATGGTCTGGAAGCGAAGGGCCTGCTTACGGTATATGAGCAGGAATATGCAGGCAAGACGAGGAAGTATTACAGTATTACGAAAGAGGGCAGAAAATTACTGGAAACCAAAAAAGCGGAGTGGATGGAATATCAGTCTGCAGTGACCAGTGTTCTGGCAATGGGGGTATAAGGATGGAGACATATTTGGAAAAACTGCTGTCGCAGATCCGTTGTAAAAAAGCCAGACCTTATATCGCTGAGGAGATAAGAGACCATATAGAATGTCAGATCGCAGACAATCTCTCCGAGGGAATGACCTATGAGGAAGCAGAGAAAAATGCGGTTACGGACATGGGAGATCCGGTGGAAGTCGGGATCTCACTGGACAGGATCCACAAGCCTAAGATTGCATGGAAGTTACTTGTGATCGTAGGAATTTTAAGCTCGCTTGGCATCCTGTTACAGCAATCCATTCTCAGTCAGCCCGGTTATCAGGAACTGGAAACATGGAGACAGGAAGTGTACCGCTATACTACGGAGGGGTTTGTCTCATGTATTGTGATAGGATTCCTTCTCATGTGTGTGATCTATTTTCTGGATTATACGTTAATTGCAAAGTACTCCAGGTTCATCGGAGGAGCTATTCTGATTCTGGGAGGGCTGCGGGTGGCAGGCTTCGGTGGCCTGGATGTCGACGGAATCGGTAACTGGGTCGGATTTGGAATGTTCCGGATGTCGATTACTTCCCTGATGATGTTCTATGTACCGATTTACGGAGCTATCTTATATAAATACAGGGACGGTGGGTTTACGGCACTGTGCAAAGCACTCCTGTGGTTGATCCTTCCGGTATTTATTACGTCCCAAATCCCCAGCCTCGGTGTGGCTGTCATCATGCTGGTCAGTATGCTGATGGAACTTACGGTGGCTGTCTGGAAGGGGTGGTTTCAACTGCCTGTGAAAAAGACGATTATCGGCGTGTGGCTGTTTTTTGCAGCAGCACCTGCTATCTTACTGACTGTAAAGTACGCATTTCATATGCTGGAAACATATCAGGAAGCCAGGATCCGTTCCTATTTCACCGCTTCCGGAGATGCCAATTACATGACATCTATGCTTCGGAAATTTAATGAAAACATTTTATTTTGGGGTAACAGCGGAAAAGATGTGGTCGGGGGCTTGCCGGAATTCAATCAGGATTACATTTTTTCTTATATTCTGAACAGTTACGGATTGCTGGCCGGAATCTTTGTAGCCGCGCTCCTGGCAGCACTGGTAGTGTTTATGTTCGGAACTTCTGCCAGACAAAAGAATGAACTTGGCATGGTGATGGGATTCGGCTGCGGAATGATCATTTTATTGAATGTTTCCCTGAACCTAGCGGGAATTTTTGGATGGATACCGCTGACATCAACCTTCCTGCCGTTCTTATCCGTTGGCAGAAATAATATTTTACTGTGTTATGCACTGGTGGGAATTATCCTGAGTATTTACAGATACAAAGATGTATATCCAAAAAAGTTCAAGGCGTCACAGGTATCATTGCAGAAGACCATTACTTTGAAGCTAAATATGTAACACGGTAATAAAAGTAATGCAAATAAAAGGTCCATGAGCAGGAAAACTGTCCATGGACTTTTATATATCATAAGAAGAATTCACTCAATGCATTTCGCTAGCTTATGAGGGCAATACCGATAAGATCAGTATCTCTACACTCATTATTTCATTCATCCGTCCGGATTTTACGGCCTCTTCGGTTTCCACACACTGTTTTACGGCGTTTTTCAGAACCGAGGTCTTGAAATGGGACGCCTGTGCCACATATTTTCCGGCTGCAAAGGGCGGTACACCGATTTTGGAGGCAATGGTCTTATTGTCGTATCCTCTACTTTTTAATTCCTTGGTCTGGAGCAGGAGATTACATTGTCTGGCAATCAGGAACAGCACCCGCATGGGCGGTTCCTTCAGCGCCAGCAGATCATAGTAAAGCTGCAATGCTTTCTGTGGCTGTTTTTCCGCAATGGCATTGACCATGTCAAAGATATGATTGGTGATACGGGTGGTGCAGACAGCTTCCACATCCTCTGCTGTGACTACGTCACGATCGAGACAGTAGCAGATCAGCTTCTCCAGCTCCATCTGGATATTTTCCATATCGGTGCCGGTCTTGGAGAGCAGGAGCTGAGCGGTATTCTCGGAGATCTTTTTCCCTTCTTTGCCCAGAATACCGGCAATCCAGCGTTTCAGGGAATTCTCATCCTGCACGGTGAACTCTGCGGCGTAACCTTTGGACTGTACGGTTTTGTAAAGCTTGTTGCGCTTATCCACTTCACTTTCCGTAAATACGAAAAAGGTAGTATCGTTGGGATTTGCAAGGTATTCCGCCAGCTTTTCCCCACCGGCTTTGAAGAGCCCGGTATCTTTGAAAAACATGACACGGCGCTCTGCCAGAAAGGGCAGTGTCTCCGCCAGATCGATGACCTCTCCCACAGTAAAATCTTTGCCCTGATAGAAGTGGGTGTTCATCTCGTCCCCCTCCTGGCACAGAGCCTTGTGCAGACGGGTTGTGTACTGGTTTTTCAGATAACGTTCCTCTCCGTAGAGCAGGTAGATCTGCTTGAAATTGCCTGTTTTGATGTCTTCGTTGATCCGCTGCATGACGTGATCCTTTCTGTAAAAATACGGTTTCTGCTACACGATATTCCTAAAAGAGTATACCCCATTTCCTATTGAGGTTTCAAGGGGGGTATGATATTATGAAACAAAACAGTTCGACCATGGACATATACGAGAGACACAATCATGCTTGCATGATTGCGTGAACGAATATGTCCATGAGTCAAGCGCCAATTCATGAGCAAAGGTAGTCACGAAGTGACGGAAAGCGCAGTAGCGCGACTTTGCGAATGGCGCAGGTCGAACGTGGAATGGCGCAGGTCGAACGTGGAATGGCGCAGGTCGGACAGTATACCATAAGAGAAAGGAAGAAAAAATGAGCAGGAAAAGTGGGTTCATTCAGGAATTTAAAAAGTTTATTCTGAGGGGAAATGTAATGGATATGGCAGTCGGCGTGATCGTCGGCGGCGCATTTACCGCTATTGTTACTTCTCTGAATCAGGATATCCTTACTCCGATTCTGGCCATCTTCGGCGGCACTGATTTTTCTAATCTGTATGTAAAACTTGGAAGTAGTGAGACGGCACCGGTATTGATGTACGGCAATTTTATTACAGCAGTCATTAACTTCCTGATCACCGCATTTGTTATTTTCTGTCTGGTGAAATTCATTAATAAGCTGGGAGATACCCTGCATCATAAAGAGGAAACGCCTGCAGCACCTACGACAAAAAAATGCCCTTTCTGCAAGAGTGAGATTGCTATTGATGCAACGAGATGTCCACATTGTACCTCTCAGCTGGAGCAGTAATAATGTACCGGCAGAACCGGGATTCCTGAAGATAGCAAACCGTGGAGGAAAGCATGAAAAAAATACATAGGATAGTTATGACGGCAGGAGCAGGCTGTCTGTTAATGAGCATGCTGACAGGCTGCGGAAATGACACGACCAAGATTGCGGAAGGAATGCAGCTGGTAGAAATACTGGATTATCAGGGAGCTCTGGCCACTTTTGACGAAGCGGAAGCACAGAAAGAAAACAGCCGCCTGATTGCAAGAGGCAGAGGAATTGCCAGCATGGGGCTGACAGATTATGAACAGGCAGTACAATACTTTACGCAGGCACTGGAGCTTAGCAGCGGCTGGATACAGAACGTGGATTATGATATGAATTATTACCTGGCAGCTGCTTATACCAAAAACGGTCAGCCGGCCGAAGCCAAAAAGGTTTATGATGCCATTCTGGGGTTGAAACCAGAAGAAAAAGATGCCTATTTTCTCAGAGGCTCATCAGAATTGGAACTTGGAGATTATGACAGCGCCAAGGCGGATTTTGATCAGGCAATTTCCATGGATCCGAAAAATTATGACAGATTGATAGAAATCTATGAAGTTCTGGCAGATCACGGATATCGTGAAGTGGGGCAGGAGTATCTGCAGAATGTATTAGATACAGCCAAACAACTGGATGCCTATGACAGTGGGCGGATCTATTATTATCTGGGAGAATACCAGAAAGCATACCTTGCATTGGAAGAGGCAAAGGACAAGGGCGGCGCAGACAGCTATCTGTATCTGGGAAGAGCTTATGAAGCAACCGGAGACTATAATTATGCGTCAAGCGTATATAGCAATTATCTTTCCAAACAGGGAGCAAATGCAGAAATTTACAATCAACTGGGACTGTGTGAGATGGCTAAAAAAGAATACCAGAAGGCTCTTGAGGCATTTCAGGCTGGAAAGGAGATTGAGGGAAGCAGTCTGACGCAGACATTGTCCTTCAATGAAATCGTAGCATATGAATATCTGGAAGACTATCAGAAGGCGGCGGTGCTGCTGAAGGCCTATTTGCAAAATTACCCGGACGACCAGACGGCCATCCGGGAACAGCAGTTTCTATCTACCAGATAGATAGTTCCAATTATAAAAATGATTAATGAGAGGCAGAGTCTATGTGGGAGGATTCTGCCTTTTGACGTAACTGCAGCAGCTCAATATAGTCTAACAGAGACCTTGTGTTTTGCGGATTGAAGTTCTGCATAATACCAATGAGGTCGGAAATAGTCATGCCTGGAGCATACTCCTGATTTAAAAGCTCTACATTGTAGCGATAGGAGGTACGACCTAACAAATAGTCTGTTGTTACACCAAAGTAGTCAGCCAATTGTATTAATGCTTCCTGATCCGGAAAATGGATGCCATTCTCATAATTAGAGATCGTTCCAACGGAAACTTTCAGGATGGAAGCCAATTCTTTTTGATAAATTCCCCGTTCTTCCCGTAAAGATGTAAGAATCTCACCGAACTTCATATTGCCTCTCAATTCTGCCGCAGACGCAGCCTATTTAAATGTTTTCTTTTAAGATTTGATGAAACCTATTTTACTATATTTTAGATTTAAAGAAATAGAATTTTAGAAATAAAGGAAAATAGGTAAAAACACAGTCTATAATTAATTATAACTAAAATTATATAAGAAATACCAGTTTTCGATAAATCATCTCATTAAAACCTATTGCTATTTTTTTAAAATCCCGATATAATGATTTAGAAGTTAGACACAACTAACTAATGAGTGAATCATGTGAAACTCCTCAGAGGAAACGGAGCTGCTGAATCCGCGGACTGCCGGGAGGCCATCTTCCGGGAGGAGTTTTTCAGCCCTTATAGGGGATTCACGAAAGAGAAGGTTGGGGAATAAAAGTTTAGAATAGAGGATAAAGGAGAAGGACAGAGATGAACTATTTAGAGATTGAAAAAGTAATCGGAAGAGAGATTCTGGATTCCAGAGGTAATCCTACCGTAGAGGTTGAGGTAACACTGGTAGACGGTACCATCGGACGCGGCATGGCTCCCAGCGGAGCATCCACCGGTGAGTTCGAGGCACTGGAACTGAGAGATGGCGATAAGAGCAGATATCTGGGCAAGGGTGTGCAGAAGGCTGTTGAAAATATCAACACGGTGATCAATGAAACCTTGCAGGGAATGGATGCTTCCGATATTTACGCCATTGATAAGGCAATGATCGATGCAGACGGAACCAAGGATAAGTCCAGGCTGGGAGCCAATGCGATCCTGGCAGTATCCATTGCCAGTGCAAGAGCCGCAGCGATTTCCCTGGATATTCCCCTGTATCGTTTTCTGGGTGGTATCTCCGGTAACAGACTTCCGGTTCCCATGATGAACATTATCAATGGCGGCTGTCATGCACTGTCCTCCGGATTGGATGTACAGGAATTCATGATCATGCCCGTAGGCGCTCCTTCCTTCAAGGAATGTTTAAGATGGTGCGCTGAAGTATTCCACGCACTGGCTTCTATCTTAAAGGACAGAGGACTGGCTACTTCCGTAGGGGACGAGGGTGGTTTCGCACCGGCATTAAAGTCTGACGAAGAAGCTATCGAGACGATCTTAGAGGCTGTGAAGAAAGCAGGCTATGAGCCCGGCAAGGACTTCAAGATCGCAATGGATGCCGCTTCCAGCGAATGGAAGACCGGCAAGGTGGGCGAATATAAGCTGCCCAAGGCAGGCACCGTATTTACCTCCGAAGAACTGATCGCACATTGGAAGAAACTGGTGGAAAAATACCCCATCATTTCGATAGAAGATGCACTGGATGAGGAAGATTGGGAAGGCTGGAAGAAGCTGACCGCAGAACTGGGTGACAAGGTACAGCTGGTCGGTGATGACCTCTTCGTAACCAATACCGAGAGACTGGCAAAGGGAATCTCCTTGGGCTGTGGTAACTCCATCCTCATCAAGCTGAACCAGATCGGATCCGTATCCGAGACGCTGGAAGCCATCAAGATGGCACACAAGGCAGGCTATACTGCTATCTCATCCCATCGTTCCGGTGAGACCGAGGATACCACCATTGCTGACCTGGCAGTGGCACTGAACACCTGCCAGATCAAGACCGGTGCTCCCAGCAGAACCGAGCGTGTGGCGAAATACAACCAGCTGCTCCGTATTGAGGAAGAACTGGGGGCGGCAGCCGTATATCCCGGCATGGGCGCATTCAACGTTCAGAATTAATTTGCTTTTATCCAAAACTATTTTGGTTTCTCTTTTTCTCTTCAGGGACTGTTCGAAAGGACAGTCCCGTTTGCGTTTTATCCGTCGATTTATCGAAATACACCTTTCACTTTATCAAAAAAACGGTTCACAGAGACGTATGCCGTATCCTTATGATGACCTCTATCTATGAGTTGAGTTTTCTTGGAAGCAACAGAAGAGATGTAGGAAGGACAAAATTGATTGAGAAAATGGTGAGTGTAGGGTATAATTTTAATACATATATTCCAATGTTAGAAATGGAACACAGTGTGTTCCGCTTTTGAAATGTACTATTTGGGAGGTATCAATGAAGGAAAATAATGAGATAATAACAAATGATATAGATAAATTCCCAGAGTTTGAAAATATTCGAAATGCAATATTAGAAGCACGAGAAAAAGTCGCAACAACAGTTAATTTTGCTATGGTGTCCGCCTATTGGGCAATAGGAAAACAGTTGCATGATGCAACGAATGGTGCAGGCTCTAATTATGGAAAACAACTGATAAAGTTCGTATCGGCAAAGTTAAGTGGAGAATTTGGACAAGGATTTGATGAAAGAAATCTTCGTAATATGCGTCAGTTTTATGAGGTTTATTCAAAATGGAACATGGTGTGTTCCGAATTGAGTTGGTCACATTACAGATTGCTTATGCGAATAAAGGAACCTGAAAAAAGAGAGTATTATCAAAAAGAATGTGTAGAGTGTGCTTGGAGTGTACGACAGTTAGAGCGACAGATAAACTCATTTTACTATGAAAGAATACTGGCTACCAGTGAGAGCAAAAAGGCAGAAGTGAAGGGAGAAATCCAGAAAATGCAGCCTGATACGGAACCAAAGCATTTAATAAAAGATCCGTATATTTTAGAGTTTTTAGGTCTGGAGGAAAACAAAGCATATTTGGAGCATGATTTGGAACAGGGATTGATTGATAACTTGCAGAATTTTTTGCTCGAATTGGGAAAAGGCTTTTGCTTCGTGGCAAGGCAAAAGAGAATTACCATAGATGGGGATCATTATTATATTGACCTGGTATTCTACAATTACATTCTAAAGTGTTTTGTTTTAATTGATTTGAAAACACACAAACTCACATATCAGGATATAGGTCAGATTGATTTTTATGTAAAATACTTTGAAGAAAACATCAAAACGGAAGGTGATAATCCTACGATTGGTATTGTTCTTTGCTCCGAAAAGAATGAAACAATGGTTAAGTATTCCATTCTGAATGAGAATGAGCATTTATATGCTTCGAAATACAAATTATATATGCCGACAGAGGAAGAACTGAAAAAAGAAATTGAGCGTGAACGGTTTAATATTGAACAAAGGCTAGAAGATCAAGAGGACTAATTATAGATAGAATCGGCAGACAGTAAAACGTCGGTCGGTTCTTTTTATTTTATCAGGAAAATGATACTTACCGGCTGTATGCCTGAAATGACGCAGGTGCTTGATTATCAGGAAGGAGAGGAAGTGACCGCTGAAGAATTTTATAGATATACGGAAGCTCTGCGGAATATGGAAAATGCTGAAGCTATAAATTTCGAAGAAGAACTGATAGAAAAAAATTTAAAACCTGCAACATTTTTCCCCTCCCATCTGTATCTAAGATAGAACGGCAAAAAAGCCGGAACGAAAGAGAGGAAAACAAAATGAGAAAGAATAATGTAACTAAGAAAGTAAGGCAGAAGGATGTATTCTCCTATTCCATTTATGAGGAAGAGGGAATTCCTACAGAGGAAGCAGCAGAATGGCTGGAGGGCTGGATCCGGTAGAGAAATTTGGAAAATACTGTATTGACTTTGAATGGAACTCTGTGATAGAATCTCAACGTTGCAAAAATAGTAAAACAGCATAAAGACATTAGGTATAAATTGGAAACGACAGATGTGCGCCCTGCTCACTGATTAACGAACAACACACATGTGTCTTTTTGCGCCCTATTCAGAGTCAGATAAACATCACAATCGGACGTCAAATGCTTGCATTTGTAAGAACGAGTGTGATTGTTTATATGACGAAGTAACTACATGAGCAAAAGGAAAGCATCGAAGATGCGATTTTGCGAATGGAGTTGCTGAATAGGAGTAAAAACCTCATACATAGAAAAGGAGGGCATCCAATTATGCCGAAAACAAGATTACAGAACATTATTTTCACCCTGATCATGGCGTTCGTTATGGTGTATGCCATGGTCTGCTACAATATCGCACTGGACAAGGGAGGAATGACCAACGAGATCTTCCTGTTAGCGTTTCACGAGATCCCTATCATGTGGCCCATCGCCTGTATTCTGGAGTACTTTGTCGTGGAAAAGCTGTCCCAGAAGCTGGCATTCCGTATGGTATCTCCGGAGGATAAACCTATTTTTATAACACTTGCGATCTCTTCCATGATCGTATGCCTGATGTGCCCGGTGATGAGTTTTATTGCCACCTGCCTCTTCATGCATCCCGGCAATCAGATCATTGCGCTGTGGCTGCAGAAGACCGCCCAGAATTTTCCCATGGCACTGTGCTGGCAGATCTTTTTCGCCGGTCCCGGAGTGCGGAATGCCTTTGGGTTTGTTGTCGGGAAAATGGCAAAAAACAAGAAAAATGAGAAACAGATCAAAAGTAATTGACAAAATAATTATAGTAATGTTAAAATGAATCGATTTTGAGAGACAGGATGTGTGAAAGTCTTTTCAAAGCAATTGTTTTATTAATTGGCAGCCACGGGTTGCCTTATTGATTGAGTTAGAAGCTCAAATTTTATAAGTTGGTTCCTTTATAACCGCAATGCGTTATGCGCAAACTTGTGAAACGGTCAATAAGAGTAGTAAAAGTATAATTGCTAAATAGACTCTGACACGAATATCTTTTCAAAATAAATGCAAAGAAGCAATGGGAAATCAAGGGAAGAAAACAGAGCTTTTGCATACATCCGGCAGGGATGTGTTGCGAGATTCTGAAATAAATGATATTTCCGGAGAAAACTCTGATTCTGCAAGAACAGAAAGACTGATTGAGAAGATAAACAGGTTGTGCAAATGCGCAGCCTGTTTTTTGTATACGATGAGCCAAGTACAGATTTGTGCTTGCACAAGAATCTGTATTTGGAAAATGTCATGGTGACAGAAACAGACTGCGATACTTTTGATAACAGAGGGAGGAATGGGATATGAGCGAGAAGCATACCCATATGGATCAGCGCAGGGCTCCGATCCATGAAGCACTGGAAAACTTTCGGCGCATGAGAGTCGTACCTTTTGATGTGCCGGGACATAAGAGAGGCCGGGGCAATCCTGAACTGACAAAATTCCTGGGGGAACAATGTGTGGGCGTGGATGTCAACAGCATGAAGCCGCTAGACAATCTGTGCCACCCGGTATCCGTCATCCGGGAAGCGGAAGAACTGGCAGCAGATGCATTTGGAGCGGCACATGCTTTTCTCATGGTGGGAGGCACTACCAGCTCGGTACAGAGTATGGTGCTGACTGCCTGCAAACGGGGGGATGAGATCATCCTGCCACGTAATGTTCACCGTAGTGTGCTGAATGCACTGGTACTGTGCGGTGCGATTCCGGTCTATGTAAATCCTGAGGTGGATCAAAGACTGGGAATTTCACTGGGAATGAAGAGAGAGCAGGTGGCAAAGGCAATCGCGGAGCATCCGAAGGCGGTAGCGGTACTGGTCAACAATCCGACCTATTACGGAATCTGCAGCGATCTGCGGGCCATCGTAAAAATGGCGCATGATGCAGGCATGCTCTGTCTGGCAGATGAGGCGCACGGAACGCATTTCTATTTCGGCGGAGGGCTGCCGGTGTCTGCCATGGCGGCAGGGGCGGATATGGCATCGGTATCCATGCACAAGAGCGGAGGAAGCCTGACACAGTCCAGCCTTCTTCTGACCGGACCGAATGTTCATGCAGGTTATGTACGACAGATCATTAATCTGACACAGACAACGTCGGGAAGCTACCTGCTGATGTCCAGTCTGGATATCTCCAGAAGGAATCTGGCACTGCGAGGCAGACAGATCTTTCATCAGGTGGCGGATATGGCGGAATATGCCAGAGAAGAGATCAATGAGATCGGAGGATATTATGCCTTCGGAAAAGAACTGGTCAACGGAGACTCCGTGTTTGATTTTGATATTACCAAGCTGAGTGTGCATACACGGGATATCGGACTGGCGGGAATTGAAGTATATGACATTCTCAGAGATGAGTATGATATTCAGATCGAGTTCGGCGATATCGGAAATATTCTGGCATATCTGTCCATCGGTGACCGTTCTCAGGAAGTGGAGCGCCTGGTGAGTGCACTTGCGGAGATCAAACGCCGCTATCAGACGGACGGAAGCGGATTGCTGAACCAGGAATATATTGATCCGGAGGTGGTTGCCAGTCCGCAGGATGCTTTTTATGCGAATAAATGCAGTCTGCCGCTACGGGAAACAAAGGGAAAAGTATGCTGTGAGTTCGTGATGTGCTATCCTCCGGGAATCCCCATTCTGGCACCCGGGGAGAGGATCACAGGAGAAATTCTTGATTATATCGAATACGCGAAAGCCAAGGGATGCAGTATGACGGGACCGGAAGATCCTGAGATCCTGCACCTGAATGTGCTGGCAGAGTAAAAGGAAGGGCAAAGATTGAAAAATAGAATTTTTCAATCACGAGATTTGTGTCTGCGCGCACTTGACACAAACTCGATATGCGCAAAGAACGTGCGCAAGAATGGAGATAAAAATGGAAATGTGGTTTTCGGAGTTTCATACTCCCAATGTAAAACACAGTCTTCGTGTGGAGAAACATCTGTATTCCAAACAAAGTGATTATCAGAGGATCGACATTTTTGAGACTCCGGAATTCGGAAGGGTTCTTACGCTGGATGGCAATGTCATGCTGACGGAACGGGATGAATTTATCTATGACGAAATGATCACCCATGTGCCCATGGCAGTCCATAAAGACGCGAAAGATATTCTGGTGATCGGTGCCGGAGACGGTGGCGTAGTGCGGGAACTGACCCGCTATGACCGTGTAGAAAAAATCGATCTTGTAGAGATGGATCCGCTGGTAGTGGAAGCGTGTCGTGCGTATCTGCCGGGCAATGCCTGCCGGATGGATGACCGCAGAGTACAGATTCATTTTGAAAATGCACTGAAATTTATCAGGCGCTGCGAAACAAAATACGATCTGATCATTGTAGATTCTTCCGATCCTTTTGGTCCTTCGGAAGGACTGTTTACCAGGGAATTTTACGGGAATTGTTATAATGCCCTGAAGGCGGACGGGATCATGGTCAATCAGCAGGGAAGCCCTTTTTATGCAGAGGATGCCGGAGCTATGCAACGCAGTCATAAAAGGATCGCCAGCACATTTCCCATCAGCCGCGTCTATCAGGCGCATATTCCTACTTTTGCGGCAGGATACTGGCTGTTTGGATTTGCCAGCAAAAAATATCATCCGGTGGACGATCTTGACCCTGCGGCATGGAATGCCCTGAATATGAGAACGCGCTATTACACGACGAGACTTCATAAAGGTGCATTTTACCTGCCGGCATTTCTGGAAGAGATGCTCAGGGAAGTAGAGTAAGCACTATATAAAACAGACAGGAAGGCGGCATGATCGCAATGATAGAGAGAAATGTAGAAAATTTTATCGGCTGTGACAGTGATTACGCATCTGCGGATATTGTCCTGTACGGGGCTCCATATGATTCCACCACAAGCTTTCGCCCGGGAGCAAGATTCGGACCCTCCGCCATGCGGCATGAAAGCTTCGGACTGGAGACATACAGTCCTTATCAGGACCGGGATCTGACAGACTATGCAATATTTGACAGCGGAGATCTGGAACTATGTTTTGGAAGCAGTGAGGCGGCACTGGCAGATATAGAAGCAAGAGCTGCGGAGATCCTGCAGGATGGTAAACTGCCGGTTTTATTGGGCGGTGAACATCTGGTAACGCTTGGCGCCGTCAGGGCAGCAGCAAAAAAATATCCCGGAATGCATATCATTCATTTTGATGCCCATGCAGACCTCAGACAGGATTATCTGGGAGCCAGACTCAGCCATGCCTGTGTGATCCGCAGATGCCATGATATTCTGGGGGATGGAAGGATCCATCAGTTCTGTATCCGCAGTGGGGACAGAGAGGAATTTTATTTTGCGGCAGAGCATACCCAAATGCAGAAATTTGATTTTACGGGGCTGGGCGAGCTTGCGGAGGAATTGGAGAGGAACCATACACCGGTATATCTGACCATAGACCTGGATTGTCTGGATCCGTCCTGCTTTCCGGGAACAGGAACACCGGAGGCCGGGGGAGTAAGCTTTGTCCAACTGACAGATGCCATCGGCAAAACAGCAAAACTGAATATCGTCGGTGCGGATGTGAATGAACTGGCACCGATGCTGGACCAGAGCGGAGCATCTACCGCTATGGCATGTAAGGTGCTAAGGGAACTGCTGCTTGCTCTTGCAGCGAACCGATAAACTGAAAAAGTGGAAATAAATGGAAATAAAAAAGAAAAACGGAGGAAAGAAGATGAGCAGAGTATTAGTGATCGGCTGCGGCGGTGTAGCCGGCGTAGCGATTCAGAAATGTTGTCAGGTAAGTGAGGTATTCACGGAACTGTGTATTGCCAGCCGGACGAAGGAAAAGTGTGATGCGCTGGCACAGAAGCTGGCAGGAAAGACGCAGACTGTCATTACCACAGCACAGGTGGATGCGGATGATGTGGACCAGGTGATCGCACTGATCCGGGAATACCGGCCGGAGTTGGTAATGAACATTGCGCTTCCTTATCAGGACCTTACCATTATGGATGCCTGCCTTGCCTGTGGTGTCAATTATATGGATACCGCTAATTATGAGCCGGAGGATACAGAGGATCCCGCGTGGCGCGCCATCTATGAAAAACGCTGTAAGGAAGAAGGATTTTCCGCCTATTTTGATTACTCCTGGCAGTGGGCTTATAAAAAGAAATTTGAGGAGGCGGGACTTACGGCACTGCTGGGCAGCGGCTTCGATCCCGGTGTGACCCAGGCTTACTGTGCGTATGCCGCAAAACATGAATTTGATACCATTGATACGATCGATATTCTGGACTGCAATGGTGGTGATCATGGATATGCGTTTGCCACCAATTTTAACCCGGAGATCAATCTGCGGGAGGTATCCGCACCGGGCAGCTACTGGGAGAATGGCCACTGGGTGGAGATCCCTGCCATGAGCATTAAGAGAGAGTATGATTTTGACCAGGTGGGACAGAAGGATATGTATCTGCTGCATCATGAAGAAATAGAGTCTCTGGCGAAGCACATCCCTGGGGTGAAAAGAATCCGTTTCTTCATGACATTCGGACAGAGCTATCTGGATCATATGAGATGTCTGGAAGATGTGGGAATGCTGTCTACAACACCCATCGTTTTTCAGGGGCAGGAGATCGTTCCGATTCAGTTTTTGAAGGCACTGCTTCCGGATCCCGCAAGCCTCGGTCCCCGTACCAAAGGCAAGACCAACATCGGATGTATTTTCACGGGAACGAAGGATGGCAAGCCGAAGACCTATTATATTTACAATGTCTGTGACCATCAGGAATGTTACAGAGAAGTAGAGAGCCAGGCGATCAGCTACACCACCGGTGTCCCCGCCATGTGCGGAGCATTGATGCTTCTCACCGGAAAATGGAATAAGCCCGGAGTCTACACTGTGGAAGAATTTGATCCGGATCCTTATCTGGAGGCACTGGATAAATACGGTCTGCCCCGCAGGGAAGATCGCAGCCCGGAGCTGGTAGACTGATGGCAGGAACAGAATACAGGGATGACAGGGCAGCTTTTGCCGGAACCGGAGGGAGAATCCCGGCAGCTTTTATGGATCTTCCGACGCCCTGTTATATACTGGACGAAAAAGCATTGCGCAGGAACGGGGAAATCTTAGGAAAACTGGCACAGGAGACCGGCTGCCGTATCCTGCTGGCACAGAAGGCTTTCAGCAATTATGACCTGTATCCGGTGTTACAGCCGTATCTGGCAGGAACGGAGGCCAGCGGCTTATATGAAGCAAGGCTCGGTGCGGAAGAAATGCCGGGCCGGGAAGTCCATGTATTTTGCGCAGCTTACCGGGCGGAGGACATGGAGGAGCTGCTGAAATATGCAGATCATATCGTATTTAATTCTCCGTCACAGCTGGCAGCTTTTGGCCCTATGACAAAGGCTGTGGGAAAAAGTGTGGGACTGCGGATCAACCCGGAGCATTCCACACAGGAGGGACATGCCATCTATGATCCCTGTGCGCCGGGAAGCCGCATGGGAACCACCAGAGAACAGTGGGATCTGGCATTGGAAAAGGATCCGGCACTGGCAGAGCTTCTGGATGGCCTGCATTTTCATACTTTATGTGAGCAGGATTCCGATGCTCTGGAGGAGACGCTGGAGGCGGTAGAAGAAAAGTTCGGGGATCTTCTTCCCGGGATGAAGTGGCTGAATATGGGGGGAGGGCATCATATCACCCGACCCGGATATGATCTGGAGCGCCTGAAAAAAGTGATCCGGCATGCCCGGGAAAAATGGGGCGTCATGGTATATCTGGAGCCGGGAGAGGCATGTGCCCTGAATGCCGGTTATCTCCTGACAACGGTACTGGATACTGTGAAAAATAAAGATACACAGATTGCCATTCTGGATGCCAGCGCCGCCTGCCACATGCCGGATGTCATTGAAATGCCCTATCTGCCGCCTGTTCTCGGAGCAGAAGCTGTTCGCTGTGCGGATGGCAGGACATGGCGGCTGGCAGGACCGACCTGCCTTGCAGGAGATGTGATCGGAGATTACCGTTTTGCCACAGAAATCCATCCGGGAGACCGGCTGCTGTTTGGAGATATGGCGATCTATACCATCTGTAAGAACAATACCTTTAACGGAATGCCCCTCCCGGCGATCCGGGTGTATCGGGAGGATGGAACCTGCGAAGAACTGGTGCATTTTGGGTATGAGGATTTTAAGGCAAGGCTGGGGAGAATCTGATTGACGTTCTACAGGTTCTGTGCTAACATGAGCGAATAGAGAGACAACGAAGTCCGTAGAAGCGGAAGCCGTTGTCTCTTTTGTTTTGGAGAGATTATGAATAAATTTAAGAGGTGAAGATTGAAAATGATGGATCAGGAGAAGAAACAAAGTACTGTGGCAGAGGTGCTGGTGAAATGTCTGGAAAATGAGGGCGTGAAATATGTCTTCGGGATTCCGGGGGAGGAAAATCTGGATATGATGAATGCGCTGGAGAAGTCGGATATCCGGGTGATCGTGGTACGGCATGAGCAGGGTGCAGCGTTTATGGCGGATATGTACGGAAGACTGACGGGAAAAGCAGGTGTGTGCTTTTCCACACTGGGTCCCGGTGCCACGAACCTGATCACAGGTACGGCAGATGCCAACTCTGACGGAGCGCCGCTGATCGCCATTACCGGACAGGTGGGAACGGAGCGGATGCATCTGACTTCTCATCAGTATCTGGATCTGGTGGAGCTGTTCGCACCGATCACCAAGCGGAGCAAGCAGATCGTGAACCCCAATTCCGTCAATGAGATCGTCAGGATCGCTTTCAAATATGCGGAGAGTGAGAAGCCCGGAGCCTGCCACGTGGATCTGCCCACGAATGTGGCGAAACTTCCGGTCAGCTCCGGCATTGCTGCGCAGCCTTTGAAAAAGCCGGAGAGGGACAAGGAGTATGCTTCCTTTTCCAGCATCGATCAGGCGGCAGCCATGATCTTCAAGGCAAAGCATCCGGTGATCCTCGTAGGACACAGTGCAGTGCGTAACCATGCCGGGGAGGCACTTACCAGCTTCGCAGATACTCTGAAGATCCCGGTGGTAAACACCATGATGGCTAAGGGCATTATTCCCTATAACAATAAATATTCTATGTGGACCATAGGTATCCCCCAGAAGGATTACCAGAACAAGGTGCTGGACATGGCGGATCTGGTGATCGCTGTCGGCTATGATATTGTGGAATTTGCTCCCGGCAAATGGAACGGAGAGGGAAAACGCAAGATCCTGCATATCGACCAGAGACCGGCACATATCAATATGCTGTACCAGCCCGAGGTGGAGGTCGTCGGGGACATCTCCTATTCCTTACAGCAGATCCAGTACCGCAGTGATGCCAAGGAGGAGCCGGAAGAATTCCTGAAGCTGCGGGAAGAAATGGTGGCAGAATATGAAAGCTATGCCAACGATACCTCTTTTCCCATGAAGCCCCAGAAAATACTGCATGATGTGCGGAAATTCATGGGTGCGGATGACATCGTGATCTCGGATGTGGGTGCCCATAAAATGTGGATCGCCAGAGAGTACAACTGCTACGAACCCAATACCTGTATCATTTCCAATGGATTTGCTACCATGGGTATTGCAGTCCCCGGAGCGGTGGCTGCCAAGCTGATCTATCCGGAGAAAAAGGTACTGGCAATCTCCGGAGACGGTGGATTCATGATGAACAGCCAGGAATATGAGACGGCACTGAGAGAGGGAACCCCCATCGTGACATTGATCTTCTCCGATGCCAGCTATGGCCTGATCAAGTGGAAGCAGATGGACCACTTTGGACATAACTGCTTTGTGGATTTCCAGAATCCTGATTTTGTAAAATATGCGGAAAGCATGCATGCCAAAGGGTATCAGGTGCAAAAGGCAGAGGATCTGCTGCCGATCCTGGAGGATGCTTTCAGACAGAAAGTCCCCTGCATTATCGATTGCCCGGTAGACTACAGCGAGAATACGAAACTGTCCGCATATCTTCAGGACAAGTTTGCGTAGAAAAAGTTCTCAAGGAACCGTTGTGCTGATGCTGAAAAAATGGTATGATAAACACAATGATGTTGAGTCGTACTGACGACGGATTGAGAGGACGAAATGGACAAGATTATTTTAACAGGCGACAGACCTACAGGAAGACTGCATGTAGGACATTATGCAGGCTCCCTCAGAAGACGTGTGGAACTGCAGAATTCCGGCGAATATAAGAAAACATTTATTATGATCGCAGATGCACAGGCACTTACGGATAATATTGAGAATCCGGAAAAGGTGCGTCAGAATATTATAGAAGTGGCACTGGACTATATGTCCTGTGGACTGGATCCTGGTAAGGCTACGATCTTCATTCAGTCTCAGATCTCTGAGCTGTGTGAACTGACGTTTTATTATATGGATCTGGTGACGGTAGCCCGACTGCAGAGAAATCCTACTGTTAAAAGCGAGATCCAGATGCGTAATTTTGAAGCCAGCATTCCTGTGGGATTTTTTACTTATCCTATCAGCCAGGCTTCTGATATTACCGCTTTCAAAGCGACTACGGTTCCCGTAGGCGGCGACCAGCTGCCCATGATCGAGCAGGCCAGGGAGATTGTACACAAATTCAACACCGTATATGCACCGGTGCTGGTAGAACCCAAGGCATTGCTTCCCGAGAACGAGGCATGTCAGCGGCTGCCCGGCATCGATGGCAAGGCGAAGATGAGTAAATCTCTTGGCAACTGCATTTATCTGTCTGACAGTGCAGATGATGTACGTACCAAGATCATGAGCATGTATACTGACCCGGAGCATCTGTTAGTCAGCGATCCCGGACATCTGGAAGGTAACACTGTATTTACGTATCTGGATGCATTCTGTCAACCGGAGCATTTCGAGAGATACCTGCCGGATTATACGGATCTGGATGAGCTGAAGGCGCATTATACCAGAGGTGGACTGGGCGACGTGAAGGTGAAGAAGTTCTTAAACAATGTCATGCAGGAGACCTTAGAGCCGATCCGTAACCGTAGAAAAGAACTGGAGAAGGATATCCCCGCAGTTTACGAGATCCTGAAGAAGGGCAGTGACGAAGCCCGTGAAGTGGCAGCCCAGACCCTGTCTGAGGTAAAGAGTGCCATGCGTATCAATTATTTTGATGATGCGGAGCTGATCCGTATGCAGAGCGAGAAGTACGAAGGATAATAAAAAGTTAAATAAAATACTAAATGAGATAAAAAGGACGTTTTCCGGGAATCCGGGAAGCGTCCTTTTTTTGCGAGGGCAGACATTATTTACTGTAATCTACGGAAACGGTATTTTTTTGGAAGTATTGTGCTGTTCTTTCGCTGGTGGGATCTTCCGGATCTCCGGGGAGATCACCGGTATAGATCATGGCGGGCTGGTGGGTAAAAGGTGTCAGCACCACATCGGTGACAGCCGGATCATTTAAGAGCTGCATGCGTTCCTCGTATTCCGCAGCGTAGGCAGCGGCTTCCCCATCTGACAGTTCGCGGATTGCCTTTACGGCGGAGATTTCCTGCCACAGTCCGGTGAAGAGGATTCCGGATAGAAGAATCGCCATGATAAGATAACGGACAATCCGGAGCTTACCGTGATCCTGCTTTTGCGCAAAAGTGTTCTGCTTCTTATGCAGGTGCAGAAGAATAAAGCCGAGCCAGTAGCAGAACACGGCAAAGCTGATCAGCAAAAACGTATAGTAGACGATGGCCACTGCCCGGCCCGGCCCTGTAGAGTTCATGGTATAGAACAGTGGGCAGGACATGGAGCAGAACAGTCCGTAGCAATAAGCGGTAAACAAAACGGGGCGAGAAAGGAAACGTCCACTCTGTTTTTGTAAAATATGCCAGAAGACCGGCAACAGGAACAGAGCGGCAAACAGCCACCACAGTCCGGTCCAGGAAAGCGTATAGCGGATGCCCTGCAACAGCGATTTTGCAATGGCCTTCCATGCAGGGATCTTCCACATGCCATCCTGACGTACGTGATTGCCGGGAGCCATGGCGCTGACGGCAAAGGACAGCAGGAGAACGGCGGAGATAATGCCGCAGACATAAGCCTTTTTATTTCTTTGTAACAGTAGCAGGAAAGTTATGGTTACCACAAGCAGCATGCAGGGGAGCAGGGACACGTAATTTCCTCCACCTAAAAATATAGCCAGCAGGAGCAGCGGTAGCAGCAGTAATTTGTTCCCGTTGTAGAGATAGCAAAGCAGTGTACCAAGGAAAAACAAAGTCACAGCAAAGAAACCGGTATAGTACATGGAACCGTTATACCAGTAAAAGCTGTCGCTCTGAAAAGCCACAGTCTGCACGCACAGGAAACTTATCACCGAGGAAATGGTGATCCAGTCCCCACGGGTCCCCGGCAGAAAACGGCACACCAGAGGCTGCAGCAGATAGAAAACGCCGCCACATAATAAGAGAAGGATTACGAGGGGCACCAGGTGGTAAGCTGTGTTGGAGAAAATGTTGGGTGGGAGATACATCAGTAACAATGCGGAAAAAGTGCCCTGCCAGTTTTGATAGGTATCGGCCACCCCACGGCAGGCAGCGGCAAAAGCCTGTGAAAAACTGCCGGTCTGCTGCCAGACCAGATGGGCTTCCACGCCGTAATAATAATCGTCCCCGGTAGGATAATTATAGCGTCCCAGCCATACGAGAGGAATCAGGCTGAGGAGCAGAACGGCGAGGGAAAGATAAGGCATTAAGTTATGGATTTTATTTTTCATATAGGATCATAACTCCTGAAAACTTTTTTTGGATTTACGCAATAACTATAGTCAGTATAGCATACCTGGAAAGACAGGAAAAGAGACTTGTTTTGCAAAAGAGGGAAGTATATAATCAGTTTAAAGAAGGCGGAAGGAGAGTGCACCATGGAGAGGAAAGACAATGACAGCTTTGATTATGAGGAAATTGCGGATAGAGAGACAGATCCTGCACCGGTGGAACGGCAGAATGAGGAGTCCGGCGGATACGGGGAACAGGATGATTTCGAGGTAGATGACTTTGACGAGGACCGGGGATTCGCTTTTCAGTTCAAACCATGGATGGTTCCGGCGTTTGTGGGCATGATGGTTCTGTCAATTCTGATCTGTATTCCATTATGGAAACTGAGTCATCATGACAGGGATACGGAAAATAAGAAAATCGCAGCAGTGACCACAATAGAAGCGCCGACATTTGCAGAGACATCACAGGTCGAGACAACGCCGGAAGTAGTGGTGACGGCAGAACCGGAAAATACACCGGTTTCTGAAACGGCTGCCCCGGAGCCGACAGTAGTACCGACACAGGCACCGCAGACCACACCCACGGTGGCTCCAAAAGCACAGCCGCAGCCCACTGATGCATCGGTGGACACAGAACTTCCGGGAGCAGGTAGCCAGGGGAATGTTCTTGCGGAGGGAAATTCCATGACGTTCGGAGATGTGAACGAGACCGTCACCGCCAAGGATGTGATCAATCTCCGCAATACGCCATATACCGGAGATGAGGCAAATGTAGTAGGGCAGTTGAAAAACGGAGAGACTCTGGTCCGCACGGGAAGAAATGATTCCACTGGCTGGTCCAGACTGGAATACAACGGGCAGACTGTCTACGCCGTCTCTGCATATCTGACTACGGATCTTACTTATACGACACCGGCGAAGCCGACCTACCCCAATCGTGTCAGTACCCAGGACGGCAGAGTAATCGTTTTCACGGACTGCGATGATTATATTACGCCGAAGGAACTGATCAATCTGCGGACGGAACCCAGCACCAGTGAAGGAGAGAGTACCGTGCGTACCCAGGTGCGCAATGGAACCAATCTGCACCGTACCGGTTACAGTGAAGGAGCCGGATGGTCGAGGGTAGAGTACAATGGAGAAGTATTATATGCGGTAACGAATTATGTCATTTCAGGAACCGCTCCCGAGCAATAAGCCACATCTGATAGACAGCTTCTTTTGTATTAAGATTCGTTGATGTCGGGGGCAAAAGGTCTTTCACCCGCTTATGAGAAAGCTCATGTGGGCTTAGACCTTTTGATCCTAGCATCATTCTATATAGAGAAAAGTATAAGGGGATGGCAGAATTTATTTTGGTCTTACGGTAAGTCTCTGGATCAGACCGTTTTCATCAGCCTCACGAACCGTGGCAATGGCCATGATGTTGTAGCCGCCGAAGTTGGCAATGAACTCGGCCTGCTCTGCGTTTACAACTTCAGCGTCCAGAATGGAATAGCGGCGGAAACCGAACTTGTTACGGAAGAACATGTTGATGGCTTCCTTTCCGTAGATATGATACTCCTGCTGGGAAGCAGAGGTGGTGCAATAGTCACACAGAATGCCGTCAGGAGTGAACAACTCTGCAAGTCCGGCAAAATCTTTATTTTCCATAGCTTCTACATATTTTTCAATGGGTCTCATAGCGTGTTCCTCCTTAAGCATCCTTTGTGACCCGTTTCAGGGAGGAGAAATATCTGGCGGATCTGACGGCGAATAATATCCAACATGATAAGTTCCCCTTTGCCACCTGGGCGAAGATCATGCGGCAGACCCTGACAGATTACGATACGTCGCTGCTGAAGACGGTTCCTTTTAACGGGGTGGAAAAACTGAGGGTGGCCATTGCAGAGCATTTGTACCGGTACCGCGGCATGGAGGTATCGCCGGATCATATCATCGTGGGTGCGGGAACGGAATATCTCTACAGCCGTCTGCTGCAGCTGCTAGGGAAAAATGCAAAATTCGGTGTGGAGAATCCCGGCTATCGTAAAATCACAAAATTGTATGAGGTGGGCGGCGTGGCATGGGACTATGTAGACATCGACGGACAGGGAATGAAGGTAGAACAGCTGGATCAGAAGGGTATTACAGTGGCGCATGTGTCGCCGGAACACCATTTCCCCATCGGGCTGGTCATGCCGGTGGGAAGGCGGCAGGAGCTGCTTCGCTGGGCGGCAGAGGAGCCGGAGCGTTATATCGTGGAGGATGATTTCGACTGTGAATTCCGCATGGTGGGGAAGCCGGTTCCTTCCATGCAGTCCATGGATCGTAATCACAGAGTGATTTATATTAATACGTTTTCCAAAACCATGGTACCGTCCTTGCGTATCGGCTATATGGTGCTGCCGGAGAAGCTGATGGAACGGTATATTTCCACTATGAATTTCTATTCCTGTACAGTATCCGGATTTGAGCAATATGCCATGGCGGCGTTTCTGGAACAGGGGTATTTTGAGCGTCATATCCGGAGACTGATCAATGACTACAGAGGGCAGAGGGAGCGGATCTGCCGGATGTTCCGGGAGTCCCGTCTGCATCAGATCAGTCATATATACCAGGATGATGCCGGAACACATTTTTTACTGCATGTGAGAACAGATTTAAGTGATGTGGAGATCAAGTGGGCGGCGAGACAACAAGGGATCCTGGTCAACTGCCTGTCGGAGTATTGCTTTGCGGACGCACAGAAATACCGTGGGATCCTGGTCATCCACTATTCCGATATGGAGGATGAAGTGCTGCAAAAGGTGATCGGGGCGCTGGAGGAAATCTTTTTATAATCACAGTTTGGCCTGTGCCATTCGCAAATTCGCACTAACACGATTGTCCGTCACTTCGTGACGGCCTTTGCTCATGAACCGGCGCTCAACACATGAGCAAATATGTTCATGGCTGAACTGTTAGAATCATAATTTTTCCAAAATGCGGGAACACTGACAAAAAAGAATGCAGTGTTATCGCATGGAAGGAGAAATTATGAATCAGAGAGTGGGAAGAAGCAGTATCCGTCTGGCGCAGCCGGTGTGTGTGATCGCCGGTGCCAGCATTGTGGGAAAAAAGGAAGGCGAAGGACCGTTAGGCGCCCTGTTCGACATGGTGGGAGAGGATGATCTCTTTGGCTGTAAGACCTGGGAGGAGGCGGAAAGTAATCTCCAGAAGGATGCGGTCTACATGGCCATGGAAAAGGCCGGGTGGAAAGCAGAGGATGTTTCGTATCTCTTCGCTGGTGATCTGTTGGGGCAGTGCATTGCCACTTCCTTTGGCATCTCGGCTTATAATATTCCCCTGTTCGGTGTCTACGGTGCCTGTTCCACCTGTGGGGAATCCTTGACGCTGGGAGCTATGACGGTGGCAGGAGGGTATGCAGATCATGTGGTCTGTGTGACTTCCAGCCATTTTGCCAGTGCGGAGAAGGAGTTCCGTTTTCCGTTAGATTATGGGAACCAGAGACCGCTGTCTGCCAGCTGGACGGTGACAGGAAGCGGAGCTTTTGCCCTGGGGCTGGATCAGAAATGCAGAGCCTACATCACTGGTATGACTCCCGGGCGGATCGTGGACTATGGATTAAAAGATTCCATGAACATGGGCGCCTGTATGGCACCTGCCGCCGCAGATACCATCGAACGTCATCTGGAGGATTTTCATATGCAGCCCCGGGAATATGACCGGATCATCACCGGGGATCTGGGAAGTGTGGGACAGACAGTGCTGATTGATCTGCTTCGGGAAAAAGGAATAGATATTGCTGACAGACATATGGACTGCGGCATTGAGATTTTTGATGCAGATGCCCAGGACACCCACGCCGGTGGCAGCGGCTGCGGCTGCAGTGCCGTGACTCTGGCAGCATATATTCTGCCGAAGCTGGAATCCGGAGAATGGAAAAAGGTGCTGTTCCTGCCTACCGGCGCATTACTCAGTAAGACAAGTTTTAATGAAGGCAAAAGTGTACCGGGGATCGCACATGCGGTAGTATTGGAGAGCCCGGTGGTGAAATAGGGAAAAGCAGCAGGTCAGAAATGATTTGCTGCTGATTTCTTTTAGAGAAAAGTCTAAGTATTTCATGGTATTTTAGAAATGGGCATGGTAAAATATTTATAATGATGTAAAAAAGTGCAGGCAATAAAGAAGATAGGACATGCAGTGTCCCATTGGGAGGTAATTATCCATGGCAGAAGATATGCTGTTTTCCGGTGAATCAAAGAATATAGAATACAAAGTAAATGATGGAAGGATATTCAAAGCCGAGAAATCCGGCAATCGCAAGTGCGTTTGCTTATATGAAAATCATAGAGAAGTGGGGGACTGGAATACCGAGATTATACAAAGCATGCGAGGAATATGGATTACCGAAACCGGAGCTTGTCGATTTTGATGGAGACTTCAGGGTGAATATGTATCGAAAAGGATCGGGAAAATTTATTGACAACAGGGTGAATGATAAGGTGAACGATAAGGTGAACGATAAGGTGAACGATAAGGTGAACGATTTGTTGGTTATTCTTACCAATCATCCTGAATACACAGTTACCCAGCTTGCAGATGTTTCCGGTGTAAGTAGAAAAACAATAGCCGCCAGATTAAAAGAGTTAAAGGGAAAAGGATATATTGAAAGAATGGGATCCTCCAGAAAAGGTTATTGGAAAATAAATTATCTAAAGGAATCATAGAATCAGAAATGAAATCACTCTTGCAAGCCGTGTAAGATACTGTTAGAATAAACCTCAAACGGCGAAAAATATTATGCCGGGAATGGCTGGTGAGTCAGAATGCGCAGGATAGAATTTAAGATGGAACGACCGGGACTGCTAGAGGTCGGACAGAAGATCACGGTTACGGAAGGACTTCTGCCCAGTAATTATTACTATACGATAGATCCTTCCCTGGCTATGTCTCCGAATATCCCTTTCCGTTACCGCCTGAAGAACCGGGATGGCGTTGTAGCAGATATCGTGGAGAATTCCAGAGGATTCTACGTGACGGCGGAATTTGATGAGCCGGAGGTAGATATGACGAAATAAACGCTGTAGATGCCGCAGGAATTTCGGAACATGCCAGGAGGCAGGCGGCTCAAGGCACAGATCACAGATTTAAGAAAGAATTAAATTATAGCAAGAAAGAGGAGAATATTATGTTACAGAAGATTTCAACAGACAAAGCACCCGCAGCTATCGGACCTTACTCCCAGGGTATCGTACTGGGCAATATCTTTTTCGCATCCGGACAGATCCCTATTGATCCTGCTACCGGAGAGATCCACGGCACCACGATTGAAGAACAGGCTGAGCAGGTAATGAAGAACATTGGCGAGCTGTTAAAGGCAGCAGGCACCGACTACACCAGAGTAGCCAAGACATCCTGTTTCCTGGCAGACATGGGTGATTTCGCAGCTTTCAATCAGGTCTATGCGAAATATTTTACCGAGAATCCTGCCAGAAGCTGCGTAGCGGTCAAGACCCTTCCCAAGAACGTACTGTGTGAAGTGGAAGTTATTGCGGAAGTATAAAGTGTAAGTAACCACCATGGGCAAATAACATGCAGGTATATATTCAGTAAAGCCCTGCAGAGGCAGTTCTGCAAATGGGGCGCCAGGAAGGTTATAAAGAAGAATGAGACGGAAGATCGTCGCTTACAGGCGGCGATTTTCTTATGTATAGATGTATAGACAGGAGAAACTTATGAAAAATAACATTACCCTGATCGGAATGCCGGGTTCGGGAAAAAGTACAGTAGGAGTGGTTCTGGCAAAGCGCCTGGGCAGACGTTTTGTGGATTCGGATCTGGTGATCCAGGAAAAACACGGCAAATTATTGCACGAACTCATCACGGAATACGGTGTGGAAGGCTTCTGGCAGATTGAGAGCGACGTGAATGCGTCCTTAGATCTGGAGAACAGCATTATTGCCACCGGTGGAAGCGCCTGCTACGAGCCGGAAGGCATGCAGCACCTGCGGGACATCAGCACCGTGGTATATCTGAAGCTTCCCTATGAGGAAGTGGAACAGCGTCTGGGAGATCTGAATGCCAGAGGTGTGACCCTGCAGCCTGGGCAGACACTGAAGGATCTGTATGATGAGAGAACTCCTTTGTATGAAAAATATGCGGATCTGATCATAGACTGTAGCGGAAAAATGTTGCGGGATGTGGTGGCAGAGATCGCTGAGAGATATAAAAAACAGCCCTGACAAGATTCCATAAACGTAAGGCAACAAGGGACGAAAAAATAAAGAACGAAAAATATAAGGAACAGAAAAAATAACTATGGAAAATACAAGAGCAAAAACTACGAGAAACAGCCTGATCCTGTTGTTAACGGCTGCTATCTGGGGCATGGCGTTCGTCTCCCAGAGTAAGGGCATGGACTACATGCATCCGTTTACGTTTAACGGCGTCCGATCCCTGATCGGTGCTGTCAGCATTCTGGTGTATATTCTGATCAGCAGAAAGATTGCAGGGGACAAAGCTGTGCCCCTTGACTGGAAACTGAATGTGAAAGCAGGACTGTTGTGTGGCATTTTCCTGACGATCGCCAGTACCTTGCAGCAGTTCGGTATTAAATACACCAGTGTCGGTAAGGCGGGATTTATCACAACGTTATATATCATTTTTGTACCCATGTTCGGTATCTTTTTAAAGAAAAAGGTAGCTCCTGTAGTCTGGGCGGCAGCAGCCATGGCAGCAGTGGGAATGTATCTGCTCTGCATGACGGAGTCACTTCGTCTGGGAGCAGGGGATATCATGGTATTTTTATGTGCCATTGCCTTTGCCATACAGATCATGACGGTAGATCATTATGCTGCAAGGATCGACGGAGCTGTAGTATCCTGTATCCAGTTCACGGTGTGCGGTGTAGTCTGCTGCATCGGAGCACTGATCTGTGGGCAGCCGACCTTCGGCCAGCTCCGGGAAGGTCTGGGAGCTCTGTTGTATGCCGGTGTCTTAAGCTGCGGCGTGGGCTATACTTTACAGATTGTAGGTCAGAAGGGACTGAATCCCACAGTGGCAGCACTCATCATGAGTCTGGAATCTGTCATTGCCACGATCTCCGGGTGGATCGCTTATAAGACTGGCTTATTAAGCACGGATCAGACTCTGACAGGCAGACAGATCGCAGGCTGCGTCATTGTGTTTGCAGCGGTGATACTGGTACAGCTTCCGCCGGAATGGTTCCGCTTTGGCAAAAAGAATGTATAAAGAAAGAACGCATAATTTTAAGCAAAAGTGCAGAGACTGTCCTTAACAGATAGTAAGGAGGAAATGCAGAGGATGGATTATATCAATGCTTTCTGGGTGGGCGGTCTGATCTGCGCACTGGTGCAGATATTAATGGAAAAGACAAAGATGATGCCGGGACGGATTATGGTGCTTTTAGTCGTTACCGGTACAGTACTCAGTGCACTTGGCTGGTATGACCCTTTTCAGGATTTTGCGGGAGCCGGTGCCAGCGTACCCCTTTTAGGTTTTGGAAATGTATTAATGAAAGGTGTAAAAGAAGCAGTGCAGGAACAGGGATTCTTAGGACTGTTTGCCGGAGGCTTCAGGGCTGGTGCTGTGGGAACTTCAGCAGCGTTGATCTTCGGTTATCTGGCAAGCCTGCTCAGTAAACCGAAGATGAAGGAGTGATCAAAGCTCCTCATAGGAAATTCCTTTCATATCCAGATATTTTTTCAACGCCTTGTCCCATGCAGTGTCGGCGCTTTTATCCATAGTGAATACCTGGTAAGCACATCCGGTGGTGAGAACGGTCTTTTCCCCATCATAGCGGATATTTAATACCAGTGCCCGGATGACGTCAGGATCGACCTGCGCTTTTGTAAGCATGGCAGCTGCCTTATCGGGCTGCATGTGAAGCACGAATTTAAAATACAAAGGAGTGTGTTTTCCCTTGATCAGGTCAAAGCACAGTCCTTTTATTTTGCTCCAGGACTGCAGATCCCAGGGGATACAGTCTGCACCCCGCTCCTCTGCGGGATAGAAGTCCTTATTGATATGGCCGTCAATGGTAACGGTGAGAGCCGTGCTGACGGTGGCCTCTTCCAGCAGGAAAGGATCGAAAGTATCCGCTACCAGCAGGTGATTCATAAAATTCTTCATGGATGTAATCTGTAATGCGATCATGGGAACTCCTTATAGAACTAAAAAACAGGACATAATGTTCAAGAAAATATTGGTTGAATTATAGCATGGAAAAAGTAGTGATTCAAGACAAAATAGAGGATGGGAAAGTAAAATAGTTGTTAATATATTTTACTCCTTATATCTTATGATATCTTCAATAATGACACAGAGCTTTTTCTGATCGTCAATGGGTTGATTGATTATCAAATCATAACATTCTTTTGCATGCTGATTATAAGAATTCATGATGTGAATATTAAAAAACAATTCATCCATAGGATAATCCAAGGCAATGCATATTCTTTCCAAACTTTCAATGGTAATATTTTTTTCACCACGTTCTACCTGACCAATGTAAGTGGGATGCATATCGGCTAGTTCTGCCAGATGCTCCTGCGTATATCCAACATTTAAGCGTCTGCGGCGTAGGCGTTCGCCTATATTTTCGCATATATAACTCATCTTAATACCTCCACATTGATACTATTAGTATAGTGATAAAGCATAAACAGACTATTGATATTATTGACACTGAAATGTATACTATAGATACAAAAATGAACATTATAAACACTAAAGATATTACAAAATACAAAAGGAGAATTTAATATGGCACAAATAGCAGAAGTAATAAAGTATGAGGGCGATAATACAACGTTTATTTGGAAAAGTCCTTTAGAGGATTTTAACAGCATGACACAGTTGATCGTTCATGAATCACAGGAAGCCATTTTCTTCATGAATGGACAGGCATTGGATCTGTTTGGACCGGGCAGATATACATTGGAAACGCAGAATGTTCCTATGCTTGGCAAATTTCTGAATCGTGTAACTGGAGATCAGACTCCATTCCACTGCGAAGTGTATTTTATTAATAAAACGGAACAAATGGCAATCAAGTGGGGAACCGATTCCAGAGTAGAATATATGGATCCACAATATGGTTTTATGCTTTCCATAGGAGCTTGCGGCGAAATGACATTGCAGGCATCCGATTCCAGAAAATTATTATTAAAACTGGTAGGAACGGAAAATCATCTAAGTCAGGCGCAACTGGTAGATTATTTCAGAGCTTTTTTAATGACGAGGGTAAAGTCATATATAGCGCAGACCATGCGAACGCAAAAGATTAGTATTTTTGAAGTAGATGAACATTTGTCTGAATTTTCAGAGACTCTAAGAACATTATTGATTCCTGATTTTGAAGAATATGGCGTCTCATTAAAGAAATTTTTTGTGACATCCGTACTCAAGCCAGATGGAGAACCTCAATATGAGAAATTCAAAGAGTTACATTTTAGAGCGTATGCAGATATTAGAGATGCACAAATCCAACAAAATGTTGAACTCATTAAAACACAGACAAAAGCCCAGCAGACAATAATAGAATCTCAGGCGATGGCTACGAAACGAGCGCAGGAAGGGTATACATACCAAGAGGAGCGAGGTTTTGATGTCATGGGTGATATTGCTCGTAATGAAGGCAGTGGCTCAGACCTAAGGAATGCTGCAATGGGAATTGGTATGGGATTCGGGGTTGGTGGAGCATTTGGTAGTGCAGTAAGTAATATTGCAAACCAGACAATGGGCGGATTAATGGAACCTATTGGCGGAGCAGTGAACATAAACACACCTGCTTCATCTGTGCAGAATGAAGCAGATATTCCGGGAATGATTCATTTAAAGACTGATCAAACAGAACAGCCATCAACAGTAAATCTCGAACAACCGTCAAATATAGATAATGCATCAGCTGTAACAGATGATTTGTCACAGTTTAAGAAAAGACTGGAAAAACTTAATCTAATGAAAGAAGCGGGATTGCTTACAGAAGAGGAATTTATCGCTCAGAAAAACAAACTGTTAAATGAATTGTAAAAAGGAGACTATTATTATGAATTCAAAATTTAAGATGTATGTTGTTGTATGGATTGTTGTAGTTGCAATTTTCAATGTAATCATTTTTATTACGCCGAATGAGGTCGCAGGAATGAGCAAATTTGGCGGAGCCTTTTGGGTTGGATATGCATTTATCATGGTATTTTTTCTAGCACAGCTTGGAATTGGATGGTATGCAATTAAGGATGATCTGACAAAGACATTTTATAATATTCCACTGTTGCAAATTAGTTACAGTACTATGATTGCAATGATGATTGTGGGAGTTCTTTGTATGGCAATTCCCCAGTTTCCGGTTTGGCTTGGAATTATAATATGTCTGTTGGTGGTTGTCTTTGGGGGAATCAGCGCAGCCTTGGCTCAAACGGCGTCTTCTGTAGTTAGTGATATCGATGTGAAAGTGAAAAACAAGACATTTTTTATTCGTTCCCTCACTGTAGACACTGAGTCATTGTTAGCACGAAGTCAACTGCCTGAGATCAGAGACGAAGTAAATAAAGTGTATGAGGCAGTACGCTACTCAGATCCGATGTCAAATGAGGCATTGGCAGGTGTGGAGACGCAAATTACGTTAAAAGTAAGTGAACTTACGGATGGAGTCGAAAATTCGGATATTGAACTGGTAAAAAAGACGGTTCGGGAAATTGTAATTTTAATAAATGATAGAAACAGAAAGTGCAAGCTTCTAAAGTAACCTATGGATAAGACTGACAATATAGAATAAGAAACCGTAAGAGAGGAATAAAATCTTATGATAGTGTACAAATGCAAAATGTGCGGAGGCAATTTGAATATTCGGGAAGGTGAAAAAACAGCAGTTTGTGAATACTGTGGGACACAGCAGACTGTTCCGTCTACGGATGATGAGAAAAAAGCAAATTTGTTCAATCGTGCCAACTATTTTCGACAGAATAGTGAATTTGATAAAGCAAAGGAAATTTATGAACATATTTTGGATGAAGATAGCAATGATGCAGAAATATACTGGTCTATTGTGCTCTGTAAATATGGAATAGAATATGTGGAAGATCCAGTGACAAGAGAGAGGAAGCCTACGATCAATCGAGTGCAGTCTCTGTCTATTCTTCAAGATGCAGATTATCAGATGACATTGGAACATGCCGACTTTATGCAGAAATCTCTTTACGAAAAGGAAGCAGTAGGAATCGATGAGATTCAAAAAGAGATATTGAATATTGCTAACAATGAATCACCCTATGATATTTTTATCAGCTACAAGGAAAAAGCAACAGATGGTGGACGCACACAATCCTCTGTATTGGCACAGAATATTTATCAGATGCTGACTAAAGAAGGATATCGTGTATTTTTTTCTAGAATATCATTAGAAGATAAATTAGGGCAGAAGTATGAACCCTACATTTATTCTGCGTTGAATTCAGCAAAAGTGATGCTGGTGGTCGGAACAGAAAAAGAAGAATTTAATGCGCCTTGGGTAAAAAATGAGTGGGTTCGTTTTTTGAACATGATGCATGAGAATACACAAAAGGTATTAATTCCCTGTTTTCGTAATATTGATCCTTATGATTTGCCAGATGAATTTCAACCTTTACAGAGTCAGGATATGGCTAAAGTAGGGGCAGATCAGGATTTACTGCATGGCATTGAAAAGATAATGGCAATGCAGACTGGAAATAGAAATGTAGGACAATCCATAACTACATCAGGGAATGGTGAATCTTTACAGAGATTGCTGCAAAATGCAGAAACATATATTCGACTGGGAAATTATGAGGATGCACAAAAAGTATATCAGAAGATAACAGAACTTTATCCGGAAGATTATAAAGGATGGTGGGGACGAATTGTTGCAGCTACCAGAGGATTCAATATAGATGACTATAGTCATCTATATGAATGGAATCAATGGATGATATATGTGAAAAAGCTGGCAAATACTATGGAATATAACCAAATGATAAGTCAATATGGCAGTTTTATCAGAAAAATATCCAAAGTACAGGCAAAGGATGAAATTGATAAGATTATACAATTTGAGGAGTACTATAAAAATATAATAAGAGATGTAAAAAATGATCAACAAAGAAGCGATAATGAATTGACGACTACTAAAAGACAATATGAGAGAGAACTAGAGCGTTTGCAAAATGAAATATCAAAAGAAGGAGATTCGATGCACTATCATGCTGGAAAGGCAGACGATATACGGACATATCGAATTGGCATAGGAATGCTATTGATTATTTCTGTTTTATCATTGTTGATTGGTTCAGGTGCCACTGGGGCATTAACAGAATTTTGTATGTTCCTTTTTGTGGCCGGTATCGTACTATTTGTGATAGGAGTTAAATGGATCAAAAAGCAGGGAAGTGTAAAACAACATGAGATGTGGAGCCAAAATAGTTATGAAAGAATGTGTGACCTACAACAGAAGGAACAAGAAGAGAAACAGAAATATGATAGTAAGATAAGGCAAATTACCTTAGCAAAGGATCCCTATATCAAGGAAGAAAAAAGTATTAGTAACTGCATAGATTTATGTAAGCAATACGAAAGGTATGGGGTGGAGCAACTCGCAAATATATGGGCAGCAATGGATCTTAAGAATATAGATGAGACTGTACAGTCAGAAAATGAACAAATGAAGCTGCGTCAACAAATATATGAAGATGCAAGAAAATATCACGCTGTAAATGTAGAAATGTAGGAGAGGAATAAAATCAAATGATAGTGTACAAATGTAAAATGTGCGGTGGCAATCTGAATATTCGGGAAGGTGAAAAAACAGCGGTTTGTGAATATTGTGGGACGCAGCAGACTGTGCCGTCCACAGATGATGAGAAAAGAGCAAACTTGTTTAATAGGGCAAATCATTATCGTCAAAATTGTGAGTTTGATAAGGCACTGGCTATTTATGAGCATATTTTAGATGAAGACAGTAATGATGCAGAAACGTATTGGTCAATTGTTCTTTGCCGGTATGGAATAGAGTATGTGGAAGACCCGGCAACCAAAGAAAGAAAACCTACGATTAATCGTATGCAGGCACAGCCGATCCAGCAGGATACTGACTATCAGATGGCGCTGGAACATGCGGATTACACACAGAAAAACCTGTATGAGAAAGAAGCAGCAGAAATTGATCGAATTCAGAAAGAAATTCTGAGGATTGCCCAAAAGGAAGAACCGTATGATATTTTTATCAGCTATAAGGAAAAGACACCTAATGGTGAAAGAACGAAATCTTCTGTGCTGGCACAGGATGTGTATAATCATTTGACGAAGGACGGTTATCGTGTATTTTTCTCCAGAATATCTTTGGAGGATAAATTAGGACAGAAATATGAGCCTTATATTTATTCGGCATTGAATTCGTCTAAGGTAATGCTGGTAATTGGAACAGAAAGAGATGAATTTATGGCACCTTGGGTGAAAAATGAATGGAGCCGCTTTCTTACTATGATGAGAGAAAACTCAGAGAAGCTGCTTATTCCATGTTTTAGGGATATCACAATAGATGAATTGCCGGATGAATTTCAGATTTTACAAAGCCAGGATATGGGAAGGATTGGATTTGAACAGGATTTGTTAAGAGGAATTGAAAAAGTAGTACGGCAAGCTAAAACGGCAAATAACATGGTAACAAGTAATGCTGTATATGACAATACGCAATCGTTAGAAAGGTTATTGCATAATGCAGAGACATATATGCGTTTGTGCGATTATAGAACTGCATTAGATGTATATCAGAATATAACCAAATTGTATCCAGAGGATTATCGTGGCTGGTGGGGATTAATTAGAGCAAACACTGGGGATTTTACAATAAAAAAAGACGATTGTAAAAATGATATTGTGAAGTGGTTTGGGTATGTTAGAGAACTTGCAGATGATGATTTTTATAAAGAAAAACTAAAAGATTATCTTGAAACCATGAAAAAATACGATTCTGAGAAATGGATAAATGATGAATTACATAATGTAGATGAGATTATAAAAAAATATAACCAAAATATAGGTGAACAGTCCGCACAAATAGATCAGCTATATCGGACGGAAAGATATATTCGCCGAAAATATGAAAAGGAGGCAGAAGCAAGAAAGGAGGAATACCAGTATCAAAAGGGATTAGCAGAATTATCACAGGAGCGGCAAAGAAAATCGAGAAAAATCCTGGTTATACTGGCTGTTTTATTATTAGTAAGTTTAGTTGGGGGGAATATTGTTGCTCACTATACTTTTTTAGGGCGCATTATACAAATATGTGGTGTAGTGACGGTGATATATTTAATGTTAATTAGAAAATCGAATGAAAAAAGCAGGTTTCAGATATCTATGGATTCTCAGAAGCAGATTATGGAGAAACCAGTATGTATTTCTGAACAAGATCAGAAACAATTGGATATTCTTGAAAAGAAAATGCAACAATGCAATGAAATAATAAAAGAATATAAAAATAAAATTTCTGAGTGCAATTTGTATAAGCAAACTGATAAAGAACAATTAACGGAAGTATTGTTTGCCTTGGAATGTAGCAAATATGGTATACAAAAAGATGTTCCCAATGAACTAAAGGAATTACGAAAAAAGGTTATAGGTGCATAACATGGGTATATGTTATTACGAATTGGCAGATAATAGATATTTAGGCATGAGTGTTTTTGAGATATCTTCTTTTCCCGGCAGTATTTCAGGAAATACAAATCTGCAGGAAAATTGTGAAAAAATTGCAGATACATTTCAACAAATATTGTCCGAAACACATAGAATGGTGAGCCGGGATGTATGTCTGGAACTGCTTTGGTTGACAGAGAAAGCAGAAAATCAAATTTTTCGTTCTAAAATACGTATTTTTTGCGTACTGCGAAAGTTGGGATCGGATAAAGAAAGCATTGCCTATATGCTGGAAAATATCGAGAGAAACTATGTCACAACTTTATCTGCTATGCAGTTCGGAATTCTGACAGAGGAAAGCGTAACTCAAAATTTGACGAATATGTTAGGCCAAGTGGATGGCAGTTGTGCATATTCCGTGGTTAAAAGTGAAAGATGCCTTGGAAATGCCAATTCCATATATCCATATTATTTTTGTGATGTGATTCCCGGGCACAATGTTTCCAATTTTAATGCATTGATTTCCGGATTGAGTCAACAGGAGAATTGTTGTGTAAGTTTCCAACTGTTTCCGGTTCAAATGACGACAGAAGAAATTACGATAATCAATGAGGTATCTGGTGAATTGGGAAGAATTACATCAGGCATGATGATCAACAGAGAACTTTATCGTGATTCGGCAGCAGGAGAACCATTAAAAGCTTATAATTATTATAACGAACGCAGGAATGAACCCTATTTTCTTTATAACATTCTGGTATTTGGAGAGAGGGCATGTTGTGCAAGCCTGGCAACAAAGGTAATCAGTCATTTGCAGAGTGGAAAAGAGCAAATTGTCAAATGCGATCCAATCTGTATAGACTTGACTTCCGAAAAAATTGATCTGGATAAGCACTTTCCATATTATGTTTGGAATGTAAATACACGCTTGATGCACTATTATCGTAATAAAAAAATTCAGGCGGCAATTCCACTGGCACAAAGACTTTTCCGACTTCCTTATATGATAACAGCGGAGGAAGCAGCAAGCTTTTATCGGCTGCCATTATATGAAAAGACAATGACTGCCCTGAAAAGTAATCAGGTATTACAGGCGCAGGAACAATTTTCCAAGGACGTTGTAGATGAACGGAATGTTCAAATTGGTAGATTGATTACGAATGATTCATTAAAAATCATGATAGGATGCCCTGAAAAATCATTTACCAAACATGCATTGGTGGTGGGAACCCCGGGCTCCGGCAAGACTACATTTTCAGTGAATCTGCTGTTACAGTTTGCAAGAAGAGGAATTCCATTTTTGGCAATTGAACCTACAAAAACAGAATATCGTGCGATGATCGATGCCTTACCTGAATTGCAGATTTTTACACCGGGTAATAACGCAGTTTGTCCTTTTGTCATTAATCCTTTTATACCACCGAAAGGAATCCGGATCGAACAGTATATTCCCAGCCTTGCAAGTGCGTTCAAGGCGGCATTTTCTATGCCTTCACCGTTGGATATGATTTTCTTAAAAGCAATCAGGACCTGCTATATGCAGTATGGATGGAAAGATTATAGTATAGCAGGAGATCCGGATGTCACACTGTTTGGTTTGCATGAATTTATTATCGTATTCCAGAAGTTGCTTAAAAATACAAATTACAGTAAAGAGGTCAAGGGAAATTTAGAAAGTGCTGGATTATTGAGACTGTCTAATCTGATTGAGCAAAACAGCAATATATATGACAGTATCAACACGGTACCAATTGAGGATCTTTTAACGCAGCCTACTGTATTAGAACTCAATGCAATAGACAATGCGGAACAGAAATCCTTGATTATTGCTTTACTTTTAATTAATATTTGCCTGTATACCAAACATAATCATGTCGGTGATGGTGAACTAAAAAATGCAATATTAATAGATGAAGCGCATGTTCTGCTGGGAGGAGGTAGTGCGGATACAGGAGAAGGAAGTCCTAATTCACAAGCAACAACAGTGAAGGCCTTACAAGATATGATTGCGGAGATCCGTTCCTACGGTACCAGTATTATTATTGCGGATCAGTCACCTACCAAGGTTAGCAGGGAGGTGGTTGCCAATACAGACATCAAGGTATCCTTCCGGCTGGTACAATCTATCGAAAAAGAGCTGATAGCAGATAGCACGAATATGGGTGAAGATGAAGAAAATCGTTTATCTAAATTAAAACCGGGAGAGGCTTACATATATTATAGCAAACTTGATATGCCACAGTTAGTGATGACGGAGGATATCCGGGAAAAGGAGGGGATTCGTCTGAGCGTTTCCAATGAAGAGGTAGCAGAAAGAGCAACCTACTGGAAGGAACATTTGGAATTACTGAAGCCGTTTCAGGAATGCAACCGGTGTAAATATTGTGCGGAGACTTGTGATTTCAAGGTGCGTTCGAATGCAGATTACATTGCTAATATTGTCCTGGAAAAATATCGTGCTTCTATCAAAGATGTTACGGATGCAAAAAAATTGATATATCATTTATCGAAACTCATGAAGGAAGAATGGGATAAATATGCGGATATCGATGTAGAACGCTTGAAAATATGTACAAAGATAAAGCTATACCGTAAGTGTGAGACAGAGTTTTCGTTTACGCTTTCTGAAAAGGAAAAACAGATTTTATTATATCGGGAACCAGAAAATTCGAAAGAAGATAAAGACGTTTAGGAAAGGAAAGGCTCATGTGTGATTTTGATAGTGATTGCGGAGCAGATATGGATGTGGAATGTGATATTGATGTTGACACGGGCATAGAAACAGACAGCGATCTTGGAGAGGACATCGACAGCACACTGGAGGACGATCTTGGAGCAGAAATGGATAATGATTTCGAAGATGATCTTGGAGTGGAGATAGGCGATACCTTTGAAGGAACTGACGACTATTTTGATACGGATATAGATACCAATTTTGATATGGATTCAAATACAGAGGCGGAAGGGTTGGATGACTTTGATGAGATTAGCGATTTGGAATTACCGGATGATTTACGGGCGGATGAATTAGCTGAGGATTCAATGATAGAGCCGGAAGTATTAGAGATTGCGGAAGAAACGGAGCCTGAGCTAAATATAACAGAAGAAGTTCTTGACGAATATTTGGAAGAAACCGAAGATGTAGATGCACTGAATAACTTGCGAGATGCTGTAGCGAGTGGAAGATTGCAGGTAGATACAGAGGAACTACCAGAGGAAACGGAAGCATTAGAACCAGAAATGAGTATTCCAGAGGAAGCGTTGGACGAGTTTATCGGGGAAACAGAAGATGTAGACACGTTGAGCAATCTTCGAGATGCTGTGGAAAGTGGAAGACTGCAGGTAGATGTAGAGGAATCAACAGAGGAAACTGAAACATCAGAGCCGGAGTTGCGTGTAACCGGGGAAATTTTGGATGAACTTGTCGATGAAACAGAAGATGTAGATACATTGAATAATCTTCGGGATGCTGTGGAAAACGGGAGACTTGAAGTAGAAACGCAAGAAATGGAAGAAGAGGATTCTTCTGAGAAATTAGAGGAAGAAGAGGATATTCCCGAGGAACTGGAGGAAGAAGAGGATATTCCCGAAGAACTGGAGGAAGAAGAGGATATTTCCGAGGAACTGGAGGAAGAAGAGGATATTCTTGAGGAACTGGAGGAAGAAGAGGAGATTCCCGAGGAACTGGAGGAAGAAGAGGAGATTCCCGAGGAACTGGAGGAAGGAGAGGAGATTCCCGAGGAATTGGAGGAAGAAGAGGGACTTCCAGAGGAATTAGAGAAAGAGGAAGAGTCTGAAGAACTGGAAATGGAAGATATTATGCGAGATGTTTTGCAGCAAAATGTTACAAAACAAAAGCTTCCGTCTGCTGGGCGTGTGGAATGGTTGGAGGAAGGCACTCCGGGAGAAAGTAACTGTCGGATTAGAGGGGATTCAGAATTGAAAATTCACGATAAAGCATCTAATTCAGATATCACTTATACAGGCAGGGAATTTTCAGAACATATGAAAGAAAAATATGGCACGGATATTGTGAACTATAGCCACAGGGAACCAGATTTTACTCCCTTTGAACAGGAATTTACAAATGAGAGCGTAAGTGAGTTCATGCAGCAGAAATATGGATCAGAGTGGGGAAACCTAGAGGAAACAGCAGAAGGGCATGTTCACTTAGAACATATGGATACTAGACGTAATGGAGGAACATTTTCTCAGGCAAGCGATATTGTAGCAGAGAGACTTGGAATATCCAGAGAAGATGTGGATGATTACATGAAAACCAATAATCTGACATGGCATGAATGTGGTGACAGACATACCGTTAGAGCAATTCCAAGCGAAATTAATCAGGCGTTTGGACATACAGGAGGAATTGGATTACAGCAGGATATAGAGGCGTTAGCTGAAAGCATAAATAGAGTAACAGGAGATAAAATTGCATTAGAGAGAGGCACTTTGACTGGAAAAATTGAAAATTTAGATGAAGCTGTTGAAGAGGCACATGAAAGAAACAGGATGATAAAAAAAGAACTCTTTAAGTGAGAAAGAAAAATTGAAAAAGAAAAATTTTGTTTCCCCTTTACGAATGATGACTTACGTGCTATTATATGTGGTATGCAAAACTACATGCAATGGTTCTGCATGCGATAGAATGAATAGCAAATTATGTAAATAGTAATACTATGATCAGTATGATATTTGAGAACGAAAAAGTGGAGACGGTGTTATGAGTTTTAAAATTGTAGTAGACAGTTGTTGTGAATTGCCGGAAGAATATTTGCAGGATCCCCGGTTCGAGATCGTTCCGCTGGGACTGGAAGTGGGAGACTACCAGATCCAGGACGACGAGAATTTCGATCAGGCGGAATTTTTGAAAAAGGTTGCAGAATCTCCACAGTGTCCTAAGTCTGCATGCCCCTCTCCGGAGAGATTTCGGGAAGCATATCATACAGAGGCGGAGCACGTGTATGTGATCACATTATCCTCTCACCTCAGCGGAAGCTACAACAGTGCGGTACTGGGAATGAACTTATATCGTGAAAAATACGGGAAGAAGCAGATCCATATCATTGATTCCGAATCCGCCAGCTGTGGTGAGACCCAGATTGCAAAGAAACTGGTAGAACTGGAGGAGCAGGGACTTTCCTTTGAAGAAATTGTGAAGCAGATCGAAGTATTCCGCAGCAATGTGTATACCTACTTTGTTCTGGATAATCTGGAAACACTGCGAAAGAACGGAAGACTGACCGGTGTAAAGGCACTGGTGGCATCCACATTGAACATTAAACCGATCATGGCCGGAGATAAGGGCAGTATCGTGCAGAGAGGCCAGAGTATAGGTATGAAGAAAGCACTTCGCAGAATGGCTGAGATTGTTTTGGAGGAAGTGAAAGATACGAAGAACCGTGTTCTGATGATCACACACTGTAATGCTCCGGATCGTGCAGAGACTGTGAAGAAACTTCTCATGGAAAAGGCAGAGTTCGAAGATTGCCTGATTATGGACGCCCGTGGTGTCAGCAGCATGTATGCAAATGATGGTGGTGTGATCGTTACGATATAAGTCAAAATTATTATAATAAGACAGCCCCTGTGGACAGGTCTGACGACTTGTCCACAGGGGCTTTTTTGAGCTCCGCCGGGTTCATTTTGTGTATGATCACGACTGACAGAATGGATCGCCACCGTTTTTGAATAAGTTGATCATTTCCTGACCGACACTGATAGTGGATGGCAGATCAGGCACTTCCTCCCGGGAGAACCATTTTGCTTCACCGAGTTCTGATTCCTGCAATGTAATGGCAGGGGCGCCGTCCAGTCTGGCAAAAAAGCCGATCATAGCGGAATCACTGAAAGACCAGGGCTGGGATTTGTAATAGACCAGATCACTGACTTTTAAACCAACCTCTTCCATAATCTCACGACGGGCTGCCCCCTTGAAAGTCTCACCGACTTCCACAAAACCAGCCACCAGTGCCCAGTGACGATAAGAACCGCCGGCATAACGGGTCAGTAGGATTTTGTCCCTTTCGGTATCTACAATGGCGATAATAACTGCCGGGGAGATCTTGGGATATTCAATCTGACCACATTCCGGGCAGATGCAGGCTCGTTCCGTAGTACTGGGAACCGTGGGATGTCCACAGCGGCCGCAGAATTTCCGGTCCATACGAAAACGGTTGATCTGTGTAGCGGTGATCCCGGCGAATGCCAGATATTCCGGGACAAAATTACGGAACACCCCGGACGAATAAAGGTCACTTTCCGGGAGCATGAGAGCACCGGCGTCGTCTGTGGTCTTGCGATAGAAAGCCTTATCATCAATGGAAAAGAGATATTCACAATCTAAGAAAAACCGTTCCATAGGCTGACGGATTCTTAATAATTTGTGTACTTCCTCAAAAGTGGGGAGATATAACGGACGGTGATCCGAAGGGTCTGTGCCTGTGGAAGGATTCACAACATCCGCTGAGGGCAGGTAGACCTTCTCTCCATCGAATAACAGCAGGTAATCGGAAGTCTTCGGATATTGATCGCGGAACTCCGGATAATATTTATGTGGTTCTATTTTATGGATCATCATAGGGTAATTCTCCTTTTATGGCTATTTTCCTGAGAACATTCATAAGAATATAGTAGTCCACTGTGGAGGAACTGTCAAATGTATGGAAAGCATTTGAGATTCCCGGATATTTGTGTTAAAATATTTTGTATCTGTCCGGAGGTGTTTATTTTGTGAATATGCTTCTGGATTTATCAGAAAAATACAGCACAGGAGTATCATATGAATGCATCCTGTGTGGAAATGAGGGATAGTATGCTGCAGATGATCTTGCCGGAGGGGAGCAGTTCGCTCCTTGCTTTTTTTGGAATTCTTTTTGCTTTTGGAGCCACTGTACTTGCTACATCAAAATTAAGTCAGTATCTGCCCAAGGATGCCGGAAGAGAATTTGCTCATGACGGGAAATTGTCTGCCGGTAAACCGCGAGGCGCCGGAATTATTTTTGTGCTGGCTTTTGTGGCGTCCGTACTGATATTTGCACCGCTCAGCGCAGAGCTGGTGATTTATCTTCTGCTGATCGTAGTGTGCATGATGACCGGATTCCTGGATGATGCGTCTAAAACGCCCTGGGGGGAATATAAAAAAGGATTTCTGGATCTGTGCGTGGCAGCACTGGCAGCGATTACGTTCCTGAAATATAATTCCAATGTGGTGGAGCTGGCACTGTTCCATGTAAAATTCACGCTGCCTCCCGTAGTGTTTGCTATCCTGGCGGTGATCCTGGTATGGACCTCTGTAAATGTGACCAACTGCTCCGACGGTGTGGACGGACTGTCCGGAACCCTGTCGATCATTACGATCATGTCCATCTATATTGTGGATCGTATGAAGGATGTGGATGAGACATATTCTTTCCTGATCCTGCTGTTTGCAGTATGTATTCTGGGATATCTCTGGTATAATGCCACCCCCAGCAAGCTTATGATGGGAGATGCGGGTTCCCGTGCCATGGGATTGTTTATCAGTATTGCCATTTTAAAGAGCGGCTGCCCGTTTTTATTTATTCCGCTGGCACTGGTACTGATTCTGGACGGCGGATTGGGACTGTTGAAGGTTTCTTTGCTTCGCTTTTTGAAAATCCATATTTTGAAAAATGTGCGTACACCTTTGCATGATCATGTGCGCAAGGTGTGGGACTGGTCCAATACACAGACTGTATTTCGTTTTGCAATTATACAGATCATTCTGTCTCTTGCTGTGATTTATGCAATGCAGTTATAAAATGTGGGATACTCTGTGACAGAACCTGTGGAAGCCCTGATGCGAAATGAAATAAGTAAGTGAACAGATAGGAATGGAGAAACTATGTACGACGAATTAACACCCAGTGATATTAAAAAAATGGAAGACGAGATCGAATATCGTAAACTGGTAGTGCGCCCCAAGGCACTTGAGGATGTAAAAGAAGCCAGAGCGCACGGTGATCTTAGTGAGAATTTTGAATACTATGCGGCAAAAAAGTACAAGAATCAGAATGAGAGCAGAATCCGCTACCTGGAGAGAATGATCCGCACTGCAAAGGTTATTTCTGAGAACTCCGCTGTGGATGAGGTGGGAATCAACAATACCGTTACTGTGGAATTTATTGATGACGGCACACAGGAAGATTACAAGATCGTGACCACGGTCCGTGGAAATTCGCTGGAGGGTCTGATCAGCAATGAATCTCCTCTCGGCAAAGCGCTGCTTGGCAGAAAAGTAGGCGATATTGTTCATGTGCAGGTCAATGCCAATGTAGGATATGATGTGGAAATCAAGGCACTGAAAAATACCGAGGATGATGGAGACAAGATCCGCAGCTTTTAGTTTTGCAAAACAAACAAGAACAGAAAGAAGAAACATAACAATGAAAAAATATCTGTTGTTTGATCTGGACGGTACACTGACAGATCCCAAAATAGGAATTACGACCTGCGTGCAGTATGCGCTACATTCCTTCGGCATTGAGGAACCGGAGCTGGACAAGCTGGAGCCCTTTATCGGGCCGCCTTTAAGGGACAGCTTTATGGAATTTTACGGTTTTACCGCCGGGCAGGCAGAGGAAGCCGTTGCAAAATACAGAGAACGGTTTCAGAATACGGGGCTTTTTGAAAATGAAGTTTATGCAGGTATCCCGGAAATGTTGAAAAAACTGCAGTCCAAAGGTTTTTTTCTGGCAGTGGCATCCAGTAAACCTCAGGTATATGTAGAGCGGATCCTGGAGCATTTTGATCTGAAAAAATATTTTACGGTAGTGGTAGGCAGTGAGCTGGATGGTAGAAGAGAGACTAAAGATCAGGTAGTGCAGGAGACCCTGCATCAGCTGTTTGGAGAGAATCCTCCAGATCCGGATCAGGTGTATATGATCGGGGACAGAAAATTTGATGTGGAAGGTGCCAGGGCTCTCGGTGTGGAGAGCGTGGGCGTGACTTACGGTTACGGAAGCAAGGAAGAATTGAAGGAAGCAAAAGCGGATTATATTGTACAATCTGTAGAGGAACTGGAGAAATTTCTCCTTCGCGGCAGTGAGGAACTGGCAGGCAGCAGACCGGACAATAAGAAGAAAAATCCCATGTACCAGAGAATCTGGACGATGGTGTATTCGTTCCTGATGTTTATCTTGGTACGGAATGCAGTGCAGTACGCACTGTTGGCACTTTTGTATCAACTGGCGGATTCCGGAGCCACCGGCGGACTGGTGGATCTGTTGATCCTGAGGGATGAGACCGGAGCCTATAACGGATATTCCGGGGATGTCTCCAGTATCATAGCGGCACTGGGATTCATTGGCGGAGCCTTGGCAGTATGGTCTACGGCAAAACTCCTGATCAGTAAAAATAGAGATGACATGCATTTAAGCCATCTGAAAAAAGACGGAAAGGCCAGATATGCCTTGCTGATAACCGCAACCATCGGAGCAGTGATCGGTTTTAATCTTTTGTTTGAACTGCTTGGAGTGACCAATAAGTCCGAAGCTTATACAGAAGTGGTGTCTCAGCAATATTCCGCACATTTCCTGGTGGGACTTCTGGTATTTGGATTCATTTCACCTATTGCAGAGGAACTTTTATTCCGGGGCATTATTTACGGATATCTTCGTAGATTCCTGGATCTGAAGCTGGCGATTGCCTTGTCGGCTTTGATTTTTGGAGTTTACCACATGAACTATGTCCAGGGCGTCTACGGCTTCCTCATCGGCTGCCTTATGGCCTATGCTTATGAGTATTTCGGAGACTTTAAAATGTCAGTGTTCGTCCACGTGGCATCCAATGTCATTGCCTACTGCCTGTCCTACACTGCCATCGCCGTCACCGGCTTCGTCAGCTGGCCCGTGTGCGTGGTATTCCTGGTAGTGGCAGTTGTATCCCTGATCACCCTGCACAGACAGAAGAATATATTTTAATAAGATAACAAAACACATTAGTTATCAGTTCTGACCGCATTCATAAATTGTACTGAACTGGACTTCATAACCCAGCAGTCGAAAACAGGGTAAGGATAAGCAGGCCGCTACGCTCTGCGACATGAGTGCAGCGTGCTAAAGCACGCACGTGCTGCGTTCCTTACCCTGTTTGAGACTGCGGAAGAATTATATAAAGGAGCAACATATGAAATTCAGCATTATCGTAGTCTGCTTAAACCCAGGTCCCAAACTGAATCAGACCCTGGACAGCATCTTAAGCCAGACCTGCCCGGATCTGGAAATCATCGTTAAAGACGGTGGCAGTCGTGATGGCTCCATAGATACCATGCGCCGGGATTCCCGCATCCACCTGTATCAGGAACCGGATCACAGCATCTATGAGGCCATGAACCAGGCAGTTTCCCATGCGACCGGAGATTATCTCCTGTTTCTGAATTGTGGAGATCTCTTCTATGATAACGAAGTATTGATGCATACTGCACAGTATATGAAACAGCATCCCATGAAGCTGCAGGGCATTTATTACGGTGACACCTACAGCGTTAAGACAGATACGAAAATCTCTGCCCCCCCTCGTATCAGTGGCTTTGTCTGTTACCGCAACATTCCCTGCCACCAGTCCTGCTTCTATGCCGCCGATTTGTGCCGACAGAAGCCCTACGAACCGAAATACCGGATCCGTGCAGATTACGAACATTTCCTCTGGTGTTATTACCGGGCCAAGGCACCCATGCAATATCTGGGACTTACGGTATCCTCCTATGAAGGTGGCGGCTACTCTGAGACAAAGGAAAACTTAAAACGCAGTGCCGAAGAGCATAAGGAAATTACAACAAAGTATATGAAGCCCGGAGAACTGTTCCGTTACCGTGCAGCCATGGCACTGACCCTGGCACCCCTTCGCACCGCAATGGCGGAGAGCAGACACTTTTCTGCATTGTATCAGAAACTGATGAGCAAGGTGTATGGCCGGGAACAGGAAAAATAGGGGAGAAACTCAAAAAAGTTGTACCGGAGATACACTATAAAACTCCCTTTTCGGAAAAGTGTTCCCCAAGCCTATTATTTCAATCTAACATGAATTTTTATATATTTCGTGAATATTTATGCAATTTGAGCGATTGCTTGGTTTGGAAATTTGAAAGCTTTTGAAATCTTAGAATTTTAATACCAATCGGAAATGAGAGAAGGCACTACCTTTGATTGGGTGGTGCCTTTTAACTTACACATTGTATGGTTTTACTTCTTCAACGAATCCGTTTTTAGTATAAATAGTTACCTTTTTTACACCAGAATAACTCCTAAAACTTGTACCTTTATATGAAGAGCCAACACTTGTGGCGTTAATGCGCCACTCATATTTCACACGGTTATTCTTTAGGAAACTTCTGTTATAACCTTCGCCCATAATGTCTAACATTTCTTCTTCGGGCATACCAATTTCAACATTCCAGTATCGTTGCAGTTGTTCTAATTGTTTTCTTGAAGCATACATGATTGGTAAAGCAAGCAAAATTCCCAAAAGAACACTACCACCAATGATTAATATTGCATTCATGTTTTCGGCTCCTCTTATGTGATACCTATATTTTAGCACTTGATAAAGTCATTGTGAATAGCCAATTTGCCTTGAAATTAATAATGAAAGCACCTCCCCCAAAATAAAAATTTCTTATTTTTCTGATAGATGCTTTCTACTCAGACACCTAATCAAAATCTATTGCACACTTCCTTTAATTTGTTGGGCATGCTGTTTACGGTATTCATGCAATTCATTGGATGGGAATGGGAACACAATTACGAAAAGGGGCCTATAAAAAAGAAAATTAACATAGTTTTCAGACAATAGACATATAAATATTGGAATTGACAAATTATCTGATAATTCAAAGAAAAATCTATATTTACAAATGATAAAAATAGGTGTATAGTACAGAAAAGGTCGCAATGAGGCGCTCGAAAGAGTCTCATTGCGACCTTTTTTATTATTCG